>JAJYAM010000036.1 GCA_021779535.1 Pseudomonadota bacterium
GCGGCGCATGCAGCAGACCCTCGCCGTCAGTCCGCCCGAGCCCCGCTGACCACGAACGGCTTCCCGGGCGGTCCACCCCAGACCATCACGACGTTGCGCGGGTCGACCGGGCCGTCGAGGCAGGTCGCGCAGTACGCCTCGTCGAGCCAGCGCCGTGGCAATGCACGCGACGGATCCAGCCGATCGAATCCGTGTCGGCCCACGAAACGCGCCGCGGCATACGCATACGCCTGGCGGGAGTACAGGAACTGTCCGGGCGCCCCCATGATCCGCCCGAAGAACGCGAGTGAGCGCCGGGAGGTTCGCGGCATGCGGGCAGAATCCCCGGGGTCTGGTGGCGGGATGCGCCTACTCTACTATCCGTCCGCGTCGGGGGAGGCGGTACCGGGGATGATGCGCGAGCGCGCCCTCACCCCCGCGACGGTCGATCAGCGGATCGCGCTGATCACCAGGAGCGTCAGCAAGCCGAGCGACACCAGCAAGGTGTTGTTGCCCCAACGGGCGAGCTTTTCGGTGAAATCCATGGTCAAAATCTCCGTTCGATTCGCGCGACCGAGAATCGGTCACGTCTCAACGACGGGAAGTTTGTCATAAAATTCAGTAGGTTCGCCGTCTCTTTTTTTTCATTACCTGATGAAGAAATCTCTTCATCCAAACGCTCATCGGAAGGGAACTAGATCGATCAGCGCTCACCGGTGTACGCCCGCTCCTTCCAGCGCACCCCCTTGCCGCGCCAGGCATCGACCGCACTCAGCACCGTCGCGCCGCCGTAGAAGATCGCGATCAATGGCAGTGCGAACACCCACCACGGTGCCCGGTCGTAGCGTTGCAAGGTCGGGAAATAGCTGATCGCGGCGAGCGAAAACGCCGCGAGCCCCGCGACGAAGCTCCAGCCCGCCCCGAACAGGACCTCCCAAGGCGGGACCAGCCAGACGAGACCGAGTCCGAGGATCGTCGCCGCGAGCCAGAATGGCGACTCCCGCAGTTGAGTGAACGCGGTGCGGGCGACCATCCGGCCGATGTCGCGAAATCGCGGATACGGCCGGATCGAGCGCGCGAGTCCCGAGTGGCCGAGGTAGATCGGAGCGTGCGGCTTGATCGCGTGCGCCAGCGCGACGTCGTCGATCAGCGCGCCGCGGATCGCTTCGACCCCGCCGGCCGCCTCGAGCGCGTCGCGGCGGATCAGCACCGTCCCGCCGGAGGCCGCGGCGACCCGGGAGCGCGGGTCATTGACCTTCGCGAACGGATACAGGAGCTGGAAGAAGTACACGAACGCCGGTACGAGCATGCGCTCCGCGAGGCTCTCGCAGTTCAGGTGGACGATCTCGCTGACCATCGCGGCGCGCGGCTGCTCGAGCCGGGCGATCAGCGACGCAAGGTGCGCGGGGTCGTGCACGATGTCGGCGTCGGTGAACAGCAGGATCGGCGCTTGGGTCGCCGCGACGCCTTGCGCGAGCGCCCAGAGCTTGCCCGACCAGCCGGGCGGCTTCGGCGCGCCCCGCAGCACGGTCAGGTTCGCCGCCCCGCCCGCCGCCTCCGCGGTGCCGTCGCTCGACTGGTCGTCGACCAGCGTCACGTGAAACGGTCCGCGATAGTCCTGCGCGAGCAAGGACCCGATCGCCGCGCCGATCGTCGCGCGTTCGTCGCGGGCCGGCACGATCACGTCGCACGGCGGGCACTCGTGCGGACTGGCCGGCGGCAATTGCGGCGCGGACGCCCAGAATCGGCCGTGGAACAGCACGAGGGCGATCCAGGCCCCGAGCGCCGCGAGCGCGAGCGCCAGACTCAATCGATCGCTCCTTCGGTGCGCAGCCAATCGTGGAACGAGCGGACCGCGTATTCCTCGGGCATCAGCACGCCACGCGCGTCCGGCGCCGCGCGCAGCCCGCGTTGATTGGTCTCGCAGATCGCCGCGTCCTCGCCGAGCACGCGCCCGGCGAACGCGACCGCCGGCCCCGGATCGAATCCCGGCGTGGCGAGCGCCTCCCGGGGAAACAGGAAATCCACCCGCAGCTCGGTCGTCTCCGGACCGAGCGGCCGCAAACGGACCGCGCGCGCGTAATCGACGTGTCCGACGACGAACAGCGACGGCAGCGCGGTCACGTAGACGTGACCGGCGCGCCGATCCGCGGCGCCGAGCCCTGGGAATTCCGGTCCGACCGCCTCGCCGGTCGGGGTCCAGCTGCGCGCCCCGTGACGCAATCCGTCCCGGGTGCCCGGATCGCCCGCGGCGGCGCGCGGCCGCGGGTCCGGGTCGTCGCGCGCCTCGAGCAACCCCCGGCCGTAGATCGGCACGAGGCGCGAGAGCTCGGGATGCACGCCCGGACAGTGCAGGCACTCGTTGTAGTTCTCCCAGAACACCTTCCAGTTGCACGCGATCGTGAGGACCGTGCGATGCGCGCTCACGCTGTCGGCGAGCCGCCACGCGTCGAGCCGCTCGAGCGGCTGGTCGAAGCCGGCCGCGAACGGCGGCGGGTCCGGATCGAGGCAGAAGAACAGGAACCCGTTCCACTCCCGCACCGGCAGCGGCCACAGCCCGTGCGCGTTGCGATCGAAGCCCGCCGGCGGGGGCCGCGCGCCGGTCCGCAGCAGGCGTCCTTGCAGGTCGTAGGTCCACGCGTGGTACGGACAGACGATCGCCGCGCGTGCGAAGCGCCCGCGTTCGTCCGCGCACAGCGACGCGCCGCGATGGCGGCAACTGTCGAGGTACGCACGCAACTCGCCCTGCTCGTCGCGCAGCAGGAGCACGCCCCGGTCCGCGATGCGATATTGCCGGAACTCGCGCGCCGCGGCGATCTCCTCGCTGCGCCCGGCGCAGATCCAGTGCCGCCGCCAGATCCGGCGCAACTCGCGCTCGTGGGCGTCCGCCTCGAAGTACGCGCGCGCGGGGAGGCTCGGGACCGCTGCATGCAACACGGGATCGTCGCCGCCGGTCGCCATCGCCGGCTCAGCCGCGCATGCGTGCGCCGCGCGGATCGTACGGCGCGGATGCGTGCGGTACCGCGCCGCGCCGCTCGCCGATCAGCTCGATCTCGAACCCGGCGGTGGCGGTCGCGAGCTCCTTCGGCACGTACCCCAGCGCGATCGACGCGCCGGTGCGATGGCCGTACGCGCCGGACGTGACCCAGCCGACGACCTTGCCGTCGTGCCAGATGGGCTCGTCGCCGAGCGCATCCGCGTCGGTCGCGTCGACGGTGAACGTGAGCAGCCGCAGCCGGCCTCCCGAGGCGCGCTCCTCGAGCGCCGCCGCGCGGCCGACGAACTCGCCTTTCTCGAAGTCGACGAACCGGCCGAGTCCCGCCTCGAACGGGCCGTAGATCGGACGGTATTCGCGCGCCCAGCTGCCGAAGCTCTTCTCGACGCGCATCGCGTTCAGCGCCCGGCCGCCGAAGCAGCGGATCCCGTGCTCCCGGCCGGCTTGCATCAGCGTGTCGAACAGCAGCCGCTGGTAGTCCGTGGTCACCCAGATCTCATAGCCCAGCTCGCCGGTGAAGGACACCCGGCCGACGAGCGCCGGGACCATGCCGACTTCCATCCGCCGGAACGACAGGAACGGGAACGCGGCGTTGCCGAGGTCGTCGCGCACGAGGCGCTGCAGCAGCGCGCGGGATCCCGGTCCGGCGATCGACAGCCCGACGTACTGCATCGCGCACGGCCGGATCGACACGCTCGCGTCCGGGGCGTGCCGCTCGAACCAGCGCAGGTAATACGTCTCCGCGGCATAGGTGCCGACCAGGAAGAAGTGGTCCTCGGCGATCCGGCACATCGTGAAGTCGCCGATCAGCTTGCCGCGCTCGTTCAGCATCGGCGTCAACGCGATCCGGCCGACCGCCGGCACCCGGTTCGCCATGATCTTCGACAGCCACCCGGCGCTGCCGGCGCCGCGGACCTCGAACTTTCCGTAGTTCGATATCTCGAGCAGTCCGACGCCGTGCTGGACCGCGTGGCACTCGGCCGCGACGTGCCGGTGCGCGTTCGATCGCCGGAAGCTCACCTCGTCGTGCGCCTCGGCCGCGGACGGCGCGAACCACAGCGGGTGCTCGAGGCCGCAATAGTCGCCGAACACCGCGTGCGCCGCCTGGAGCTTCTCGTAGATCGGCGTCGTGCGCAGCGGTCGCGCGGCGGACAGTTCCTCGTTCGGGAAGCGGATGCGGAACCGGCGCGAATAGTTCTCGCGCACCTTCGCGTTCGTGTAGGCGAGCGTCGTCCAGTCGCCGTAGCGCGCGACGTCCATTCCCCAGATGTCCGCGCCGGGATCTCCCTCGACCATCCACTGGGAGAGCGCGAGGCCGACGCCGCCGCCCTGGCTGAAGCCGGCCATCACGCCGCACGCGACCCAGAAATTGCGCAGCCCGCGGATCGGGCCGACGAGCGGATTGCCGTCGGGCGCGAACGTGAACGGACCGTTCACGACCTTGCGGATCCCGGCCGCGCCGATCGCCGGGAAATGCTCGAAGCCGACCTCGAGGCTCGGCGCGATGCGCTCGAGGTCGTTCGGCAGCAGGTCCTGGCCGAAGTCCCAGGGCGTCTCGACCGCCGACCAGGGCACGCCGGCGCGCTCGTAGGTTCCCATCAGCATCCCGCCGCGCTCCTGGCGCAGGTAGATCTCGCCCTCGAAGTCGATCGCGTGCAGCGCCTCCTTCCGGCCGGCGAGCTCGGGCAGGTCCCCGGTGATCAAGTACTGGTGCTCCATCGCGAGGATCGGCAGCTCCAGGCCGACCATCCGGCCGATCTCGCGCGCCCACAGGCCGCCGGCGTTGACCACGTGCTCGGCATGCACGTTGCCGTGATCGGTGATCACGTCCCAGGTCCCGTCGGCGCGCGGCTTCAAGTCGGTGACCCGGGTGCGTCGCACGACCTCGGCGCCCGCGATCTGCGCCGACTTCGCATACGCGTGCGTGACCCCGTAGGGATCGACGTGACCCTCGATCGGATCGTAGAGCGCCCCGGTGAAATGCTTCTTGTCCATCAGCGGGAAGAGCTTCGCGGCCTCGTCGACCGAGATGATCTCGAGGTCCATCCCGAGGTACCGGCCGCGCGCCTTGGCCATCTTCAGCCAGTCGAGCCGCTCGCGCGTGCCCGCGAGCATGACGCCGCCGGTGATGTGGACGCCGCAGGACTGTCCCGAGATCCGCTCGATCTCCTCGTAGAGCTTGATCGTGTACTGCTGCAGCTTCGCGACGTTCGGGTCGCCGTTCACGGTGTGCATGCCGCCGGCCGCGTGCCAGGTCGAGCCGGAGGTGAGCTCCGCGCGCTCGATCAGCAGCGCGTCCCTCCAGCCGGCCTTGGTCAAGTGATACAGAACGCTCGCGCCGACGACTCCACCGCCGATCACGACCACCTGTGCGTGGCTCCTCATGTCCTCTCCCGGATGTGGCTCGAAGGATTGCGAATGCTAGGTGTTGGAAACCGCCAGATGCGGCTTCGGCGCGGTCCGATCGGCCTGCGCCGCGCCGCCGAATCGCTGGATCAGCCACGAGCGAAACAGCGCGATCGCGGTCTCGCTCAAGCCTTCCGGATGCGTGATCAGGTAGTAGCCGTAGCCGTCGTCGACGTCGAAGTCGAACGGCTTCACCAGCCGGCCGCTGCGGATTTCCTCCTCGAACAACATCGTGTCGACGAGCACGAGCCCGTCGCCGCTCAGCGCGTACTGCACCGCGAGCACGGCGGTGTCGAACACCAGCCCGCGCTCGACGCCCGGCACCGGCAGGTTCACGTGCCGCGCGAACTGCCGCCAGATGTGGTGCCGCGGCATGTCCGACAGGCGCACGTGCACGAGCTCGTTCGCCTCGACGAAGTCCGGCAGGCTCATTCCCGCGCCGCGCGCGGCGACGCTCGGATGGCACAGCAGGCTCAGGCGGATCGGCCACAGGAGGTCGCGGATCTGGTCGGTGACCATCGGTTTCGAGTACGTGACCGCGACGTCGACGTCGGTGAGCGGCGGCCCGACCCCGTAGGGGCTCACGAGGTCGATCTCGACCTCCGGCGCGGCCTGGCGGAAGTCGCGCAGGATCGGCACCGCGAGGCGTGCCGCGAAGCTCGGCGGCATCTGCACGCGCAGCGTCCGGCGCACCGGCGCGCCGTCGTTGCGGATGTCGTCGAGCGCATATTCCAGCCGGTCGAACGACTTCGAGACGGCGGCCAGCAGGTGCTGCCCGGCCTGCGTGAGCACGAGCGCGTGCGGACGGCGCACGAACAGCTGCGCGCCGATCAACTTCTCCAGCGCGATCACGTGCCGTGACAGCGCGCTCTGCGAGATCAGCAGCGAATTCGCCGCGGCCGTGAAACTGTTGTGCTTCGCGACGCCTTCGAACGCGCGCAGCGCATTCAGCGGCAGCCAGCGCCGGTCGAAGCTCGGCTTGGCGGCCGTCGTGCCGGAGGTGCCGCCCGCCCGTCGCGTCACGGCGACCAGGCCTTCGAGAGGCCGATCGCGCGCTCCTGGTCCTTCGCGATCGTCTTCGCGGCGAGATAGAAGTGATAGGTCGCCCAGAAGCCGGTCGGCGCGAGGATCAGCAACGCGAGCCGCAGCGATGCCGCGTCGGCGCCGTGCGCGCCCGCGAAGTGATCGCTCAGCATCCCGACGAACTGCGGCGCGACCACCAGGTTGAACACGTTCGCGACGACCAGCGAGATCGCGATGAACATCGAGCGCATGTGGCACGGCGCGAGGTTCTGCAGCAGCCCGAAACACGGGCCGATGTAGAAGTAGATCGCCGGGATGAACAGCCAGAACATCAGCTTCGCGACCCACAGGGTGTGCGTGTAGTACGCGAGGAACGACGGGATCGTCGTCAGTCCGACGCCGAGCCCGAGGAGCCAGACCACCCGGCGCGGATCGGCCATCCACGGCCGCGACAGCAGCCACGCGGTGCCGATGGTCGCGGCCGACCCGCCGAACAGATGGATCCAGCCGAGCGCATCGCCCGCCTGCGCGACGTTCAGCCCGTAGGTGCGCGTCAGGAACGCCGGCGTCCACCAGATCAGGCCCCAGCCCCACAGCGCGCAGACGCCGCCACCCATCACCACGTGAAAGGCGGCCTTCTGCTTCCACAGGTAGCGGCAGCTCTCGAGGAGCGTCGCCTTCTCGTGGTCGGCGGCGAGCGCGTCGAGTCGGCCGCGCTTCGGCTCGCGGATCGTGAGGTACACGAGCACCCCGAGCAGCGCGCCCGGGACGCCGAGCGCGAACAGCGCGTAGCGCCAGCCGTACGCATGCGCGATCGCGCCGGCCATGTCGTAGCCGACCCAGGCGCCGAACGGCGCGCCGAGCGCGAGCACCGTGAGCGCCATCGGCCGCCGATCGGCCGGGAAGTAATCCGAGACGATCGCGGTCGACGGCGGCGTACCGCCCGCCTCGCCGATGCCGACGCCGACGCGGGCGAACAGGAACTGCCAGTAATTGCGCGCGAGTCCGCACAGCGTCGTCATCGCCGACCACGCGATCAGCGAGAGCGCGAGGATGTTGCGGCGGTTCGCCCGGTCCGCGAACCAGGAGATCGGGATGCCGGCCGTCACGTAGAACAGTCCGAGGGAGACCCCGGTGAGCACACCGATGCCCTGGTCGGTCAGGTGCAGCTCGAGGCGGATCGGCTCCAGTATCGTCGACATCACGTACCGATCCGCGATGTTCACCGTGTAGATGAGACAGGTCACGATCAGGACGTACCAGCGCTCGACGTGCGAGGCATGGCGGACGGATGTTGCGTCGGCAGCCGTGGTGATCACTCGGTCGAGCCTCCTCGTCACGTGGCGGTGGGCGCGCCGCCCCGGGGCACGCAATCGCGTCCACATTACAATGTTCCCCGCCCGGGTGCGACTCGCGCGGCCGGGGCCGCACCGGCGCGTGGGCCGCCGGAAAACCGCATGAGTGGATCTCGAAAAAGCATCGCGAGCGCCCGGCGCCGCGATACAGTGGCACGGATGGAAAGCTACGACTACATCGTCGTGGGCGCGGGCTCCGCGGGCTGCGTGGTGGCGGAGCGCTTGTCCGCCGACGGCCGCCATCGCGTGCTCGTGCTCGAAGCGGGCGGCCCCGACGACAGCTTCTGGATCAAGACCCCGATCGGCTACGGCCGCACCTTCGCCGATCCGCGCGTGAACTGGCGGTACGAAGCCGACGCGAGCGCCGGGCTCGGGAGCCGCAGGATGTACTGGCCGCGCGGGCGCGTCGTCGGCGGCTCCGGCTCGATCAACGCGCTCGTCTATTGTCGCGGGATGCCGGCCGATTTCGAGGATTGGCGCCGTCTCGGCAACGTCGGCTGGGGCTGGGACGACGTGCGCCCGATCTTCGAGCTCAACGAGCGGCGGGTCGATCCGCAGGGGGGCTCGCCGGGCGGCGGCGTGGTCGACGTGAAGGACGTGGACCCGTTCCTGCATCCGCTGCGACGCCACTGGTTCGCCGCGGCGGCGGAGCTCGGCCTGCCGGTCAGCGACGATTTCAACGGGGAGCGGCCCGAGGGTGTCGGTTGCTATCGGATCACGGTCCGCGACGGCCGGCGCTGGTCCGCGGCCGATGCGTTCCTGCGTCCCGCGCTGCGTCGCTCCAACGTGAGCTTGACCGAGCGCGCCTGGGTGAGCCGCGTGCTGTTCGAGGGCCGCACCGCGACCGGCGTCGAGTTCTGGGTGGACGGCGAACGGCGCACCGCGACCGCCGCGCGCGAGGTCATCGTCTGCGGGGGCTCGGTGAACTCGCCGCAGCTGCTGCAGCTCTCGGGGATCGGCCCCGGCACCCAGCTGCAAAGTCTCGGAATTCCGGTGATCCTCGACAATCCGGCGGTCGGCGATCATCTTCAGGATCACCTCGCGGTCAGCTACTCGTTCGTCGCGACCGAGCCCACGCTCAACGATGAATTAAGACCGTTTCTTGGAAAACTTCGTAATGGACTGAATTACCTGTTATTTAAAAAAGGTCCTCTGGCGCTCAGCGTGAATCAGTTCGGCGGATTCCTGCGCGCGAACCCGGCGGCGGACCGGCCCGACGTGCAGCTCTATTTCAATCCGATC
This sequence comes from Pseudomonadota bacterium, assembly GCA_021779535.1. Taxonomy (GTDB): domain Bacteria; phylum Pseudomonadota; class Gammaproteobacteria; order Steroidobacterales; family Steroidobacteraceae; genus Bog-1198. The sequence continues at coordinate 9,001 of JAJYAM010000036.1, forward strand.
ACCTACGGCTCCGGCGATTCGAATCGCAAACGCATCGACGTCGATCCGTTCCCCGGTTTCATCCTGTGCTTCCAGCCGACCCGCCCGACGAGTCGCGGCCGCATTCTCGTGACCCGGCCGGACTTTCGCGCACCGCCGTCGATCCAGCCGAACTACCTGTCGACGGCGAAGGACGAGGAAGACGTCGTGCACGGTGGGCGGCTGATCCAACGGATCGCGCGGACCAGCGCGATGCGCGGCCTGATCCGCGATGCGCTGCCGCCCGCGCTCGACTCGCTCGACGACGCCGGGCTGTTGGCCGATTTCCGGGCGCGATCCGCGACCGTGTACCACCCGGTCAGTACCTGCCGGATGGGGCCCGGAATCGACGGTTCGGTGGTCGATCCGTCGTTGCGGGTGCACGGCGTCGCGCGCCTGCGCGTGATCGACGCGTCGGTGTTTCCGACCGTGACGTCGGCGAACACCAATGCCCCGACCTTGATGGTCGCCCGGAAGGTCGCGGACTCGATCGCGAGCGGGCGCGGCTGATTTCCCCGTGAGGAACCTGCATGAAACTCGATAGCGTGAAGGTGTTCGTCGTCGGCAATCCGCCGCCCGGTTTCGGTGGCCGGTATTTCGTGTTCTTGAAGCTGCGCACCGCCTGCGGCATCGAAGGCGTCGGCGAGGTCTATGCCGCGACCTTCGGACCGCACGTGGTCGCGCGGATGATCGAGGACTTGTTCGAACGCCGCTTCCATGGACGCGATCCGTTCCATATCGAGGCGCTATGGCGCGAGTCGTACGGATCGGGATTCTCCGCGCGGCCGGACCTCTCCCTGGCCGGCGTGCTGAGCGGTCTCGAGATGGCCTGCTGGGACATCGCCGGCAAGGCGGCCGGCCAGCCGGTCTACAACCTCCTCGGTGGCCGCGTGCACGAGCGCTTGCGCACCTACACCTATCTCTATCCGCAGGCGGGCGAAGGCGACGACTTCTACCTGGATTCCGAGCGCTCGGCGCAGCGCGCGGCCGAGTACGTGAAATGGGGTTTCACCGGACTCAAGTTCGATCCGCTCGGCGGATACTCGGCCTACGACCCGCGGCAACCGACGCAGGAGTCGATCGAGCGCGTGGTGAAGCACCTGCGCTTGATGCGCGAGGCGATCGGCGGCAAGGCGGATCTGCTGCTCGGCACGCACGGCCAGTTCACCGTGTCCGGGGCGATCCGGCTCGCGCGGCATCTCGAACCGTTCGATCCGCTGTGGTTCGAGGAGCCGGTTCCGCCGGACATGCCGGAAGCGATGGCGCAGGTCGCGCGTTCGACGACGATCCCGATCGCGACCGGGGAGCGCCTCGCGACGAAGTACGAGTTCGCGCGGGTGCTCGCGACCGGGGCGGCGAACATCCTGCAGATGGACCTCGGGCGCGTCGGCGGGCTGCTGGAAGCGAAGAAGATCGCGGCGCTCGCCGAGGTGCACTATGCGCAGATCGCGCCGCACCTGTATTGCGGCCCGGTCGTCGGCGCGGCGAACATCCAGATCGCGACCTGCTCGCCGAACTTCCTGATCCTCGAGAGCATCCTGCGCTGGGACGGGTTCCAGGCCCAGCTGCTGAAGAAGCCGATCCGCTGGGAAGACGGCTACGTGATTCCGCCGACCGAACCCGGGCTCGGGGTCGAACTGAACGAGGCGGTCGCGCTCGCGCACCCGTACGAGCCCACCGGTAAGCTCCATTTGGAAATGGCCGATCGGCCGTTGGGATGAGGACCAGATCGACATGCGCTACGGATTCATCGGATTGGGGAATTTGGGCAAGCACCTGGCGGCGAACCTCGCGCGCGCCGGAATCGCGGTCGCGGTTCACGACCTGGACCGATCGGCGGCGCAGCTCGTGCTCGCGGCCGGGGCGACCTGGTCGGCGTCGATCGAGGAACTCGCGTCCGCCTGCGATGCGCTGATCACCTGCCTGCCCTCACCGAAGGCGACGCGCACGGTGATGGACGCCGCGCTCCCGCGGTTACGGGCCGGGTCGACCTGGATCGAGATGAGCACGAACGATTTCGCCGACATCGAGGCGATCGCCAAGCGGGCGTTGGCACGCGGCATCGAGACCCTCGCCTGCCCGGTGACCGGCGGCGTGCATCGCGCCGAGGCCGGCGAGATCACCGTGCTTGTTGGCGGTGCGCAACAGGTTTTCGAGCAGCATCGTCCGGCGCTCGAGGCGATGGGCGGCAAGGTGATCCACCTCGGCGGGATCGAGCAGGCGGCGGTGACCAAGGTGGTCACGAACATGCTCGCCTTCATCCATCTGATCGCCGACGGCGAGGCGTTGATGCTGTGTTCAAAAGCCGGAGTCGACCTGCGCGCGGCGTTCGCCGCGATCGCCGCGAGCTCGGGCAACAGCTTCGTGCACGAGACCGAAGGCAAGGTGATCCTGAACGGCAGCTACGACATTGGATTCACGATGGATTTGGCGTGCAAGGACGCCGGCTTCGCGGTCGAGTTCGGACGCCGTTTCGGCGTTCCGCTGCGCCTCGCGGGAGTGATGGAACAGACGTTCATCGAGGGCCGCGCCCGCTACGGCGGAGGGGCCTGGTCGTCGATGATCGTGAAGCTGCTGGAGGACGCGGTCTCGACCCCGCTGCGCGCGCCGGGGTTTCCCGCGAAGCTCGGCCCGAACGACTGACGGAATCGAAAAATTGCATCGGGTAATCGAAATTCGTCATGACCGCGCGCGGCTAGATCGCAACAAAACGCTGGCGTTCTGATCGGCGGATGCTATTCTGCCGATTGACCGGGGGATCAATCGATTCTCAATCGATTCTTGAAATGCCTGTCGCGCGCTCGTGGGAACGCCCGGCGGCCAGGACCGTTCACCGACTCAATTAGAAGGGATCACGCATGAATCCGAGTTCGAAACTCAACCTTGCGATCGCAGCGATCCTCGGCAGCGGAGCCATGGGACTCGCCCACGCGGCCACCCCGCCGGCGAAGGACAGTGCCGACCAGCTGATGACGATCACCGTGACGGCGCAGCGCCGCGCGCAGAACATGCAAGACGTGCCGATCACCATTCAGGCGTTCACCTCGAAGACGCTCGCGCAGCTGCACATCGAAACCTTCGACGACTACGTGAAGTACCTGCCGAACGTGACCGCGCCGACCAACGGCCCGGGCCAGGGCAACATCTTCATGCGCGGCCTGAGCGTCGGCGCCGCGGGCAGCCAGTCGAGCGGCACGATCGGCGGCTTCCCGAACGTCGCGATCTACCTCGACGACCAATCGGGTCAGCTGCCGGCGCGCAACCTCGACGTCTACGCGGCCGACCTGCAGCGGATCGAGATCCTCGAAGGCCCGCAGGGCACGCTGTTCGGCGCCGGCGCCGAAGCCGGTGTCGTGCGATACATCACGAACAAGCCGGTGCTCGACAAGACCGAGGGCAACGTGAGCGCGGGCTACGGCGTGACCGCGCACGGCGACCCGAACACCAACCTGACCGCGGTGCTGAACCTGCCGTTGATCAACGACAAGATGGCGATGCGCGTGGTCGTGTACAACGACAGCCGCGGCGGCTACATCGACAACGTGCCGGGCACGTTCACCCGCAAGAACACCGACCTCGGGATCTATTACGCGAAATATCCGGCCGTGAACGGCCAGTGCCCGAACGGCCTGCCGAACAACGGCTCCTGCGTGCCGCCGGGCTCGCCGGTGATCAACAACTACAACATCGCGCAGCGCGCGATCAACCCGGTGACCTACAAGGGCATCCGCGGCGAGTTCCTCTACAAGTTCAACGACGACTGGAACCTGCTGCTCACGCAGATGTACCAGAACATGGACGCCGAGGGCGTGTTCTACCAGATGCCCTACTCCTCGGACGGCGCGAAGCTGCAGCCGCTCGAGGTCACGCTGTTCAACAACGCGTACAACAAGGACAAGTTCGAGAACACCGCCTGGACCGTGAACGGCAAGTTGTTCGGCATGCTGCACGCGGTGTACACCGGCGCGTATCTCGTGCGTCACGTCGAGCAGGTCGGCGACTACACCAACTATGCGCGCGGCGTGTACGCCGACTACTACCAGTGCTACGGGCCGGGCACCGGCTACGCGGTCAACGGCGGCGCCGGCGACCCGAACCTCACGTCGACCTGCTTCTCGCCGAGTTCGACCTGGCAGGAGACCGAGCGCAACGAGCACCTGAGCCAGGAATTCCGGCTGAGCACGCCGACGCACTGGCGGATGCGCGCGATCGGCGGCGTGTACTGGGAGGACAACAAGCTGTTCGACCAGACCGACTGGGGCTACAAGACGATTCCGGCCTGCACCTCGAACGGCGCGCCGGGGACGCCGGGCAACTCCGGCTGCCTCTCGAACGTCGGCACCGCGCCGGGCGCGAGCGTCGAGAATCCGGGCGTGCAGGCGGACAACATCGCGTTCTTCGAGGACACCCGTCGCGACGTCCGGCAGCTCGCCGAGTACCTGTCGATGGATTACGACATCATCCCGCACACCCTGACCCTGACCGTCGGCACGCGGCATTTCCGTTTCGACAACTCGTTCAAGGGCAGCGTGACCAGCAGTTTCTACTGCTTCGAGCAAGGCACCCCGGCGGGCGGCTGCGTGAACGACGTGAACAATCTCGACGCTCGCAACCTGCAGGACACCGAGTCCGGCTGGCGCAGCCGCGCGAACCTGACCTGGCACATCAATTCCGACATGATGGTGTACTACACGTTCTCGCAGGGCTTCCGCCCGGGCGGGTTCAACCGCACCGGCGGCGCGAAATACATCTACGGTACGGACGGCGTGAAGCAGTTCGTGCTGCCGACCAGCTACGCGTCCGACAGCCTGAACAACAACGAAGTCGGCTGGAAGACCCAGTGGTGGCACAACCGCGTGCAATGGAACGGCGCGATCTACCAGGAGAACTGGAACAACGTCCAGGTCGGCTTCTTCGATCCGGGCCAGACCGGCAACCTGACGTTCGGCACGAACGGCCAGAACTTCCGGGTCCGCGGTCTCGAAACGTCGTTGATCGCGCGGGTCACGGAGCATCTGACCGTGCAGGGCGCGGCCTCCTGGAACCACAGCGAGCAGACCAATTCGCCCGCGTTGCTCGACGGCAACCCGGCGAGCGCGAACTACGGGAAGCCGATCACCGAGTCCTGCAACAGCTCCGGCTTGAACTGCACGCCGATCTCGAACCTCTACGGCCCGATCGGCAGCCCGAGCGCGAACTCGCCGCCGATCCAGTTCAGCTTGCGGGCCCGCTACGACTGGATGCTGAACGACTACCGCTGGTTCGTGCAGGCGGGTGCGACCCACACCGGTCACTCGTTCACTCAGGCGGGCGCGAATCCGTCGATTGCGACCGGCAGCGCGATCAACACGACGGTGCTGCGCTTCGAGAACCCGGCGTACTCGTCGTACGACGCGTCGGTCGGGGTCGCGAAGGGTTCGTGGAACGCGCAGCTCTATTGCCAGAACTGCAACGATACCAACGCGAGCGTGTTCACCAACACGGCCCAGTTCGTGGTCGCGCAGACGGTCGTGCGTCCGCGGGTGATCGGCGTCAGCTTCGGCTACGATTTTTGATGCCGGAGGCCGGTAGCGCTTGACGCTCGATCCGAAGAGCCTTGCACGAACCGCGTCCCGCCAGGGGCGCGGTTCGTGCCGTTCGGAGGATCCGCGGCGGTCGGAGGATCCGCGATGAGCGCGTCGCCCGCGGCCGCGCCCGAACCTTCCGCCCGGACACCCGGACCCGTCGAAACCGAGGTCGGGCGCATCCGGTCGCTCGTCGAGCGACGCGAGTTCGCCGCCGCGCTCGAGGCGGCCACGACGCTGTTGGCGCAAGTCCCCGAGAATCGCGACGTCCTGTACCTGCGCGCGGTCAGCGAGCGGCACCTGAGCCGGCTCGACGAGGCGTTCGCGACGCTCGATCGCCTGGAGCGCGCCCATCCCGACTTCAGCCGGCTGCATCAGGAACGGGGTCACTGCCACATGCTGCGGCGAGACGCGCCGCGCGCGATCGAGGCGTTCCTGGTCGCGGTGAACCGCAATCCCGCGCTGCCCGCGAGCTGGCGGGCACTCGAGGGCCTCTACCGGATGGTCGGCGACGAGGCCAATGCGCAGACCGCCGCGAGCCACGTCGCGACCCTCGCGCGGCTGCCGCCGGAGATCGTGACCGCGACCAGCCTGTTTCACGACCACGAGCTCGCGCTCGCCGAGCCGATCGTCCGGCGCTATCTACTGCAGCACGGCAACCACGTGGAGGCGATGCGCCTGCTCGCTCGCATAGGGATCGAGCGCGAGGCGTTCGACGACGCCGAGATCCTGCTCGACGCGGCGCTCGAGCTCGCGCCCGACTATCACGCGGCGCGCTTCGATTTCGCGCGCACCCTGCTGCACCGGCACAAACACCGTCGTGCGCTCGAGGAACTCGAGCGGCTGCTCTCCAAGGATCCCGACAACCGCAACTACCGTACGCTCCTGGCGACGACCTACGTCGGGATCGGGGACCACGAGCGCGCGCTCGCGCTCTATCGGGCGCTGCGCGCCGACGCGCCGCAGGCGGCCGCGGTGCAGTTGTCGATCGCGCATTGCCTGAAGACGCTCGGGCGCCGCGACGAGGCGATCGACGCCTATCGGGAGGCGATCGCGATCCGACCGAACTACGGCGACGCGTACTGGAGCCTCGCGAACCTGAAGACCTTCCGGTTCGGCGACGCGGACGTCGCGCGCATGCGCGAGATCGAGGCGGCGGCCGACACGCCGACCGTCGACCGGTACCACCTGTGTTTCGCGCTCGGCAAGGCGCTCGCCGACCGCGGCGAGTGGGCGGACTCGTTCCGTTGCTACGAACGCGGCAACGCGCTCAAGCGAGCCGAGATCGACTACCGGCCGGAGACGATCGAAGAGCAGGCGCGGCTCCAGGTGCAGGTCTGCACGCGCGAATTCTTCGACGCGCGGCGCGGCGTCGGCTGTCCGGATCCGGCGCCGATCTTCATCGTCGGCCTGCCCCGCTCCGGATCGACGCTGTTGGAGCAGATCCTCGCGTCCCACTCCCAGGTCGAGGGCACGATGGAGCTCGCGGACATCCCGCGACTGGTCAACGACCTGCAGGGCCGATCCGCCCGCGGCGGCCTGCCGCGCTATCCGGAGGGGCTCACGGGGATCGATCCGGAGGAGTTCCGGCGCTTCGGCGAGCGCTATCTCGCCGACACGCGGGCCTATCGCGTTGGCAAGCCGCGGTTCATCGACAAGATGCCGAACAACTTCCGCCATCTCGGCCTGATCCACCTGATCCTGCCGAACGCGAAGATCATCGATGCGCGGCGGGATCCGATGGCCTGCGGAGTCGGCAATTTCGAGCAGCTGTTCGCGTCGGGACAAGAATTCACGTATTCGCTCGAGGAGATCGGACGGTATTACCGCAGCTACGTCGAATTGATGGACCACTGGAGCCGCGTGCTGCCCGGCCGGATCCTGTTGATGCGGCACGAGCAGGTGGTCGACGACCTCGAGGGGAGCGTCCGGCGCCTGCTCGCGTTCTGCGAGCTGGATTTCGAGCCCGGCTGCCTCGAATTCCACAAGACGCAGCGCAGCGTGCGTACCGCGAGCTCCGAGCAAGTCCGCCAGCCGATCTACAAGGACGGACTTGACCGTTGGCGCCACTACGAGCCATGGTTGGGTCCGCTGCGCGCGGCGCTCGACGGGCGATGAGCAATAAAAACGGCAACGACGTTCGATTCAAATCGTAAGAATTTCAGAGGGAGACCAAACGATGCAATCCAGTGCCAAACTCGCCTGCGCCGTCGCCGCGATACTCGGCAGCGCGACCGGCGGGATCGCGCTCGCCGCCGGGGCGAGCCCGCAGAACTCGAACTCCTCGGATCAGCTGCAAACGATCACGGTGACCGCGCAGCGGCGCGTGCAGAACATGCAGGACGTGCCCATCACGATCCAGGCGATCACCTCGAGCACGCTGACCCAGCTCAATGCGACGACCTTCGACCAGGTGCTGAAGTTCCTGCCGAACGTGACGATCGCGGGCACCGGCCCCGGCCAGAACAACATCTACATGCGCGGCCTGTCGACGAGCAACGCCGGCATCCAGGGTTCCGGCGCGGTGGGCAGCTTCCCGAACGTCGCGATCTACCTCGACGACCAGTCGGGCCAGAGCCCGGGGCGCAACCTCGACATCTATGCGGCCGACCTGCAGCGCATCGAGGTCCTCGAAGGCCCGCAAGGCACGCTGTTCGGCGCCGGCGCGCAGGCGGGCGTGGTCCGGTACATCACGAACAAGCCCGTGCTCGACCGCACCGAAGGCGACGTGAACGCGGGCTACGCGGTCACCGCGCACGGCGACCCGAGCACGAACCTCGACGCGACGATCAACGTCCCGATCATTCGCGACAAGTTCGCGGTGCGTGCGGTGATCTTCAACTCGAACCAGGGCGGCTACATCGACAACATCCCCGGGACGTTCACGCGGGCGCCGACCGACCGCGGGATCGCGTACTACTTCCACGGCGTCGTGCCGCCGGGTCCCTCGCTCAGCAACGACAACCTGGCCAGGCGCGCGATCAATCCGGTGACCTACAAGGGCGGCCGCGTCGAAGCGAAGTATCAGTTCAACCCCGACTGGGACCTGTTGCTCAGCCAGATGTACCAGAGCATCGACGCCGAGGGCGTGTTCTGGCAGGAGGCGTACGACGGCCTCGGCCAGCCGCTGCCGCCGCTGTCCGTGCAGCTGTACAACCCCTCGTACAACAAGGACCGGTTCGAGAACACCGCGTGGACGCTCCACGGGCGGATCGACAAGCTGCGACTCGTGTATACCGGCGGGTATCTCGACCGCCATGTCAATGAGCAGCAGGACTACACCAACTACTCGCGCGGAGCCTACGCCGAGTATTACCAATGCAACATTCCAGGCTCGTCCGTGAACGGGGTCGCCACCCAGCCGAGCTGCTACTCGCCGAGCGGGTTCTGGACCGATCACCAGCGGATGACGCACCAGAGCCACGAGCTGCGCCTCAGCACGCCGGGTGACTGGCGGCTCCGCGGGCTCGCGGGCGTGTTCTACGAGAATTACACGGTGCACGAGCAGACCGACTGGCACTACGGCTCGAACCCGAACTTCGTGCAGATCGCGCCGCCGCCCGGCGTGACCTCGAACAACCCGAACGTGCGCCAGGCGGGGGACATGTTCTTCGACGACATCACCCGTGGCTACAAGCAGAAAGCCGCGTACATGTCCGTCGATTACGACATCGTGCCGAAGAAGGTCACGGTGACCCTCGGAACGCGCTATTACAGCATCGAGAACTTCGAGCGCGGCTCGAACGTCGGCAGCTACGGCTGCAACCCCGGCGGCATCTACAGCGCCTCGAGCGTGGCCTACCCCTGCACCGTGCCGGTCAGCAACGGCAACAACCTCGACGCGAAGAATCTCAACAAGACCTATTCGGGCTTCAAGAGCCGCGCCAACCTGACCTGGCACGTGACGCCGGACCAGATGGTCTATGCGACCTGGTCGCAAGGGTTCCGTCCGGGCGGGTTCAACCGCGCGCAGTCGATCATCAAGCCGACGTCGCCGATCTACGGGCTGTTCACCCCGCCGCTCGCGTATGCGCCCGACACCTTGACGAACGTCGAGGCCGGCTGGAAGACCGAGTGGTTCGATCATCGCCTGATGTTCAACGGCGCGGTCTACCAGGAGACCTGGAACAACACCCAGATCGAGATCTTCGATCCGGGCGTGACCGGGAACCTCACGTTCACGACCAACGGGCCGAACTACCGCGTCCGCGGCATCGAGACGTCGTTCATCGCCCGCGTGACCCATGCGTTGACCGTGAGCGGTGCCGCGTCCTGGAACAGCAGCGAGGTGGTGAAGACCCTGTCGCTGGTGAATCCGCACACCGGCCAGCCGATCAACATCGCGAACCCGTTCGGCGCGCTCGGTACGCCGCTGTCGCAGTCGCCGCCGTTCGAGGCGAACATCCGCGCCCGCTACGAGTTCCACATCCGCGACTATCGCGCGTTCTGGCAGGTCGCGGCCACCCATCAGGCACACTCTTACGCGACGACCGATCATCTGACGACGACGTTGCAGGGCGCCAGTGTCGCGTTCGACGATCCCGGTTTCTCGACGTACGATGCATCGCTCGGCATCGGCAAGGGGGCCTGGAGCGCGCAGCTCTACGGGCGCAACCTGACCGACGTGCGCGCGGCGCTGTTCTCGAGCTACGCGGAATACGTGAAGATGGAAACGGTCAACCGGCCGCGCACGATCGGGGTCAGCTTCTCGTACAAATTCTAGCGGCGCGCGGCGCGGGCGGCTTCGCCGTCCGCGCGAATCCGGTAGAATCGCCCGAGGGGGGCGGGCCGTGTCGCCCGCCCCCTTTTTTTCTTCGCGCGCCGATGCAACAGCGAGATGGCCTCCACGCAGTCAGAACCTCTCGAAAGCCGCGTCGAAGCCGAATCTCGGCGGGTCCGCGAGCGACTCGAACGGCGCGAGTTCGGGGCCGCGCTCGCGGCTGCGCAAGCGCTGCTCGCGATCGCGCCGGATCACCGCGACGCGCTCTATCTGGTCGCGGTCGCCGAGCGGTATTGCGGCCGCTTCGCCGACGCGCTGCGCACGCTCGCGACGCTCGAGGAACGACACCCGGATTTCGGCCGCCTGTACCAGGAACGCGGCCATTGTTACCGCGCGCTCGGGGAGCCGGCCGCGGCGCTCGCGGCGTACGGGCGCGCGGTGGCCGCGAACGCGTCGCTCGTGGCGAGCTGGCGTGCGGTCGCGGAGCTCTCCCGCGCGGCCGGGCTGGGGGCGGATGCGCGCGCCGCGGAGGCGGAGGTCGCGCGGCTCGCACGCCTGCCGGCCGCGGTCGTCGCGGCGTCCGGGATGATCGCCGAGGGCGACCTGCAGGCCGCCGAGCGCGTGCTGCGGCGCTTCCTGCAGACGAACGCCACCCAGGTGGATGCGATGCGCTTGCTCGCGCAGATCGGCGTGAAGCTCGAAGTCCTCGACGACGCGGAGTTCCTGCTCGAGAGCGCGCTCGCGTTCGAGCCGGCCAACGTCGCGGTGCGCTACGAGTACACTTCGGTGCTCGCGCTGCGGCACAAGCACGCGATGGCGCTCGCCGAGGCGGAGAAACTGCTCGCGATCGATCCGGCGAACCGCGCATTCCGGATCGTGCACGCGAACGCGTGCGTCGGCCTCGGGCGCCAGCAGGACGCGCTCGACACCTTCCGCGCACTGCTCGGCGATTCCGCGCAGCAAGCGGATCTGTACCTGTCGATCGGCCATGCGGAGAAGACGCTCGGGCGCCAGGCCGAGGCGATCCAGGCGTACCGGCTCGCGGCCGACGCGCGGCCGGCGTTCGGTGACGCGTACTGGAGCCTCGCGAACCTGAAGACCTACCGGTTCGAGAGCCCGGAAATCGAGCAGATGCGCCGGCACGAGGCCGCCGAGTCGACCGGTCCCGTGGACCGGTATCACCTGTGCTTCGCGCTCGGCAAGGCACTCGAGGATCGCGCCGAGTACGAGGAATCGTTCCGGTTCTACGAGCGCGGCAACGCGCTCAAGAAGCGCGAGTGCAAGTATTCGGCGGATGCCCTCGAACGGACCCTGCGCCAGCAGTTCGAGGTCTGCAGCGCCTCGTTCCTGCGCGAGCGCGCCGGATCCGGCGACCCGGATCCCGCGCCGATCTTCGTCGTCGGTCTGCCGCGCGCGGGCTCGACCCTGATCGAGCAGATCCTCGCGTCGCACTCGCGGGTCGAAGGCACCGCCGAGCTCGCCGAGATCCCGCAGATCGTGCAGCGGCTCGCGGGGCGCGAGACCAAGGACGGACCGCCGCGCTACCCGACGGTGCTCCGCGAGCTCGGGCCGGACGACTGGCGCGCGCTCGGCGAACGGTACCTCACCGAGACGCGGGTCTATCGCACCGGCGCCGCGTTCTTCATCGACAAGATGCCGAACAACTTCCGGCACCTTGGCCTGATATCCCTGATCCTGCCGAACGCGAAGATCATCGACGCGCGCCGCGAGCCGATGGCCTGCTGTTTCAGCAACTTCAAGCAATTGTTCGCCGCTGGGCAGGAATTCACTTACGGCCTCGAGGACATCGCCCGGTACTATCGCCTCTACGTCGAGCTGATGGACCATTGGGACGCGGTGCTGCCGGGCCGGATCCTGCGGGTGCGCCACGAGGCGCTGGTCGAGGACCTCGAGGGCGAGGTGCGCCGCCTCCTCGCGTTCTGCGGGCTGGATTTCGAGCCGGCGTGCCTGGAGTTCCACCGCAAGGAACGCAGCGTGCGCACCGCGAGCTCCGAGCAGGTCCGCCGCCCGATCAACCGCGAGGGCATCGACCAGTGGCGGCATTACGAACCGTGGCTCGGCCCGCTCGCGGCCGCGCTCGGCGACCTGGCGCCCGGGCGCGCCCAGCAAGGGGAGATTCGAAGGTGAAACACCACGAACGATTGGCGCTCCTCGGTGCGGCGATCGCGCTGTCGATCGCGGCGACCGCGCTCGTCGGCGGGACGGCCCGGGCCGACGGGTTTCGAGCGATCACGCCGACGATGACCGATCGAACCGTCGTGCTCGACGGCCGTCACCTGACGATCGGCGAGGTCGTCGACGTCGCCCGCGACGGCGCGCGGGTCGCGCTGAGCCCGCAGGCCCGGCAACGATCCGCCGACGCGTACGGGCTGCTGCTCGAAGCCGCGCGCGAGGGTGTGCCGGTCGACGGTTTCGATCGCGGCGCGGGCGCCGAGCGCCGGATCCGCTGGTTCGCCGGAGACCCCACCGCGCCCGGGAATCAGCCGCACATCGCGGCCCGCGAACTCGCACTGTTCCAGCGCGGCGCGTTCGTCGGCGCGGGACCGCCGATCGCCGACGAATCGATCGTGCGCGCGATGCTCGTCGTGCGCGCCAACACGATGACCGCGGAGGCGGCGAGCCCGGCGCTGATCCAGCAATTGATCGACTTGTTGAACGACCGGGTCACCCCGGTCGTGCGGTCGCGAGGCACGGTGGGCGAAGGGGATCGCAGCCAGTTCATGAACGTCGCGGCGACGATGGTCGGGGCCGGCGACGCCTATTATCGCGGCGAACGCATGCCCGCGGCCGAGGCGCTGCGGCGCGCGGGCCTGCATCCGCTCGCGCCGTTCGGCGCCGACGATCGCGTGCTCGCCGGCAGCAATGCCTATTTCACCGGTCTCGCGGCGCTGATGGCCTACGATGCCCGCGACGCGCTCTCCTGGGCGGATCTCACCGACGCGATCGACCTCGACGGGATGAACGCGGACGTGGCGCCGCTCGCGTTGCCGGCCCAGCAAAGCCGGCCGTTCCAATGGCTGAACTGGGACGCCGCGCGGGTGCTCGACATGCTCCGCGGCAGCTATCTGTTCGCGCTCGACGGCCAGCGCACCGCGCCGGATCCGGACAGCCTGCGCGCATCGAACGTTCGACAGGGCGCCGCCTGGCAGGCCTGGACCCAACTGCGCGACGATCTGCTGGTCGCGATGAACTCCTCGGATCTCGGGATGACCGTGCGCGTCGGCGCGTCCCCGGGCGATTCCTGGGAGCTCGAGACGCCGCAGCTGCGCCAGTACTACGTCGTCGGCGGCCCCTTGAGCCACGGCGAGCACGGCTATGTCTTGCCGAGCGCGAACGCCGATCCCTACCCGCTCGCGAACGACGTCGAAGCGTTCACGATCGCGCTGGCGAACCTGGACGAGGCGGTCGCGCAGCGCATCCTGCGCTTCACCAGCACCCGTTTCACGGTGATCCCGCCGATGCCGGACGTGCCGGGACGCGCCGACAGTTACGGTCTGGCGCGCGCGAGCGACGACGACGTCGCGGATCTGGTGCAGGACGTCATCGCCCAGATCGGCCCGGTGCCGCCGGCCGGCGACGCGCTCGGCAAGGGCGTCCACGACCTGCAAGGACAGACCCGCATCAAGATCGAGCGCGCGCGGCGCGCAGTCGATGACAGCTTCGAGCTGCTCGCGGAAGACCTGTTGACGGGCACCTACTGGCTCGACCTGCGCAAGCTCCAGAACGCGCACCGCGCGTTCGGGCCGGCGCCGACCGCGGTGTGGAACGCGTTCCGCCGGGCCGTGCCGTTCAAGCCGGATGCCGCGATCACGTTGTCGCGACCGGTGGCGACGGTCGCGATGCAGTTCATCCGCTCGCACCCGATCGAGCGGTTCTACGGAGCCGCCGCGAGGAAGGCGCGTTGAGCGTCCGCGGGGATCCGCCGGCGGTTCGGATCCGCTGGCGCATCTTCGGGTTCCTGTTCGCGATCGGCTGGCTCGCGTACATGCAGCAGAAGAGCATCACGGTCGCGGCCGCACGCATGATGCCGGACCTGTCGCTGAGCCAGCTTCAGATCGGCTGGATCGAACAGGCGTTCGTCGTCGGCTATGCGGTGTTTCAGATGCCGGGCGGCCTGTTCGGGCAGCGTTTCGGCGCGCGGCGCACGTTCGTGTTCATCGGCCTGCTCGCGTGCTTCGCGATGCTGGGGACCGCGGCCGGGCCGGCGTGGCTGTCCGGCCGGACGCTGTTCGCGGAGCTCCTAGGGATGCAGCTGCTGCTCGGCGCCGCGCAGGGCGCGATCTTCCCGGTGTCCGCCGGGGTGTTCGAGGCCTGGTTCCCCTCCTCCCGCTGGGCGTTCGTGCAGGGTTTGCAGACGATGGGCTTGCAGCTCGGCGCGGCCGCGACACCGCCGCTGGTCGCGACCCTGATGCACGGTTTCGGCTGGCAACGCGCGCTCGTGTGGACGACGCTGCCCGCGTTCGCGGTGGTCGCGCTGTGGGCGTGGTATGGGCGCGGCCAGCCCCGCGAGCATCCGGCGGTCACGCCGGCGGAGCTCGCCGAGATCGGGGCCTGCGACCCGGCGGTGCCGCCGCCGCGCGCGAGCCGGGTGCTGCGGATGCTCGCGGATCGCAACGTGCTGCTGCTCGCGATCTCCTATCTGTGCATGAATTACACGTTCTATCTGCTCGCGAACTGGGTGTTCCTGTACCTCGTGCAGGAACGCCACTTCTCGGTGCTGGAGAGCGGATGGCTCGCGAGCGGCCCGCCGCTCGCGGCCGCGGTCGGTGCCGGCGTCGGCGGACTGCTCACCGGCCTTGCGTGCCGCCGGTTCGGCGAGCGTCGAGGGTACCGCCTCGTACCCCTGCTCTCGCTGCCCGCCGCGGGGCTGCTGCTGCTGGTCGCGGTCGATTCGCCGAACGCCTGGGTCGCGGTCGCGGTGCTCGCGCTGTGCTACGGGCTCATCGAGATCAACGAGGGCGCGTACTGGGGCGCGGCGATGTCGATCGGCCGCGGTGACACGATGGCGATCAGCGGTTTCATGAACACCGGCGGCAATCTCGGCGGGATCATCGGGATCCCGATCGTCGCGTACCTGTCGGGACATGGCGCCTGGCACGCGGCATTCCTCGTCGGGACCGCGTGCGCGATCGCGAGCGCGGTCGCCTGGTTCGCGATCGACGCCGAGGCCTCGAGCGGATCCGCCCGCGCGGCGCCATCGCAGGAGTGCCCGCTTCCGCGCTAGCGACCGTCAGCGCGCTAGCGACCGCCAGCGCGCTAGCGACCGCCAGCGCGCGGATCGACCGCGGGCCGCACCGTCGAGAACAGCAGGTCGTGGAAATCCCCCGTGGTGCGGCGCGGGCCGGCATCCCCGGACGGGTCGAGCTGGGTCATCAGCACCGCGACCAGACCGGATCGCGGGCTCACGAGCCAGTGCGTGTCCAGGATCCCGCCCCAGGAGATGTCGCCGTCGAGATCCGCTTGCGGCGCATGCGCCGCATCGAGTTCGACCGCGACGCCGAGTCCGTAGCCGAGCCCGAGCGAGTCGGCGCCGAAATAGTGGTACAGCGCGTCCGGTGGCACCTGGTCGTGGGCCATCAACCCGA
>JAJYAM010000037.1 GCA_021779535.1 Pseudomonadota bacterium
ATACCGCGAATCACTCCACCGTCACGCTCTTCGCGAGATTGCGCGGCTGATCGACGTCGGTGCCCTTCAAGATCGCGACGTGGTACGCGAGGAGCTGCAGCGGGATCGTGAACGTGACCGGTGCTTGCAACGCCGTCGAACGCACCGGCATCTCGATCACCCGCAGTCCATCGGCGCTCTGGATGTCGGCCGCCGGATCCGCGAACACGTAGAGCTCGCCGCCGCGCGCACGGACTTCCTGCAGGTTCGATTTCAGCTTCTCCAGAAGCTCGTTGTTCGGTGCGATCGCAACGACCGGCATGTCCTCGTCGACCAGTGCGAGGGGCCCATGCTTGAGCTCCGCGGCCGCATACGCCTCGGCGTGGATGTAGGAGATCTCCTTCAGTTTCAGCGCGCCTTCCATCGCGATCGCGTGCAGAGCGCCCCGCCCGAGGAACAGCGCGTGATTCTTGTCCACGAATCGCTCGGCAAGCTGCCGGATCACCGGATCGAGCGCGAGCGTCCGTTCGACGAGCATCGGCAGGTGCTCGAGTTCGGCGACCCGCGCCACCTCGTCGAACCCCTCTGTCCGGCGATGTTTTGCGAGCGCGGTGATCAACATGCCGAGCGCGGCGAGCTGGGTCGTGAACGCCTTCGTCGACGCGACGCCGATCTCGGTGCCCGCGCGCGTCAGCATCACGAGCTGCGACTCGCGCACCATCGAGCTCTCGGGGACGTTGCAGATCGACAGCGTCGACAGGTAGCCCGCCTGGCGCGCGATTCGCAGGGCCGCGAGCGTGTCGGCGGTCTCGCCGGACTGGGATATCGCGACGAACAGCGTGTCCGGCGTGACGACCGGGTTGCGGTATCGGTACTCGCTCGCGTACTCGATCCGCGCAGGAATCCGGCAAAACTGCTCGATCAGATAGCTGGCGGCGTGCCCGGCGTGATAACTCGTTCCGCAGGCCGCGAAGTGCACCGCCCGCACGCGGTCGAAAATCGCCGGGGCGCCGGGACCGAACGCGGCTTCGAGCAAGCGGTGCGACGCGATCCGGCCTTCGAGCGTTTGCGCGATCGCGCGCGGCTGCTCGTGGATCTCCTTTTGCATGAAATGCCGGTAGGGGCCGCGCTCGACCGCATCCGCGGACAGCTCGCTCTCGCGAATCGCCCGGTGCACGACCTGGCCCGCGGCATCGCGGATCGTGACGGAGCGGCGCCGGACCTCGGCGGTCTCGCCCTCGTCGAGGAACTGGAAGCGCCGGGTCACGGGGAGCAACGCGATCACGTCGGAGGCGACGAAGTTCTCGTCGATGCCGAGTCCGATCACGACGGGGCAGCCCTGACGCGCGACGACGATGCAGCCGGGGTCGGCCTCGGCGATCACCGCGAGCGCGAACGCCCCCTGCAGCTCGGCGACGGTCTTGCGCACGGCGGCGACGAGGTCGCCGGTCGCGCCGAGATGGTGATGAATCCGATGGACGACGACCTCGGTGTCGGTGTCGGACTGGAAGCGGTAGCCGAGCGCGATCAGCTCGGCGCGCAGCGCCTCGTGATTCTCGATGATCCCGTTGTGCACGATCGCGATCCGATCGTCCGAGACGTGCGGATGCGCATTGCGGGTCGAAGGCTCCCCATGGGTCGCCCAGCGCGTATGCGCGATCCCGACCGGCCCGGCGATCGGCTCATGGTCGAGTGCCGTGGCGAGCGTCTGGACTTTGCCGACGCTGCGGACGCGACCGAGCTTGCCGGCCGCATCGATCACCGCGACGCCGGCCGAGTCGTAGCCTCGATACTCGAGGCGCCGCAGACCCTCGAGGAGGATCGGCACGACGTTTCTCTCCGCAACGACTCCGACGATTCCGCACATGCTGTGTCTTCCCACGATGGGGCCCGCGAGCCCTGGTCGAATTGTGCCCCAAGCCGGCGGGGATGTCCGCCTCGGGGCCTGCGAAGCCGCGAAGCACGTCGCAATTTCGACGCGTTGAGACCGCTTTAGCCGGGTTTACGCGCGATCAGTTGCACCACCGCGCTCGGGCCGTGGTGCCCGCGGCCTTCCGCGACCACGCGTTCCCGCTCCTCGGCATGCACCAGCGTGAGCTCGGCGAAGTCCCGGCGCAGCTCGCTCAACGTGGGCAACAAGTCCGCGGACCGCGGACCACCGGTGCCGAAGATGAGCTGTTGCGGGGTGTAGGACTCCATCAACAACACCCCGCCGGGCCTCAATCCGCCCACGATCTGACGGTGCACCGCCGGGCGTAGCGCGCTCGGCAGGTGGCACCAGATCGAGACGATGCCGCTCCAGCGCGCCGGGTCGATCGGGTAGTGCTCGAGATCGGCGACCACGGTGTCGATCCGCACGCCCTTGGCCGCGGCGAGGCGAATCGCCTTGTCGAGACCGACCGGAGATTGGTCGAGCGCGGTCACGCGATGGCCCAGACTGGCAAGGAACGCCGCGTTGCGTCCCTCGCCTTCGCCGAGGCACAGGACCTCCCCTCCGGCGGGGATCTCGGCGGCGTGATCGCGCAGGAAATCGTTCGGATCGGTTCCGTAGAAGTAGTCGTCCGACCCGTATCGCTCGTCCCAGGGATTCCTCGTCACGATCGATCGACCATCCGGTTCATGCTCTCCGGATAACGGTCTCCCTGCACCTCGAGGCCGGCCGCGATCTCGATCTCCTGCAGCTCCGCCGCGGTGAGCTCGAGCGCCGCCGCGCCGAGGTTCTCCGCGAGGCGCGCCGGCTTGGTGGTTCCCGGGATCGGGACGATGAACGGCTTGCGCGCGAGCAGCCACGCGAGCGCGAGTTGCGCCGGCGTCGCCCGCCGGCGCTCGGCGAGCCCTGCGAGGCGGTCCACGAGCACACGGTTCGCTTTGCGCGCCTCGGGCGTGAAGCGCGGCACCTGGTTGCGGAAATCATCGGCCGCGAACGTCGTCTTCTCGTCGATCGCGCCGGTGAGGAACCCGCGCCCGAGCGGGCTGAACGGTACGAAGCCGATTCCGAGCGCCTCGAGCGCCGGCACGAGCTCGGTCTCCGGCTCGCGCCACCAGAGCGAGTACTCGCTCTGCAGCGCCGCGACGGGCTGGACCGCGTGCGCGCGACGGATCGTCTGCACGCTCGCTTCGGACAATCCGAAATGCCGCACCTTGCCGGCGCCAATCAGGTCCTGCACGGTTCCCGCGACGTCCTCGATCGGTACCTGCGGGTCCACCCGATGCTGATAGAGGAGGTCGATCACGTCGGTGCGCAGGCGCCGCAGCGAGGCGTCGACGACCTCGCGGATGTGCGCGGGCCGGCTGTCGAGGCCGTCGACCTTGCCGTCGACGATCCGGAAGCCGAACTTGGTCGCGATCACCACGTCGCGACGCACCGGTCGCAGCGCTTCGCCGACCAGCTCCTCGTTCACGAACGGCCCGTAGACCTCCGCCGTATCGAAGAAGGTCACGCCGCGCTCGACCGCCGTGCGAATCAACGCGATCATCGCGGCCCGATCGCCCGGCGGCCCGTAACTTTGGCTCATCCCCATGCACCCGAGGCCGAGCGCCGAGACCGTCAGCCCGCCCGTGCCGAGTGTCCGCCGGTGCATCACGCCTCCGGTCAGGCGCGCCGCAGCGCGCCGGTGTCGATCGGAAGCGACCGCAAACGTTTGCCGGTCGCGGCGTAGATCGCGTTCACGACCGCCGGCGCGAGCGGGGGCAGCCCCGGTTCGCCGACACCGCCGGGATTTTCCGTGCTCGGCAGGATAACCACCTCGACCTGCGGCATCTCGTCGATGCGCACGACCGGATAGTCGTTGAAGTTCGACTGCTGCACGCGACCGTGCTCGATCGTGATCCGACCATACAGCGCCGCGGAGAGGCCGTAGACGATCGCGCTCTCCATCTGCCGCTCGACGATCCGCGGATTCACGACGCGCCCGCAATCGACCGCGCACACGACCCGATGCACCTTGACCGCGCCGTCCGGGCCGACCGAGACTTCGGCGACCTCGGCGACGTAACTGCCGAAGGACTCCCCGACCGCGATCCCACGGTGCCGTCCCGGCGCCGGCGGCTTCGACCAGCCGGCCTTCTCGGCCGCGAGCTCGAGCACGCCGCGGTATCGAGGCGCGCCGCCCAGCAGGTCCCGGCGATATTCGTAAGGATCCTTGCCGGCCGCCACCGCCAGCTCGTCGACGATGCCCTCGACGAAGAAAATGTTCTGCGAATGGCCGACCGAGCGCCAGAACCACACGCTGTAGGGCGGTTCGCTTTCGCTCCATTCGATCCGCAGGTTCGGGATGCGATACGGACAGGCGGTCAGTCCCTCGACCGCGAAACTGTCGATGCCGTCGTGCAACGGCATGTGCGCGGCCTTCGCGATCGACGCGCACACGGTGTTCATCCGCAGTGCGACCGGCATCCCGTCGCGGCCGAGCGCGGCGTCGAACCGCAACAGGGCCGCGGGACGGTAGAACTGCGCATGCATGTCGTCCTCGCGCGGGTACATCACGTGCACCGGCGCGCCGACCGCCTTCGACACGAACGCGGCATCGAACACGTAGTCCAGCCCGAACCGGCGGCCGAATCCGCCACCGAGGAGCGTCGTCGTCACGCGGATCTGGTCGGGCTTGAGGTGGAACGCCGCCGCGAGCGCCTGCTGGATCGCGCCCGGCGCTTGCACGCTGCCCCAGACGTCGATGCCGTCGGCGGTCACCGAGGCCGTCGCGTTCATCGGCTCCATGCAGGCATGCGCCAGATAGGGCACCTCGTAGACCGCGTCGAGATGTTTCGTGGCCGTGGGTCCGTGCAAGGCGGCAGCCGCGTCGCCGTCCTGGCGTGCGACCGTGCCGGACCCTTGCGCGAGCGCGAGGAACGTCCGACGGATTCCATCGCTGGAGTACGCTGTGTTAGCGCCGAGGTCCCATTGCACGTCGAGCGCGTCACGCGCCTTCTTCGCGTTCCAGTAACCGTCCGCGACCGCGGCGATCCCGCCCGGCACCTCGACGATCGCCTTGACCCCCGGCAGGGATTTCGCGTGCGCCGCGTTCCAATGCCGCGGCTTCGCGCCCGGCACCGGCGGGCGGGCGAGCACCGCGGTATAGCCGCCCGGCACGCGCACGTCGATTCCGAAGCGGCCGCTGCCGTCGATCTTGAGCGGCGTATCGAGCCGATCGAGGCTTTGACCGAGGATCCGGAACTGCCGAGGATCTTTCAGCGCGACCTGGGTCGGAACCGGTTCATGCGCGGCGTCGGTCGCGAGTTCCCCATAGGCGAGCGACCGGCCGTCCGCGTGCACGACCCGGCCCGCAACGGTATGGCACTCCTGCGGCGAGACGCCCCAGCGTCGTGCGGCGGCCGCGATCAGCATCGCGCGCGCGGTCGCGCCCGCCTCTCGCATCGGCTGCCAGCTCGCGCGCACCGTCGTCGAACCCCCGGTCGCCTGGATGCCGAAGAGCGGATTCTTGTACACCGGATCCGAGGGGGCTTGTTCGAAGCGCACGCGCGACCAGTCGGCGTCGAGCTCTTCGGCGACGAGCATCGGCACGGCCGTCAACACGCCCTGACCCATCTCGGAATAACCGACGACGACCGTGACGGTGCCGTCGGGCGTGAGACGGATGAACGCATTCGGCGCGAACGGCGCGTCGGTCGACGCGGCGATCGCGCGCCGCCCGATTCCGGGGATCGTGACCGCGACCAGCATTCCGCCGGTCGCGAGCGCGGAGACCTTGAGAAAATCCCGTCGGGATCGCAACGCTCGAGCTTGCATGGTCAACCTCCGTGGCCGAGATCGGCGGCGGCGTCCTTGATCGCCGCGCGGATCTGGTTGTACGTGCCGCAGCGGCAGATGTTGCCGGCCATCGCGGCGTCGATATCCGCATCGGTCGGCGCAGGCTTGCGCGCGAGCAACGCGGCGGCACTCATGATCTGCCCCGACTGGCAATAACCGCACTGCGGGACGTCGAGCGCGAGCCACGCCTTTTGCACCGCGCGACCGGCCGCGGTCGCACCGACCGCTTCGATCGTCGTGACGTGCTTGCCCGCGGCGGCGCTGACCGGGATCGAGCAGGAGCGTACCGGTACGCCATCGAGGTGCACCGTGCAGGCCCCGCACAGCGCCTCGCCGCACCCGAACTTGGTCCCGGTCATATTCAAGGTATCGCGCAGCACCCAGAGGAGCGGCGTGTCGGGGGTCACCTCGACGGAATGGGTTTTGCCGTTGACGTGCAAGGTGTACATCGGGAGATCTCCAGGCAGTGGCTGCGACGGTCGGCGGCGGCCGTCGGCGTCGGGGGGAATCTTAGCATTCCGCGTCATCGCCGACAGCAGCACCCGGGAGGGTCCGGATTCGGCACATCCGCCCGATCGGCCGGTGCGTCGAGCCGCCGCGGCCGCCTGCGCACCGGCAACTGTGACGCAAGCCGGGGACGGGCGGGGATCGCGGGTCGCACGATCACCGACCATGAACGCCGATTCCGCGACCGAGGCGCCGCCCGAGCCGAAGGCGACGGTCGGGCTCGTGCTGCCGGGCGGCGGCGCGCGGGCCGCCTATCAGGTCGGCGTGCTCCGCGCGATCGCCGATTGGCTGCCCGATTCGCCCCATCCTTTCCCGGTGATCGTCGGCACCTCGGCCGGCGCCGTCGCGGCGACGGTGCTCGCGACCGAGGCCGATCGCTGGCCGGCCGGCGTCGATGCGCTGGAACAGGTCTGGGGGAATTTCCGCGTCGATCAGGTATTTCGCACCGATACGCCGGTGATCCTGCGCGCGGGGCTCCACTGGGCTGCCGCGCTCTTCTCCGGTGGGTTGCTGCGGCCTCCGCTCGCGCTGCTCGACAATACGCCGCTGCGCGACCTGCTCGCCGCGCGCATTCGCTGGCTGTCGCTGGGGCGGAGCGTCCGCGGCGGCGCGCTGCGGGCGCTCGCGCTCTGCGCGACCGGTTACGACAACGGCACCTCGGTCGCTTTCTTCGACGGCGAGAGCGGCGTGCGCGACTGGGGCCGGGTGCATCGCATCGGACGGCGCACCGATCTCGGGCTCGATCATCTGATGGCCAGCATGAGCATCCCGTTCTTGTTCGAGCCGGTCGCGATCGACGGCGAGTACTACGGCGACGGCGCGCAGCGGCAGATCTGGCCGCTCAGCCCGGCGATCCATCTCGGCGCGGACCGCTTGTTGATCATCGGCGTGCGCGCGCCGGCGACCGAGCCCGCGACCGGCCCCACGCCGTGGGCGCGGACGCCGCCCACCGCAGGCCGCCTGCTCGGGTACATGCTCGACACGCTGTTCATGGACCAGGTCTTCGCGAACCTGGAGCACATTGCGCGATTGAACGAAGTGGTGAAGGTCGCGCCGCAGGCGACCCCCGACCTGCACAAGGTCTCCACGCTGCTGATCGCGCCGAGCGAGGATCTGCGCGAGATTGCGCTGCGCCATGCATCACGGCTGCCACGGGGTGTGCGGGCCTTGTTCGGGATCATGGGCGCACGTGGCAGCGCCGGCGCCGAGCTCGCGAGCTATCTGATGTTCGATTCGGCGTTCACGCGCGAATTGATCGCGCTCGGCCGGCGGGACGCGATCGCACAGCGTGACCGCTTGCTGGAGTTCCTCGCCGGCGATGCGCTGACGAACACATCGGTGTTGGCCGCCGGTGCGTGGGATGACCGCGGGAGCGGAGCGACGCGGGCGTGAGCCCCGGCGGCCGTCGGGTATCATCCGGTCATGAGCCCGCATGGATCGGTGCCTTGCCCGTTCTGCGACCCGCCTGCGGAGCGGACGTTCTTTCGCGGCGAACTCGTGATCGGCGTGTGGGACGCATACCCGGTGTCGCCGGGGCACACGTTGCTGCTGCCGCGGCGGCACGTCGCGACGTTCTTCGAGGCGAGCCGCGACGAGCAATCGGCGCTGCTCGCGGCGCTCGATGCCGCGCGGGCGATCATCGATGAGCGCCACCGGCCCGACGGCTACAACATCGGCATCAACCTCGGCGCCGCGGCCGGTCAGACGATCTTCCACCTGCACGTGCATCTGATCCCCCGCTATTCGGGCGACGTCACCGATCCGCGCGGCGGCGTGCGGTTCGTGATACCGAACAAGGCCAATTACCTGCGAGCCGAGCCTGACGCAGCCGGCCCTGCGAAGCTCGGCGGACCTGAGCGAACGTGACGGCGGGCCCGAGCGCCGTAGACCAAGTGGCCTTCCTCGGCAAGATCGAGCGGCTGCTGGCGGAGGGACAGTTCGTCGCGACGTACAAGTATGCGTTGTTGATCGCGCTCGCGGATCTCTCGGTGCAACACGGGCGCGACGACGATTCGACGCTCGATGTGCCGATCAGGGCGATCGCCGAGCGCTTCATCGAGCTGTACTGGCGACAATGCGCACCGTATGGCAGCGTGGTCGGCGACGGCGATTATGGCGTGCTGATCCAGAATACCGGACGGCAGGCGTCGATCGTCGGTGTGATCCACGCGCTGCGGCACGATCATGGGACGCTCGCCCGAGCGATGCGGTCGCCCGCGTGGCACCGTGCCGTCACCCAAACGACCCGGTTGATCCAGACGATGCCCCTGTGGCGCCTGCAGGTGCTGCGCAGCGAAATGCTGGAATTCCTGTACGAGAAGAGCCCTCACCGCGGCCGGATTCGTCTCAAGCGCGGCGTCGCGGCGAATCTGCGTCGCTTCCATGGAATGATCGTGCGACTTGCGCAGGGCGAGTGGCTGCGCTTCGTCCAGGCGCTGCCGGCCAACGCCCCGCTACTCGGGCCTACGTCCGATCTCGGGCAGTTCCTGTTCGGCGCCGAACGCGGCGCGTTGCTCAAGATCGCCGAACCGCTCGCCGAGGCGCAGTCGGGGCTGTGCCTCTACTGCCAGCGTCCCGTGCAAGCCGGCGAGATCGATCATTTCGTTCCCTGGTCACGATATCCACGCGACCTGGCGCACAACCTGGTGCTGGCTCATGCCCGCTGCAATCGTGCCAAGAGCGATCTGCTGGCCGCGGAAACACACCTGGAGCGCTGGTTGCGCCGTAATGACGATCGGGGAGCGGCGATCGCGGACGCGGCGGCGCGCGTGAGTATCGTGGTCGACCTGCCTGCCACGCTCGGCGTTGCACGCTGGGCGTATGGGCATGAGGAGAGTCTGCGGGCACAGACCTGGCTGCAGGATGACGCCTTGGAAGCGCTCACCGGCCGATGGCGGTCGCTGTTGCGGTCGTGACGGCCGGCCTGCAGCGCCCGTACCGGCGTGCTCATGCGCCGGTCCTCGGCGGTGTCGCTCTCCCGGGCGCGCCGCCAGCGCATCGTTCGATTCTCCGATCCGGCTGCGTCAAAATCGCCGCCGCGGGGTTATAGGGAGAGGATCGGCAAGACGACCGTTGACGCGGTGGGGAGAATCCGGCAATGACGATGAGCGACGAACTGAACCGGCTGGCGGACCTGAAGGCCCGGGGGGCGTTGACCGAAGAGGAATTCGCACGCGCGAAGGCGCGGCTCCTGAACGAGCCGCCGCCGGGCGGTGACGGCTCCGTCACGGCGGGGCTCAACGCGCTACGGCGCAGCCGCACCGACCGGTGGTTCGGCGGCGTATGCGGCGGGATCGGGCGCATCACCGGGGTCGAGTCGTGGGTGTGGCGCCTGATCTTCACGGCGCTCGTGCTGCTCGGCGGCGCTGGGCTGCTGCTGTACGTGCTGCTGTGGATCTTCGTGCCGAGCGAGTGAGCGCGGCGGCCGCTTGCTACACTGACGCGTCCTCGGATATCGGAGCGCCGGTCGACCGGTCGCTCAGGGAGCCACCGTGACGGGTCAACTGTGGGGCGGACCGCTGCTCGGGCTGATCGTGCTCACGCTGCTGGTCGCGTTGCCGATCAAGATCGGCGCGCATCTCGTGAAGGCCGAGCACCGTGGCCTGATCCGCTGCGGCTTCACCGCGTTCGTCGCGGCGCTCGGCGGCTTGCTCGGCGCGGTATTCCTCGGCGGACTGATCGGCGGAACCCTCGCCTGGGCGCTCGGGTATCTCCTCGCGATAAGAGCGATGCTGGGCACGTCGTTCCTCGGTGCAATCGGCGTCGCGATCGTCGCCACGGTCGTCTCGGTTGGCGTGTTTCTGGTGCTGACGCATCTCGGTTGGCTGCTCGCGAGCCCGCCGCCGGCCGGATCGGTATCCATCTGACTTACGGATCCGGGATCGCGTCGAAAGGCGCGCCGCGGCGCCCTCGCCGCCGGCCGTGCAGCCTCTGCGGCCGCGCCGGGGCTACTTCTTCGGCGGCACGGCGTCCGGCCCGAGCGCCTCGGCGATCCGCGCGGCCTGCGCGTCCGGCGTCGCCTTGGCCGGCCGTTGCCAGCGCTCGACCGTCGCCTGCTTCGCGCGCGTGAGCGCGAGCTGGCCCGCGGGCACGCTCACGGTGATCGTCGACCCCGCGCCGATCGTCGCGCCCGAGCCGATTCTCACCGGCGCGACGAGCATCGCACCGGAGCCGATGAACGCTCGGTCGCCGATCACCGTCGGCCACTTGTTCTGGCCGTCGTAGTTGCAGGTGATCGTCCCGGCGCCGACATTCACGTCGCGGCCGACGATCGCATCGCCGAGATACGTGAGGTGGTTCGCCTTGCTCGCCTCGCCGAGCTCGCTGTTCTTCACTTCGACGAAGTTGCCGACGTGGACGCGAGCGTGCAGACGCGCACCGGGGCGCAGTCGCGCGAACGGCCCGATCCGGCAGTCCTCGCCGACGCTCGCCCCTTCGAGCACCGAATTCGCGTGTATCTGGGTATCGGTCCCGATCGTGACGTCGCGCAGCCCGCAGTTCGGGCCGATGCGCACCCGGTCGCCGAGCACCACCCGGCCTTCGAGAACGACGTTCACGTCGATGAACACGTCCCGTCCGACGCTGACCTCGCCGCGGATGTCGATGCGCGCCGGATCGGCGAGCGTCGCGCCGGCCTGCATCAAGGCGCGCGCGCGGCGGGTTCGCAGCGCGGCTTCCGCTTCGGCGAGTTGCAGCTTGTCGTTCACGCCCATGACCTCGATCGACGAAGGGGCCTGGATCGCATCGACCACGACGCCCCCGGCGACCGCGAGACCGACGACGTCGGTGAGATAGTACTCGCGTTGGGCATTGTCGGCGCGTACCTCGTCGAGCAGGCGGCGCAATGCGCCGGCCGGAGCGGCGAGGAGCCCGGTATTGACCTCGCGGATCGCGCGCTGCGCGGCGTCGGCGTCGCGCTCCTCGACGATCCGCGCGATCCGCCCATGCGGATCGCGGACGATTCGACCGTACCCGCGAGGCTCGGCGACCTCGACGGTGAGAAGCGCGAGCGCGCCGGTCGCGGCGGGCGCGGCGAGCCGTCGCAGCGTCGCCGCATCGACCAGCGGCACGTCGCCGTAGAGCACGAGCACGCGATGACCATCGGGTATGCGGGGCAGTGCCTGTCGGACCGCATGTCCGGTGCCGAGCTGCTCGGCCTGCAACACCCAGTCGATATCGGGATCGGGCAGCGCCGCTCGCACCCGCTCGCCGCCGTGTCCGTGCACCACGTGGATCGCCGCCGGCGCGAGCGCGCGCGCGGCGTCGACGACGTGCCGCAGGAGCGGCGCGCCGGCGAGGGGCTGCAGGACTTTCGGCAGGTCGGAGTTCATCCGCCGCCCCTGCCCCGCGGCGAGGATCACTACCGACAGTTGCATTGCGATGACCGCAGCGCCGCCGCGGCCTCAGCGCTTCTTGCGCAACCGTTCGATCGCGCGCAGCTGCGCCGCGGCACGCGCGAGCTCGGCTTGCGCCTCGGCGAGCTCGATCTTGTCGGTGCGCTCCTGCATCGCATCCTCGGCGCGGCGGCGCGCTTCGAGCGCGGCCGCCTCGTCGAGATCGCGGGCGCGGATCGCGGTGTCGGCGAGCACCGTGACCTGGTTCGGCTGGACTTCGAGAGCGCCGCCGCCGATGAAGAACGACAACTCCTCGGCTTCCCCCGGCGCCTGCACGCGGACTTCCCCCGGCTTCAGGTTGGTCAGCAGCGGGGCATGCCGGGGCGCGATGCCGACCTCGCCCTCGACGGCCGGCGCGAACACCATGCTCGCGTCGCCGGCGTAGATCTGGCCCTCGGCGCTGACGATGTCGACGTGTATGGTGTTCGCCACGGACTCAGCTCCTCTCGATCACTGCAGCGTCTTCGCCTTCTCGACCGCTTCCTCGATCGAGCCGACCATGTAGAACGCCTGCTCGGGCAGGTGATCGTACTCGCCGTCGATTATCGCCTTGAAGCCCCGGATCGTGTCCTTCAGCGGGACGATCTTGCCGTCCTGGCCGGTGAACACCTTCGCGACGTTGAACGGCTGCGACAGGAAGCGCTGGATCTTGCGCGCACGATAGACGAGCTGCTTGTCATCCTCCGACAGCTCGTCCATCCCGAGGATCGCGATGATGTCCTGCAGCTCCTTGTAGCGTTGCAGGATCGACTGCACGCCGCGCGCGGTCTGGTAGTGCTCCTCGCCGACGACCAGCGGATCGAGTTGCCGGCTCGTCGAATCCAGCGGATCGACCGCCGGATAGATGCCGAGCGCGGCGATCTGCCGCGACAGCACCACGGTCGCATCGAGGTGCGCGAACGTGGTCGCGGGCGACGGATCCGTCAAGTCGTCCGCCGGCACGTAGACGGCCTGCACCGACGTGATCGAACCGGTCTTCGTCGAGGTGATGCGCTCCTGCAGAACGCCCATTTCCTCGGCGAGCGTCGGCTGGTAGCCGACCGCCGAGGGCATGCGGCCCAGCAGCGCCGAGACCTCGGTCCCGGCGAGCGTGTAGCGGTAGATGTTGTCGATGAACATCAGCACGTCGCGGCCCTTGCCGTTCGCCTGGCGTTCGTCGCGGAAATACTCCGCCATCGTCAGACCGGTCAGCGCGACGCGCAAGCGGTTGCCGGGCGGCTCGTTCATCTGACCGTAGACCATCGCAACCTTGTCGAGAACGCCCGACTCCTTCATCTCGTGGTAGAAGTCGTTGCCCTCGCGGGTGCGCTCGCCGACGCCGGCGAACACCGACAGGCCCGAGTGCTGCTTCGCGATGTTGTTGATGAGCTCGAGCATGTTCACGGTCTTGCCGACACCGGCGCCGCCGAACAAGCCCACCTTGCCGCCCTTCGCGAACGGGATCAGCAAGTCGATGACCTTGATCCCGGTGACCAGCAGCTCCTGCCCGCCGGTCTGCTCGTCGTAGGCCGGCGCCGGGCGGTGGATCGGCAATCGGTGCGTCGTCTTGATCGGACCGGCCTCATCCTGCGGAGTGCCGAGCACGTCCATGATGCGGCCGAGGACGCCGGCCCCGACCGGCACCGTGATCGGCTCCCCGGTGTCGGTCACCGCGAGTCCGCGCCGCAGACCCTCGGAGGGTCCCATCGCGATCGTGCGGACGACTCCGTCGCCGAGCTGCTGCTGGACTTCCAGCGTCACGCCCGCCTCGTCGATCTTCAGCGCGTGATACACCTTGGGGATCCGGTCGCGCGGAAACTCCACGTCGACGACCGCTCCGATGATCTGCACGATTCTTCCACTCGACATGCTTCAAATCCTCTAGACGGCTGCGGCCCCGCCGACGATCTCGGAGAGTTCCTTGGTGATCGCCGCTTGGCGGGCCTTGTTGTAGACGAGTTGCAGTTCTTCGATCAACTTTCCGGCGTTGTCGGACGCGCTCTTCATCGCGACCATCCGCGCCGCCATCTCGCAGGCGACGTTCTCGACCGCGCCCCGGTAGACCTGGGATTCGACGTAGCGCATCAGGATCCCGTCGAGGATCTCCGCCGCGCTCGGCTCGTAGATGTAATCCCATCGCTCCTGCAGTTCCCCGGCGCCGGTCGGCTCGACGGGCAGGAGCTGCGCGACCTCCGCGCGCTGGCTCATGCTGTTGAGGAACACATTGTGCACCAGCACGAGCCGGTCGATGGCGCCCGAACGGTAACCGTCGAGCATCACCTTCACCGTGCCGATCAGCTGCGCCGTCTGCGGCCGGTCGCCGAGATGGGTCGCCGACGCCGCGATCGGATATTTCAGGCGCTTGAAGAATTGCAGCGCCTTCGTGCCGATCGCACAGACCTGCACGCTCTCGCCGCGCGCCTCGGCACCGCGGATGACGGCCGCGGTCGCTTTCAGCAGGTTGATGTTGAGCGATCCGCACAGGCCGCGATCGGTGCTGATCACGATGATCCCGAGGATCTTGACCGGGCGCTCGCTCAGGAACGGGTGCTTGAAGTCCGGATTCGCGAACCGCAGGTGCCCGATCGCCGCGCGGATCTTCTCCGCGTACGGCCGCGCGGCGCGCATCCGGTCCTGCGCGCGGCGCATTTTGCTGGCGGCGACCATCTCCATCGCCTTGGTGATCTTCTGAGTGTTCTTGACACTCGTGATCTTGCTGCGGATTTCCTTCGCGACGGCCATGTCAGACGGTCGCGAAGAATTCTTCGCAGAGCTTCTTCAGACCGGCCTCGACGTCCTTGTTCAGGTCGGGCTTGTCGTCGATGCTCTTCAGCAGCGCACCGTAGTTCGTCCGCGCGAAGGACTGCAGCGCGGCCTCCGCGTCGACGACCTTCTTGCGGTCGACCTTGTCGAAGAAGCCGTTGTTCGCCGCGTACAGCGTCAGCGCCATCTCGGCGACCGACATCGGCGCGTATTGTTTCTGCTTCATGAGCTCGGTCACGCGCTGGCCGCGCTCGAGTTGCCTGCGGGTCGCCTCGTCGAGGTCGGAGGCGAATTGCGAGAACGCCGCGAGCTCGCGGTACTGAGCGAGCGCGAGACGCACGCCGCCGCCGAGCTTCTTGATGATGTTCGTCTGCGCGGCGCCGCCGACGCGCGATACCGAGATACCGGCGTTGATCGCCGGCCGGATTCCGGCGTTGAAGAGGTCGGTCTCGAGGAAGATCTGGCCGTCGGTGATCGAGATCACGTTGGTCGGCACGAACGCGGTCACGTCGCCCGCCTGGGTCTCGATGATCGGCAGCCCGGTCAGCGAACCGGTCCTGCCCTTCACGCGGCCCAGGGTCGCCTTCTCGACGTACTCTTCGTTGACGCGCGCGGAACGCTCGAGGAGGCGCGAGTGCAGGTAGAACACGTCGCCGGGGTAGGCTTCGCGGCCGGGCGGCCGGCGCAGCAGCAGCGAGATCTGCCGGTACGCGACCGCCTGCTTCGAGAGGTCGTCGTAGACGATCAGCGCGTCCTCGCCGTTGTCCATGAAGTACTCGCCCATCGCGCAACCGGCATAGGGCGCGAGGTACTGCATCGCGGCCGGGGTCGACGCCGAGGCGGCGACCACGATCGTGTGGTCGAGCGCGCCATGCTCCTCGAGCTTGCGCACGACGTTCGCGATCGAGCTCTGCTTCTGGCCGATCGCGACGTAGATGCACTTCACGCCGGTGCTCTTCTGGTTGATGATCGTGTCGACCGCGACCGCGGTCTTCCCGGTCTGGCGATCGCCGATGATCAGCTCGCGCTGCCCGCGGCCGATCGGCACCATCGAGTCGATCGCCTTCAGCCCGGTCTGGACCGGCTGGCTCACGCTCTTGCGGTAGATCACGCCGGGCGCGACGCGCTCGAGCGGCGCCTTCGCGGCGGCGTTGATCGGACCCTTCCCGTCGATCGGGTTGCCGAGCGCGTCGACGACGCGCCCGAGGAGCTCCGGGCCCACCGGGGACTCGAGGATGCGCCCGGTCGTCTGGACGGTGTCGCCTTCGCCGATGCCCTTGTAGTCACCGAGCACGACCGCGCCGACCGAGTCCTGCTCGAGGTTCAACGCGAGCCCGAACACCCCGTCCCCGAACGCGAGCATCTCGCCATAGCGCGCTTCCGCGAGCCCGTGGATCCGCACGATACCGTCGGTCACGCTGACGACGGTGCCGACGTTGCTCGCTTCGGCGGTCGATTGGAACTGATCGATCCGGGCCTTGATCAGGTCGCTGATTTCCGATGCCTTGATGGACATGTTTCGCTTACCTTAGAGTTCAACCAGCCAGTTCGGACGCCATGCGCTTCAGGCGTCCGGTCAGCGAGCCATCGATCACGAGGTCGCCGGCGCGGATCACCGCGCCGCCGAGGATTCGCTCGTCGACCGCGGTTCCGATCCGCACGCGCCGCTTCAGGCGTTGCTCGAGCGCCCGCCGCATCTGCTCGGTCTGCGCGTCGCTCATCGGCGCCGCCGCGGTGAGCTCGACCGCGATCTCGTTCTCGTAGGTCTCGCGCAGCGCCTCGAACTGCGAGGCGATCTGCGGGAGCGCCGCGAGACGCTTGTTCTCGGCGAGGACGCGGATGAAGCTGCGCCAGCGCTCGGCGGCGCCGTCCGTCGCGAGCCCGTCGAAGAACCTCACGAAATCCGCGACGCCCAGCTTCGGGCTCGTGAACGCCGTCGCGACGCGCGGATCCGCCGCGAGGCCGGCCGCCATCGCCAGCGCGTCGGTCCAGACGCCGAAATCGCCGTGCTCGCGCGCCGCCTCGAAGACGGCTTTCGCGTACGGACGGGCGATCGTCGCCGTCTCAGCCATTCGCGATCTCCAGCTCGAGCTTGCCGAGCAGCTCCGCGTGCGTCTTCGGGTCGATCTCCCGCTCGAGCAGGCGCGACGCGCCGCGCACCGCGAGGTCGGCGACCTGCCGGCGCAACGTCTCGCGGGCCCGGCTCGTTTCCAACGCGATCTCTTCCTGCGCGTGCGCCACCAGGCGTCGACCTTCGACCGCCCCCGCCTGCTTCGCGTCCTCGACGATCTCGTTCGCGCGCTTGTTCGCCTGTTCGACGATCTGCGCCGCCTTCTCCCGCGCCGCGCGGATGATCTCCTGGGCCGTGACCTTCGCGTCGTCGAGGTCCTTCTGGCCCTTGTTCGCGGCGGCGAGGCCTTCCGCGATCTTGCGTTGCCGCGCCTCGAGCGCCTGCATGAACGCCGGCCAACCGAAGTGCATCACGAGCCAGACCACCAGGAAGAACGCGATCCCCTGGACGACGAGAGTGATTGCTATATCCATCCGCTGAAGCTCCTAAACGAGAGACTCGAGCCGCCCGGAGGCGCGGCGCGTCGGGCGGATCAGACGCCGAACTTCGCGAGGAACGGGTTCGCGAAGATCAGGAGCAGCGCGATCGCGACGCCGATGATCGGCACCGCGTCGAGCAAGCCGGCGACGATGAACATCTTGGTCTGCAGCATCGGGGTGAGTTCCGGCTGGCGGGCCGAGCTCTCGAGGAACTTGCCGCCGAGCAGCGAGAAGCCGATCGCGGTGCCGAGCGCGCCGAGCCCGATCAACAAGCCCACCGCGACCGCGGTCGCGCTCATCACTTGGGCGATTTGAACTACGTTCTGCATCGAAGTCTCTCCAGGGTCAGATCAAGGAACGAAGGTGAAACGAAGGACGAATCTCAGTGACGTTCGGCGGCCATGCTCAAGTACACGATCGACAGCATCCCGAAGATGAACGCCTGCAGCGTGATGATCAGGATGTGGAACAAGGTCCAGATGAAGTCCGCCACCAGCTGGATCGGGCCGAACACGTAGGTCGACAGGTGCGACAGCGACGCGTCGAGCGTGAGCACCGCGATCAGCACGAAGATCAGTTCGCCGGCGTACATGTTGCCGAACAGTCGCAGGCTCAAGCTGAGCGGCCGAACCGCCTCCTCGATCAGCCGCAACAGCAGGTTCGCCGGCGCGAGCAGGATCTTGGCGACCGCACCGTGCGCGTGGAACGGCGCCGTGAACCACTCGCCGAAGAACGTCGCGAGGCCCTTCTCGGAGATGCCGACCCACTGGATCAGCAGGAATACGCACAGCGCCATGCCGAGCGTCGTGTTGATGTCGGCGGTCGCGACCGTGCGCAGGTGTCCGATCCCGAGATCGCGAGCGACGGTCGGCAACGCGTCGACCGGCAGCAAGTCCATGAAGTTCATCATGAACACGAGCACGAACACCGAGATCGCGAGCGGCGCGACGAGCCGGCTCTTGCCCCCGAAGGTCTCCTTGACGATCTGGTCGACGAACTCGATCAGCATCTCGACCGCGCACTGGAACTTGCCCGGAACGCCGGGTGTCGCCCGCTGCGCGGCGAGGATGAACAGCACCAGGAAGCCGACCGAGAACACCAGGCTGAAGAACACGGTGTCGAGGTGCAGCACCCAGAACGCACCGGGCCGCAGCTGCACCGTCAAATAGGTCAGGTGGTGCTGGATGTACTCGGTCATCCCGCCGCTGGTATCACCCGCGGTCGCGGTCATTCGTTCACCCTCGTTTCATCCCTACAAGCCCAAGCCAGTAGCCGAATTGCGCGACGATCAGCCCAAGGAGCAACGGCAGCGGCGCGAGCCGCCAGCGTCCGAGCGCCACCCAGAGCGCGAACACGGTCCAGGTCCACTTCAAGGCTTCGCCCGCGACCATCGCACGCCGCAAGACCCGCGCCGCCGCGACCCCCGGCAAGAACATCCGCCAACCCAACAGCCCGCTGCCGATCGCCGCGATCGATCCGCCGGCCAATGCCGCGCCCGCCGCCGCCCACCCCGAGAATCCGAGGCACGCCGACGCGATCACGCCGGCGCTGCCGATCTGCAGCAGCACGACGCACATCACGAGCCTTCGTCCGCGACCCGAGATGCTGTTCATCGCGACGGGGTCAACCGCTTCCGCGGCATCCGGCAGCCGAGCGTCGAGAACATAAGGGCGCGCCGATGCTGGCCAAAAAAGCCGGCGCATTATAGAGACGCGCCCGGTACCTCACAATACGTTGAAACCGAGAGCGGCCTTCGCCTCATTTCGTTCGCCCGGCCCGGCCATCCGGCCGCCGGCCATCGAGCCGGTCGCGAGACCGCGCACCAATCCCGTCATTGTTGCGATGCAGAATCGGCCTCGAGGGGCTCCGTCCGCCGCGGTCGCCCCTGATGGCTGGCGCCGCGACGCGGACCCGCCTCACTGAATGTGCGCGAGGATCCCTTCGAGCTCGTCGAGGCTGTTGTAATTCACGACCAGCTTGCCCTTGCCGCTCGCGCCATGCTGGAAAGCGACCTTCGCGCCCAGCTTGTCCGCAAGCTCGCGTTCGAGCCGCTGAATGTCCGGGTCGCGCGGCGTCGCGGACTCGCGGTCGCCAGCCGCCGGCGCGCACAGACGTCGCACGAGCGCCTCGGTCTCGCGGACCGACAACGCTTTCTTCGCGACGAACGCGGCGATCTCCCCCTGTTGGCGATGGGAGGCGAGTGCGAGCAACGCGCGCGCATGTCCCATCTCGAGCCGGCGCTCCTCGACCAATCGCTTGACGTCCTCGGCGAGGTCGATCAGCCGCAGCAGGTTCGACACCGCCGCTCGCGAGCGACCGACCGCGTCGGCGACCTGCTGGTGGGTGAGCCCGAACTCCTCGATCAACCTCGCGAACGCGCGCGCCTCTTCCAGCGGATTCAGGTCCTCGCGCTGGATGTTCTCGATCAACGCCATCGCGACCGCCGCCTCGTCGGGCACGTCGCGCACCACCGCCGGAACCACGTCGAGGCCGGCAAGTTGCGCGGCCCGCCAGCGACGCTCGCCGGCGATGATCTCGTAGCGCAGCACCTCGGTGTCGCTCGCGCGCGGCAACGGCCGCACGACGATCGGTTGCACCACGCCTTGCGCCTTGATCGATTCGGCGAGCTCCGCGAGCGTGTCGTCGCGCAGGTCGGCGCGCGGCTGGTATTTGCCACGTTGCAGCAAATCCACCGGGAGTTTCGCCAGGCGTTCACCGTCCGGCGGTGCGGCCGGCGCATCGACGCCGGCCCGGGCGCGCTGCGCGAGCAATGGGCTCAACTCGGCGAGGCCGCGGCCCAGAGACGGTTTTTTCCCGACCATCGTATGTCGATCCTGGCGGTATTCGCCGGCTTGTCGATCCGGCGCGATTATACGGATTCGATCGTGCCTTCGTCGCGCCGGATCATCTCGCCGGCGAGCGCCAGGTACGCGAGCGCACCGCGCGATTCCTTGTCGTGCAGCAGCGCCGGTTTGCCGAAGCTCGGGGCTTCCGCGAGCCGCACGTTGCGCGGGATCATCGTCCGGAACACCTTCTCGCCGAAGTGCTCGATCAGCTGCGCCGAAACCTCGGTCGCGAGGTTGTTGCGCGGGTCGTACATCGTCCGCAGCAAGCCTTCGATCTCGAGCGCCGGGTTGATGCTCCCACGGATCTGCTCGATCGTCTGCATCAACGCGGTCAAGCCCTCGAGCGCGTAGTACTCGCATTGCATCGGCACCATCACCGACTCGGCGGCGACGAGCGCATTCAAGGTGAGCATGTTCAGGCTCGGCGGACAGTCGATCAGGATCACGTCGAAGTCGTCGCGGATCGGCTTCAGCGCGTGGCGCAGCTTGAACTCCCGCCCGGCGATCGTGGTCAGCAAGCGCACCTCGGCGGCGGTCAGATCCGGGTTGCCCGGCATCAGCATGAAGCCGCCGTTCTCGATCGCGACCAGCGCCTCGACCGCAGCGCAATCGCCGAGCAACACGTCGCAGCTGGTGCGCGCGAGCGCGTGCTTGTCGATCCCGCAGCCCATCGTCGCATTGCCCTGTGGATCGAGATCGATCAGCAGCACGCGGCGCTTGGTCGCGGCGAGCGAAGCGGCGAGATTGACCGCGGTCGTGGTCTTGCCGACGCCGCCTTTCTGATTCGCGATCGCGATGACCCGCTTCATGCTGCGCTCGTACTCGGCCGGGCCCGACAGATTTCCACAAGATGCCGCTCCTCGTCCAGTCCCGGCACCTGCAGGCGGTGCACGCCGAGGACCCGGAACCCCGCCGGCAGCGCGACGATCTCCCGGTCCGGGCGCTTGCCCTTCATCGCGAGGATCCGCCCGCCCGGCGCGCACAGATGACCCGCGTAGGCGACCAGATCCGCGACCGCGGCAACCGCGCGCGCGACGACGACGTCGAACGGCCGGTCCGGGCGGTAGCTCTCGGCGCGCCGATTCACGACCTCGACGTTCGACAACCGCAAGCGTTCGGCCGTCGCCGCGACGTAGCGCGCCTTCTTGCCGGTCGCCTCGATCAACGTGAACCGCCGCTCGGGACTCGCAATCGCGAGCGGCAGGCCCGGGAAGCCGGCGCCGGTGCCGACGTCGGCGACCCGTTCGCCACGCAGGAACGGCCAGACGCTCAGGCTGTCGAGCAGGTGCTTGCGCAGCATCCCCGGGCGATCGCGGATCGCGGTCAGATTGAACTCGGCATTGGCGCGTTCGAGCTCCCCGAGCAGCGCGAGCAGCGCATCGATCTGGGCGCCGCTCAACGCGACGCCGAGCGCGGCCGCGCCGGCCGCAAGCGCGGCTCGCTCTTCGGTGGGGTTCGCGGGATCAGACATTGCGGACGAGCAGCGCGACGAATTCGTGAACCGGCATCCCGACGAACGTCTCACGATCGCTCACGCACCTCAAGATCGCGGTGCGGCGGCGCTCGCCGAACAAGGGCTCGAGACTCGCCGCGAAGCGCGCGAGCGCGCGCCGCGGGTCGATCGGCGGCGGCGCGGCGTCGACGAAGCGCGCCACCGCGGTCGCGTCCTCCCGATCCGCGACCGTCTCGCCGGGATCCCCGGCACCGGCCGTCGCGAGCGCCCAGAGCGCGCAGCGCAGACCACGGCTGCTCGCATCGGCACCCGCCCAGGCGCTGGGTGGCGCGACCGGTCGCGCGCGCGGATGCCGCGGCGGCACGCCGTCCATCCACGCGTGGGTCGCCGCCGCCGCGATCGCGGTGGTGCCGCCGCCGAGCAGCTGCGCCGCGATCGCCGCCGACGCCACGCGGACGGCGAGGTGCGCGGTGCCGTCGACATCCGGATAGCCGGGCTCCGTCTCGAGCCCCGACTGGATCCGCGCCGCTCGGTCGAGCGCGCCGAGCAGCACGCCGATCGTCGGTGCCGGGCGCCCGAGATCGTGGGCCCGCCGCGCGAGATAATCGAGCAGCGCGACCAGCGCGCCGAGATTCTCCGGGACCGG
Organism: Pseudomonadota bacterium; assembly: GCA_021779535.1. Classification (GTDB taxonomy): domain Bacteria; phylum Pseudomonadota; class Gammaproteobacteria; order Steroidobacterales; family Steroidobacteraceae; genus Bog-1198. Next base: position 21,884 of record JAJYAM010000037.1, read on the forward strand.
GTCGCTCCCGCGGCGCCAGCCGGCGGCAACCCCGAGCCCGAACGCGGCGGCGACCGGCTCGAGCTCGAGACTCGTGCCGGGAATTCGCGCCCCGCGAGCCAGGGTCGCGCCGGGCACGATCGGGCCGACGAGCCGCATGCAATCCGGATCGCCGAGCGCCGCGAACGCGGCCGCCAGCCCATCGAGCAGCGCGCCGTGGACCGAAGCACCGCACACCGGGACCGCGTCCGGCGCGAGCGCCGCGAATGCGGCGATATCCCGGTTCGCTAGCGGCGCGCGCGGGTCAGCCATGACCACAGCCCGGCGGCGTTGAGCTCGGCATCGAGCCGCAGCAGCGCCCCGCGGCGCTGCGGATCCGCCGGGTACCCGTGGGCGTCTAGCCGCCGCGACCAGTGCTCGTAGATCCGCGCCGCGATCGTCTCGCGCGGCATCGGGTCGTCGGCGGCACCGCGAGCGATCGCCGCGAGCGCCTCGACATCCGCCTTCAAATCGGCGCCGAGGCGATCGATCGTCCCGACGCGGCTGTAATGGGTCAGGTACGCGGCGGAGGGGCGCCGCGCGAGCAGCCGGTCGATCGACGCGAGCATCTGCGCCGGATCGAATTGCGAAGGCGTCGTTGCCGCGAGCACGAAAGCGCCCGCGACGGTGTCGAACTCGCGGTAGCTGACCCCGAACGCGTCGCCGGTGAAGACCTCGCGGGTATCCGAGTCGAACACGCACAGATGGTGCAGCGCATGTCCCGGCGTGTGCAGCAACTCGTAGGAACGGCGGCCGAGCGCCAATCGCGCTCCGTCCTCGGCGATCTCGATCCGTTCGGCCGGCACGCCGACGAGCCCGCCGTAGAGCCGCTCGAACGCCGCGTCGCCGTAGACCGCGCGCGTCGCCGCCTCGAGTTGGGTCGGATCCACCAGGTGCGCCACGCCGCGCGGATGCACGATCACGCGCGCGCGCGGCAGCGATGCGGCGAGCGCGCCGGCCCCGCCGGCGTGATCGAGATGCACGTGCGTCAGCACGATCGCGTCGACCGCGGCCGGTTCGAGGTCGCGGGCGGCCAGCGCGGCGAGCAAGCGCGGCACCGCCGACGCGGGTCCGGTGTCGACGAACGCGGCGACACCGTCGGCGACGACGAGATGACTCGCGTCGAGCCGCGGGCGCACGTAGCCGGTGTCGACCGCGAACACGCCGTCGCCGACTTCGCTGACGTCGTCGATCACGGGCTCGAGCGTTCCGGGGTCGTTGGTGGTTGAACTCGCATCGGCAGTCGTTGTCCCTCGGTCGTGCATTATCCTCGCGGAAACGGGACTTAGGAACGATGAGTACCACGACGATGCGGATACGACGGGTCGCAGGAATGATCGGCGGTCTCGGTTGGGCGGTTGCGGCAGCCGCGGCGGTCGCGGCGCCGGGCGCGGACACGCCGCCGCCGGCCGCCGCGGCCCGGCCCGCCCCGGCGCTGATCGAGCAGGGCGTGCCACCGCTGCCGGCGACGCTGGCGCGGCCGCTCGCCGCGCTTCTCGGACTCCGCGGGGCGACACCGGTCGGCTGGACGGCGCAGGGCGCGCTGGTGGTCGCGACGCCTCTCGCGGGAGCGACCCGGTTCGCGCTCGTGCGCGCCGCGGGCGATGTGCCGCAACCGACGGCCGCCGATCGTGATCCACTCCCGCCGCACGTCGGTGCTTACGCGGCACGGTGGTCGAACGACGGGCGCTCGGTCGCGTTCGCCCGGCGCGCGGTCGATGGCGATGGCGACGAGATCGACGTGATCGAGGCCGCGGCGCCGGGCGCGGCGCGCGTCGTCGTGACCGGCCACGGCGACTATCCGGTGCCGCTCGACTGGTCGACACACGATCGGCGGCTGCTCGTCCGCACCACGCTTGCGAACGGCGACGTGCGGCTGTACGCGCTCGATCTCGCGGACGGGCAACGCCAGCCGATCGGGCCGCAGCCGGGGCACGGCAAGATACCGGCGGCGCGGTTCGCCCGCGATCGCGACGGCGTCTACTGGATCACCAACGAAGGCACGGAATATCGCGAACTGCGGTACCTCGATCCGGCGACCGGCCGCGCGCAGCGCGTGTCCGCCGCCGGCGGTGACGTCAGGGCGTTCGCGCTGTCAAGCGACGGCCATTACCTCGCGTACACGCAGGACGACGGCCGCGGCGAGCGCTTGCACGTCGTCGATCTCGCCCACGGCCGGGAACTCGCGATTCCATCGCTGCCGGCGCCGGGGATCGTGGACTCGCTGCACTTCGACCGGACGGGTCGGCGCCTGGCGTTCGCCTACGAGTCGCCCGTCGCGGAGCGCGCCGCCTACGTGCTCGACCTCGCGAAAGGGACGCTCGGCGCATGGACGCACGGCGCGACGGGGCCGGCTGCACGCCTGCCGCCGGCGATCCCCCGCCGGCTGCGCTTTCCCACGTTCGACCGGGCCGGCGGCGCCCGACGCCGGCTGTCGCTCGAGCTGTACGAGCCGACCACGGGCACCCGACATCCGGTGCTGATCGTGTTTCACTCGGGCGTCCACGGACGCTTCGAGCCCCGCTTCGATCCCTGGATCCGCTTCGTCGTCGACCGCCTGGGTTATGCGGTCCTCGCGCCGAACCTGCGCGGCTCGTCCGGCCAGGGCAAGACGTTCGAGACGCTCGGCGACGGCCGGCTGCGCGGCGACGCGATGAAGGACATCGGCGCGCTGCTCGTCTGGCTCGAATCCCGGCCCGACCTCGATCCGACGCGCGTCGTCGTCGCCGGCCGCGGCTACGGGGGATATCTCGCGCTGATGACCGCGGTCTATTACTCGCCGCGGCTGCGTGGCGTCGTCGACATCGACGGGATCGCGGACTTGCCGACTTACCTGGACGACTTGCCACCGCGGCTGGGCGCGACACTGCGGGCGGCGTACGGCGACGAGCGCGACCCCGATACGCGGGCGTTCCTGCGGCTGCTCTCGCCGCTCGCGCTCGCGGACCGGATCACGGTGCCGGTGTTGATCGCGCACGGCGGGGACGATCGACGCGT
>JAJYAM010000101.1 GCA_021779535.1 Pseudomonadota bacterium
GCGCGGCGCGGCAGGCGGCGGCCGGCGGCGCGGATTTCATCGTGCTCGACACCCCGCTGGCGCCGCGCCGCCTGCGCGCGCTCTGCGATGCGGTCGCGATCCCGGTCTATGCGCGCGGCGTCGCGCTCGCGCGGGCGCGGGTGCTCGGTGCGAGCGGGGTGAACGCGCTCGCGCGCGGGCGGGACTGACGGGTCGGCACGCGCGGGCGCGAGTGCGGTGTTCGCGCGGTCAGCGCTCGGGCGGTGCCGCGTCGTCCTCGGGGTGGGTGAGCTCGGGCGTGGACTCGTCGGGGATCGCGCGCGCGCCGCTGAACCACGCGCCGAGGTCGACGAGCCGGCAGCGTTCGCTGCAGAACGGGCGGAACGGATTCGCCGCCGACCACTCGACCTTGCGATGGCAGGTCGGACACTCGACGCGCGGGATCATCCGAGGCGCCGCTCGCGGGTTACAGGCAGCAGGTCAGCAGGAACGGCACGTCGGTCTCGACGTGCACCGGCCGATGCGCGGAGTCGCTCCAGTTCAGGAAACGCACCGTGCAGCGGTGCTGATTGCCGCTGATCTCCGGAAACAGGCCGATGTCGCCGGGCAGCGCGATCCGCACCAGCTGGCACGGCGTCTCGCGTTCGAGCGGCAACTGGAACACGCCGCCGATCGCGGTCTCGGGCTTGCAACGCGCGTTCTGTCGCGTGAGCCACAGGATCTCGGCGATGCTGTCGCACAGCGGGCGGATCATCGCGAGCCATTGACCGAACTCGGTCGCGCGCTCTTCCGGCGCACGGCTCAACCAGTGCGAATAATCCGGCAGGTCGAAGTCGCAGGTTCCACCGGGAATCGCGCTGCGGTGCTTGATCGCGCACAGGAACTCCGAGTCGCGCAGCGGCGCCATGAAATTCCCGCCGACCGCCGACAGGTCGTTGCGCAGCCGCAGGAGGTTCGAGGTCAGCGCCTTCAACCGCCCGGGATCGACGCCGCTCTTCGCCTGGTAGTCCTTCAGGACGTTGATGTGCCGTTCGAGTTCCTTCAGCACGTCGCTGCGCGCATCGCCGCGCGCGGTGATCGCGAGGATCTCGAGCAGGCTCGCGACCGCGGCCCGCGTGCCCCAGGGGCTCGGCGACTCGCTGTGATAGATCGCTTGCGTGTACAGGAAGTCGAGCCGCAGGAACGTGCGCATCCGCTCGTTCAGCGGTTGCTCATAGATCACCGGCGCCGGCTCGGGAGCGGATTCGGCCGTGGGGTCCGCGTGCGAGTTCATCCCGCTATTCTGATCCAGACCGAGCCCCAGGGTAAACCTCCGCTAGGGGTCGGAGGGGGTGTCGGACCCTGCCGGCCGGGGGGAGGGGTGCGCCGCGGCGAGCGCGAGGTAGCGCCGATGCAGGGCGTCGACCCCCGCTTGCAGCGCCTCGAGGCTGGCTTCGTTCGAGAGCACGTCGTCCGCGCGGGCGAGCCGCTCGGCGCGCCGCGCTTGCGCGGCGAGCATCGCGCTCGCGAGCTCCGCGGAGACCCGGTCGCGCTCGAGCAGGCGCCGACGCTGGGTTTCCTCGGCGACGTCGACGACCAGGATCCGGTCGAAACCGTCCCGCTGCCCCCCTTCGATCAGCAGCGGGATCACCAGGATCGCGTAGGGGCCCGCGGCCGCGGCCGCGCGGCGGGCCATCTCGGCCCGGATCCGGGGATGCAGGATGGCCTCGAGATCGCGCCGTGCGCCGGGGTCGCGGAACACCCGTTCGCGCAGCGCCCGCCGGTCGAGGCGCCGGTCGGCGCCGAGGACGCCGTCGCCGAAGCGGGCGAGGATCTCGGTCAGCGCGGGCATGCCGGGTTCGACCAGGGCACGGGCGACCTCGTCGGCGTCGATCACCGTGGCACCGAGCTCGGCGAACCGGTGCGCCGCGGTCGTCTTGCCGCTCGCGATGCCGCCGGTGAGCCCGACCCGCAACCCGGTCATCGGGTCAGTGCCCGAGCCCGGAGACCCGGAGGTATTCGCCGATCATCGCGGGGCCGTAGAGCATCGCGAGCCAGCCCGCGACGCTGAGATACGGGCCGAACGGGATCGGCGCCGCGCGATCCCGGCCGCGGAACACGATCATCGCGATGCCGAGCACCGCACCCGCCGCCGCGGCGAGCACGATGATCAGCGGCAGCATCCGCCAGCCGAGCCACGCGCCCAAGGCCGCGAACAGCTTGAAGTCCCCGTAGCCCATGCCTTCCTTGCCGGTCAGCAGGCGATGCGCGTGATACACGAGCCACAGCGACAGATAGCCGGCGAGCGCGCCGAGGATCGCCTCGCGCGGCGTGACCGGGAGCCCCGCTGGCCCCGATCCCCACAGCGCCGCGGCCGCGAGTCCCGCCCACAGCAGCGGCAGCGTGATCCCGTCGGGGAGCAGCTGGTGATCGATGTCGATCCCGGTCAACGCGATCAGCATCCAGGTCACGACCAGGCCGCCGGCGGCCGGGACCCCGAACCCGAAGTGCGCGGCGACCATCGCCGAGGCCCAGCCGGTCGCGAGCTCGACCACGGGGTAGCGCACCGAGATGCGCGCGCCGCAGGCCGCGCAACGGCCGCGCAGCACGAGCCAGCCGAGCACCGGCAGGTTGTGCCGGGCCTTGATCGGCGTCCGGCAGGCCGGGCAGGCCGAGCGCGGGGTCCACAGGTTGAATTTCGGCGCCGCCGCGGCTTCCGTGCGCGGGGTCGCCGCGCCGCCCTCGCGCAGGATCTCCTCGGCCTGGGCGCGCCAGCCGTGCTCGAGCATCCGCGGGACGCGGTAGATCACGACGTTCAGGAAGCTGCCGACGACCAGGCCGAGCACGAACACCGAGCCCGCGAACAAGCCCGTGTTGCCGGCGTAGATCGCCGCGAGTTCGCTCAGCATCGTCCCTGGTAAGCGCTTCGAGCCGCGGCCCCGGCCGGTCCGCTAGCCGACCACCTGGCCCAGCTTGAAGATCGGCAGGTACATCGCGATCACCATGCCGCCGACGAGCACGCCGAGCACCACCATGATCAGCGGCTCGAGCAGGCTCGACATCCCGTCGACCGCCGCGTCGACTTCCGTCTCGTAGAACTCGGCGACCTTGCCGGACATCTGGTCGAGCGACCCGGACTCCTCGCCGACCGCGATCATCTGCACGACCATGTTCGGAAACAGGCCGGTGTTCTCCATCGCGCGCTGCAGGCGCTGTCCGGTCGCGACCTCGTCCTTCATCCTGAGCGTCGCTTCCTCGTACACGATGTTGCCGGTCGCACCGGCGACCGACTGCATCGCCTCGACGAGCGGCACGCCGGCCGCGAACATCGTCGCGAGGGTGCGCGCGAAGCGCGCGATCGCGGCCTTCACCATGATCGGCCCGATCACCGGCACGTGCAGCAGCATCCGGTCGAGCGTCCGGCGCATGTTGCGCGAGCGCTTCTTGAAGTAGATGAACGTATAGATCGCCGCGATGACCATGATCAGTATCAGCCAGCCGCGGTGCTGCACGAAGCGCGACAGGTTCACGACCATCTGCGTGAACGCGGGCAGGTCGGCCCCGAACCCCTTGAACAGCGACTCGAACTGCGGGATCACGAAGATCAACAGGATCGTCATCACGATCAGCGCGACGGCCAGCACCGCGGTCGGATAGAACAGCGCCTTCTTGATCTTCTTCTTCAGCGACTCGGTCTTTTCCTTGTAGGTCGCGATCTTGTCGAGGAGCGTCTCCAGCGCACCGGCCTGCTCGCCGGCCTCGACGAGGTTCACGAACAGGTCGTCGAAATGCAGCGGATGCTTCGCGAGCGCCTCGTGCAGCGTGCTGCCGCCCTCGATCGTCGACTTGATGTCGAGCACGAGCTTCTGCATCGCCGGCTTCTCGTGGCCGTTGCCGACGATCTCCAGCGACTGCACCATCGGGATCCCGGCCGCCATCATCGTCGCCAGCTGGCGGCTGAATATCGCGATGTCCTCGGCCTTGACCTTGCCGCCGCCGCTGAACGGCCGCGCGCGCTGGGTCTTCACCCGGGTCGGTGCGACGCCCTGGCGCCGCAGGTCCGCGCGCAGCGCCGCCTCGTTCACCGCGAGGGACTTGCCGCGCACGACGTTGCCGCGCTTGTCCTTGCCCTCCCAGACGAACTGGATGTCCTTCTTCGTGCCCGCGGTCGCCGTCATCGCCATGATTCGATCCCCGTCCTCCGCCGCAACGATCAGTCCAGCGTGACGCTGTTGATTTCCTCGAGGCTCGTGATCCCGTCCATCACCTTCTGCAAGCCGGCGCGGCGCAGATTCCACACCCCGTCCTTGGCCGCCTGGTCGGCGAGGTGCATCGCGCCGCCGCCTTCCATGATGATCCGGCCGACCGCGTCGGTCACCGGCATCACCTGGTAGATCCCGGTGCGGCCCTTGTAGCCGTCGACGCACTGGCTGCAGCCGACCGCCTTGTAGACCCGGAAGCCGCGCGCGATGTCCGCGTCCTCGAAGCCTTCGCGGCGCAGCGCCTCGGCCGGGACGTCCATCGGCTGCCGGCAGTAGCTGCAGAGCTTGCGCGCGAGGCGTTGGGCGATGATCAGGCTCACCGAGGTCGCGATCGCGTACGGCTTCACGCCCATGTCGACCAGCCGCGTCAGCGTCTGCGGCGCATCGTTGGTGTGCAGCGTCGAGAGCACGAGGTGGCCGGTCTGCGCGGCTTTCAGCGCGATCTCGGCGGTCTCGAGGTCGCGGATCTCGCCGACCATGATCACGTCGGGGTCCTGGCGCAGGAATGCGCGCAGCGCGGCCGCGAAGGTGAGCCCGACCTTCGGATTGACGTTGACCTGGTTGACCCCGGGGAGGTTGATCTCGGCCGGATCCTCCGCGGTCGAGATGTTGCAATCCTCGGTGTTCAGGATGTTGAGGCCGGTGTAGAGCGAGACCGTCTTGCCGCTCCCGGTCGGGCCGGTCACGAGGATCATGCCCTGCGGTTTCGCGAGGTACTTGAGGTACAGCTCGCGCTGCAGTTTCTCGTAGCCCAGCGCGTCGATCCCGAGCATCGCGCTGGAAGGATCGAGGATGCGCGTGACCACCTTCTCGCCGAACAGGGTCGGGCAGGTGCTCACGCGAAAATCGATCGCGCGGTTCTTCGACAAGCGCATCTTGATGCGCCCGTCCTGCGGCACGCGGCGCTCGGCGATGTCGAGCCGCGACATCACCTTCAAGCGGGCGACGATCTTCGGCGCGAGCTGCACCGGCGGCAGCGCGACTTCCTTCAACACGCCGTCGAGCCGGCTGCGGATCCGGAACGACTTCTCGTACGGCTCGAAGTGCACGTCCGACGCGCCCTTCTTGATCGCATCCAGCAGGATCTTGTTCACGAATCGGACGATCGGCGCGTCTTCGACGTCGTCGCGCCCGAGCGCCTCGCCATTGATGTCGTCCTCGCCGCCGGTGACCTCGAGGTTCTCCAGGTCGAAGTCATCGTCGATGAAGCTCGGCATCACCGACTCGGCCTGCTCGATCGCCTTGTCGACCGCCTTCTGGAGCTTGTCGTCCTCGACGACCACGAACTCGATCACCATCGAGGTCTGGAACCGGATCTCGTCGAGCGCGTGCAGGTTGGTCGGGTCCGCCACCGCGAGGAACAGCCGCTTGCCGCGCTTCATCAGCGGCATCACCCGGTGTTTCTGCAGCAGCTTGTCGCTGACCAGCCGGACCGCGTCCGCGTCCGGGATCACCGCGTCGAGGTCGAGCAGCGGCACGCCGAACTCGTGCGAGGCCGAGATCGCGATGTCGCGCGCGCTCGCGAGGCTCGAGCTGACCAGCTGGGTCACCAGGCTCACGCGCTTTTCCTTCGCGCGCGCGATCGCATCGCGCATCGCCGGCTCGTCGAGGAGTCCGTCCTGCACCAAGCGCTGCGCAAGACCGCTGAACGCGGAGCGCGAGCCGTTGCCCGTCGATGCCAAAGCGTTTTCGTTCATGGACTTAGCACGACCCGCGGGTTGTTCCGAACCCTTAGTCTACTACCCTA
>JAJYAM010000038.1 GCA_021779535.1 Pseudomonadota bacterium
GGCCACGCGGCCCGCCTGCGCCGCGATCGCCGCGAGCACGAACGCCGCCGGCGCGTGGCCCCGGCCGGCCGCCGCCACGAGGTAGGGCTCGGCACCCGCGGCGCTCGGCACCCGACCGACCCCGTTCAGGATCATCATCCCGAGCAGATAGTCGGCCTGCGCGCTCCCGTCGGCCGCCGCCGCACGCAACAGTTGCGCCGCGCGATCGAACTGCAAGCGCCGCAACGCATCGCGGGCGGACTCCACCGAGTCCCCCGGCGAGGCGGGCGCGACCGCGCCGACCGCCGCGCCGCCGACGGCGACGCCGACGCCGACGCCGGCCAGCAACAGCGCCACCGCCGACCACCGTGTCCACGCGCGCATCAGGCGGTCCCGTACTTGGTCTCGACCTGAACGCCGATCGTCTTCAGGAAGTCGTTCGGGAGCACGCCGCCGGCGCTCACGATCACGGCGTCGTTCGGGATCGTCAACCGCTCCTCGCCGCGTTTCAGCAGCAGGTCGCGTTCCCGGATCTCGAGCACCTCGGATGCCAGCAGCAGTTCGAGGCGGCCGGCGGCCACCGCCCGATCGACGCGCGCGCGGTTGCTCGGCTTCGCGCGCTGGAACGCGCTGCCGCGATACGACAGCGCGACGCGCGCGTCGCCGAGTTCGGCGAGGCTCGCGGCGGCCTCGAGTGCGCTGTCGCCGCCGCCGACGACGAGCACCCGCTGACCGCGATACTGCTCCGGATCGATCAGCCGGTAGACGACCTTCGGCAACTCCTCGCCGGGGACCCCGAGCTTGCGCGGCGTCCCGCGGCGCCCGATCGCGAGCAGGACCGACGCGGCGTGCAGCTCGCGCCGGTTCGTGCGCACGCGGAACACCGTGCCGCGGCGTGCATCGCGCGCCGGCGCCGCGCCGCCCGCGAGCCGCTCGATCGCCTCGACGCGCTCGTGGAACGCGATCCGAAGATCCGTGCTCGAGCTCACCTGCGTCCAGAACTGCAGCAACTCCTCCTTCGAGGTGTTGCGAAGCTCGACCTTGCCGACGAGCGGGAGCTCCACCGGCCCGGTCATCACGAGCTTGCCGCGAGGGTACTGGAACACCGCGCCGCCGAGCCCTTCCTGCTCGAGCGTCAGGTACTCGAGGCCGCGAGCCTGCGCGGCGAGCGAAGCGGCGAGCCCGGCCGGACCGGCCCCGACGATCAGCACGTCGAGCACGCCGGATTGCCCGCGGCGCACCGCGGCGATCCCCTCGAGCGCTTGTTGCCCCTGGGTCAGCGCGTTCTTGATCAGCCCCATGCCGCCGAGCTCGCCGGCGACGAAGATGCCCGCGACGTTGGTCTCGAAATTCGGCTTCAGCGTCGGGATGTCCACGCCGCGACGCGCGGTGCCGAACACCAAGGTGATCGCATCGAACGGGCAGGCGTTCTTGCACGCCCCGTGCCCGATGCAGTTCGTCGGCGCGATCAGCGCCGCTTTGCCGTCGACCAGCCCGAGCACGTCGTGGTGCGAGGTCTCCGGGCAGGCCGCGACGCAGGTTCCGCAGCCGAGGCAGCGGCTCGGGTCGATCACCGGATGCAGGGATGCCGGCTCGGTCATCCCGGCGGACACCGATTCATCGAGCACCGCGCGATGCCGGCGCTGCAGTCGCGCACGGCGAACCAGATAGACCGCGGTGATCGCGGCGAACGGCACGGCGTAGACCAACAGGGCTAGAGCATCCATGGGGTCGATCCGTCCGACCGCGACTCGTTCCGGCGACGCCCGCGGTCTCTACGACGTTCAAGTTCTCCTGAAAAAATCGCCGTCCGGGTACGGTGCGCGAGATCTTCGCCGACCGCAAATTGATCCAATTTGCACAACTTTTTTGGCGCCGCCCGGCGACAGTCCGGACGCGCCGAATCGGCGTGCTACGGTCGCGTCGAGGAGATCGTGATGGCCACTTACTGGTTCTTCGCAGGAATCGTCGTCACCGTCGCAGCGCTGTCGCTGGCATCGATCGGATTGCGCCGCTACGCGCCGGCCGCGACCGTGCCGCGGCTGCCCTGGCCCGCGATCGCCGCCGCGGTCGGGATCGCCGCCGTCTACCTCGCGTTCATTCCCCGCGGCGATCGCCGGCCGCAGCCCGCCGACGGGTTCGGCGAGGCGATGCGTCTCGTCGACGGATCGATCGCGAGCCCGTTGCCCGCGGCGCCCGGGGCGCCGGCGAGCACCGCGCAGGACGCGGGCTCGATGCCCGCGGCGATCGCGCGGCTCGAGCGGCGGCTCGCGCGTCACGGCGGCTCCGCGGCCGATTGGGAGTTGCTCGCGAAGGCCTACGACTTCACCGGCCGGTCGAACGCGGCCGCGAAGGCGCGCGCCCACGAACTGCCCGCGAGCGCGACGGCGCCGGCCGCCGCGCCGGTGATCCGCGGAGAGATTCGCGTCGCCCCGGCGTTGAGCGCGCGCGCAAAGCCCGGCGAAACGCTGTTCGTGTTCGCGCAGTCGGCCGGGTCGCCGGGTCCGCCGGTCGCGGTGTTCCGCACCCGCGTCGATCGCTGGCCGCTGCGTTTCCGGCTCGACGACTCCCAATCGATGATCCCGGGCCGCGATCTGTCCAGCGCCGGCCCGGTGAAGATCGTTGCGCGGCTCTCCCCGAGCGGCCAACCGCTCGCGAGCGCGGGCGACCTCGAAGGTTCGACCGGCACGCTCGACCCGACCCGCGTCGGCGGGCCCGTGACGATCGTGATCGACCGGGCGGTTCGATGAGCGCGACGCTCGATCCGATCGGTGCGACGGTCGAGGCGGCACCGGCGCGGCGCCCCATCCGCCGCGATCGGCCGGTCTGGCCGCTGATCTGGACGATCGCGGTCGCCGCATTGCTGTACTGGGGCATGCACGCGCACCTCGAGCGCTACCTCACGCCGAAGCGGGGACTGGGTTACGCGTTCGGAATCGCCGGCGGCTCGATGCTGCTGTTGCTGCTGCTGTACTCGGCCCGCAAGCGCTTCGCGTGGTTGCGCTGGATGGGCGCGATCCCGTCCTGGTTCCAGTTCCACATGGTCCTCGGGGTGCTGGGACCGATCCTGATCCTGTTCCATGCCGACTTCCGCCTGGGCGCGACCAACAGCAACGTCGCGCTGTTCAGCATGTTGCTGGTCGCCGCGAGCGGCGTCGTCGGCCGCTACATCTACACCCGCCTGCACGCGCGACTCGACGGCTCCGCGGCCTCGCTCGAACAGTTGCGCGCGGCCGGCGATCGGCTGCGCGCGCCGGGGACGTCGATCGACTTCCTGCCGAGCCTGATGGATGCGATCGAAGCGATCGAACGGCGCTACATCGTGGTGCCGCCGCGGGGTCTCGCGCGCTCGCTGCACCTGTTGACCGGACCGGTCCGAATGGCCCGCGCTCGCCACCTGGTCCGCCGCGAGATCCGGGTCGCGGTCCGCCGGGTGCGCGAGCGCGATGCCACCCTCGCCGCCCGACCCGCCCGGCGCCTCGCGGTCGCCGCGCGGCGCTACGCGTACCGGCGCTTCGACGCGGGCCGGCGCGTCGCCGAATACCAGGCGTACGCGCGGACGTTCTCGTGGTGGCACGTGCTGCACATCCCGTTGTTCTTCCTGCTGTTGATCGCCGGCATCGCGCACGTGATCGCGGTCAACCTCTACTGATCGATCTGCGGTGCGCCTTGCAGGGAACGCGTGAACGAATCGGCTGGCATCTGCTCGCGGCGGCGCTGGTGGCCGCGATGATCTCGATCCTCCCGGCGGCGGCCGGCGCGGCGTCGATGGAGACCCTGCTGATGCCGGGCAAGCTCACCCGGGCGCACGCGAAGCTCGAGTCGAACTGCGCCGCGTGCCACGATCGGGCGCATCCGAAACGCCAGACGGCGCTGTGCCTCGGCTGCCACCAGCAGGTCGCCGCGGACATCCGCGATCGGCGCGGTTATCACGGGCACCTCGCCGGCGCCGGCAGCGGCGAGTGCCGCGCCTGTCATACCGAGCACAAGGGCCGGGGCGCGGACATCGTGCAATTGAGCCGAGCCGCGTTCGACCACCGGCTGACCGGCTTCCCGCTGACCGGCGCCCACGCCGCGCTCCCGTGCAGCCAGTGCCATTCGCCGCACCGCGCGTGGCGCGATGCGCCGCAGGCCTGCCGTCAATGCCACCGGCGCGACGACGTGCACCACGGCCAGTTCCGGCGCGATTGCGGGTCCTGCCACTCGACCCGCCGCTGGAGCGACGCGCGATTCGACCATCGGAGCACCCGGTTCGCGCTGACCGGAGCGCACGCGACGCTCGCGTGCAATGCCTGCCATCTCGGCGGTCGCTATGCCGGCGCCCCGACCCACTGCGCCGGCTGCCATGCGACCGACGACGTGCACCGGGGCTCGCGCGGCGAGGACTGCGGCGCCTGCCACGTGACCCGCCGCTGGCGCACCGCGCGCTTCGATCACGCCAAGGAGACCGGCTTCGCGCTGCGCGGGGTGCACGCGAAGATCGACTGTTCCGCGTGCCATACGAGCGGTGACGACCACGCGAAGATCCCGAAGGACTGCGCCGGCTGCCATCGCGCCGACGATGCGCACGCCGGCCGGTTCGGACCCCGTTGCGAGGACTGCCACGGCAACGAGCGCTGGCGGGTCTCGAGCTACGACCACGCCGCGCGCGATCACTTCGCGCTCCTCGGCGCGCACGCGAAGCTCGCGTGCGACGCCTGCCACACGGCCCCGACCGCGACGCAGCGGCTGCCGAAGGACTGCATCGGCTGTCACCGCGGGATCGATCCGCACGGCGGCCACCTGCACGGGGAGTGCAGCGCCTGTCACGGCCAGACGAGCTGGCGGCGGAACGTGGTGTTCGACCACGACCTGACCGACTACCCGCTGCTCGGCATGCACCGGCTGGCCACGTGCGCGCAATGCCACGCGACGATGCGCTTCGCCGGCGCGCCGCGGCACTGCGACGCCTGCCACGCGCGCAACGACGTGCACCACGGCGGGCTCGGCCACCAATGCTCGAGCTGCCACACGCCGAACGGCTGGGGCCTGTGGACGTTCGATCACGACACGCAGACGCACTTTGCGTTGCGCGGCGCGCACGCGAAGCTCGCGTGCGCGGCCTGCCACCAGGCGCCGCTCGGCGTGCAGGCAACGCCGAGCGATTGCGCGAGCTGTCACGCCAAGGACGACCGGCACCGGGGGCAGTTCGGCCGCGACTGCGGACGTTGCCACACGGAGGACTCATGGCAAGGCGCCTCGCTCCAATGAACGCCGGCCCCGCGCCGCGGCGCCCGGCGCACGCGATTCGCCGCGTGACCGCCGTGATCGGCGCGCTGCTGGTCGTGCTCGCGGCGCTCGCGACCCCCGCGCACGCCGCGACCCCCGCGCACGCCGCGACGCGCGCGCCGGGTTCGCTCGTGCTCTCGTTCGATCACCGGCGCACCGGCTTCGTGCTCGACGGCGCGCATCGGAACCTGCCCTGCGAGGCCTGCCACCGCGACGCGATCTTCCACGGCACGCCGCGCGCATGCGCCGCCTGCCACGTTCCCGGATCGCGGTACCACGCGATCCCGAAGACGCGCAACCACATCCCGTCGACCGACGACTGCGCGGCCTGCCACGACACCGATTCGTTCTCGGACCCGACCCGCGTCGACCACGCGCAGATCCCGCTCGCGGGCGCCGGGCACTGCATGATCTGTCACAACGGCACGCTCGCGTCCGGCAAGGGCTCGAGCCACGTGCCGACGACCGCCGACTGCAGCGACTGTCACCTGACGGACACCTGGGCGGGCGGCGGCTTCGATCACACCGGGATCCTCACCGGCTGCGCGGCCTGCCACGACGGCGTGAAGGCGGTCGGCCTGTCGGCCGCGCACCTGCCGACGACGCAGCGCTGCGAGAACTGCCACACGACCGGGATCGGCACCCGGACGCCGCAGTGGACGCCCGCGATCTTCGATCACACGCAGATGGCGGTGTCGACCTGCGCCACCTGCCACGACGGGAACGTCCGGATCTCGACCGGCACCATCCCCGGGGAGCCGGGCGATCACCTCCCGCCGGTTCCGGCGACGGCCGACTGCAGCACCTGCCACGCGAACACGCCCGCCGCGGAGACCTGGACGGTGATCTCCGCGAACCTCGCGACGCTGCACGCGAACCTGCCCGCCGGAGGTTGCGCGCAGTGCCACGGCGGCCAGACGTTCGCGGGCGCACCCGCCCCGTACGTGCCGATGTCGCTCTCCGGCGTCTCGCCGACGCATCCGGCGGCGCTGTCGCCGCCGCACATCCCGATACTCGCCGGCACCGACTGCAGCGCCTGCCACGCACCGAACTACGTCACCGGCGGCTTCGGGCCCGCGACCGCGATGACCGCGGCCACGCACGCGTTCGTGTCCTCGACCTGCACGACCTGCCACGAAGCCGGTGCGTCGTTCTACCTGGGCGCGGCGAACCCGCCGCTGCAAGGCCGACCGGCGGACCACACCCTCGGCCCGATGGCGGCACCGAACGACTGCAGCCAGTGCCACACGACCGCGAACTGGAACAGCGACGCGCTGCCGGCCGGGCACATGCCGAATCCGGCGCACCTCGCCTGCGCGGTCTGCCACACCGCGATCGGCAGCTCGGTCGCGAGCTACGCGACGCTCGCGAGCGTCGCGGTGCTGCACACCGGGATCACGGCGGGCTGCGCGCAATGCCACGGCGCGACCGCACCGCTCACGTTCTATAACGACAACGACAACCCGAAGTCGGCGGTGCTGAGCCCCGCGCACATCCCGGTCCTCGCCGGCACCGACTGCAGCGCCTGCCATGCGCCGAACTACGTCGCCGGCGGGTTCGGACCGACGAACATGACGCAGGCGACGCACGCGTTCGTGTCCTCGACCTGCACGACCTGCCACGAGGCCGGTGCGTCGTTCTACATGGGCGCCGCGAACCCGCCGCTGCAGGGACGCCCGGCCGATCACAGCAGCGGCCAGATGGTCGCGCCGAACGACTGCAGCCTCTGCCACACGACCGCGAACTGGACGAGCACCGCGCTGCCCGCCGGGCACATGCCGAACCCGGCGAACCAGCCGTGCGCGACCTGCCACGTCGCAGCGCCGGGCAACTACGCGACGCTCGCGAGCATCGCGGTGCTGCACACCGGGATCACGACGGGCTGCGCGCAATGCCACGGCGCGACCGCACCGCTCACGTTCTACGACAACAACGACAACCCGAAGTCGGCCGTGCTCTCGCCACCGCACATCCCGGCGCTCACCGGCACCGACTGCAGCAACTGCCACGCGCCGAACTACGTCGCCGGCGGCTTCGGACCGACGAACATGACGCCGGCGACGCACGCGTTCGTGTCCTCGACCTGCACGACCTGCCACGAGGCCGGTGCGTCGTTCTACATGGGCGCCGCGAACCCGCCGCTGCAGGGACGCCCGGCCGATCACAGCAGCGGCCAGATGGTCGCGCCGAACGACTGCAGCCTCTGTCATACGACCGCGAACTGGAACAGCACCGCGCTGCCCGCCGGGCACATGCCGAACCCGGCGAACCAACCGTGCTCGACCTGTCACACCGCCGCGCCGAGCAGCTACACGCCGACGACGCTCGCGGCCTATCCGGTGCTGCACACCGGGATCGCGAGCGGCTGCATGACCTGTCACGGCGCGCCGAACGCGGCGCCGCCGGTGTTCTACGACGGTTTCACGCCGAAGAGCGCGACGCTCTCGCCGGTACACCTCCCGACGGGCCAGACGCCCTGCGAGGACTGCCATTCACCGACGACGTTCACGAGCTTCTCCGGCACGACGATGGACTCGACCAAGCACACGTCGATGTTCGGTTTCATCGGCTCGACCTGCGACGCCTGCCACGAGTCGACGACGCCTCCGCTCAGCTTCTACGGCGTCTCGAACCTCACCGTGCGGCCGAGCGGACACAACGTCGGCCAGGACTGCAGCGGCTGCCACAACACCAGCAGCTGGGACAGCACGTCCGGAGGCAACTCGGTGAACGCATCGAGCCGCAGCAAGGTCCTGCTGGTCGTGAAGCCGAAGACGACGACGACCGCCGCCGCCGCGCGCGCCTTCCCCGGCGCGCGCGACGGGATCATCGGGGCGCGGCGCGCGCGCTTCACCCACGCCGGCATCGGCGGTGACTGCGCGAGCTGCCACGACGGCGTGCTCGCGACCGGCAAGCCCGCGAACCACGTCGCGAGCGGCGCCGCTTGCTCGGACTGCCACACGACGCTCGCGTGGTTGCCGGCGACGTTCGATCACCGTGGCGTGCTCGCGCCCTGCGCGAGCTGCCACGACGGCGTCACCGCGCAAGGCCTGCCGATCGCGCACGCGGTGACGACGCGCAGCTGCGGCGCGTGCCACGGCACGCTCGCGTGGCGGCCGGTCGCGTTCGATCACCGCGGGACGGTCGCGGCCTGCGTGACCTGCCACAACGGGCTCGGCGCGACCGGCAAGCCGCTGCGGCACGTGGTCACCGCCGAGGATTGCGATCGCTGCCACGACACGCTCGGGTGGTCGTTCATCCACGCCGCGCCGCCGCCGCCGCTGTGGACGAAACCGCCACCCCCGCCCCGGCCCCCGCCTCGGCCCGCCCCCCGGAGCCGGTGATGGGATCGCCGCCGCCCCGGCGCCGGGCCGCGCGCGAGTCGTGCCTCGCCGCGCTGATCGCGCTGCTGTGCGCCGAGCCGCACGCGCGCGCCGCGCTCGGCGTCCCGCAGGCGCCGCTCGGTCCGCTGGTGCAATCGATCGAGGCGAGCGGGTCCGCGCGCCACGTCGACCTGACGGTGCAGTTCGCGTGCTCGATGCGCTACCTCGGTCACACGTCGACGCAGTACGGCGAGTCGACCACGATCCGGCTGATGCTCGGTCCCGACTGCGGGCCGCCCACGCAGACGATCCCGCCGGAGCTGCCGCTCGTCGGCGGCGGCGCCGAGTACGTCCGTGGGGCTCGGGTCGAATCCTGGATGCCCGGCGAGATCACGCTGCGTTTCGACTTCACCCGGTCCGTCTCGATCGTGGTGATGCCGCTCACCTCCGGCTTCGGCTTGCGGCTGCGGCTGCTCCACACCCGGGCGCGGCGCGGCAGCGTGCACCTGTCCGTCCCGCTGCCGCCGTCCGGTTACTCGGTGAACCTCGAGTCCGCGCGGACGCCGTTCCCCCCGGCCGCGGTGAGCGCCGCGGCGCGCACCCAGGGCGCCCAGGCCTACGTCTCGCAAGCGCCCGTCGACGGAGTCCCGTGGTACCGATTGCGGATCGGTCCGTTCGCGACCCGTGCCGCGGCCGAGGCGGCGCTGCGCCGCGCGATCGCGGCCTACCCGCACGCCTGGGTCACCGAGGAAGCAGCGCCCGCGGTGCTCGCCGGCGCGCCGCCGGCGGCCGTCGCACCGATCGCCGCAACGCTGCCGGCCGATCCGCCGTTGCCGGACGCGGAGCGAGCCCGGCTGTTGCGCGAGGCGCGGGTCGCGCTCGCGGCGCATCGCTATCCGCGGGCGCTCGACCTGCTGACCCGCCTGGTGCGCCAGCCGGAATACCCCGGCCGCGCCGAAGCGCAGGAGTTGCTCGGCTTGACCCGCGAGCGCGCCGGCCAGCTCGCCGAGGCACAGGCCGAGTATCGCGAGTACCTGCGCCGCTACCCGAACGGTCCCGCGGCCACGAGCGTGCGCATGCGGCTGCAGCTCCTCGCGAGCGCGACGTTGCCGTCGCGCGGTCTTGGCCGGTATCGCACGGCGGCCGGCCGCCGCTACAGCGCGAACGGCGGCGCGTCGGTCAGCTACGTCTACAGCCGCGACCAGACGCGGCTCGCCGGCGCGGCGCCGACGACGACCGCGAACTCGGCGGCGATCGTCTACGGCGATCTGCTGTTGCGCGACCATGGCAGCCGGTACGACGTGTCGGCGCACGCGGACGGCGGCTACAGCCACAGCTTCACCATGCCGCTCGTCGGCAACGCCGGACAGGATCAGGTCAGCGCGGCGTATGGCGAGGTGACCGACCAGCGCGTCGGCTGGACCGCGCGCATCGGCCGCCAGGCGATCGCGACGGTCGGTACCGCCGGACTGTTCGACGGCCTGTACCTCGGCATCCACCCGAACGGATCCTGGGCCTTCAGCGGCGCCGTCGGGCTGCCGGCCTACACGAGCTACTCCACGCCGGCCGCGCGCGAGCGGTTCGGCACCGTCGCGGCCGAATACCGCACACCGGGCGAAGCCTGGACCTTCGACGCGTACGCGCTCGACGAGACCGACGCGGTCGCGACCGAGCGACGCTCGGTCGGCCTGCAGGCCCGCTACGCCGCGCTCGCACGCACCGCGGTGCTGCTGGTGGACTACGACCTCGTGTTCAAGCAGCTGAACGCCGCCACCTTGATCGGCAACACCCGGATCGGCTCGTCCTGGATCGTCGGCTTCGACCTCGATCACCGGCGCAGCCCCTTGCTCGGCCTGAGCAACGCGCTGATCGGCCAGACCACCGCGGACCTGCGCACGCTCTCGACGCTGTACACGCCGTCGCAGCTGCGGCAAATGGCGATCGACCGCACCGCGACCAGCAACGCCGCGGTGATCTCCGCGAACCGCAGCTTCGGCGCGCACTGGCAGTTCATCGTGGATCTCTCCGCGCTCGAGCTGTCCGGGACCCCCGCCTCGTTCGGCGTCGCGGCCACGCGCTCCACCGGACTCGACAAGAACCTGTCGCTGCAGGTCGCCGGCACGAGCCTGCTGCAAGCCGGCGACGTGCAGCTGGTCGGCGTGCGCTACGACGATTCGCCGACGATCCGCAGCGAAACGATCTCCTGGAACGGCCGCTTCGTCGTGCACGGCGGATTTCACGCCGGACCGCAGCTGAGCATCGAGCGGTTGAACGACACCTTGGTCGGCGGCACGCAAATGCTGTATCTGCCGCAGCTGCAGGCGGACTGGATCGGCAGGCGATCCATGGTCGAGCTCACGGCCGGCTATCAGATCATCGCCCAGGCGCGGTCGAGCCAGATCCTGCCGGTCACCGGAACGCCGGTCACGGGCGCGTTCCAGGAACGTTCGCTGTACGTCACCGCGGCCTATCGGCTGCGATTCTGAAGGCGTCTCAGCCGGCGCCGTAGATCGTCTTCTGCAGCCGCCAGCGCCGATACGACCAGAGCCAGTCCGCGGGGCTTGCGAGCACGTCGCGCTCACAGGCGCGCGCGTACCGCTCGGTGATCCCGCCGGGCTCGAGCGTCTCGCGGCCGTCCCACAGGGTCTGCAGCTCGACCTCGTAATAGCCGCGCCGGACACGGCGCATCACCACGTAGATCACCGGCAGCCGGGTCCCGCGCGCGATCTGCTCGGCACCGAGATAGAACGCGGTCTCCTGGCCGAGAAAGCGGGTCCAGTGCCGCCGGTCGGTCGACACCGGGGCCTGATCCGCGTTCATCGCGAGCGCGCGGACGACGTCGCGCCGCTGCAGATAGTCGAGCAGGAGCTGCTTCGCCGGCACCAGGCGCGCACCGAAGCGCGAGCGGATCTCGAGCATCAGGCGCTCCGCCCAGGCGTCGTGCAGCGGCTTGTAGGCCGCGTCGAGCGGAAACCCGAGCTCGAGCGCAAAGCCGTGCAACAGCCACTCCCAGTTGCACAGGTGCGAAGTCACCAGCATCACCGAGCGGCCGGCGTCGAGGTAGTCCCGCGCGACCGACAGGTTGCGGATCCGCACGCGCCGGCGCATCTCGTCGGCCGGGATCGTCGCGGACTTCAGGATCTCGACCGCGACGTCGCAGAAATTGCGCAGGAACCGCCGGTGGATCCGCCGTCGCTCGCGCTCGTCGGCGTCCGGAAAGACCCGCGCGAGCTGCTCGTCGATCACCCGCCGCCGATGGCGCACCAGGTAGCAGGCGATGAAGTAGAGCCCGGTGGAGAGCGCGAAGAGCACGCGCATCGGCAGGCGCGACAGGAGCTTGACCATCGGAACGACCCTGCGCGTGGATGGTGCCGCAAAGAGGATTCGAACCCCTGACCCACGCATTACGAATGCGTTGCTCTACCAGCTGAGCTATTGCGGCGCTTTTGAACTCAAATCCCCGGACGGCGAGGCGGCCCGACCGGCGGGGGCGGCATTTTAACCCGTCGTTTCCGTCGTTGAAAGGCTGCCGCGATGCTTCGCGACGTCGCGCAGCGTCTTCGGCAGCGCGAACACCACGTTCTCGGTCCGGCCGGCCACTTCCTGCACGAACGTTCCGCCCCACTCGCGCAGCCGCCCGATCACGCCCTGGACGAGCACCTCGGGCGCGGACGCGCCGGCGGTCACGCCGACCGAGGCCGCGCTTTCGAACCACTCGCGGCGCAGGTCCTCCGGGCCGTCGACGAGGTAGCCGGGCTTGCCGGCCTTGTCGGCGATCTCGCGCAGCCGATTGGAGTTCGAGCTCGACGCCGAGCCGACCACGATCAGCACGTCGCACCGGTCGATCAAGCCCTTGACCGCGTCCTGGCGGTTCTGGGTCGCGTAGCAGATGTCTTCCTTGCGCGGCGTCGCGAGGTTCGGGAAGCGGCGGCGCAGCGCCGCGACGATCGCCGCGGTGTCGTCCATCGACAAGGTCGTCTGGGTCACGAACGCGAGGTGGTCGGGATCGCGGACCTCGACCCGCTCGACGTCGTCGACCGTCTCGACCAGGATCATGCGCCCGCCACGCGACGCGTCGAACCGGCCCATCGTGCCCTGCACCTCCGGGTGGCCGGCGTGCCCGATCAGCAGCACCTCGCGCGCCTCGCGCGCGTAGCGCGCGACCTCGATGTGCACCTTCGCGACCAGCGGACAGGTCGCGTCGAACACCGCGAGACCGCGCCGCTCGGCCTGCTCCTCGACCGCGCGCGCGACACCGTGCGCGCTGAACACCACCGTCGCGCCGTCCGGGACCGCGTCGATCTCCTCGACGAAGATCGCGCCGATCTCGCGCAGGCGGTCGACGACGTAGTGGTTGTGGACGATCTCGTGGCGCACGTAGATCGGCGCGCCGAACACGTCGATCGCGCGCTCGACGATG
The DNA here is from genome assembly GCA_021779535.1 of Pseudomonadota bacterium. Classification (GTDB taxonomy): domain Bacteria; phylum Pseudomonadota; class Gammaproteobacteria; order Steroidobacterales; family Steroidobacteraceae; genus Bog-1198. The sequence continues at coordinate 12,991 of JAJYAM010000038.1, forward strand.
TCGATCGCCCGGTCGACGCCGGCGCAGAACCCGCGCGGATTGGCCAAGTAGATCTGCATCATCGATTGCGCCTCGCGTCGGCCAGCGCATCCAGCAGCAGCAACCCCGCCCCGATCGTGATCGACGTGTCGGCGAGGTTGAACGCCGGGAAATACGCTTGGTGCCAGTGAAAGTGGATGAAGTCTATCACCGAGCCGAGGCGGACGCGGTCGATCAGGTTCCCGACCGCGCCGCCGAGAATGAACGCGAGCCCCGCCGGCAGCAGCACGCCGGGATTGGTGCGAGACCGCACGAGCCAGGCGACGATCGCGATGCTGACGCCGAGCGCGAGCGCGATGAAGAACCAGCGTTGCCAGCCGGACGCGGAGGCGAGCAGGCTGAACGCCGCGCCGACGTTCTGCATCCGGGTGATGTCGAGGATCGGCAGCACCCGGGTCACCTCGAACTCCCCGAAGTGGCGCGCGATGTACGCCTTGCTCGTCTGGTCCGCGAGCACGACGCCCGCCGACAGCCCCAGCCAGCGCCACGAGCGGACGCGTCGTTCGATCGAATTCATGCGTAGTGTCGCTCCTCTCCGGATCCCTCGACGTTGACGACGCAGCGCCCGCACAGCTGCGGATGCCGCGGATCCGCGCCCACGTCCGCGCGGTGGTGCCAGCAGCGCACGCACTTCGCGTGGCGGGTCGCGGTCACCCGGATCCACACGTCGTCGAGCGCGGTGCGTACCGCGTCCGCCGGCGGCACGTCGCGGGTCTCGACGGTCGCGTCGCTCGTGATCAGCAGGAAGCGCAGCTCCTCGCCGAGCGCGCCGAGCCGCGCCGCTTGCGGCGGCGAGGCGTACACGGTCACTTCCGCGTCCAGCGGCGCGCCGATCTCGCCGGCGACGCGCAAGCGCTCGAGCTCGCGCGCCACCTCGCCCTTCAGCGCGACGAACGCCGGCCAGTCGACCGACGCGGCGCGCTCCGCGCCCGCGGGGAAGGTGTGCCAGGTCGCGAGCAGCACCGACTCGCCGGCCGCGCCGCCGAGGAAGCCCCAGACCTCGTCGGCGGTGAAGCTCAGGATCGGCGCGATCCAGCGCACCATCGCATGCGCCAGATGGTGCAGCGCGGTCTGCGCCGAGCGCCGCGGCGCGCTGTTCGCGCCGGTGGTGTAGAGGCGGTCCTTGAGGATGTCGAGGTAGAAGCCGCCGAGCTCGACCACGCAGAAGTTGTGCACGCGCTGGTAGATCTCGTGGAACTCGTAGTTGCGGTACGCGGTGACCAGCTGGTTCTGCAGCGCGAACGCGCGCGCGATCGCCCATTGGTCGATCGCGACCAGCCGGTCCCAGGGCAGCGCATCGTGCGCGGCGTCGAACTTGTGCAGGTTCCCGAGCAGGAAGCGCAGGGTGTTGCGGATCCGGCGGTACGAGTCCGCGACCCGCTTCAGGATCTCCTCGGACACGCTCATCTCGTTCGCGTAGTCGGTCGCGGCGACCCACAGCCGCAGCACGTCCGCGCCGAGCGTGCTGGTCAGCTTTTGCGGCGCGAGGATGTTGCCGAGCGACTTCGACATCTTCCGGCCCTTCTCGTCGACCGTGAAGCCGTGCGTGAGCACCGCGCGGTACGGCGCGCGGCCGTACATCGCGACCGAGGTCAGCAGCGAGCTGTGGAACCAGCCGCGGTGCTGGTCCGAGCCTTCGAGGTACAGGTCCGCCGGCGCCTCGATCTCCGGCCGCATCGCCGCGAGGCAGTGGTGCACGACCCCGGAGTCGAACCATACGTCCATCACGTCGGCGGTCTTCTCGTAGTCCGCGGCCTGCGCGCCGAGGAGCTCCGCCGGGTCGAGATCGAACCACGCGTCGATCCCGACCTCGGCGACGCGGCTCGCGACCGCTTCGATCAGCTCCGGCGTGCGCGGATGCAGCTCGCCGGTCGTCCGGTGCACGAACAGCGGTATCGGCACGCCCCAGGTCCGCTGCCGCGACACGCACCAATCCGGGCGCCCGGCGATCATCCCGGAGATCCGCTGCTCGCCCCAGTCCGGCATCCAGTCGACGTGCGCGATCGCCTCGAGCGCGCCGCGGCGCAGGCCCGCCTGTTCCATGCTGATGAACCACTGCGGCGTCGCGCGGAAGATCACCGGCGTCTTGTGCCGCCAGCAGTGCGGGTACGCGTGCCGATGCGGTTCGCTCCGGAGCAGGCGGCCGTGCTCGCGCAGCACTTCGATCACGTGCGCGTTCGCTTCGAACACCCGCTCGCCGGCGAACAGCGCCGTGGCCGGCAGGAACCGGCCGTCCGCGTCGACCGGGTTGTCGGCCGACAGGCCGTAGCGGCGTCCGGCGACGTAATCCTCGAGGCCGTGCGCCGGCGCGGTGTGCACCGCGCCCGTGCCCGCGTCGAGCGTCACGTGCTCACCGAGGATCACCGGGACCTGCCGCGCGTAGAACGGGTGATGCAGCATCGCCCGCTCGAGCGCCGCGCCGCGCACCGTCGCGACGACCTCCCACGGCGCCTCGCCGAACAGCCCGATCACCTTCGCGACCCGCTCGGCCGCGATCACCAGCCGCTCGCGGCCGGTGTCCGAGGTGCATTCGACCAGCGCATATTCCAGTTCCGGGTGCAGCGCGACCGCCTGGTTCGCGGGCAGCGTCCACGGCGTCGTCGTCCAGATCGCGACCGAGGTCGGCACGCCGCCGGCGCCGCGCTCGAGGTGGAAGCGCAGCGCGAAGTCCTCGGGGTCGGCGACCGCGAAGCGCACGTAGATGCTCGGCGAGCTCACCTCCTCGTACTCGACCTCGGCCTCGGCGAGCGCGGAGCGGCAGTTCAAGCACCAGTGCACCGGCTTGTAGCCCTTGTACAGATGACCGTTCGCGATCACCTTCGCGAACGCGCGCAGCTGCTCGGCCTCGAACGCCGGCATCATCGTGAGATACGGACGTTCCCAGTCGCCGAGCACGCCGAGGCGCTTGAAATCCGAGCGCTGCGAGGCGACCTGCTCGCCGGCGTAGCGGCGGCACGCGGCCCGGAACGCCTTCGCGTCGAGCTTCGTGCCGACCCGGCCGTGGGTCTTCTCGATCTGCATCTCGATCGGCAGCCCGTGGCAGTCCCAGCCCGGAATGTACGCCGCGTCGTAGCCGTCGAGGGTGCGCGACTTGACGATGACGTCCTTCAGGATCTTGTTGACCGCGTGGCCGAGATGGATCGCGCCGTTCGCGTACGGCGGCCCGTCGACGAGCGTGAACCGCGGCCGGCCGCGGCTCGCCTCGCGAATCTTCCCGTACAGGTCGCCGCGCTCCCACGCCTCGAGCCGCTTCGGCTCGCGATTCGCGAGATCCGCCTTCATCGGAAAATCCGTGTTCGGCAGGTTGATCGTGTTCTTGTAGTCGGCCACAGGGCACCTTACGTCAATGAGCGGCGCGCCGCCGCCGCGTCTTCGCGCATCTGCGCGACCAATTCGTCGAGCGAGTCGAACTTGCGTTCGTCCCGCAGCTTCGCGACGAACTCCACCTCGAGATCGCGCCCGTACAAATCACCGGCGAAATCGAACAAATGCACCTCGAGCAACGGCTCGACGCCGCCGACGGTCGGCCGCGTGCCGAGGCTCGCGACGCCGGGCCACGGCGCGTCCGCGATCCCGCGCACCCGCACCGCGAGCACGCCCCACACCGGCGGCTTGTCGCGGCCGAGGCGCAGGTTCGCGGTCGGGAACCCGAGCTCGCGGCCGAGCGCCTCGCCGCGCACCACGCGCCCGAGGATCCGGTACGGCCGGCCGAGCAAGCGCGCCGCGCCCTCGAAATCACCGCGCTCGAGCCGCTGCCGCACCGCGGTGCTGCTCACGCGCACCGCGTCGACCTGATAGGGCTCGATCTGCTCGACCGTGAAGCCGTGCGTGCGCCCCGCCTCGATCAAGGTCTCGATCGTGCCCGCGGCGCGGCTCCCGTAGCGGAAGTCGTCGCCGACGACCATGTGCCGCGTGCCGAGCGCGCCCGCGATCAGCTCGTCGACGAACGCCTGCGGCGACATCGAGCGGATCCGCTCGTCGAATCGCAAGGTCACGAGCCGATCGACCCCGCAGCGGCCGAGCGCGACCCACTTCTCGCGCCAGCGCGTCAACCGCGGCGGCGCGCCCTGCGGGTCGATGAACTCCTTCGAGCTCGGCTCGAACACCAGCACCGTCGCCGGCAACCCCATCGCCCGCGCGCGCTCGCGCAGCACGCGCAGCATCTGCTGGTGGCCGAGGTGCACGCCGTCGTAATTGCCGACGGTCAGCACGCACCCGCGCCGGCGCGTCGACAGGTTTTTGAGGCCGCGAACGAGTTCCATGGCAAAGACGGCGATTATAAGGGACTTTCGCGCGAGAATTGGCGCCGCGTCATTCGCGCAGGTCCGCGCGGCGCAGGCCGAACGCGAGCAGCGCCGCGAAATACGCGGCCGCGCCGGCGACGATGCAGACCGTGAGGTGCCCGACCCGCGTCCACGCGGGCATCACGACCCAGCGCGACGGCTCGCCGGCGAGCCACACGAGCAGCGCGCCCATCACCGCGCCGGCGGCGGCGACGCGCGCGATGAGCCGCCGCCAGCCCGGCCCGGGCCGCAGCACCCCGTTGCGGCGCAAGCCGCGATACAGCAGCAGCGCGTTGGTCGTCCCGGTGAGGCTGGTCGAGATCGCGAGGAACGCATGCGGCGCGGGCAGGAGCCGCAGGTACGCGAGCGGCGCGACCACCAGCAGGTTCACCCCGATGTTCACGCCGAGCGAGATCAGGCTCACCCGCACCGGCGTGCGGGTGTCCTGGCGCGCGAAGTACCCGGGCGCGAGCACCTTCACGAAGCTGAAGCCGAGCAGGCCGAACGAGAACGCCATCAGCGCGTAGGCGCTCATCTGCACGTCGTGCGCGTCGAAGCGGCCGTGCTCGAAGATCGTCGCGATCAACGGGCCGGAGAGCACGAACAGCGCGACCGCGGCCGGGAACACCATGACCAGCACGAGCTTCAGCGCCCACTCGAGCGTCGCGGACAACCGTTCGGGCGCGGCCGCGGCGTGGTGCGCGGACAGGCTCGGCAGGATCACGGTGCCGAGCGCGACGCTGAACACCCCTTGTGGAAATTCCATCAGCCGCGACGCGAAGTACAGCCACGAGACGCTCCCGGTCGCGAGGAACGACGCGATCTGGGTGTCGAGCAGCAGGCTCACCTGTGCGACCGAAGAGCCGAGGATCCCGGGGCCCATCAGCCGCGCGACGCGGCGCACCCCTTCGTGGTCCCAGCGCCAGCGCGGCCAGCCGAGCATCCGCAGCCGCATCACGAACGGGACCTGGTAGAGCACCTGCAGCACGCCGCCGACGAACACCGCGGCCGCGAGCACGAGGCCGGGGTTCGGGAAGTGCGGCGCGATCCACACCGCCGCGACGATCATCACCAGATTCGACAGCACCTGGGTGAACGCCGGCGGCCCGAAGCGTCCGTAGCTGTTCAGCACGCCGCTCGCGAGCGCGGTCAGCGACACGAACAGGATGTACGGAAACGTGAACCGCAGCATCTGCACCGCGAGCTCGTACCGGTCGCCGGTGCGCGCGAATCCCGGCGCGAACGCCCAGATGATCAGCGGCGCCGCGATCACCGCGACCACCGACAGCGCGAACAGCGCGAGCCCGAGCGTGCCGGCCGCGCCGCTCACGAGCTCGCGCACCTGCGCCTCGCTGCGGTGCTGCTTGTACTCGGCGATCACCGGCACGAAGGACTGCGAGAACGCGCCCTCGGCGAACAGCCGGCGCAGGAAGTTCGGGATCTTGTACGCGACCAGGAACGCGTCGGCGAGCGGCCCGCCGCCGAACAGGTGCGCCTGCGCGACGTCGCGCACGAGTCCGGTGATGCGCGACAGCAGGGTGATCAACCCGACCGTCGTCGTCGATTTGAAGATCGCGCGGCTCATCCCGGGGCGCCACTATAACAAGGGATCGCGCCGCACCGGATCGGCCGATTGACAAGGCTCCGGTGCGTGCGCAGAATACGCGGCTCTTTGTAAGGAGTACCGCGCTTGGCCAACACGAAATCCGCGGAAAAAGCGGCCCGCCAGTCGGAGAAGCACCGCGGGCGCAACAACGCCGCGACGTCGCAGCTGCGCACCGCGATCCGCAAGGCCGTGCTCGCGATCAAGTCCGGCAAGCAGGACGAGGCCCTCGCCGCGCTCGCCGCCGCGACCCCGGTGATCGACAGCATGGTCAACAAGGGGCTGATCCACCGCAACAAGGCCGCCCGGCACAAGAGCCGGCTGACGCGGCAGGTTCGCGCGCTCTCGAAGTGAGCCCGGGCGGCCGTCGGCCGCCTCACCACGCCTCTTCCCGGGGGTCCGCCGTTCGCGCGGATTCCCGCGGATGTTCCTCCAGGTAGCGCATCACGTCCTGAACCAGCCGATCGGTGCCCGCGCCGGTCGCGCCGGACACACTGAACACCGGACCCTTGAAGCGCAGTCGCCGCACGATCTCGCGCGCGCGGCGGTCCGCCTCGGCCGGCTCCAGCAGATCGATCTTGTTGAGCACCAGCCAGCGATCCTTCGCCGCGAGCTCGGGGGAGAACTTCTTCAGCTCCGCGACGATCGTGCGGGCATCGCGGACCGGATCGGCGTCGGGCGCCGGCGGCGCGATGTCGACCAGGTGCAGCAACACCCGCGTGCGCTGCAGGTGCTTCAGAAAGCGGATGCCGAGCCCCGCCCCCTCCGCGGCCCCCTCGATCAGGCCGGGGATGTCCGCCATCACGAAGCTGCGCCCGGGACCCGCGGTCACCACCCCGAGGTTCGGCGTGAGCGTCGTGAACGGATAGTCGGCGACCTTCGGCCGCGCGGCCGAGACCGCCCGGATCAGGGTGGACTTGCCGGCATTCGGCAGCCCGAGGAGGCCGACGTCGGCGATCAATTTCAACTCGAGGAGCAGCTCGTGCCGCTCGCCGGGCAAGCCGGGCCCCGACTGGCGCGGGGTTCGATTGGTGCTCGACTTGAAGCGCGTGTTGCCCCACCCGCCCTTGCCGCCCTTCGCGACCTGCAGCACCTGGTCCGGCGCGACGAGGTCGCCGAGCACCTCGCCGGTCTCGGCCTCGGTGATCACGGTACCGACCGGCACCGCCACGTACAGGTCCTCACCGCCGCGGCCGGTGCAGTCGTTGCCGCTGCCCGGCGCGCCGTTCTGGGCCTTGTAGGTACGCGAAATGCGGAAATCGGCGAGGGTGTTCAGGCCCTCGACCGCCCGCAGGTAGACGCTCCCGCCGAGGCCCCCGTCGCCGCCGTCGGGCCCGCCGAAGGGCACGAACTTCTCGCGGCGGAAGCTCACGCAGCCGCGCCCGCCGTTGCCCGCCTGGACCTTGAGCGTCGCTTCGTCGATGAACTTCATGGCAAACGGCCCTTGCGACCCTGTAAAAATCAAAAAGGGGACAGGCCCGCGCCTGTCCCCTTCGTTGGCGTGCGCCGGTCGCGCCCGGCCGGCGGGCGGATCGGCCCGCGCGCCGCCGCCTACTTGGCGACGACGTTCACGTAGGTGCGCTGCTCGGGGCCCTTCACGCGGAACTCGACGACACCGTTCGCGGTCGCGAACAAGGTGTGATCGGTGCCGATCCCGACGTTCACGCCGGGCCGGTACGCCGTCCCGCGCTGCCGGATGAGGATGTTGCCCGGGATGACCGCTTCACCGCCGAACTTCTTCACGCCGAGGCGCTTGGAATGCGATTCGCGGCCGTTGCGCGTGCTGCCGCCCGCCTTCTTGTGTGCCATGTTGAGTCGAGCCTCCTAGAAACCCATCAAGCGACGATCTGAGTGATCTTGACGTCGGTGTACGGCTGGCGGTGCGTGCCTTCGCGCTTGTAGTGCTTGCGCCGGCGGAATTTCACGATCCGCACCTTGTCGCCCTTGCCGTGCTTCTCGACGGTCGCGACGACCTTCGCCGCGGCGACATACGGGGTCCCGACCTTCACGTCGGCGCCCGCGCCGACCAGGAGCACCTGGCTGAACTCGACGCTCGCACCGGCCTGCGCGTCGAGCTTCTCGACACGGACGACAGCGCCTTCCTGAACGCGGTATTGTTTACCGCCGGTGGCGATCACGGCATACATCGTTTGCGACTCCAAGATCGTGAGCGGTCGCGCACGCGACCGACCTATAAAGAGCCGCGAAGTATACGATTAGGGCCCTGATTGGTCAATTGCACCCGCGACGGCGGTCGCGGGGCATCGGCCGCCCCGGCCCGGTGGAGGACATCGGGGATGAAACTCAGCGAATACGCCGGCCACGACGGCGTCGGTCTCGCCGCGCTGGTGCGCTCGGGAGACGTCCCGGCGATCGAGATCACCGAAGCGGCGATCGCCGCGATCGAGGCGCTCGATCCGTCGCTGAACGCGCTGGTGCTCGCGGACTTCGAGAGCGCGCGCGAGCAGGCGCGAGCGGTGCGCCGCGACGCGCCGCTCGCGGGCGTGCCGTTCCTCGTGAAGGACGTCGGCGTCCACGTCGAGGGCTGGCCGACCACGCACTCCTCGCGCTTCTTCGCGGGCGCCGCGCCGCGCGCCGACAGCGAGATCGTCGCGCGCTGGCGGCGCGCCGGCGTCGTGCTCCTCGGCAAGACGAATACACCGGAGTTCGCCGATGAATTCGTCACCGAACCGACCCTGCGCGGCGTGACCCGCAACCCCTGGAACGCCGACCGGACCGTCGGCGGCTCGAGCGGCGGCGCCGCGGCCGCGGTCGCCGCGGGGATGGTCCCCGTCGCCGCCGGATCGGACGTCGGCGGGTCGATCAGGGTACCGGCCGCCTGCTGCGGCCTGTTCGGCTTGAAGCCGTCGCGCGGGTTGAACCCGATCGGTCCCTACCACGCCGAAGGCGGCGCGGGGCTGAACTGCGAGCACGTGCTGTCGCGCACGGTGCGCGACAGTGCCGCGTTCCTCGACGCGACCGCCGGCCCGGAGCCGGGCGCGCCGTACCGGGTGCACCGGTCCGTCCCTTCCTATCTCGAGGCGCTGGCGCAGCCGGTGGGCCGCTTGCGCATCGCGTGCGTGATCGAAAGCCCTGGCCACGCGGCGCTCGACGGGGCGATCGAGCACGCGGTGCTCGAGACCGCGCGCGCGCTCGAGGACGCGGGGCACGTCGTCGTGCGCATGCGGCTGCCGGAGGCGGTGCACGCCGCGACGAGCGGCGAGGGATGGAGCCTGCTATGGATCATGGACACGGCGATGGCGGTCGCCGACCGGCGCCGGGAACTCGGGCGAGCGCCGACCCAGGACGAGGTCGAGCGCCTCACGCTGCACCTCGTGGACCGCGCCGAGCGCGCGAGCGCACTCGACTACCTCGCGGTCAAGCGTCTCGCCCACGGCGTGAACCTCGCGATGGCACGGCACTTCGAGCACTACGACCTCATCCTCACGCCCTCGACCGCGACGCTCCCGCCGCCGGTCGGGTCGATCCCCGCGGACGGCGCGGGGTTCGACTACGCGCGCTGGGTCGCGCGCTCGTACGCGTTCGCGCCCTACTCCGAGCTCTTCAACGTCACCGGCCAGCCGGCGGCGAGCCTGCCGGTCGCGATGTCCGCGGACGCGCTGCCGATCGGCGTGCAACTCGTCGGCCGCCAGGATCGGGACCACGTGCTGCTCGCGGTCGCGGCCGGCCTCGAGCGCCGCATCGGCTGGACGCGGCGGCGTCCACCGCATTGGGCCGGGGCGCAAGGCGCCGACTTTCGGTAAGATGGCGGCGAGATTTGAATCTTCATGACACTCGAACAAATTCGCGAACTGGTCCGATCGGACCTGGCCGCCGTCGACCAAACCGTCGCGGATCGCCTGCATAGCCCGGTGGCCTTGGTCAACCAAGTGGCCGCCTACATCATTCATTCGGGTGGCAAACGCCTGCGCCCGCTGCTGGTGGTGCTCGCCGCGCGCGCGTGCGGGCACGACCGCGGCCGGCACGTCGAGGCGGCCGCGATCATCGAATTCATCCACACCGCAACGCTCCTGCACGACGACGTCGTCGACGGGTCCTCGATGCGGCGCGGGCTCGAAACCGCGAACGAGGTCTTCGGCAACGCGACCAGCGTGCTGGTCGGCGACTTCCTGTACTCGCGCGCGTTCCAGATGATGGTGCAACTCGACCGCATGTCGATCATGAAAATCCTCGCGGACGCGACCAACGCGATCGCCGAAGGCGAGGTGTTGCAGTTGATGACCGCCCACGATCCGACGACGACCGAGAACCGGTACTTCGACGTCATTTACCGCAAGACCGCCCGGCTGTTCGAGGCCGGCGCACGGATCGGCGCGGTGCTGAGCGACGCCCCGGCCGAGATCGAGCAGGCGCTCGCGAACTACGGCAAGCACATCGGCACGGCGTTCCAGCTGGTCGACGACACGCTGGACTACGAAGCCGACGAAGCGCGGCTCGGCAAGCACCTCGGCGACGACCTCGCCGAAGGCAAGCCGACGCTCCCGCTGATCCACGCGCTGCAGCACGGCAATGAAACGCAGCGGACCATGATTCGCGACGCGATCGAGCACGGCGGGCTCGATCGGCTCGACGAGATCACCCGCACCGTTGCAAGCCTGGGAGGGCTTGCGTACACTGCGCGCCGAGCCCAATGCGAGGCGGATCAGGCGCTTGCCGCGCTGTCCCCCGTACCCGAGAGCCCGTTCAAACACGGTTTGAGCGAACTCGCCCGGTTTGCGGTCGCACGCACGAGTTGAGGGTTCGAATCGATTTCGGGGTGTAGCTCAGCCTGGTAGAGCACTACGTTCGGGACGTAGGAGTCGCAGGTTCAAATCCTGTCACCCCGACCATTTAAATCAGTTAGTTATATGCGTCCATCGGCCGCGCGAAGACGCTCTGGGTCCGCATCAAGTGCACCGCAAGTGCACGGAATGTCATTTCGCGGGTCCCAGCCCCACCTTCCTAGCATCTAGTTCACGGTCTCCCCCGAGACCGAGGACTCACTGCCCGGGTCGCGCGGACGCGAATGCCCCTATGGCCGCTTCCGCCGAGTGCACCAGGAGGCACGAGCGCGAGGATCCCGTGGAGTCGAGTGAGTTCCCGCGCACGCCGCAGGCCTGGCGACGCGACCAAACTTCGAGCAGACGCGATGACCGAAGACGATCGGTGAGCTTTTGGCATATAGGAGCCAGGCTGGCAATATTCCGCATACATTGTTTGACACGGATGGTGATCGCGCGTCGAACGCACGATACCGCACTGAGCAGCCGCATTCGAGTGACCGCCCTGGCGGGAGTACCGGAAGTCTCTAGATCAACCGGCTAATAGTTGTGGAAGGACGTCGAGAGGATCAGCGACAGCAGCAAGAGCCCCGACGTAACCCCGTACATCCGCTTTGCCTTGATGGCCCATATGTGCGGCCTCGGTCGACGTTGCCTGTTGGCGCTCCACGCAGGTCAAGTGCCAGTTGCATGCTGGCAATGCGGGTTCCCGCTTGAACGGGCCGCAAGAGCGGCCCGACGCACGATCAGCGACGAGCACAT
>JAJYAM010000102.1 GCA_021779535.1 Pseudomonadota bacterium
TCCCGGGGTTGAGCTTCTACCGCCACCTCGGGTTCCGGGCCGAGGATTACCCGAATGCGGCGCGGATCGGGCGCGAGACCGTGACGCTGCCGCTGTTCCCGGCGATGCGCGACGAGGACGTCGATCGCGTGGTCGCGGCGCTGCACGCGGAGCTCGACTGAAGCCGCCGGATTTTCAGGATCGGTTCAGCTTGGCGGCATAGCATCCCCCCAGAATCCAAGAAAACCAGGGGGGGATGGCCATGCGCAGCGACTATCGGCGGAATCGCCGTGGAACGGTATTGCTCGCGAGTCTCGTGTTCGCCGGCGTCCCGCTCGGACGGGCGGCGACGGCGGCGGACGCGCCCACGGAGGCGTTGCAGCAGATCGTGGTCACGGGATCCCTGATCCCGACCACGCCCGACTCGGCGGTCGTGCCGGTGACCACGCTCGACGCGGCCGCGCTGCAGCGCACGGGCATCACCACCAATGCGCTCGACCTGTTGCGCAAGGCCGTGCCGGCGTTCGAAGGACGCAGCAACGCGGGCAGCAGCAACGCGCAGAACCACAACCAGTTCACCGCCGGCGGCTCGCAGATCCAGCTGCGCAACATGCCGACCCTGGTGCTCGTGAACGGCGAGCGGCTCGCACTCGACGCGGTCGCGGGCCTGAACGGCAGCAAGAACTTCGTCGACGTGAGCCAGATCCCGGCGGCGGCGCTCGAACGCGTCGACGTGCTCACCGACGGCGCCTCGTCGCTGTACGGCTCCGACGCGATCGGCGGCGTCGTGAACTTCATTTTGAAGCACGACTATCACGGCGTGACCTTCGGCGGCCATTACGGCAGCGCGTCGGGCAACTACAACGAGCGCTCCTACTACGTGACCGCGGGCCACGATCTCGGCCGGTTCAACCTCACCGCGACCGCGAGCTACTCGCGGACCTCGCCGCTGTGGCAGTCGGCGCGCTCCTTCGCGAGCCCGAAGACCGGCGTGACCGCCGGCACCAACCTGCCGGGCGTCGTCGATGCGGGCGCCTACGTGCTCGCGCCGGGCCTGCTCGCGCCGAACGTGCCGACCGGCACCGCGGCGACCGCGGCGAGCTACGCGACGCTCGCGAGCGCCGGGGTCTACGCGCCCACCAGCGCGTCGGCGCTGTCGAACGCGTTCGACTATTCGCCGTATGCGATGCTCCTGCAGCAGCAGCAGAATGCCGCGTTCGTGGCCGACCTCACCTCGCACGACCTGTTCGACGGGCGGATCAAGGTGTTCGGCGACCTGATGGTGTCGCAGAACAAGGTCGCCTCGACCGCGTGGGCCGCCGCGGGCCAGCCGTTCTCGGCGACCAGCGTGACCGTGCCCGCCGGGTCGCCCTATGACCCGCTGACCACCGCCGCGACCGGAGTTACCTTCGCCGATGCGGCCCGGCCCAAGGGCGTGTACGACACGACCGATGCGTTCCGCCTCACCGCGGGCCTCAAGGGCCGGCTGACCGCGGGTTGGACCTGGCAGAGCAGCCTCGATTACAGCGAGAGCAAGCTGATCGAGGACGACACCAACCTGCTGTTCAAGCCGAACGTGCCGCTCGCGATCGCGGGCGGATACGATGCGAACGGCAATCCGGTCGCCGGTGGCGGCTACAGCCAGGTGTACGGGGGCCTGTCGATCGCGAGCCCGCTGGTGCTGCAGCCGGCGCTCGATCCGTTCGCGGTCGGCGGGAACTCCGCGGCGGCGCTCGCCAACCTGTACGGCACCGAGCAGCTGCACGCGGACAGCAAGCTCTATTCCTGGGATGCGCACGCGGTCGGCTCGGTGTTCGCGCTGCCCGCCGGCAAGGTCGCGCTCGCGGTCGGGCTGAACTGGCGGCGCGAGGAGGTCTCCGGATACGCCGACGCGAACGGTCGCGTCACCGATCCGGTCACCGGCCTCACCAACGGCAACGACCAGAACTGGATCGGCGGGATCAGCACCGACCCGTTCAGCCACGGTCGCGACGACAGTGCGGTGTACGCCGAGACCCGCGTGCCGATCACCTCGGCGGCGATGCACGTGGCGGCGATGCACCGCTTCGAGCTGGTCGCGGCCGCGCGCTTCGAGCACTACAGCGACGCCGGCAGCGACACCACGCCGAAATTCGGCTTCCGCTGGGAGCCGTTCGACCGGCAGCTGGTGCTGCGCGGCACCTACTCGAAGTCGTTCGTCGCGCCGCCGCTGTATCAGGCCTACGGACCGTTCGACACGCGCACCGCGCCGGGCGCGATCATCACCGGGGTGTTCGGCGCGAACTACGCCGGCATGAACGCGTTCAACGCCGAGGACGGGAACGATCCGGGGCTCAAGCCCGCGACCGCGGTGTCGCGCTCGATCGGCTTCACGTTCCGGCCGAAGCGGATCGAGGGACTCACCGTCAACGCCGACTTCTCCTCGATCAACCTGTACGGCTTCGCCGGCGGCATCGGCTTCAACAACATCCTGAAGTCGGTGAACGCGTTCGGCTCGGCCTCGCCGTTCTTCAACAATCTCACCACCGGCAACTTCGCGAATTTCGGGGGTACCGACCCGTTCGCGACGCCGGGCGCGCTGAAGACGTTCCTGACCGACCCGGTGACCGGCAACGGCGATCCGGCGAAGGCGCAGCAGCTGTACCTGATCGACCGGTTCACCAACCTGGCGGTGCTGCGCGAGCGGTCCTGGACCGTCGGCGCGCAGTACGTGCTGCCGTGGACCGAGGACGGCACCTTCACGCTCGCGACCGCCGGCTCGGTGTTCAGCTCGTTCGAGTTCTCCGACGGGCTCGCCGGCGACCCGACGATCCAGTACGCGGGCTATGCGAGCAACCTCGGCGTGTTCGCGGGGACCTTGCCGAAATTCCGCTTCTACTCGACGCTCGACTGGTCCTTCCACCGCCTGAACGTGCTGCTCGCGAACACCTATGTGTCGTCCGTCGAGGACGCGGGGTTGACCGGGACGCTGCCCGGCCTCCCGGTGTCGAGCTACAGCGCGTGGGACCTGCGGGCCACCTACGACTGGGCGCTGCAGGGCGGCGAGAAGGTGACGCTCGGCGTCGGCGTGAACAACATCGGCGACCGCATGCCGCCGCTCGCGCCGCGCGCGTTCGCGAACCAGTACACCAACGCGGACATCGCGGCGTATTCGCCGATCGGCCGGCTGGTGTACGGCGACCTGTCGGTCGCGTTCTAAGGCGCAGGCCGATGGCCTGCGTCGACGTTTTCCTTGGCTGAATTGGAAGCACCGATCCCATGACCTCATCGCGAATCGCCGGCGCCGCGGCGCTCCTGTTGCTCGGGTTCGCCGCCGTCGCCGTCGCCGCGGCCACCACGGCCGCGCGGCCCGCCGAGCCGCTGCGCCTGCTCGGGCGTACCGAGATCCCGGGCTACACCGGGGACTTCGATCATCTCGCGGCCGACATTGCCGATCATCGGCTGTTCATGGCGGCCGAGGATCACGGCACGGTCGAGGTGTTCGATCTCGCGACCGGCCGGCACCTGCGCACCCTGAAGGGATTCAACACGCCGCACGGCCTGTTCCTGGTGCCGGGCACGCACCGGCTGATCGTGACCGACAGCGGCCGGCGCGGCAGCCGGATCCTCGACACGCGCACGCTCGCGGTGGTCGGCTACATCCGGCTCTCGCCCGGCGCCGATTCGTCCGCGTACGATCCGACGACGGGGCGCTTCTACATCGTCACCGGCGGCGGCGACGTGGGCATGAGGGTGAGCTACCTGAACGAGATCGATCCGCGCACCGGGACGCTCCTGCGCCGGCTGAAGATCGATTCCGACCACACCGAGGCGGTCGTGCCGGAGCAGCACGGCGGGCGGCTGTTCGTGAACGTCGCGGACCATGACGAGGTCGACGTGGTCGACAAGCGCCGCTTCGCGGTCGTCGCCCGCTGGCCGATCACCGGCGCGAAGACCAACCTGTCGATGGCGCTCGACGAGGCCGATCACCGGCTGTTCGTGGTCACCCGCAACCCGACCCGGATGTTCGTGCTCGACACGCGCGACGGGCGGACCGTGGCGAGCGTCGACGTGCCGGCGATCGTCGACGGCGCGTTCTTCGACGCGGCGCGCAAGCGGATCTACATTCCGGGTGCGGTCGGCGAGATCGGCGTCTACCAGGAAGTCGACCCGGACCACTACCGCGAGCTCGCGCGAGTGCCGAGCGCGATCGGGGCGAAGTCGGGGCTGTTCGTGCCGGCGCTCGAGCGGCTGTACGTCGCCGCGTCGCCCGGCAAGCGGGTCGGCGGGGCGTTGCTCTGGTACGCGGTGCGTTGAGACCGCGGATCGGCGCGCGGCCGGCGCCTTCGCCGGCCGCGCGATCGACTCAGACTCAGTGGGTGGGCTTGAACAGGCTCGCCGCGTCCGGTATCCGCTTCTGCAGCGCGTCCTTGATCGCGACCGCGCGCGCCTCGAGCGCCTTGCGGTCGTCGCCCTTGCGGTAGGGGTACACGACGCTCGCCGCGCCGATCACCCGTCCGGCGCGGTCTTTCAGCTGCATCTCGACCTCGAAGCGATTGCCCGCCTCGTTGATCTCGAGATTGGTCTTGCCGGTATAGATCGCCCGCATGTCGTCGTTGTCGGCCTTCTTGCCGATCCGGCCGATGTTGGAGCCGACGATCACGTTGTAGTCCCCGCCCGGCGGCGTCGCATGGATCGCGAAGATCTCGACCGCCGGATGCCGCGCGAGCACCTCGTCGACGAGCCGTTGCGCGTAGGTGTCGGTCGCCGACGGCATCGTCGGATCGTAGGGGACGGGGTCGAGCACGTTGCCGGGCAGGGTGATTCGGCGCCGCAAACGATCGCGGACGGCGATCGCCCGGCGGAGCAGCGTCCGCCGGTCGGCGCCCGCCTTGGCCGCGAAGCTCACCGACAGCGAGCCGATCACGTCGTGCGAGACGTCCTCGAGCGGCACGCGCACCTCGGCGCGGCCGTGGGCGGTGTCCAGGCGGATGCTCGGCTTGCCGCTCGATATCACCGCGAGGTCGGCCGCGGAGGACGGGCGGCCGATCTCGCGCGGATCGGTCGAGGCGACGATCAGGTTGTCGTGCCCCTTCGGCGGGGTCACGTGCATCGCCGCGGCGAGCACCGCGGGGTCCGAGGCGCGAAGCTTCTCGAGCAGGGTCTGGCCGTAGGTCGTGCCCGGCGTGCAGGGCGCGCCCCAGGCCGCGGGCATGAGCGCGGCGAGTGCGATTGCGAGTACGGAACGGTTCATGGTGCTGACTACTCCCGGTGCGCAGACGTTAGGGTGATCCGCCAGTCGGCGGTGTGCGCCCGAGGTTGTACGCCCGCAGGCTGAAGGCAGCCTGAATCGGCACCCCGTCGCTCCGGGCGCCGGCCGGCCGGGAATGCCTTCGGATCGCAATGCGTATTGATCGCATTGGACGTTCGGCGCACACTCGGCGTCCCCAGGATCCCTGCACGAGGTTCATCGCGATGAAGCGACTCATTCTCGCCGTGCTCGCCGGCTCGATCGCCGCGGCGCCGGCGTTCGCCGCGCTCAAGGTGGGCGCGAAGGCCCCGCTGTTTACGACCGAAGCGACGCTCGCGGGCAAGCCGTTCCAGTTCTCGCTCGCCGACGCGCTCGCGAAGGGGCCGGTGGTGCTCTATTTCTATCCGGCCGCGTTCACCAAGGGCTGCACGATCGAGGCGCATGAATTCGCGGCCGCGATGCCGAAGTTCAAGCGGCTCGGCGCGACCGTGATCGGGGTCTCGCACGACT
>JAJYAM010000103.1 GCA_021779535.1 Pseudomonadota bacterium
CCGCCCGGTGCGTGGAGCTGGGAGCTCGAACTGCGCAGCCACGCGGAGCCGTTCTGAGAACGGGCTCGTCGCGGGGGTCGACCGGATCGATCCGACCGAATCCGCCAGGATCCCCATCGGCGACGGCCGGGGCGAGGACCGCGAATTCGACGCATCGGCAGCCGCTCGATGGGCGCGCGGTCGGCCTGGTGCTCGGATTGTGCGTGATCTGGGGGTTCCAGCAGGTCGCGATGAAGGCGGTCGCCATGGACGTGGCGCCGGTGATGCAGCTGGCGATCCGGTTCGCGATCGCGGCGGTGCTCTATGGCGCCTGGGTCCTATGGCGCGAAGGACCGGCGACGTTCTTGGACGGGACGTTGCGCAGTGGATTGCTGATCGGTGCGCTGTTCACCCTGGAGTTCCTGCTCGTCGGGGAGGCGCTCAGCCGCACGACGGCGGCGCACGCGGTGGTGTTCCTGTACACGTCGCCGATCTTCACCGCGCTCGGCGTGCAGTTCCTGCCGGACGAGCGCCTGCGCCGGGCGCAGTGGGTCGGCATCGGCACCGCGTTCGTCGGGATCGTGATCGCGCTCGTGGGACCCGGGGACCGGCCGGCGGTCGAATGGCTGATCGGCGACGGCCTGGCGCTGCTCGCCGGAGCGATCTGGGGTCTGACCAACGTCGTGCTTCGCCGCGGGCGCATCGGCGGCGCGTCCACCGCGAAGACGGTGTTCTATCAGGTCGCGCTGGCGGCGCCGCTCCTGTACGGCTACGCGGCGGCGACCGGACAGACCGCGCTCGTATGGACGCGGCCGGCGGTCGCGTCCCTGGTCTTTCAGACATTCGTGATCGCGCTCGCGAGCTACCTCGTGTGGTTCTGGCTGCTGCGGCACTATCTCACGTCGCGGCTGATGTTGATGACCTTGCTGACCCCGTTGTTCGGAGTCCTGTTCGGCGCGTTGATCTTGCACGATGCGATCAATCCCCCGTTCGCGGTCGGCGCGCTGCTCGTGCTGCTCGGGATCCTGGTGGTCAACGGGCAGTTGTTACGGCAACGCGTCGATTGACGGCGCCGAGGGTCGGTCAGCGCGTGCGTATCCGGGAGCCGTCCGCGAGATCGTTGGGCGGGTACAGCACCACGCGCTCGCCGTCGCGCAGGCCGGAGAGGATCTCGGCCTCGCTCGAATTGCGGTGACCGATCGTGATCCGATGGCGCCGGGCCCGGCCGCCGCCGGCGACGAACGCACACCAGGCCGAACCACATCGGAACAACGCCGGGAGCCGTGCGATCAGCACCCGCCGCGACTGCCACAGCACGATCCGGCCGGTCACGCGAAAACCGTCGCCGAGACGGGCGCTGCCGTCGATGAAATCGAGGATCACGTTGGTGCGCTGTTCCTCGACACCGAGCGCCGACACCTTGGTGAGTCCGGACGGCTCGACCCGTTGCACGCGTGCGGGTAACGTTCGTCCACCGCCCCAGCCTTCGATCGTCGCGGGCATTCCCGGGGTGACGTTCACCGCCTCCGAGGACAGCATTTCCATCACGACCTCGAGATGCTTCAAATCGCCGACCACCAGGATCGGGGTGCCGGCCGCGACGACCCGTTCGCTCGGCTCCAGGATGCGCAGCACCTCGCCGGCGGCCGGAGACCTCACCTCGACGGACGGCGGCCGGCGTGACCGCGGGCCGGGCAGGGCGATCAGGCCCGCGCGCGCGGCCCGCAAGTCGGCCTCGGCCGCGAGCGCGCGGTGACGGGCGATGTCGACGTCCTGCTCGAGCGTCGTCTCGGCGTTGCGTCCCTGTTCGATCCGCTGTCGGGAGGCGATTCCTTCGGTGCCGAGCCGTTCGAGGCGCGCGCGCTCGCGCCGCGCCTGCGCGAGATCCGCGAGGGTGTGCGCGAGCTCGGCACGTCGCGCGCGCAGCGCGGATTCGGCGCCGGCGACGTGTGCGGTGAGCTCGTCGCGTTCCCGTGGCGCGAGCGGCATCGGCGCGATCGTCGCGACGACCTCGTCGGGCGCGACCGGATCGCCTTCCCGCAGGCCGATTCGCAACAGCCGCCCGGCGACCGGCGCGGCGACGACGTAGCGGTCACGACTGCGCGTCTCGCCCTGCTCCTCGACCGTCACCTGCAGCGGACCGATGCCGACCGTGCCGAGCTCGACGCGCACCGGCCGGGGGCGCACCGCGAAGAAGACCAGCAGTACGCCGGCCAGCACGGTCGCCAGGGCGATCATCGATTTGGCGTGGAGTCGCATCGAGGTCACTCCCGGGTCTTGAGCACGGCGATCAGATCCAATCGGTCGATTCGAAACGCGACCAGGAGCCCCGAGACCGCGGACGAGGCCAGCGTCGCGAGCGCCGCAAAGGCATAGGTTCGCGGAGTCAGCAGATAGGGCAGGCGAAACAGCTCCCGGTCGAATACCGGGACGAGAAGGCGGCACAGTCCGCTGCCGATCCCGAGCCCCACCGGTATCGCGACCAAGGTCAGCAACACCTGCTCGCCGAGCAGGAGGAACGTGACTTCCCCGCGCTGGAATCCGAGGACCCGCAGGCTCGCGAGCTCGTTGCCGCGCTCGGACAGCGCGATGCGCGCGCTGTTGTAGACGACCCCGACGACCAGCACCGACGCGAACACGGTCATCACGGCGGTCATCAAGATGAAGCTGCGATCCATGACTTCCTGGATCGTTTGCAGAGCGGCCGCCCGGATCGTCACGCCGGCGATCCGCGGGGTGCGCTCGAGCGCGCGGAACAGGTCTTCCCGGCGCGCCGCATCGATCTGCAGGAGCGCGCCGGACACCGTGCCGGCGTCGCGCAGCGCGTGCGAGAGCGCGCGGAAGTCCATGTACCCGGCGACACCGAGCGGTTCGTCCGACAGGCGCACGATCGGCTCTTCGAAGCGCAGGCGCTTGCCGTCGAGTTGCACGATCTGCACGCGATCGCCCGGGCGCGCGCCGAGCATCTCGGCGAGCTTCCGGGTGAGCACGAGCCCGGCGGGAGGGACCGCGATCGGACGGCGTTGCGCATCGACGAGCCGGTGGAGCGTGCCGGCGCCGGGAATCCCGAGGAGCACCGTGCGCTTGCGCCGATGCGCGAACGCGATCTCCACCGGAACGCTGCGGAACGGCTCGACGCGCAGCACGCCCGGCAGGCGGGCGAGTGCGCCGACCGCGGCGGCCCCGCCCGCGCTGCGCAGGTTGACGATCGCATCCTCCCGTTGGACCGTCTGGAAATGGGTGACGACGAGTTCGTCGACCGCATCGAACGCGTAGCGCCCGACGACCACCGTCGCGACCGCGGCGGCGATCCCGATGACCGACATCGTCGCGCGCCACGGGCGCCGGGCGATGTTGCGCAACGCCACCCGCCCGGCGGGGCCGATCCGCCGGAACGCGCCGATCGTTTCCCAGCGCCCCCGGCGATAGGTCTTCGGCGGCTCGGGCCGGAGCGCTTCGGCCGGGGGAAGGCGGACCGCGAGTCGTACCGTCGTCGACGCGGCCACCAGCGCCGATCCGAACGCGATCAGCGCGGCCTCGGCGACGACGGAACCGGACAGCACGAAGGGCAGGGCGGGAAAGTGGAAATAGTCGTGATACACCCGCACCAGCCCCGCGCCGAAGTACGCGCCGAGCGCGATCCCGCCGAGCGATCCGAGCGCGACGATCGCCAGCGCGAATTCGGCGAAGTGCACGCCGATCCGCGCATTCGAATAGCCGAACGATTTCAACAGCGCGATCTGGCCGCGCTCGGTCGCGACCAGTCGCGCGAGCAACATGTAGATCAGGAACGCGGAGACGCCGAGGAAGATCGCCGGCACGTAGGTGGCGTGTACGCCGATCTCGCTGAGTTCGTCGCTGAGAAAGCGGTTGGACGGTTGATCCGCGCGGCCGTAGGCGCGCAAGCCGCCATAAGGCTCGAGCAACCGGTCCACGGCGGCCGTGACCTCCTCGAGGGAGGCTGCCGTGGCGGTGCGCAGCGCGAGATCGTTGAACGCCCCTTTCATTCCGAACGCACCGGCGAGCGCCTCGCGATCCATCCACAGAACACCGAAGCGCCGGTTGTCGGGAAAGATCATCCCGGGTGCGACCTCGTAGACGTATTCCGGCGAGAGGACGAGGCCGACGATCCGCAATTCCTTCCAGCGGCCGTTCAAGATCGCGCCGATGCGGCTGCCCGGTGCGAGGTGATCGGCGCGTGCGAACGTCTCGCTCGCGACGATCTCGTCGCTGGGGCCCGGCTTCGGCCAGCGTCCCTCCCGCAAGAACAGGCGATTCAGGCCGGTCGAGGGATCCGCCGGCAGCGAGATCAGGCGCCCGGTCGCCGGCTCGAGGAGCCCCGGGACGTGGAGGCTCACGTCCTCGACGATGCGCCGGTCGACCTCGGTGACGCCGGGAATGCGCGCGAGGGCCGCGCCGAGCGCCATCGGCGCCCGCTGCAACTGCGCGAACGCGTCGGCGAAGCGGTAATCCGCGTAATACGCGTCGCGTGCGCGCTCGATCGACCGGTAGGCGCTCAGCATCGTGACGAACGCGGCGATTCCGCAGGCGGTCACGAGCGCCGCGGCCGTCACCTGACCGCGCAGGTGCCACAGGTCGCGAAACAACGCACGATGCAGCGCGCTCACCACGACAGGTCCTCGGGCCGCGCTCGGGCGGCATTGTGCCGCACGTCGACGATCTCGCCGCTGCTGATGCGGATCACCCGGTCGGCCATCGCCGCGATCGCCGCATTGTGGGTGATCACGACGGTGAGGGTGCCGAGCTCGCGATTCGCGCGTTCGAGGACCTCGAGAACGATCTTCCCGGTCGGGTAGTCGAGCGATCCGGTCGGTTCGTCGCAGAGCAGGATGTCGGGGCGCTTCGCGAGCGCACGCGCGATCGCGACCCGCTGCTGCTCGCCGCCGGAGAGTTGCGCGGGGAAGTGGTGCAGCCGGTCGGTGAGACCGACCCGACCGAGCACGTCCGCCGCCGGCAGCGGATTCGACGCGATTTCGGTCACGAGCTCGACGTTCTCGAGCGCGGTGAGGCTCGGCAGGAGATTGAAGAACTGGAACACGAAGCCGACGTGCTCGCGCCGGTAACGGGTCAGCTCCCGGTCCGTCGCGGTGGTGAGGACGTGGTCTCGATACAGCACCTCGCCGCCCGACGGTACGTCGAGACCTCCCAGGATGTTCAGCAGCGTGGACTTGCCGCTGCCCGACGCGCCGAGCAGGACCACGAATTCGCCCGCCTGCAGCGCCAGGCTGACGCCCCGCAGCGCATGCACTTCGACGTCACCGAGGCGATACACCTTGGAGACGTCGCGGCCGACCAGCACGGCGGACGGCGGCGTTGCGGGGGTCGTTTCCTTCGACGGGTTCACGCGCGGGATCGAGCACTCCTCGCCGCCATTCTGCGCGCGGAGCGCGCAGGGGGCATCGGCGATTCGCGCAGCCGCTTACGCGGAAGGCGCAGGATGCGGCTCAGCCGGTCTCGCGGGGCCGCCCGCGGGGCCGTTCCGCGGTGCCGGCCGCATCCGGTCGATCGGGGTAGGTGCTGTCGATTTCCCGGCACGCCAGGCGCAGCGCCGGGAGGATCTCGCCGAGCGCCCGCGCCCGGGCGCCGGGACCGAACGGCAGCCCGACGTTGAGCGCCGCGATCGTCTCGCCGCTGCGGCCGTGGATGGGGACCGCGACCGAGCATAGGC
>JAJYAM010000039.1 GCA_021779535.1 Pseudomonadota bacterium
GCACATCGGCCGCGGCGGGTCCGGCGGCGGTCGCGGCGGGGCCGGCGGCGACCGCGGCGCGGCCGGTCGCGTCGGCGCCGGACACGATCGACGCCAGCGAATGGCCGGGGATCGTCGATGCCGCCGGGCTCAACGGCATGGCGCGACAATTCGCGATGAACTGCGTGCCCTCGTCGTTCGCGGACGACGTGCTGCACCTGCGGATGGCCGCGGTCGCCGCGGACCGGCGGACCCGGCAGGTGGAGGAGCGGCTGGTGCAGGCGCTCGGCCGGCATTTCGGCCGGCCGGTGCGGGTGTCCTTCGAGGTCGCGGAGTCGGATCTCGCGACGCCGGCGCGGCAACGACAGCGCGCCGAGCAGGACCGCGTGAGCGGTGCCGTCGCCGCGTTCGCGGACGATCCCGCGGTGAAGGGCTTGCGCGAGCGATTCGGGGCCGAGATCGACGTCGCGTCGATCAAGCCCGCCAATTGAGACAGAGGGGACGGGGCGATGATCAAGGGTGGAATCGGGAATCTGATGCGCCAGGCGCAACAGATGCAGGAAACGATGCAGAAGGCGCAGGCCGAGCTCGCCGCGCTCGAAGTGACCGGTGAGTCCGGCGCGGGCATGGTCAAGGTCGTGATGAACGGACGGCACGAGGTGAAGCAGATCAAGATCGAGCCCCGGCTCCTCGGCGAGGATCGGGACATGCTCGAGGACCTGCTGGTCGCCGCGGTCAACGATGCCACGCGGCGCGTCGCGGCGCGCATGGAGGAGAAGTACGCGGGCCTGATGTCGGGCCTGAATCTCCCGCCCGGCATGAAGCTGCCGTTCTGAGCCGCCCGCGGCCGCAACCGCTCGACCGCACCCGACGATGAAATACACGCCGGCGCTCGCGCGACTGATCGAGGCACTGCGTTGCCTGCCCGGCGTCGGGCCGAAATCCGCGCAGCGGATGGCGTTCCATTTGCTCGAGCGGGATCGCGACGGTGGCCGGCGCCTGGGTCAGGCGCTCGCGGAGGCGATCGAATCCGTCGGCCACTGCGAGCGCTGCCGGATGCTGAGCGAGGAGCGGGTCTGCCCGATCTGCGCGTCCGAGAGCCGTAACGCCGGGCTGCTGTGTGTCGTCGAGTCGCCCGCGGACGTCGTCGCGATCGAGCAGTCGGGAGGCTTCCGGGGCCACTATTTCGTGCTGATGGGCCATCTGTCGCCGCTCGACGGCGTCGGCCCGGCCGAACTCGGTCTCGACGAGTTCGAGCGCCGACTCGCCGCGGGCGGCATCGCGGAAGTCATCCTCGCGACGAACCCGACCGCCGAGGGCGAGGCGACCGCCCATTACCTCGGCGAGATCGCGCTTCGCCACGGCCTCAAGGCGTCGCGAATCGCGCATGGGGTGCCGGTCGGCGGCGAGCTGGAATACGTCGACGGCGGCACGCTCGCGCACGCGCTCGCGGGCCGCACGGCGGTCACCTAGCCGATCTTGGCGGTCGCCTGGCCGATCTTGGGGCCGAGGGCCGCGCGCACCGCGCTCAGTGCGCCGCGAAGCGGTCGTACAGCCGCAGCAGGCGCCGGTAGCTCTCGTACCGGCGCGCGCTGACCGTCCCGGCGTCGACCGCGGCGCGAATCGCGCAGCCCGGTTCGCGCAGGTGCTGGCAATCGCCGAACCGGCAGCCGGCCGCGAGCGCGTGGATCTCGACGAAGCCGCGCTCCGCGGCCCGCGCGATCCGCGCCGGCGGCGCGAAGTCGCGTACGCCCGGCGCATCGATGATCGCCGCGTCCGTGCCGAGACGGTAACGGCGCGCGGTCGTGGTCGTGTGGCGGCCCTCGCGGTCGCGGGTGAGCTCCGCGGTCTGCGCGTCGGCCGCCGGCACCAGCGCGTTCACGAGCGTCGACTTGCCGACGCCCGACTGGCCGACCAGCAGGGTCGCGCCCGCGGCGAGCCGCGCGCGCAGCGCCTCCATCCCGGCCCCCGAGTGACCGCCGACCGCGGCGACCGCAAGTCCGAGCCCGCGATAGTTCGCGATCTCCTCCGCGATCGGCGCGCCGTCGAGATCGTCCTTGTTCACGATCAGCAACGCGGCGATCCCGGCTTGCAGGGCCGCGGCCCAATAACGGTCGACCACGAACCAATCGGGCGCCGGCCGCGGCGCGACCACGATCGCGAGCCGGTCGACGTTCGCGGCGACCGGCTCGGCGCGCCCGCGCGAGTCGACCCGTTCCAGGCCATTGCGACGGGGCGCGAGCGAATGCACCGTCGGCGTCCCGCCGGCGTCGCGCCGCCACCCGACCTCGTCGCCGCAGACGACGCGGAGCTTGCGGCCCGCGAGCGCGCAGTGCATGGTTTCGCCGCCCGCGAGCACCAGCGCGCCGCGTCCGTACGCGGCGAGCACGATGCCGGTTCCGGACGGCGGTCCGCTCATCGTAGACCCGGTCCGCGCTCTGGTAACATCCGTCGCGGCGCCGCTCGCGCCGGAATGGGAAACCGATGAAATCCGCCGATAATCTGATTTGGATCGATCTGGAGATGACCGGGCTCGATCCCGACGGCGATCGGATCATCGAGATCGCGACGATCGTGACCGATTCGCAGCTCGCGATCCTCGCCGAGGGGCCGGTGTTCGCGATCCATCAGGGCGAGGATGCGCTCGCGCGGATGGACGACTGGAACCGCACGCAACACGGCGGCTCCGGGCTCACCGCGCGGGTGCGCGCGAGCCGCGTCGACGAGGCGGACGCGGAGCGTGCGACGCTCGGGTTCCTCGAGGCCTGGGTCGAGCGGGGACGTTCGCCGATGTGCGGCAACAGCGTGTGCCAGGATCGGCGCTTTCTCGCACGCCACATGCCGGCGCTCGAGAAGTTCTTCCACTACCGGAACCTGGACGTGAGCACGCTCAAGGAGCTCGCGTTGCGCTGGGCCCCGCGCGTCGCGGAGGGGCTCCAGAAGCCGTCCACGCACCTCGCGCTCGACGACGTGCGCGAATCGATCCGCGAACTGCAGTACTACCGGGAGCGGTTGCTTCGCCCGCTCTGAGGCGCCCGCTCAACCGCCCTCCGACGCCAGGAACAGCGCGGTATCGATCACGCTGTCCGGGTTCAGCGACAGGCTGTCGATGCCTTGCGCGACGAGCCAGCGCGCGAGCTCCGGATGGTCGGAGGGACCCTGGCCGCAGATGCCGACGTACTTGCCGTGCGACTTGCATGCGCGGATCGCCATCGCCATCAGGGCCTTGACCGCCTCGTCGCGCTCGTCGAAGAGCTTGGCGACCACGCCGGAGTCGCGATCGAGGCCGAGCGTGAGCTGGGTGAGGTCGTTGGAGCCGATCGACATGCCGTCGAAGTGCTCCAGGTAGCGATCGGCGAGCAGCGCGTTGGTCGGCAGCTCGCACATCATGATCAGCCGCAGCCCGTCTTCGCCCCGCCGCAAGCCGTTCGCCTCGAGCAGCTTCGTCACCGCCGCCGCCTCGGACGGCGATCGCACGAACGGCACCATCACCTGCACGTTGGTCAAGCCGAACTCGTCCCGGACGATCTTCAGCGCCCGGCACTCGAGCTCGAAGCAGCGGCGGAACGCCGGATCGACGTAGCGCGCCGCGCCGCGGAACCCGAGCATCGGGTTCTCCTCGTGGGGCTCATAGGCCCTTCCGCCGATCAGGTTCGCGTACTCGTTCGATTTGAAGTCGGAGAGCCGCACGATCACCGGCTCGGGCGCGAACGCGGCCGCGATCTGCGCGATGCCCTCGACGAGCTTCTCGACGTAGAAGGTGATCGGATCCGGATAGCCCGCGACCTGCTTGCGGATCGTCTCCTTGAGCTCCGCGCTCTGCTTGTCGAGCTCCAGCAGCGCGCGCGGATGCACGCCGATCATGCGATTGATGATGAATTCCAGGCGGGCGAGCCCGACCCCCTTGTTCGGGATCCGCGAGAAGTCGAACGCGCGGTCGGGATTGCCGACGTTCATCATGATCCGCACCGGCAGCTCCGGCAGCGAGTCGAACTCGACGCTGCGCTGATCGAATTCCAGCATCCCGTCGTAGACGTGCCCGGTGTCGCCTTCCGCGCAGGAGACCGTGACCGCCTGGCCGTCGGCGATCACCTTGGTCGCGTCGCCGCAGCCGACGACCGCGGGTATCCCGAGCTCGCGCGCGATGATCGCGGCGTGACAGGTGCGGCCGCCGCGGTTCGTGATCACGGCCGCGGCGCGCTTCATCACCGGTTCCCAGTCCGGATCGGTCATGTCGGCGACCAGCACGTCGCCGGCGCGCACCCGTTGCATGTCCTTCACGTCGGTGATCACCCGCGCATGCCCGGCGCCGATGCGCTGGCCGATGCTGCGGCCGCTCGCGAGCACCTTCGATCGGCCTTTCAGCGTGTACCGCTGCACGCTGCGGCCGACGCGGCTCTGCACCGTCTCGGGGCGCGCCTGCAGGATGTAGATCTTGCCGGTCGCGCCGTCCTTGCCCCACTCGATGTCCATCGGCGCGCGGTAGTGTTCCTCGATGATCAGCGCCTGCCGCGCGAGCTCGACGACGTCCGTGTCGCTGAGCGAGAACCGCTCGCGTTCGCCGGCCGGGACGTCGACGACGCGCACGCGCTCGGCGGTGCCCGCGTCCGCGTACACCATCTTGATCGCCTTGCCGCCGAGATTGCGCCGGACGATCGCGCGCCGTCCCGCGCGCAGCGCCGGCTTGTACACGTAGTACTCGTCGGGGTTCACCGCGCCCTGCACGACCGTCTCGCCGAGCCCGTACGCGGCGGTGATGAACACCACGTCGCGGAATCCGGAGTCCGTGTCGAGCGTGAACATCACGCCGGCGCACCCGAGGTCGCTGCGGACCATGTGCTGCACGCCGACGGACAGCGCGACCGCCGAGTGATCGAAGCCGTTGTGCACGCGGTACGCGATCGCGCGGTCGTTGAACAACGAGGCGTAGACCTCGTGCACGCAGCGCATGAGGTGGCTTTCGCCGCGGACGTTCAGGAAGGTCTCCTGCTGGCCCGCGAACGAGGCCTCGGGCAGGTCCTCGGCGGTCGCCGACGAGCGCACGGCGACCGCGAATTCCGGGCCTTGGCCCATCGCGCGCCACGCGGTGCGCACCTCGTCCTGGAGCCGCGGCGGGAACGGCGTCGCGAGCATCCAGCCGCGGATCCGCGCGCCGATCTCGGCGAGCTGCGCGATGTCGTCGACGTCCAGCGCCGCGAGTGCGTCGCGAATGCGGGCGTCGAGCCCGTCCTGGGCGAGGAAATCCCGGTACGCATGCGCGGTGGTCGCGAATCCGCCCGGCACGGAGACGCCGAGGCCCGCGAGTTCGCTGATCATTTCGCCGATCGACGCGTTCTTGCCGCCGACGAGTTCGATGTCGCCGTGCTTCAGTCGGGCGAACGGGACGATGTAGGGTTTCATGAGGGGCTGCTTGTCCGGCATGGTCGTTGGTGGAACACTCTAGCGGCACACGCGCCGCGACCGGCGCCGCCACCGGGAGGGCACTCTTGAACAAGCGAACCGTGTTCTTCGTATCCGACCAGACGGGAGTGACCGCGGAGACGATGGGTCACAGTCTGATGACGCAGTTCGACGGCATCGAATTCAGCCAGATAACTGTGCCATTTATCTCGACGGTTGACAAGGCGCGGGAGGCCGTGCGCAAGATCGATCTCGTTGCCGCGCAGGAAGGCGTGCGCCCGATCGTGTTCAGCACGCTCGTCCAGGAGGACGTGCGCAACGTGGTCCGCGGCAGCGGCGGATTGTTCCTCGATTTCTTCGATCCGTTCCTTGCGCCGCTGGAAAGCGAGCTCTGCACCCAGTCGAGCCACGCGGTCGGGCGTGCGCACCGGATGGCGGACGGCCACGCGTACGCGCTGCGAATCGACGCGACGAACTACGCGATGGCGAGCGACGACGGGTCGGCGATCGGCGGCTACGCGCGGGCCGACGTGATCCTGATCGGCGTGTCCCGATCGGGCAAGACGCCGACGTGCCTGTACCTCGCGATGCAGTACGGGGTGTTCGCCGCGAACTATCCGCTGACCGAGGAGGACCTCGAGTCGCGCAAGCTCCCGCGCGCGGTCGAGCCTTACCAGTCGAAACTGTTCGGGCTGACGATCAAGCCGGAACGGCTGCAACAGATCCGCAACGAACGCCGGCCGGACAGCCGTTACTCCTCGGCCGTGCAAGTCGCGTTCGAGCTGCGGGCCGCGGAGGCGCTGTTCGAGCGATACGGCATCCCGGTGATCGACTCGACCGAGTGCTCGATCGAGGAAATGTCGAGTCGAATCCTCGAGCGGATGGGAGTCGAGCGGCGCCTGCGCCCGTGAAACGCGCGGCGCGGTCCGCACCCGCGCCGGAGGTGCGCGCGACGCATGCTATAGTCCGTCCATGATCGCGGATCAACGATGCACGACGACGTGGCGCGCGGCGCGCGGGAACTTCGTCGGTCTGATGACGCTCTACGAGAGCAACTACCTGCGCCTCGGCTGGATCCTGAGCGACCTGCGTTCCGCGCGAGAGCCCGCCGTCTCGCGCATCGTGTCGGACTGCGATCTGCTGTACCTGCCGATCGACGCGGGCCCGTACACCCGCCGCTTCCGCCTCACCTACCGGTTCGAGGTCGACGGCGTCACGTTGCTGGATCCCGATCTCGAGATCTGCGTCTATCACGACGCGCGGCTCGCGGAGGTCCGCAGCGTGCGTGGCGCCGCACGGCATCCGCAGATCGCCCGGCTGCGCGCGGGTCTCAAGCGTGAACTGGGTCTACGCTGGGCGCGCAACATGATGCTAAACAAGTGGCTCGAGTATTGCGCCGAACGGGGGCATCGATTCTAGGAACCACTCGGGGCGGGGCGAGGTCCCCGTCGGCGACGCGCCGCGCGGGGCTGAGGATGATCGAGAACTGGAATTTCTTCAGGGCCGAGCGCAACGCGGTCGGTTCGGAGGAAGAGCGGCTGATGCAGCTCTTCCAGAACCGGGCTGGCTTGAAGAAAGCGTACGCGGACCTGCAGGACGAGTTCCATTTGATGCGCGACCGCCTGAAGCAGCAGGAGGGCGCGACCGCGCGCGTGCAGGATCAGCTCGACGCGCTCGCTGAACTGCTCGCCGATCCGCGCACCGGGTATTCCGCGCTCGTGTTCTTCCAGCTGCGATCGCTGTGGAAGACCTGCAATCAGCGCCTGACCGGATTTGCCGCCGACCTGTCACGCCGCCAGCAGGAGCGCGAGAGCGCGGCGTTCCTCGACCAGTGCGCCGAGGAGCGCGCGCGGCGCCTCGCGGCGGCGGACGAGCGCGTGAACGACGCGCGCGCCCAAGCCGACGAGAGCCGGGGCCGGGTCTCGGCGGTCGAGGCCGAGCAGGCCCGTCTCGGCGCGATCTGGCACTATTTCAAGCGCCGCGAGCTGCAGCGCTCGCTTCACGGGCTTCGAACCGAGACCGCCGCCGCCGATGCCCGCGTGCGCGATCTGCTCGTGGTGCGCGGAGGCATCGTCGACGAACCGGCCGAGCCGTTTCCGGGCATCTCGCTCGCGGCGCGACGGACGATCAACCTCGCGGTGATCGCGTACGCGGAGCTGCTCTGCGAGGAAGTCGATGCGTACGGCGTCGCCGCGAAGGCGAAGGAGGCGCTCGCGCGACGCGTCCACGAGATGTCCTTCGGGTCGCGCACGGACTGCGAGGGCTACATGCAGCGGATCCAGAAGGCGATCGCCGCGGTGAGCGCGCAGAAGCAGGTCAATGCGGCCGTGAAATTGCGGCTCGACCGCCTGCGCGGGATCTGCGACTACCGCAATCCCGCGGACACGGTGCCGACCGCCGACTCGCTGACCGCGAACGGCGGGGCGGGGCGTCCGGCGACGCCGGGATGGAACGTGCTCGCCGAGGACTACTGGGACGTCTATTCGGTCCTGCTGCGCTGAGCGGCGCTGCGCCGCTGGATCGCGGCGGTCGACGCCGGGGGCGGCAGCACGCGGCCGGGCGCCGCCGGCCGGGCGACCGCGGGTTGCGCCGCGAGCACCGCCTCGTCGGCCGCGATCTGGGTCGCCTCGTCGAGGATGATCTGCGCCGATTCGTCCTTCTTGATCTGCGCGACCGCGGTGTAGGGCTTCTTGCCGTGCGCGACGCGCCAGGCGTTCTCGCGCGCGAGTTCGGCCTGGTCCTCGCTCTTCTGTTCGGCCTGCCGGATCTTCAGCGACAGCGACAAGCTCTTCTGCGCACGCATCTCGTCGAACGCGGCGATGTCGGCCTCGAGGTAGCGGAAGTCCGGGCTGTTCGCGGTGCGCGCGTCGTGGAGCTTGCGCAGCGTCGCGATCCACGGCTGCAAGTTGCCTTCGGGCTCGAAGTCGGGCGCCGGCTGGATCTGATCCCACGGCAACGCCCGATCGTGCGTGTTTTCGCCGACGTCGTGGACGTCGATCAGCGACGGCAGCGCGATGTCGGGCGTGACGCCGCGGTCCTGGGTGCTGCCGCCGGTCACCCGGTAGAACTTGCCGATCGTGACGTTCAGCTGGCCGAGGTCCGGCTTGCGCCCGAAGATCGAGTAGCTGAGCGGATGCGCATTCTGCACCGTGCCCTTGCCGTAGGTCTGCTGGCCGACGATCACCGCGCGGCCGTAGTCCTGCAGCGCGCCGGCGAAGATCTCGGAGGCGGACGCGCTCAGCCGGTCGACCAGCACCATCATCGGGCCGCGGTAGAAGATCGCGGGATCCGGATCGTCGTCGACCTCGACGTGACCGGTCGTGTCGCGCAGCTGGACGACCGGGCCGCGGCGGATGAACAAGCCGACCATCGACTCGGCCTCCGGCAGGTAGCCGCCGCCGTTGCCGCGCAAGTCCATCACCAGGACCTGCATCCCTTCCTTGCGCAGGCGCTCGATCAGGCGCTTCACGTCCCGCGTCGTGCTCCGGTAGTCCTTCACGCCGGCGCGGTTCGCGTCGTAATCCTGATAGAAGCTCGGGACATGGATGATCCCGACCTTGATCGGGTGCCCGTCGCGCTCGACGGTGCGCATCTTCGCGTGCGCCGCCTGCGCCGTCAGCGAGATCCGATTGCGGACCAGGGTGATGATCTTCTGCTGCGAGCCGGGCGCGGCGCCGGCCGGCAGGATCTGCAGCCGCACCTTCGTGCCGCCGGGCCCGCGGATCTTCTGGACGACGTCGCCGAGCCGCCAGCCGATCACGTCGACCATCTTGCCGTGCGCGCCTTTGCCGACCGCGGTGATGCGGTCGTTCGGTGCGAGCGTGCCGCTGATCGCCGCGGGCCCGCCGGGAATCACGTTGACGACCGTCACGTAGTCGTCCTTCATCTGCAACGAGGCGCCGATCCCCTCGTAGCTGAGGCTCATCTGGATGTTGTATTCCTGGGAATCGCGCGGCGAGAAATAATTCGAGTGCGGGTCGAGCGACAGCGTGTACGCGTTCATGAACGCCTCGAACACGTCCTGCGGCTCGCTCTGGCCGATCCGGTGAATCACGTTCTGGTAGCGGTTGCGCAGCGTCGCAACGATGCCGGGCCAGGTCTTGCCCGCGAGCAGCAGCGACAGCTCGTCGTTCTTCACGCGCTTGCGCCACAACTCGTCCATTTCCTCGTGATCGACCGGCCAAGGCCGGTTCGTCCGGTCGAACCGGTACCGCTCGTCGTTCCGGAAGCTCGGCTCGGTCGAGAGCAGGCTGATCGCGTACGCCATGCGCTCGCGCACG
Organism: Pseudomonadota bacterium; assembly: GCA_021779535.1. Taxonomy (GTDB): domain Bacteria; phylum Pseudomonadota; class Gammaproteobacteria; order Steroidobacterales; family Steroidobacteraceae; genus Bog-1198. The sequence goes on from JAJYAM010000039.1 coordinate 9,660, forward strand.
CGATTCTGGTAGCGGCGGAAGATCGCGAACGGGGCTTGCATCTCGCCGTCCCGGATCGCGTTGTCCAGCGCATAACGGTACTGCCCGAAGCCGGCGATGTCGCTGGCGTAGAAGTAGCTGTGCTCCCCGTCCAGCGCGTTCAGGTATCGATCGAGAATCATGCTCGACAGCTGGTCGTCGAGCGGCTCGCGCCGATAGTGCTCCCGCGCGATGATGTCGGCGACGCGCTGCGCGGTGTATCCCTCGCGGGCCGTGGGCTCGAGGCGCACCGGCAGCGACGGCGCGGCCTCGGCCGGTGTCGTCGGCTTCGGGGCGGTCGTCGCCGACGACGAGGTCATCGCCGCGCCGAGGAGGGCGGCCAGCGCAACCGCGCCCAGGGCGACGGCCAATCCGGACTTCCAGCGCGAGCGCGCCGCGGCGGGGCCTTGGGTGATCACCGTGTCGGTTCTCCTGTGAACGGATCCCCATTTAAGGGTAAGCTTGGATTTTGATCGGCCGTTTGGCTTCCGACCGGACATCCGGCAATTGTATATGAGATCCGCAGCATGCGTCCGCTCACGGTGTTCTTCGGCATACTCCCCGGCACCTGCGCATCGGCGGCTTTCACGCTCGCGGGACCCGCGTTGATCCGCCTCGTGGCCGGGCGTTCCGGTCCGAGGCTCGCCGGCGTGCCGTCGTTCTCGATCCACCGCTAGCACGACCGGCATCGTGACGAGGCGATTCTCGAGACGAGCGTTGCGCGCCGCCGCGATCGCGGGCCTGATCTCGCTGTGCGCGTGTTCGACGACGCCGCGCCATCCACCCCCGCACTCGCAGTTCGACGACGCGGGATTCCGGCGGTTGGTCGCAGCGATCGCGTCGTACGAGTTCGAAGGCCGGCGCCCGGGGAGCGCGGGCGCGGAGCGGGCGGCGGCGTACCTGACCGGGACCTTGCGGCGCTTCGGAGCGAAGCCGGGCAATCATGGCTCGTACCGGCAGGAAGTCCCGCTGGTCGCGCTCGACACGGTCGAGCCGACCGCGTTCTCGATCGCGGCGCGGGGCGGCGCCGTGCACCTGTCCGTCCCGGCGAGCGATGCGGTGCTCTGGACGCCGCGCGAGAGCGGGACCGGCCGGTTGCAGCACAGTCGCATGGTGTTCGTCGGCTACGGGATCGACGCGCCCCGGCTTGGCTGGAACGATTACGCGGGCGCCGACGTTCGAGGCGCGACCGTGCTCGTGCTCGACGGTGCGCCGGCCGCGTTGGCACGGCGGAACGCCGGGACCGACGGCGGGTTCGCGCTCGCACGCGGGAAAATCGCGGCCGCGGCGGCGCACGGCGCCGCCGCCGTCCTGTTGATCCATCGGCCGGGTCGGTTCGCGACGCCGTGGACGGCGATCGTGAATCGCGTCGGTCACGGCATCATCGAAGCGCCCACCGCCGATGCGCACGCCGCGGACCCGGCCGTCGAGGGTTATGTCCGGTCGCGCGCGGCTCGCCGCTGGTTCGCGGCCGCGGGCGCGAACTTCGACGCGGCCGTCGCGCACGCGGAGCGGCCGGGCTTTCCGGCGCTGTCCCTCGATCTCGCGGCGGACGCCGGCGTTCAGGCGACCGTGCGGCGCTTCACCTCGCCGAACCTGATCGCGATCGTTCCGGGCGGCGAGCGTCGCAGCGAATACCTGGTCTACACGACGCGCTGGGACGGTCTCGGATACGGCGCGGGCCGCGACGCCGGTCAAGTGCTCCCCGGGGCGATCGACGATGCGACCGGTGCCGCCGGGTGGCTGATCCTCGCGCAAGCGTTCGCGCACGCGGCGGCAAGGCCCGAGCGGACGATCGTCTTCCTGGCGACGACCGGCGGCGAGTTCGGCGCGCTCGGCGCCCGCTATTACGTCGAGCATCCGATCTATCCGCTGTCGCGCACGGTCGCCGACGTGAACCTGCCGATGCTGCGGGTCGGCGGCCCGGCCCGCGACGTCGACTCACTGGGGCCGGCGCATTCACCGCTCGCGCCGTTCCTCGCGAAGGCCGCCGAACTGCAGGGACGCATCGTGCGTCCGGATCCGCAACCGCTTCGCGATCGCTACGCGCGATCCGATGCCGCGGTGTTCGCGGCGCATGGAGTGCCCGCGCTGTATGCGATCGGCGGCTTGGACGATGCCGCGTTGGGGCCGGTCTGGGGCGCGGCCCGCCTCGACGAGTACTTCGCGCAGCGCTACCTGAGACCGACCGACCGCTACGCGCCGACCTGGCACCTGCGCGGGACGCTGCTCGATCTGCACTTGGTCGAGGCGGTCGGCCGGCGAATCGCGCGCGCGGACCGACGGCGCTTACAGGGGCGCGAGCGTCACGATCGGCGTGACGGATCCCGCCGGCCGCTGTTGTTGTACGGGTCGAACCCGTAGCCTCTCTCGCCGGGACCGAGGCTCGCCGTATCGCGGCGTCCCGCCGCCCGTCGGCCGGTGCGCCGTGTCGATGCGCGTTCCCGGTCCTCGAGTTCTCGAGTGCCGAAGCTGAACAGCGGTTCTACCCGCGGCTTCGAGCGGTCATGGATCGTCATCGCCTTCGTCCTCGAACCTCGTTCAAGCGTTGCGGCGCGGCGGCACCCACCGCACGCGTCCCGCTACTTTCTCAAATTGCGACCGGCGAGGGCTTGCGGCGGGGCGATTGTGTGACGGCGGTCACGGTTCGTTCAGGCCTTGCGGCTCGATCCGAGCGACCAGCCCCGGCGCAGCACCCGCAGCAGCAGGATCATCACGTACGGTCCGAGGACCACGGTCCAGGACGCGGGCGAGGGCGTTCCGAGTCCGAGCAGCACCGTCCCGAACGTCCGACCAAGGCTCGCGCCGTCATAGCGGCCGAGCAGCGTGATCCCGCTGAGATAGATCAGGATCGGCAGCGCGAACGCGCCGAACGCGAGCCAGCCGAGCGCGAGCAGCAGTTCATGCCGCACGCCGCCCTTGGCGGGCGCTCGGCGGGCGGGCGTTTTCTTCCGGGCGGGTTTGCGGGCCATCGGGCGATTCTAAACCAATCCGCGGACGCCGGCCGCACGCGAGCCGGTGCGCGCGCTAGAATGGACGCCGTGACAGAGCCTCCATCGACGGCGCGCACCGCGCCTCCCGCCGCGCGATGATGCGCACCGCGGTCGTCGGCGCCGGGTACCTCGGGCGGTTTCACGCGCAGAAATACGCGACCCTCGAGAATTCGACGCTGGTCGGGATCGTCGATCCCGACCCGGGCGCGCGCGAAGCCGTTTCCGGCGAACTCGGCGTCGCGGCCCACGCCGAGCATCGCGCGCTGGTCGGCCGCGTCGACGCGGTCAGCATCGTCACGCCGACGCCGACGCATCATGCGATCGCCAAGGATTTTCTCGAAGGCGGTGCGCACGTGCTCGTCGAGAAGCCGATGACGGCCACCGTCGAGCAGGCGCGCGACCTGATCGCGACCGCGAAGCGCTTCGGACGGATCCTGCAGGTCGGGCATCTCGAGCGCTTCAATGCGGCGATGCGCGCGTTGCAGCCGATCTTGACGGTCCCGCGGTTCATCGAGTCCGCGCGGCTCGCGCCGTTCAAGGCGCGCGGCACGGACGTCGACGTGGTGCTCGACCTGATGATCCACGACATCGACCTGATCCTCAGCATCGTGCGCTCGCCGGTCGTGTCGGTCGATGCGGTCGGGACCCGCGTGTTCTCCGGCGCGATCGACATCGCCAACGCGCGGCTGCGGTTCGCGAACGGCTGCGTCGCGAACGCCACCGCGAGTCGCGTGAGCATGAAGACCGAGCGCAAGCTCCGGCTGTTCCAGGACGATGCGTACGTGTCCGTCGATTTGCACCAGAAGGTGCGTACGCTGATCCGCAAGGACCCGACGCGAACCGTCGACGGCGTGCCGGGCGTCTCGATCGACGAAACCAGCTACGAGGCGAGCGATGCGCTGCGCGACGAGATCGCCGCGTTCCTCGCCGCCGCGCAGAGCGGTTCGACGCCGGCGGTGACCGGCGAGGACGGCCTGGCGGCGCTGGAAGTCGCGCTCGCGATCACGGATCAGGTCGTGCGCGATCAGCCGCCGCACGGACTCGGCTGAGCGCGCATCGCGCGGTCAGGCCGCGGACCGGCGTTGCACCGCTTCGAGCGCCGCGAGGAATCGCTCGAGATTGCCCGCGTTGAGACCGGCGAGATTCATGCGGCCGGACGGCGCGAGGTAGACGGCGTGCTCGGCCTGCAACCGCTGGATCGCCGGGGCGGAGAGCGGCAACTGCGCGAACATTCCGTGGCCGGCGGCGAGCGCGGCGAGATCGACCTCGCCGACGCGGCCTCGGCACGCGAGCGTCGCGCGCATCGAGGCGAGGCGATCCCGGGCCGCGTCGAGCTCGGCGCGCCACTGCGCGCGCAGGCGCGGATCGGCGAGGATCGTGCGCACGATCGCCGCGCCGTGATCCGGCGGCATCGAGTAGCCGACGCGCGCGATCGCGAGCAGATGATCATGGACCCTCGCGGTTTCCTCGGGGTTCGCGCCGCGGTGGAACAGCGCGCCGACGCGCTCGCGGTACAAGCCGAAGTTCTTGTCGCAGGAGTACGCGACCAGGAGTCGCGGCACCCGCTCGAGCAAGGGCGCGATCGGCGCGACGTCTTCGCGCCAACCGGCCCCGAGACCCTGGTACGCGAGGTCCACGAGCGGAACGAGCCGGCGGGCGACGGCGACGTCGGCGAAGGCCTGCCACAGGGCCGGATCCGGATCGATGCCGGTCGGGTTGTGGCCGCTCGCCTGGACGAGGAACGCGTCGCCGGCCGGTGCGTCGCGCAACGCGTCGAGCAGCACTTCGTGACGCAGGCCGCCCCGCGCCGGATCGTCGAGATCGCAATGGGCGATCCGCAGGCCCGCCGCCCGCATCAACGGCTCGTGATTCGTCCAGGTCGGCAGGCCGATCCAGATCCGCCGCTCCGGTGCCCCCCGGACGAGCAGTTCGCCCGCGAGACGCAGCGCGCCGGTGCCGCCGATCGTCTGGATTCCCCGTAGCCCGAGGTTCCCGCCGAGCGCGTGGGCCGTGAGTTGCTCGACGTAGCCGGCGTCGCCGCCCGCGCCGAGATAGGCCTTGGTCGATTGGGTCCGAACCAGGTGTGATTCCGCCTGCTTCACCGAATCGAACACCGGCGTGCGGCCCTCGGCGTCCTGATAAACGCCGACACCCAGGTCGATCTTTCCGTCCCTGGGATCCGATGCGACACGCTGGATCAGGCTCAGCATCGGGTCGGCCGGGATCGCTCCGAGATTCTCAAACGACATCGATAAAACCTCGTAACCACATGAATGAATGGCATCGAGCGCGGCCCGAATAAGATAAACGGACTCGGCCGGACCAATGTTCCAATGGGCGGGCGGGATCCAGGGTCCGAAAGAATGTAGTTCTTCAAAAGATTAAAAATACGGGATAATGTTCCGAACCATCGATTCACCGCGGAGCCGCTCGCTTGGACAGCTACGATTTCTCGATCCTCACCGCGCTCGAGGAAGACGCGCGCCAGCCGTTCGCCGCGTTGGCCGAGCGCGTCGCGTTGTCGAAGACCCCGTGCTGGAATCGGGTGCGCGAACTCGAACGGCGGCAGGTGATTCGCGGCTACCACGCGTCGATCGATCCGCGGGCGCTCGGGTTGAGCCTGACCTCGTTCGTCCAGGTGCGGGTCGAGTTCGGCCGGCATGGCGAGTTCGAGCGGGCGGTGCGCGAACATCCCGCGATCATCGAATGCTTCACGACCGCCGGCGAGGAGGATTACCTGCTGAAGGTCGTGAGCAGCGACGTCGAGCATCTCGACTCGTTGCTTCGCGACGAGTTGTGCCGGTTGCCGGGCGTCGCGCGTTTTTCGACGACGATCTGCCTGAAGCGCATCAAGGAGTCGGGACCGCTGACCCGTGCCTGCGCCGCGGTCGCCGCGCGCTAGATCGGCGGCGGAGCGGATTTCATCCGCTCCATCGCGAAGCGGGAGCTCACGTTGCGCATCGGCACCGCGCTGATCAGCCGGCGATAGAACGCGTCATAGGCGGGGATGTCCGGCGTCATCACGTGGAGCAAATAATCGACGTCGCCGCTCATGCGCCAGGCGCCGACGATTTGCGGCATCGTCGCGACCACGTCCGCGAATCGCCGCAGCCACTCGACGGAGTGGTCCGCGGCCTCGACCGAGACGAACGCCGAGACGGGATAACCGAGCCGTTCGGGTGACAACAGCGCCACGCGTCCGAGGATCACACCCGACTCTTCCAGCCGCTTGATGCGCTTCCAGCACGGTGTCGCGGACAGTCCGACCGCCGGGGCGATCGCGGTCAGCGGCATCGTCGCGTCTCGCGCGAGCAGGCGGAGGATCGCCCGATCGATCTCGTCGAGCGCGACCGCTCCAGGGGTGTCGGTCATACTGCAACAGCCGTGGCGGGTAGAAGAAAAATCTATTTTATAGAATAAAACAATATAAAAATACTTTTTTTGCATTAAAAAAATCGAGTAAGTAGAATTTTTTTCTTCTTTGGCTGGAACGTCGACTGGAATTCCGATGATCCCGATCGCGCTCGACCCTCGATTCGTTCGCCTGGCCGTGGTTGGGCACGGTGCGCGGGCTGCGCGCCGCCACGCGGCGCTGCTGGCGGCCGGCGCGCAGGACGTGCGCTGGTTCCCGGACGCGTCCGCCTGCGCGCAAGGCCTCTCGAACTGGCATGCGTTGTGGCTCGTGGACCTGCCGGCCGAGGTGGCGCAGGCGCTCGCGATGCAGGCGCGGTCGGCCGGGGTGCTCGTGAACGTCGAGGATTCGCCCGCGCTGTGCGATTTTCATTCGATGGCCGAGGTGCGCCGCGGCGACCTGCTGCTGACCGTCTCGACCGCCGGTGCCGCGCCCGGCCTGGCCCGCGTGATTCGCGGCCATCTCGAGGCGCGGTTCGGTGAGGAATGGGGCGGGCGCGTCGCCGAGGTCCGCCGCATGCGCCAGCACTGGCGCGACGCCGGCGTCGCGCCGTCGGACACCGCGCGGCGCATCGAGGCGCTCGCGACCGAGCGCGGATGGCTCGCATGATCCGTCATCCGGAGTTCGCGCCGGGCAGCGTCTGGCTCGCGGGAGCGGGTCCGGGCGATCCGGCCTTGCTGACACTCGCGGCGCTGCACGCGATCGAAACGGCGGACGTGATCGTTCACGACGCGCTCGTGTCCGGCGAGATCCTCGCGCTGGCCCCCGCAGCGACGGTGCGCATCGCGGCCGGCAAGCGCGCCGGCGGCACGCAGACACCGCAATGGGCGATCCACGAGCAGTTGATCGCTCACGCCCGCAAGGGCTCGCGCGTGCTGCGACTGAAGGGTGGGGATCCGTTCGTGTTCGGGCGCGGCGGCGAGGAGTGCCTCGCGCTGGCCGCGGCGGGTGTGGCGTTCCGCGTGATCCCCGGGATCTCCGCGGGGATCGGCGCGACCAGCGCGGCGCTCGTGCCGATCACTCATCGCGGGATCGCGCGCAGCGTCGCGTTCGCGACCGGTGAGGCGGGCGCGGAGGGCGCGGACGTCGACTTCCGGGCCTTGGGGCGCGCCGCGGACACCCTGGTTCTGTACATGGCGCGCAAGCACATCGGCCGGATCGCGGCCGCGTTGATCGACGGGGGACGGCCGAGCGCCGATCCCGTGGCCTTCGTGCTCGACGCGACCACGCCGCGCGAGCAGGTGGTCCACACCACGCTCGGCGCGGCCGCCGGCGTCGCGCTCGATCTGCCGCCGGCCGCGACCCTCGTGGTGATCGGCGCCGTGGCGGCGCTGGGCGCGGTGCTCGCGCGGTCGGAGCCGGCGGCACACGCCGCGTCGAAGCGCGCGGCGCCCGCCGCGCGTCGCGTCGGAGCGGCGCGATGAGCCGCAGCGCGATCCTGCCCCGCTCGGCGCCGTTCGCGGCCGAGGACATCGCCGGCCTGAACGCGATCTTCGCGCGCGCGACCGGCGATCAGCGCGCGTGGCTCGCCGGTTTCCTCGCGGGGGTCGATGCGGCTCAGCGCGAGGCCCCGGCGCCCGCGTCCGCGTCGCTCGCCCGGACGAAGCTCACGATCCTGTACGCGACCGAATCCGGTCACACCGAGGCGCTCGCTCACGCGGCGCAACGGGAGGCGGCGCGGCGCGGCTTCGCGGCGCGGGTGCTCGACATGGCCGATACGCCGGCGATCGCGTTGCGCGAGGCGGCGAACGTGATGGTGATCGCCTCGACCTGGGGCGAGGGGGAGCCGCCGCAGCGTGCGGCGCCGTTCATCCGCGCGCTGCAGGCGGAGGATGCGCCGCGGCTCGACGGGGTGCGTTTCGCGGTGCTGGCGCTGGGCGATTCCGCCTACCCCCAGTACTGCGCGGTCGGCAAGCGGCTCGATGCGCGCCTCGAAGCGCTCGGCGGGATCCGCGTCGCCGAACGGATCGACTGCGATCTCGACTACGAAGCGCCGGCGGCGTCGTTCATCGAGCGCGTCCTCGCCGCGCTCGGCCCGCCCGCGGACGCCGGCTCGGTGATCCACGTCGATTTCCATCGCACCGACGGGGCCGCGGCCGGCCAGCCCGAGCGATTCGCTGCGCCGGTCGCCGTGCGGCACCCGCTCAGCTCGTCGCGGTCGGACCGCGAGACCTGGCACCTCGAGCTCGACCTGACCGGGTCCGGACTCGCCTATGAGCCGGGCGACGCGCTCGGGCTCTTGCCGCGCAACGACCCGGCGCTCGCGGAGTCGGTGCTCGCGGCGACGGGACTCGCGGGCGACGATGCCGCTCGCGACGCCTTGGTTCGCGAGCGCGACATCAGCACCTTGAGCGCGAAGCTGATCGCGGACTACGCCGCGATCAGCGGTGACGAGCGCGTGCTCGCGCTCGCCGCCGACGAGACCGCGCGCACGGACTTCCTCGCCGGCCGGCACGCGATCGACCTGTTCGAGGCGTTTCCGTTTCGGCTCACGGCCCCGCAACTGCTGCGCCTGCTGCGCAAGCTCCCGGTCCGCCACTATTCGATCGCGTCCTCGCAGAAGGTCGTCGGCGAGGCCGCGCACCTGGCGATCGCGAAGGTCGCGTATCGAAGCGCCGGACGACCGCGAACCGGCGTCGCCTCCGGCCTGGTGGCGGAGCGTCTCGCGGTCGGCGACACGCTCCCGATCCAGGTGAAGCCGAACCCGCATTTCCGGTTGCCGGCCGATCCCCGCGCGCCCATCGTGATGATCGGCGCGGGCACGGGCATCGCCCCGTACCGGGCGTTCCTGCAGGAACGCGAGTCGATCGGCGCGCTCGGGAAATCCTGGTTGATTTTCGGGCACCGCCGGTTCACGCACGATTTCCTCTACCAGCTCGACCTGCAGGGATGGCTGAAGTCCGGGGTGCTGGGCGAGATCGACCTCGCGTTCTCCCGCGATCAGCCGGAAAAGCGCTACGTGCAGCACGTGCTGTGGGACCGGCGCGACGCGCTGCGCGGGCTGCTCGCGGAGGGTGCGACGCTGTACCTGTGCGGTGACGCCGGGTCGATGGCGCGCGAGGTCGATGCGACGCTCGTGCGCATCCTCGGCCAGCCGGCCGTGGATGCGCTGATCACCGCCGGTCGGTACCGGAAGGACGTGTATTGATGGACGGCGCGCCACCGAAGCCGGAGCCGGCGGTCGCCGCCGGCGATCCGGGTCGCGGCGCCGCCGGTGCGCCGCCCGCGCCGCCGTCTCCCAACGAACAGATCAAGGCGCGCAGCCGCTTCCTGCGCGGCACCCTGAGCGAGGAGCTGGATCGGGCGGCGCTCGGCGGACTCAGTGAGGAGGCGAGCCAGCTCGTGAAGTTCCACGGGATGTACGTGCAGGACGACCGGGACCTGCGGCCCGAGCGCGCGAAACGCAAGCTCGACCGCGCGGTCTCGTTCATGGCGCGACTGCGCATCCCGGCGGGCGTGTTGACGGCGCGCCAGTTTCTGGCGCTCGACCGGATCGCGGCCGAGCGCGCGAACGGCACCTTGCGCCTGACCACCCGGCAGACGATCCAGTTCCACGGGATCATCAAGAGCAACGTGCGCGCCGCGCTGCGGGCGATCGACGCCGTGCTGCTCGATACCATCGCGGCCTGCGGCGACGTCAACCGCAACGTGATGGCCGCGGCGAACCCGTTTCGCTCGCGCGCGCACGCGGACGCGGCCGAGGCGGCGGCGCGCCTGTCGGCGCATTTCCTGCCGCGGACCGGCGCGTGGCGGGAGATCTTCATCGGCGATCAGCGGGTCCGCGGCGGCGAGCCGGAATCGGAACCGATCTACGGCGCGACCTATCTGCCGCGCAAGTTCAAGGTCGCGATCGCGGTGCCGCCGGCGAACGACGTCGACGTGTACGCGCAGGACCTCGGCTTCGTCGCGATCGTGCAGGACGGCGCGATCGCGGGCTACGACGTGCTCGCCGGCGGCGGCATGGGCATGACGCACGGTGAGCCGGACACGTACCCGCGCGTCGGCGACGTGCTCGGCTATTGCCCCGCCGATCGGTTGATCGAGGTCGCCGAGGCGGTGCTCACCGCCCAGCGCGATTTCGGGGACCGCACCAACCGCAAGCGCGCCCGCCTGAAATACACGATCGACGGTCGCGGGCTCGACTGGTTCAAGGCCGAGATCGATCGACGGATGCGCTCGCCGTTCGAGCCGCCCCGTCCGTTCGCGTTCTCGACCCACGACGACCGGCTCGGCTGGGCGCCGGGCGCGGACGGGCTGCATCACCTGACCTTGTACGTGGAGAACGGCCGCATCGCCGACCGCGACGACGGACGCTTGAAAGCCGCGCTCGCGGCGATCGCCGGCCTCGAGGGCTTCGGCGAGTCCGGCCGTTTCGTGATCACGCCGAATCAGAACCTGGTGATCGCCCGTGCGAGCGAGGCCGAGCGCGTGCGGATCGACGCGATCCTGGCCGAGCACCGCGTGCCGCGCGAGTTCTCGCGGCTGCGCCAGGGCGCGATGGCCTGTGTCGGCCTGCCGACCTGCGGCCTGGCGCTCGCCGAGAGCGAGCGTTACCTCCCGGGCTTGGTGACCCGGATCGACGCGGTCCTCGCACGGTACGGACTGCAGGACCAGGCGATCACGATCCGCCTGACCGGATGCCCGAACGGTTGCGCACGGCCGTACCTCGCCGAGATCGCGTTGGTGGGACGGGGTCCCGGCCGGTACAACCTGTTGCTCGGCGGCGCCGCGGACGGCTCGCGGCTGAACCGGCTGTACCGGGAGAACCTCGCCGACGCCGAGATTCTCGCGGCGCTCGAGCCGGTGATCGCCGGGTATGCGCAGGCGCGCCGCGACGGCGAGCGTTTCGGCGACTACGTGCGGCGCGCCGGGATCGTGCCGGCGTCCGGCGCCGTCTCAGCGTAGGCGAACCGTCAGGCCCGCGAGCACGTTGAACCCGGGTGCGGGTTCGAAGTAGGCGCCGTTCGCCTGGTTGACGATCACCGCGCCGACGTGCCGGCGGTCGAGCAGGTTGTCGAGGCGCAGGAAGAACGCGAAGCGCTGCTCGCCGATTTGGGTTCGATAGCCGCCGTTCAGGTCGAACACCGGGTAGGCGCTCGCGAACTCGCGGTTGGTGCTGTCGGCGGCGATCGCCCCCAGGTACTGTCCGCTCACGCCGGCATGCCAGCCCTCGGCGCGACCCCATCGCAGCTGCGCGTAGGCGTCGTTGCGCGCGACGCCCGGGAGCCGGTTCCCGGCGGCCACCGGCACCGTCGGATGCGAGCACGGCGACGCGGTGCAGGTGTCGTACGCATCGATCACGACGGCGTCGACGTAGGTGTAGGCGAACCGCAACCGCCAGGCCGGCGAGAAGCGATAGTGGAGCGAGGCCTGCGCGCCGCTGCGGCGGGTTCGTCCGGCGTTTTCGTAGGTGGAGCGGCCGCCGGAATTCGTCACCACCACGATCTCGTTGGTCGTCCGGGTGTCGAAGGCGCTCAGCTCGGCCGAGACCGCGCGGCTCACGCGGATCTTCGCGCCGAGCTCGCCGTCGTTGCTGCGCGCCGGGCGCAACCCGAGATTCAATCCCGGCAAGCCGTCCGGCCGGTAGGCGAGCTCGGAGGCGAGCGGGGTCCTGAACCCCTGGCCGAACGAGGCGTACCAGTGCAGCCAGCGGCGCTCGGCGTAGAGCACGCCGATCACCGGGGTCGTGGCGGTGTAGGTGATCGAGCCGCTGTCGTTGCCGGCGGCGAAGAACCGATCCTCGGTGGTGAACCGCACGTCGCTGTGGCGCACTCCCGCCGTCACGGTCCAACGCGGCGCGAGCGCGAAACTCGCCTGGGTGTACTCGTCGAGGTTGCGGGCGACGTCGTTCTCATCGCGTCGCAAGGGACCCTGGACCCCCAGGGTTGCGCCGACGAAGTTGTCGTAGCCCCGGCGCCGCTCGTTCTGCGTGTCGTAACTCACGCCCGCGATCCAGGCGAGCGGCCGCCCCGCGAGCGGTCCCTGCCACGTCCAGCGGGCATCGGCGCCGCCGAAATCGCGGTGCAGGTCCACCACACCACCCGCGCTCGTGACCGGCTTTTGCGCGCCGACCGGAATCGACAGGAACTGCAGCACCGTCCGATGACCGTAATATCCCATCAGGCGCAGGCTCTGGTGCGCGGTCAGGCCGCGATCGTAGATCAGCCCGCCTTCCTGCTGCGCGAGGTCCTTGCGGGTATCGAAGGCGAGCGCCGCCGTCGAGGTTTGATTCGGGTCGGCCGCGTATTGCGCGGCGGTGAGGCCCTGCGGATCGTTCGCGTCCGGGCGCGACAGCACGTTCGCGATCACCGTCAACTTCTCGCGCGGACCGAGCGCGTAGTCCACCTTGCCGTTGAAGGACTCGCTGCGCGCGCGCTGGTGGGGCCGGAAGCCCCGCCAGGAAAAATGCGTGAAGTCGAGGTGGTAGTCGAGGCGACCGATCGCGTCGCTCGCATCCACGCCGGCGCGGACCGCGCCGAAGCTGCCGCCGGCCAGGTCCGCGCGCACGCTGCCCGGGGATACGCCGGGGGCGGTGAAGAGCTGGATCACCCCGCCCGAGGAGTTGCCGTAGAGCGCCGAGAAGGGTCCCTCGAGCACCTCCACGCGGGACGCGGAGCCGAGATTGAATTGCGAGATCTGCCCCTGGCCGTCGGGACCGCTCTGCGGGATGCCGTCCTGATAGATGCGCACGCCCCGGACCCCGAACGCCGAATCCGCGCCGATCCCGCGGATCGAGATCTGCTGGTCTTGCGCATAGTTGTATTGGTTGCGGGCGAGGAGCCCCGGAACGGACTGCGCGCCATCCGCGAAGTTCACGCCGAGGGCATCGTCGATGAACCGCGCCCCCGGCACGCGCAGAATCGTCGCCGGCACGTCGAAGGCCGGGGCGGCGACGCGCGTCGCGGTCACGACGACATCGGCGAGCGCCGCGGAATCGGCGGCCCGCACCGCCGACGGCCAGGCCGGCCCGAGCGCGAGCACCGCGAGCAGGGCAAGGAAGGTACCGGGAGTCGCCGGACGCGCAACGAGTGGGTTCATGGACATCGCAGGCAATGGGCGGGGAAGCACAAGAAAAAAGGCCAACCGCGAACGGTTGACCTTCATCCAATGGTGGAGCCGGGGGGAATC
>JAJYAM010000040.1 GCA_021779535.1 Pseudomonadota bacterium
GGGAACCCCGCGACGGTCCGGCTCGGCGCCCGCGATCTCACCGGGCTCGACCCGGCCGACCGCGGCATCGCCTACGTCCCGCAGAGCTATGGCTTGATGCCGCACTTGCGCGTCGCCGAGCAGCTGCAGTTCGCGCGCGGCGCGGTCGCCCGCGACGCCGCGTACTGGATCGAGGAACTCGGCCTGCGGGGACTCGAGGCGCGCTTCCCGGCCGAGTTGTCGATCGGCCAGCGCCAGCGTGTCGCCCTCGCGCGCGCGCTGTCACACCCGGCCGCGCTGTTGTTGCTCGACGAGCCGTTCTCGGCGCTCGATGCGCCGCTGCGCGCGCGACTGCGACGCGACCTGCGCGGGCTGCAGGAGCGCATCGCCGCGACGACCGTGCTGGTCACCCACGATCCGGCGGAGGCGGCGCTGCTCGCCGACGAGGTGCTCGTGCTCGACTCGGGGCGCCCGCTGCAGGCCGGCTCCTGCACGCAGGTGTTCCGCCGGCCCGCGAACGAGTCGGTGGCCCGCCTCCTCGGCGCCGACAACGTCGCCGCCGGGATCGCGGCAACCGCCGATGCGATCGAGGTCGGCGACGGCACGCGGATCCGCGTCGCCGGTCCACCGCTGCGGCCCGGCGAGCGGCTCGGCTGGCACTTCGCACCGCCGCATGCGCACCTGCATCCCGCCGGCGCCCATCGTGCGATCGTCGAGGCGATCGCGGTGCACGGCTTGCTGCGCGAGCTCACGGTCCGCCTCGGGGCAGTCCGGGTGCGGGTCGCGGATGCCGGATCGGGCCACGCGCCCGGCGACGAGGTGCGCTTCGACCTCGATCCGGGCGCGATCCAGGTCTGGCCCGCGGACGCGGGCTGACGGCCGGCGCGACGGGTTCCGGTTCGCACCGCCACGCCGCCTTGCGCACCGGGCCGCGCTTCCGTTATATTCTATTGAATATCACGTAAACCGCGAACCGCGCCGGTATTCCCGGGGAGTCCATCGATGACGATTCGATCCATCCGTCTCGCGACGGCCGCCTTGATCGCGATCGGCGCGATCGCGAACGCCCGCGCGGACACCCTCGCGGACTTCCTGCGACAGGGCCAGTTCAACGGCGAGTTCCGAAGCTACTACTTCATGCGCGACTACGCGACGCCGAACGTGCCGAACGCGGACGCGTACTCCCTGTCCGGGCTGTTCGAGTACCAGACGCCGGCCTTCCTCGACGGCTTCAGTCTCGACGCGTCGTACTACGCCGCGAATGCGCTCGGCACCCACAGCGACGTGCCGGCGCGCATCGACGTCACGCTGATGGGCGCGGCGAACTCGATCGACGCGCTGGGCACCGCGTTCCTGCAGTACCAGCGGCACGGCGTGTGGGTGCGGCTCGGCGACCAACCGCTCGCGACCCCGTGGGCGAACGGCAGCGACAGCCGTGCGCTGCCCTCGACCTACGAGGCCGCGTACGGCAAGTTCACCCCGGTCACGGGGCTCACGTTCCACGTGCTGCGGATCCTGCGGTACCGCTCGCGCACGTCCGACGGCTATTTCCGCGACAACAATTACTTTGCGACCGGCTGGAACGGCGATGCGAACTACGGCGGTGTCGCGGACCTGCCGGCGGGCACCCGCGGAACGACCGGCACCTTCGCGCTCGCCGGCGAGTATCGGCGGCGCCGCCTCGACACCGCGCTGTGGTATTACGACTTCACGAATTTCGCACGGATGGTCTACGCGCAGGGCAAGTACGGGTTCGCGGCCAGCGGTTCGCTGCATCCCTACGCGCAGGCGCAGTTCGTGCGCGAATGGATTGGATCGAACGCGTTCGAGGCCACCGGCACCCACCTGTTCGGCCAGCCGGGCACCGCGACCGACAATCTCACCTGGGGTCTCGCCGCCGGCGTGAAGGTCCGCGCGTTCGACCTGTCCGCGGCCTACGACCGGCTGCAAACCCGCGGGAGCGGTGCGTTCGGCGGCGGCGCGCTGGTGTCGCCCTACACCGCGGGCTATGCGACCGATCCCCTGTTCACGACGTCGATGATCCGCGGCCTGGTCGAGCTCGGACCCGGCAGCGCCTGGAAGCTCACCGGAAGCGTGTTCGCGTTGGATGAGCGACTGCAATTGATCGCGTCCTTCGCCGAGTACCGCAGCGCGTACAACGGCAACGATACCGAGACGTACTTCGATGCGATCTACCAGCCGCGGTCCTGGTGGAAGGGACTGAGCTTGCGCAACCGCTTCGAGATCGCGAACGGCCGGGTGAATCCCGGTCACCGGCACTTCATCTACGATCGCATGCAGATCGACTATCGATTCTGAGGACGGGCCGGCCGGCATTGGCCAGGCCTCGCTCGAACCAGTACACTCGCGGGCGGAAACCCCGACAGGACCGCCCGCGTGAACGACATCGTTCGACTGGACCGCGTCGCCGTGCAGCGGCGATTGCACGAATTCCTCGGCCGAGAGGTCATTCCCGACGTCGGGGTCGACGAGCGGATGTTCTGGCCCCGGTTCGCCGCGTTGATCGCCGAACTCACGCCGATCAACGAAGCGCTGCTGAACCGACGGGACGAACTGCAGGCGCGGATCGACGACTGGCACCGCCGCCACCCCGGCGCGGGGTTCGACCGGACCGCCTACGAGGCGTTCCTTCGCGAGATCGGCTACCTCACCCCCGAGCCCGCTCCGTTTCAGGTCGGTACCGCGAACGTCGATCCCGAAATCGCGACGATCGCGGGCCCACAGCTGGTCGTGCCGGTGAACAACGCCCGCTACGCGTTGAACGCCGCGAACGCGCGCTGGGGCTCGCTCTACGACGCGCTGTACGGCACCGATGCGATCGCCGAGGACGGCGGGGCCGCGCGGACCGGCCGCTACAACCCGGTCCGGGGCGATCGCGTGATCGCGTTCGTGCGCGATTTCCTCGATCGGCACTTCGCGCTCGCGCGGGGATCGCATCGTGAGGCGAGCGGATACCGGGTCGGCGCGACCGGGCTCGAAGTCCGTTTCCCGGACGGCACGCCCGGGACGTTGCGTGATCCGGCCGCGTTCGCCGGCTATCGCGGCGACCGGGAGACGCCGCAAGGGATCCTGCTCGTGCACCACGGCCTGCACGTCGAGATCGAGTTCGACCGCACGCACCCGGTCGGCCGCTCGGATCCGGCCGGCGTCAGCGACGTCCTGCTGGAGTCGGCGGTGACGACGATCCAGGACTTCGAGGACTCGGTCGCCGCCGTCGACATCGACGACAAGCTCGTGGTCTGGCGCAACTGGCTCGGACTGATGCGCGGCACGCTCGAGGCGGATTTCTCGAAGGGCGGCGAGCGCATGCTGCGCCGCCTGAACCCCGATCGCCGGTATCGCGCGCCGTCGGGCGGCGATTTCACGCTCCCGGGCCGCAGCCTGATGCTCGCGCGCAATGTCGGCCACCACGTCATGACCGACATCGTGACGCTCGACGGCCGTGCGACGCCCGAGACCCTGGTCGACGCGGTCGTGACCGGACTCGTCGGACTGCACGACTTGCGCCGCCACGGCGGCGTTCCGAACTCGCGCACCGGCTCGATCTACGTGGTGAAGCCGAAGCTCCACGGACCCGACGAAGTCGCGTTCGCGGACCGGCTGTTCGCGGGCGTCGAGGACCTCGTGGGGCTGCCACGCCATACGCTGAAAATGGGCATCATGGACGAGGAGCGCCGCACGTCGGTGAACCTCGCCGCGTGCATCCGCGCGGCGCGGGAGCGGGTGGTGTTCATCAACACGGGATTCCTCGACCGCACCGGCGACGAGATTCACACCTCGATGGAGGCCGGCGCGGTCTCGCGCAAGGGCGATTTGAAGAAGGCCGTCTGGCTGGACGCGTACGAGCGGCAGAACGTCGACGTCGGGCTCGCCTGCGGGCTGCCCGGGCGCGCACAGATCGGCAAGGGCATGTGGGCGATGCCTGACCTGATGGCCGAGATGCTGAAGAGCAAGGGTGCCCACCCGGCCGCCGGCGCCAGCACCGCGTGGGTCCCCTCGCCCACCGCGGCGACGCTGCATGCGCTGCATTACCACGACGTCGACGTCGCCCGGACGCAGCGCGACCTCGCGCACCGGCCGCGCGCCTCGCTTGCCGAGATCTTGACGCCCCCGCTCGTCGAACGGCCGCGCTGGACCGCAGCCGAAATCGACGAGGAATTGCAGAACAACGCCCAGAGCATCCTCGGCTACGTGGTACGATGGGTGGATCAGGGCGTCGGTTGCTCGAAGGTGCCGGATTTCTACAACGTCGCCCTGATGGAGGATCGCGCGACGCTGCGGATCTCGAGCCAGCACGTCGCGAACTGGTTGCACCACGGCATTTGCACCGAGGCGGCGGTCCGGGACGCGCTCCGGCGCATGGCCGCGGTCGTCGACCGTCAAAACGCGGCGGACCCGGCCTACCGGCCGATGACGCCGGACCTCGAGCACAACGTCGCGTTCCAGGCCGCGTGCGACCTGGTGTTCCAGGGACGCACGCAGAGCAACGGGTACACCGAAGCGACGCTGCACGCGCGCCGTCGGCAACGCAAGGCCGCCGGCCGCGCCTGAGCGCCGCCTGCTCCTCGCGCAGAGTCGCTCGTCGCCGCGACGGGGTCGTTTCATTCATTCAAGAGTTTTCGCCAGAGGAATTTCCATGTTGTTCACCGATCTCGGGCTGATCCCCGAATTGCTGCGCGCGGTCGCCGAGAAAGGCTACGACGCGCCCACCCCGATCCAGGCCCAGGCGGTCCCCGCGGTGCTCGCCGGCCGCGACGTGCTCGCGGGGGCCCAAACCGGCACCGGCAAGACCGCGGGCTTCGTTCTGCCGATCCTGCAACGCCTGGGCAGCCCCGCCGGAACGGCGCCGCGCGCGCTGGTGCTGGTACCGACGCGCGAACTCGCCGCGCAGGTCGCCGAGAGTGCGCGCGCCTACGGGAAATACCTGCGGCTGCGGACCTTCCAGGTGTTCGGCGGAGTGAACATCAATCCGCAGATCACGAAGCTGCGAACCGGCTGCGACATCCTGGTCGCGACGCCGGGCCGGCTCCTCGATCTCGCGCAGCAACGCGCGGTCGATCTCGGTCACGTCGAGACCCTGGTGCTCGACGAAGCCGATCGAATGCTCGACATGGGCTTCATTCACGACATCAAGCGCGTGCTCAAGCTGCTGCCCGCGGCGCGCCAGAACCTGCTGTTCTCGGCGACCTACTCGGACGAGATTCGCGCGCTCGCGGAGCGCCTGCTCCGCGAACCGCTGTCGATCCAGGTCGCCCCGCGCAACGCGCCGATCGAGCTCGTCGAGCAGCGCGCCTACCGCGTACCGAAGGAGCACAAGCGCCACCTGCTCGCTCACCTGATCCGCGAGAACGACTGGCGCCAGGTCCTCGTGTTCACCCGCACGAAGCACGGCGCGAACCGGCTCGCGCAGCAGCTCGAGGGCGCCGGCATCACCGCCGCCGCGATCCACGGCAACAAGAGCCAGTCCGCGCGAACCCGCGCGCTCGAGGCGTTCAAGCAGGGCGAGATTCGCGCGCTGGTCGCGACCGAGGTCGCGGCGCGCGGCCTCGACATCAAGGAACTCCCTCACGTGATCAATTACGAGCTGCCGAACGTCCCGGAGGACTACGTCCACCGGATCGGCCGAACCGGGCGGGCGGGCCGCGCCGGCGAAGCGATTTCCTTGGTCGGCGAGGACGAGAGCGCCTTGTTGCGCGACGTCGAGCGGTTGTTGCGCCGGGCGATCCCGGTCGCGCCGACCCCGCCGTTCGCGATCGTCGAGTCCGCGCACCATGCCGCGGGATCGAGGACGGCCGAGCACCACGGCCAGCCGCGGCCGCAGGCCCGCAGCGCCGGCGCGTCCGGGAGCCACGCCCGCGGCGGAAGCCGCGGCGGAACGCACGCCGGCGCCCGCAGCGGGCAAAGCGTGCTACATTCGCAACGGTCGCGATCCCCAAGACAACGGCACCGTTGATCAATGCCTTCAAATCGCTGACGCGAGCCCAACGCAACGCGTTCCTCGCGGCGTTCTCCGGCTGGTCGCTGGATGCGTTCGACTTCTTCATCTTCATCTTCTCGCTGAAGGCGATCGGCACCGAGTTCCACGCCGGCGTCGCCGCGGTCGCCGAAGGCATCTTCCTGACGCTCGCGCTGCGCCCGGTCGGCGCGCTGGTGTTCGGCTGGCTGGCGGAGCGCTACGGACGGCGGCCGGTGCTGATCGCGAACGTGCTGAGCTTCTCCCTGGTCGAGATCGCGAGCGCGTTCGCGCCGAACCTCGCGACCCTGCTCGCGCTGCGCGCGCTGTTCGGCTTCGCGATGGGCGGAGAATGGGGCGTCGGCGCCGCGCTCGCGTTCGAGACGCTCCCGGCGCGCGGCCGCGGCTTCTTCTCGGGACTGCTCCAGGAAGGCTATGCGGTCGGGTATCTTCTGGCGTCGATCGCGTTCGCGACGCTGTTCACCCACGTCGGCTGGCGCGGGATGTTCCTGATCGGCGGCGCGCCCGCGCTGCTCGCGCTGTTCATCAGCCTCGCGGTCGAGGAGTCCCCGAGCTGGTCCCGCGCGCCGCGCGCGCGCGCGCTGTCGCTCGCCGACACCTTCCGGTCGCTCCGCCCGCACCTGGCGCTGCTGCTGTTCCTGGTCGTGTTGATGGCCGCGTTCAACGCGTTCTCGCATGGATCGCAGGATCTGTATCCGACCTTCCTGCTCGCGCAGCGCCACTTCTCGGCCGGTGCGACCGGACTGATCGCGGTCGTGATGAATTGCGGCGCGCTGGCCGGCGGCATGTGCTTCGGGGCGCTGTCCGAGCGCATCGGGCGCAAGCGGGCGATCGCGCTCGCCGCCGCGCTCGCGCTGCCGCTGATCCCGCTATGGGTCTATTCGCACGCCGCCATCGGCCTCGCGATCGGCGGCTTCCTGATGCAGTTCATGGTCCAGGGCGCCTGGGGTGTCGTGCCCGCGCACCTCAACGAGCTCTCGCCGCCGGCGGTGCGCGCGATCCTGCCGGGATTCGCGTACCAGCTCGGCAATCTCGCGATGTCGAAGATGGGCCCGATCCAGGCCGGTCTCGCGGCGGCGCACCGCGGCGACTATGCGGGCGTGCTCGCGTGGACGATCGGCGTCGTCGCGGTCGCGCTGATCGCGCTGGCCTCGTTCGGACCCGAAGCACGCGCAGCCGCGCTCTGACCCTCGCGGGCCGGGCGCGCGCCGCGGCTCAGAGCGTCGCGACGAAACGCTTCAGGTAATCGGCGAAGTCCACGCCGAGACTCGAGTGTCGCAGCCCGTACTCGACCGTCGCCTGCAGATAGCCGAGCTTGCTGCCGCAGTCGTAACGCTTGCCCTCGAACTGGAACGCGTGGACCGGTTCGCGGCGCATCAGCCGGGCGATGCCGTCGGTCAGCTGGATCTCACCGCCCGCGCCCGCGCCCACCTCGGCGAGCTCATCGAAGATCGACCCCGACAGCAGGTAGCGGCCGACGACCGCGAGGTTCGACGGCGCTTCGCGGGGTTTCGGCTTCTCGACGATGTGCGACACCCGTCCGGTGCGCCCCTCGGCGCCGCGCTCGAGCGACACGATGCCGTATTTGTCGGTGTCCGCCGGCGGCACGACCTGCACGCCGAGCACGCTGCCGCCGTGGGTCCGGTGCACGTCGACCATCTGCTTCAGGCACGGCACGGTCGCGTCGATCAGGTCGTCCGCCAGATGGACCATGAACGGCGCGTTGCCGACGACCGGGCGTGCGCAGAGCACGGCGTGCCCGAGCCCGAGCGGCGCCGGCTGACGGATGTACACGCACGTCGCATAGCTCGGCAGGATCCCGCGGAGCGCGGCGAGCAGATCGTGCTTCCCCTGTGCCTGGAGCACGGCCTCGAGATCGGAGTTCGTGTCGAAGTGATCCTCGATCGCGCGCTTCGAGCTGCCGGTGATGAACACCAGCGTGTCGGCGCCCGCGGCGAGCGCTTCGTCGACCGCGTACTGGATCAAGGGTTTGTCGACGATCGGCAGCATCTCCTTCGGGCTCGCCTTGGTGGCCGGCAGGAAGCGCGTACCGCGGCCGGCGACCGGGAACACGACGGTCTTGACGGTTTTCGGGGTCATCGCAGCCTCAACACTCGTCTGTGGTGGAACGAAGATCATAGCGGATTACCCGGTTGCGAACCCGCTCCTAGCGCAGTCGCAGCACGACGTAGGTCTCGAATCCGTCCCAGGCCTGGCAGCCGGGGCACTGCCAGTAGAAACGCCGCGCCGCGAACCCGCAGTCGGCGCACCGGTAGGTCTCCGAGCGCGCGAGCAGCGCGCGCATCTGCGCGGTGATCTGCTCGAACGGCGCCTGCGGGGCCGCTTCGCGGAATGCCGCGAGGACGGGATCGCGCGCGATCGCGAGCTCGATCGGTTCGCGCAAGGGCGCCGCGTCCGCCGGCGACAACGCGAGCGCCGCATAGACGATCGCCTTCACGTCACCGCGATCGCGCTGCTGCGCCTGCGCCAGCAAATCCCGCAGGACCGCCGGACGCGCGCTCTCGCCGACGAGCCGCAGCAGGTGCGCGAGCTCGTCGTACACCAGCACCGGATTCGCATCGAGCGCCCAGGCGAGCAGCCGCGCGGCCAGCTCCATCTGTCCGGCCCGTTCGGCGATCTGGGCCCGCAGCACCGCGGCGCGCGGAAACGGCGTCGATTCGCGGCGCGCGGCCCGCAGCGAACGCCGCGCCTCCTCGACGTCGCCGCGCTCGAGTTGATAGGTCGCGATTTCGCACAGATAGTGGGCCGCGACCGAGCCCGCCGGCGCGATCCCGAGCCGCGCGAGCGCGCGATGGGTCTCGAGCGCCTGCATCCAGTCGCGCTGTCGCTCGTAGATTCCCCGCAACGCCTCCAGCGCCCGGCCCTTGAACCGTTCGCCCTCGCTCACCTGCCGGAAGATCCCCTCCGCACGGTCGAGCAGGCCCGCCCGCAGGTAGTCCTGCGCGAGCGCGAGCAGCGCCTGTTCGCGGTTCGGGGGATCCAGGTCGCGTGACAGGAGGTTGCGGTGTACGCGGATCGCACGCTCGGTCTCGCCACGGCGGCGATACAGGCTCCCGAGCGCGAAGTGGGTCTCGAGCGAGTCGGCGCTGGTGTCCATCACCCGCAGGAAGCGATCGAGCGCCCGATCGGGTTGCTCGTTGACCAGGTAGTCGAGGCCTTCGAGATACTCCGCGGGAAAGCGGCGCCCCCGCCGCGTCCAGTGACGCCCCCAGCCGTAGTGCCCGGCGAGGATGCCGACGACCAGTGCGGCGATGATCAGGACCCAGGCGAACGAAGTGAGTTCCGGCATGGCGCGGCCGCGTCCCGGAGCGCGCCGCGCGCCGGCCCCGCGCTACTCGCGGATCGGCTGACCCGCGCCCTCGTTGACGCGTTCCCGCAGATCCTTGCCCGGTTTGAAATGAGGGACGTGCTTGCCGGCGAGAGCGACCGCCTCGCCGGTCTTCGGATTGCGGCCCTGTCGCGGGGGCCGGAAGTGCAACGAGAAGCTGCCGAAACCCCGGATCTCGATGCGCTCGCCCGCGGCGAGCGCATCGCTCATGATCTCGAGCAACTGCTTGACCGCGAGTTCGACGTCCTTCGCGGGCAGGTGCTTCTGCTTCGCCGAGATGATCTCGATCAGTTCAGATTTCGTCATGACCTGGCTTCGCGCGGGCGCTCGTCGCGGAGCGCGGCGCCGCGCCGCGGGTCGCCCCGCGGCGCGACGCCGTCATCCCGCTCAGTCCTGTCCCGAGATTTGCTCTTTCAGCAAGTCGCCGAGACTCGTTCCGGTCGGGGAGTCGGTGCGATAGTTCTGCATCGCTTCCTGCTCCTCGTGTATGTCCTTCGCCTTGATCGACAGCGCGATGCTGCGGCCCTTGCGATCGACACCGGTGAACTTCGCCTCGACCTCTTCGCCGACCTTCAACATCGTGCGGGCATCCTCGACCCGGTCGCGCGACAGCTCCGACGCGCGCAGGTGCCCGTCGACCCCGTTGCCGAGATCGATCACCGCTCCCTTCGCATCGACCTCGCGGACGACGCCGGTGACGATGCTGCCCTTCGGATGATCCGCGATATACGCGGAGAACGGGTCCTTCGCGAGCTGCTTGATCCCGAGGCTGATGCGCTCCCGCTCCGGATCGATCGACAGCACCATCGCGTCGACCTGCTGCCCCTTCTGGTAGCTGCGCACCGCCTCTTCGCCCGGGATGTCCCAGGAGATGTCGGACAGGTGCACGAGCCCGTCGATCCCGCCGGCGAGACCGATGAAGATCCCGAAGTCGGTGATCGACTTGATCTGGCCGCTGACCTTGTCGCCGCGGTTGTAGTTCTCCGCGAACTCCTTCCAGGGATTGGTCTTGCACTGCTTGATGCCGAGACTGATCCGCCGGCGCTCCTCGTCGATGTCGAGCACCATGACCTCGACTTCCTGGCCGACGTGCACGACCTTCGCCGGGTTCACGTTCTTGTTGGTCCAGTCCATCTCGCTCACGTGCACGAGACCCTCGACGCCCTCCTCGATCTCGACGAAGCAGCCGTAGTCCGCGATGTTCGTGACCTTGCCGAACAACCGCGTGTTCGGCGGATACCGCCGCGCGATGTTCTGCCATGGGTCCGCGCCGAGCTGCTTGAGCCCGAGCGACACCCGCTGCCGCTCCCGGTCGAACTTGAGGATGCGGACGTCGATCTCCTCGCCGACCTTGACCACTTCCGACGGATGCTTCACGCGCTTCCACGCCATGTCGGTGATGTGCAGCAAGCCGTCGATGCCGCCGAGGTCGACGAACGCGCCGTAGTCGGTCAGGTTCTTGACCACGCCGCGCACCGCCGCTCCTTCCTGCAGGTTGTCGAGCAGCGCGGAGCGCTCCGCGCTGTATTCCTGCTCGACGACCGCGCGACGGGACACGACCACGTTGTTGCGCTTCTGGTCGAGCTTGATCACCTTGAATTCGAGCGGCTTGTTCTCGAGGTAGGACGGATCGCGCACCGGCCGCACGTCGACCAGCGATCCCGGCAGGAACGCGCGGACGTTGTCGATCTCGACGGTGAAGCCGCCCTTGACCCGCCCGGTGATCACGCCGGTCACGATTTCCTGCTTCTCGAACGATTGTTCGAGCCGGGTCCAGGTGCGCGCGCGCTTCGCCTTCTCCCGCGACAAGCGCGTCTCGCCGGACCCGTCCTCGACGCTGTCCAGCGCGACCTCGACGGTGTCGCCGACCGCGACCTCGATCTCGCCCTTTTCGTTTTTGAATTGGTCGGCCGGGATCACCGCCTCGGACTTCAGTCCGACGTTGACGATCACGAAGTCCTGTCCGACTTCGACGATCGAGCCGTTCAGGATCGTTCCGGGACGTATCCGCTGGCTGGCGATGCTCTGTTCGAAAAGTTCCGCAAAGCTTTCTGTCATTTGATCTCTGTTGCGGGCCGACGAGGCCCGATGTCCCCGGCACCGTTCCGCGTGCCGCTGGGGTGGTTGCTGATGCGGTGACCCGTCCGTGGAATCCCGCGCCTCAAAACTTCAACCGTTCTCTCGCGATCCCGAGGATGCGTTCAACGACCGCATCGACCGCCATCACGGACGTGTCGATCACGATCGCATCGGCACTCTGCACCAGCGGCGACGCCGCTCGCGTCGCATCGCGCCGGTCGCGTTCGGCGATCTCGAGCGAAAGGGCGGCAAGGTTAGCAGTAATACCTTGTTCTTTCAACTGCTTATGGCGCCTGCGCGCCCGCTCCTCGGCGCTCGCGGTCAAAAAGATCTTCACCGCCGCATCCGGGAAAACGACGCTTCCCATGTCCCGCCCGTCCGCGACCAGACCGGGCAGCCGCGCGAAGCGGCGTTGCCGGTCGAGCAGCGCGCGCCGCACCATCGGCAACGCGGCCACCCGGGACGCATCGCTCCCGGCCCGTTCGGTGCGGATCTCCCGCGTGACGTCGCGATCGCGCAGCCGCACGACCTCGCCGCCGGCCTCGGTCGACTCGAAACGGATGTCGAGCGCCTGGGCGATCCGCGCGAGCGCCGGCTCGTCCGCCAGGTCGACGCCGTCGGCACGCCCCGCGTAGGCGACCAGCCGGTACAGCGCGCCGCTGTCGAGCAGGGTCCACCCGAGCGCGCGCGCGACCGCGCGGCTCACCGTGCCCTTGCCCGCGCCCGACGGGCCGTCGATCGCGATCACCGGGACCCCTGCCACGAGCGCCGTCATGCCCCGCCCCTCAGGACTCGCGAACGTCGATGCCGACCGCTCGCGCCCGATCCACGAACCCCGGGAACGAGGTGGC
Source organism: Pseudomonadota bacterium (assembly GCA_021779535.1). Lineage (GTDB taxonomy): Bacteria > Pseudomonadota > Gammaproteobacteria > Steroidobacterales > Steroidobacteraceae > Bog-1198. The sequence goes on from JAJYAM010000040.1 coordinate 12,254, forward strand.
GACGTTCGCGACGTCGCGGATCGCGATCGGCCCGCGCGCACGCAGGCTCGCGACCGCGAACGACATCGCGACCCGATGATCGCCGTGGCTGTCGACGACACCCCCGTGCCAGGGCGTGTCGGCCGCGCCCGCGATCCGCATCCCGTCCGGGAGCGCCGTGTGCTCGACCCCGATCGCCCGCAGTCCGGCGCTCATCGCCGCGATGCGGTCGCTCTCCTTCACGCGCAGTTCCTCCGCCCCGGTGACGACGGTCTCGCCGCGCGCACACGCGGCCGCGACGAACAGCACCGGCAACTCGTCGATCGCGAGCGGCACCCAGGCCTTGGGGACTTCGATCCCACGCAGCTCGGAACGATGGACGCGCAGGTCCGCGACCGGCTCCGAGGCCTGCTCGCGTGCGTTCGACACCTCGATCTCCGCGCCCATCGCGCGCAGGATCGTCAGCAGCCCGGTACGCGAGGGGTTCACGCCGACGTTGCGGATCAGCAATCCGGACGCATCGGCCGCGATCAGTCCCGCGACGATGAAGAACGCGGCGGAGGAGAAGTCACCGGGTACCTCGAGCCGCCGGGCCTCGAGCCGCGCCACGGGCTCGACCCGCACGCGCAGTCCGTCCACCTCGATTGCCGCGCCGAACCCGCGCAGCATGCGTTCGCTGTGATCGCGCGAGACGGCCGGCGACGTCACCGTCGTCGCGCCCTCGGCGTACAAACCCGCGAGCAGGAGCGCCGACTTCACCTGCGCGCTCGCGACCGGGAGACGGTGCTCGATGCCGCGCAGCCGCCGTCCGCCGCCGATGCGCACCGGCGGCGTGCCGCCGCTCGTGCGCACGTCGGCGCCCATCGCGCGCAACGGCTGCGCGACCCGCTCCATCGGCCGCTTCATCAGCGAGGCATCGCCGACCAGTGTCGAGTCGAACGCCTGCGCGCACAGCAGGCCCGTGAACAGGCGGATCGCGGTGCCGGCGTTGCCCATGTCGAGCGCCGCGGCCGGCGCGGACAGGCCCCGCAACCCGACACCGTCGACGAACACCCGGTCCGGTTCCGGACGCTCGATCGACACCCCGAGGGAGCGCATCGCGCCGAGGGTCGCGAGGCAATCCTCGCCCGCCAGGAATCCACCGATCTCGCTGCGGCCGTCCGCGATCCCGGCGAGCATCAACGCCCGGTGGGAGATCGACTTGTCGCCCGGCACCGTGAGTTCGCCGGCGACGCACGCCGCCGGCCGCGCCTCGTACTGCGCGGTCACATCACCGCCCGCGGGTAGGACCCGAGCACCTTGAACAGCGACGCGCGCGACGCCAGCGATTCCAGTGCCGCGGCGACCGGGGGCTCGCTCACGTGTCCCTCGATGTCGATGAAGAACACGTAGTCCCACTTGCGTTTGCGCGACGGGCGCGATTCGATTCGCGTCATGTTCACCTGATGCGCCGCGAGCGGCTCCAGGAGCCGGAACAGCGCGCCGGCGCCGCCGGTATCCGCCGCGGAGACCAGCAAGGTCGTCTTGTCGACGCCGCTCGCGTTGAAGAGCTTCGGACCGATGACCAGGAATCGCGTGGTGTTGTCCGGCCGATCCTCGATATCGGTCGCGAGCAGGTTCAATCCGTAGATCTCGGCGGCGGCACGGCCCGCGATCGCGGCGGTCCCGCGTTCGTCGCGCGCGCGGCGCGCGCCCTCGGCGTTGCTCGCGGCGGGAATCCGCTCGACCTCCGGCACGTGCTCGTCGAGCCAGCCGCGACATTGCGCGAGGGATTGCGGATGCGCGCAGATGCGCTTCACGTCGACGATCCGGCCCATCCGTCCCATCAGGTGGTGGTTGATGCGCAGTTCCACCTCCCCGCAGATCTTCAGAGGCGAGATCAGGAACATGTCGAGGGTGTGGTTCACGGTCCCTTCGCTCGAGTTCTCGATCGGGACGACGCCGAAATCCGCGTCGCCGCGCTCGACCTCGCGGAACACCTCGTCGATCGCCGGCAGCGGCAGCGCGCGCACCGAGGAACCGAACTGCTTGTGCACCGCGCTCTGGCTGAACGTGCCTTCGGGGCCGAGGAACGCGACCTTCAACGGCTCCTGCTGCGCGAGGCAGGCCGACATGATCTCGCGGAACAGCCGCGCGACCTCTTCGTCGCGCAACGGACCCTGGTTGCGATCGAGCGCCTTGCGCAGCACCTGGGCCTCGCGCTCGGGCCGGTAGTAATCGACCGCCTTGCCGGACGCGCTCTTCGAGATCCCGACCTGCTGCGCGCAGCGCGCCCGCTCGTTCAGCAGCGACTGGATGTCCGTGTCGATCCGGTCGATCTTGTCGCGGATCGCCGTCAGATCGCCCGCGCTCGGCTTCACGCCGCGCCGCGCCCCCGAGTCCCGTCGCCGTCCTTTTTTCATGGGTTATCCGCGCATCACGCGTGCGCGCGTTCGAATTCGCGCATGAAGTCGACCAACGCCGCGACTCCCTCGGCCGGCATCGAATTGTAGAGGCTCGCGCGCATGCCGCCCGCGACCCGGTGCCCTTTGAGGCTCTTCAAGCCCGCCGCGTCCGCGCGCCGCAGGAACTCCTCGTCGAGCTCCGGACGGGCGAGCTGGAACACGACGTTCATCCGCGAACGCGCTTCCGGCGCGACCCGGTTGTGGTAGAACGGCGAGGCATCGATCGCCGCGTACAGCGCCTGCGCCTTCGCGCGGTTCTGCCGCTCGATCGCCGCGACGCCGCCGCGCGCCTTCAGCCACTGGAACACGAGGCCCGCCGCGTACCACGCGAAGGTCGGCGGCGTGTTCAGCATCGAGTGCTCGGCCGCGACCGCCCGATAATCGAAGACGGTCGGCGTCCCGGCGCGGGCGCGCCCGAGCAGGTCGCGGCGCACGATCACGACCACGAGCCCCGCCGGACCGATGTTCTTCTGCGCGCCCGCGTAGATCAGCGCGTACTGCGACACGTCGATCGGGCGCGACAGGATGTTCGACGACATGTCGGCGACCAGCGGCACGCCGCCGGTCTCGGGGACGTCGGCGAACTCGACGCCGCCGATGGTCTCGTTCGGGGTGTAGTGCACGTACTCGGCCCGGCCGCTGTACGCGATGTCCGACGGCGCCGGCACGCGCGCGTACGGCGCCCCGACGTCGGCCGCGACGTGCACCCGGCAATAGCGGCGCGCTTCCGCGATCGCCTTCGCCGACCAGTGCCCGGTGTTCAGGTAGTCGACGGTCGCGTCCGGCGCCGCGAGGTTCATCGGCACCAGCGCGAACTGCGCGCTCGCGCCGCCCTGCATGAACAGCACCGCGTAATCCGCCGGGATCGACAGCAGATCGCGGAGGTCCTGCTCGGCTTGCTCGGCGACGCGCAGGAACGGCTTGCCGCGGTGACTCACTTCGATCACGGACGCGCCGTTGCCCTGCCAGTCGAGCCACTCGTCGCGGATCCGCTCCATGACCTCGGTCGGCAGCGCCGCCGGGCCGGCCGCGAAGTTGTACGCTCTCATCCGCGCTCAGTCCGGCGTGGGCGTCGCCGGCACGCCGTCGTCCGCGTCGCCCGGCTCGTCGCCGGACGCCCCGCCTTCCGCGGCCAGTCCGGGGATCCGCTCGAGCCCGGACAGCTCGTCACCGTCTTCGAGACGGATCAGGCGCACGCCCTGCGTGTTGCGGCCGACCACCGAGATCTCGCCGACCGAGGTCCGCACCAGCGTGCCGTTCTGGCTCATCAGCATCAATTCGTCGTCGCGCTCCACCTGGACCGCCGCGACCATCCGGCCGTTGCGCTCGGTCACCTGCAGCGCGATCACGCCTTGCCCGCCGCGCCCGTGGCACGGGAACTCCTCGAGCGGCGTCAGCTTGCCGTACCCGTATTGCGACGCGGTCAGGATCAGCCCCTCCGTGGCGACGATCAACGAGGTCACGTGCTGTCCGGCGCCGAGCCGCACGCCGCGCACGCCGGCCGCTTCCCGGCCCATCGGCCGCACGTCGTCCTCGGGGAAGCGGATCGCCTTGCCGCCGCTCGTGAACAGCAGGACGTCGCGCGAGCCGTCCGTGATCGCGACGCCCACCAACTGGTCGCCCGGATCGAGCGCGATCGCGATGATCCCGCTCGTCCGCGGCCGCGAGAACATCGCGAGCGGGGTCTTCTTGACGGTGCCCGCGCTCGTCGCCATGAATACGAACTTGCCCTCGTCGAAGTCCTTGATCGGCAGCGTCGCGCTGATCCGTTCACCCTCCTGCAGCGGCAGCAGGTTCACGATCGGCTTGCCGCGCGAGCCCCGGCTCGCCTGCGGCAACCGGTAGACCTTGAGCCAGTAGACCTTGCCGCGGTCCGAGAAGCACAGCAGCGTGTCGTGGGTGTTCGCGACGAACACGTGGTCGATGAAGTCCTCGTCCTTGACCCCGGCCGCCGCCTTGCCGCGGCCGCCGCGGCGCTGGGCCTGGTAGTCGGAAATCGGCTGGGCCTTCGCGTAACCGCCGTGCGAGAGCGTGACGACGACGTCCTCGGGGGAGATCAGATCCTCGATCGTCAAGTCCTCGTGGGTGCTCACGATCTCGGTCCGGCGGGCGTCCGCGAAGTTCTCGCGCACGAACTCGAGCTCCGAGCGGATCACCGCGAGAAGGCGCTCGGGCCGCGCGAGGATGTCGCTCAAGTCGACGAGCAACGTGAGCAGTTCCCCGTATTCGGTGACGATCTTGTCCTGCTCGAGACCGGTGAGGCGATTCAGCCGCATCTCGAGGATCGCCTGCGCCTGGGTGTCGGTCAGCCGATAGCCGCCGTCGATCAGGCCGAAGCCGGGCGGCTCGTCTTCCGGACGCGTGCCGGTCGCGCCGGCGCGCGCGAGCATCGCGGGCACCGCGCCCGTGCCCCACGGCCGCGCGGTCAGGGCCGCCCTCGCGGCCGCCGGCGACGGCGACGTCTTGATCGTCGCGATGATCTCGTCGATGTTCGCGAGCGCGATCGCGAGCCCTTCGAGGACGTGCACGCGGTCGCGCGCCTTGCGCAGGTCGAACACGGTACGCCGAGTGACGACCTCGCGCCGGTGCCGCAGGAAGGCCTCGAGCATCGCCTTCAACGACAGCAGTCGCGGCTGGCCGTCGACCAGCGCGACCATGTTGATCCCGAACACCGTCTCCATCGGTGTCTGCGCGTACAGGTTGTTCAGCAGGATCTCGGGGACTTCGCCGCGTTTCAGCTCGATGACGACGCGCATGCCGTCCTTGTCCGACTCGTCGCGCAGGCCGTCCGCGGCGATGCCCTCGATCTGCTTCTCCCGCACGAGCTCGGCGATCCGCTCGATCAGCCGCGCCTTGTTCACCTGATAGGGCAGCTCGGTGATCACGATCGCCTGCCGGTCCCCCTTGCCGACGTCCTCGACGTGGGTCCGGGCGCGTACGTGCAGGCGGCCGCGGCCGGTCTTGTACGCGGTGGCGATCTCCTGCGCGCCGTTGATCAGCCCGGCGGTCGGGAAGTCGGGCCCCGGCACGATCTGCATCAGCTGCAGGAGCGGGATCTCCGGATTCTCGATCAGCGCGATGCACGCGTCGACGATCTCCCCGAGGTTGTGCGGCGGGATGTTGGTCGCCATCCCGACCGCGATCCCGGAGGAGCCGTTGACGAGCAGGTTCGGGATCCGCGTCGGCAGCACCGACGGCTCGGTCTCCGAGTCGTCGTAGTTCGGGATGAAGTCGACGGTTTCCTTGTCGATGTCCGCGAGCAGCTCGTGCGCGAGCTTCGACATGCGCACTTCCGTGTAGCGCATCGCGGCCGGCGGATCGCCGTCGACCGACCCGAAATTGCCCTGCCCGTCGACCAGCAGGTAGCGCATCGAGAACGGCTGCGCCATGCGCACGATCGCGTCGTAGACCGACACGTCGCCGTGCGGGTGGTATTTGCCGATCACGTCGCCGACCACGCGCGCGGACTTCTTGTACGGCTTGTTCCAGTCGTTGCCGAGCTCGCGCATCGCGTGCAGCACGCGCCGATGCACCGGCTTCAAGCCGTCGCGCACGTCCGGGAGCGCGCGACCGACGATCACGCTCATCGCGTAGTCCAGATAGGACTTGCGCATCTCGTCTTCGAGGTTGACGGGCAATATTTCGCGTGCGATCTCGGCCATGTGCGCGAGTCCGTTGATCCTGACTGGGGAGCCTTACGGTTGGGTGGGTTCGAGCGAGGCGAAGCGCGGTATCGACATCCGGGAAGTTTAGCACAACACCCCGCTTTTCTTGAGATTTTCGGGCGCCTGAACCGATATAATCCACCGATGCCCGCCGAGCTCGCCGATTTGCGGATCGACGCGCGCTGGACCGTGCCGATGAGCGAACGCGATCTCCTCCTCGAGGATCATTCGCTGTTCGTGCGCGATGGACGGATCGACGCGCTCGTGCCCCGTGCCGAGGCCGATCGCCGGCCCGCGCCCCCGATCGTCGTCGAACGCCCGCAGCACGTGCTGCTGCCGGGATTGATCGACACCGACGCGCGGGGGCCGCTCGCCGCGCTCGGCGGACCGCCGCCGCGCGCGGTGGACGGGCGCGGCGCGGACGAGGCCATCGCGTTCGCGATCGCGCGGATGTTGACCGCCGGCGTCACCTGCTTCGCCGATCGATCCGGATTCCCGGCCGCGGTCGCGCGCGGCGCGATCGCGCTCGGGATCCGCGCGGTGGTCGGCGCGCCGATCGCCGAGCGCGCGACTTCGATCGGAGGCTCGCTCGCCGCCGACCTGCGGGCCGCGCTCGCGCTGCACGACGAGTACAAGGACCACCCGTCGATCGGCACCGCGTTCGCGCCGGCGCCGCTCGGGGAGTTCACGGACCCGGCGCTCGAGCGGCTGAAAGTGCTCGCCGACGAGCTCGACACGACGATCGTCGTCGACTGGCCGGCGAGCGCCGCGGCGGTCCGCGATTCGGTCGCCCGGACCGGTCGGCGGCCGATCGAGCGCTTGCGGCACCTCGGGTTGCTGAACCGGTCGCTGCGCACGGTCCGCCTCGGGGGCCTCGAGCCCGCGGAGCTGCGCGCCGCCGGCGAGAGCGCGATCGCCGCGAGCGTGTGCGCCAGCGCGGATCTGCGCCGCGGCGCGGGCCTGCCGCCGATCGCCGACCTGCGCGCCGCGGGATTGCGGCTCGCGCTCGGCAGCGACGGCGGCGCGTCGGGCAACGACTTCGACCTGTGGCACGAGCTGCGCCTGTGCGCGCTCGCGACCCGCGGCGCCGCGCACGCTCCCGGCGCCTGGGAGATCCTCGCGATGGCGACGCGCGACGCGGCGGAGGCGCTCGGCATCGATGCGGACGTCGGGACGCTCGAGCCCGGCAAGTGGGCGGACCTGTGCTGCGTCGAGGCGCTCGGTCCGGCGATCCCGGACCCGGTGGATCTCGTGGAGCAGTTGGTTTTCGGCGGCGGACGTGACATTGTCCGCGACGTTTGGATCGCCGGTCGATCCGCGGTCTCGCGGTCGCAACCGACGCGATTCGACTGGACGGAGATCCGCGAGCGCGCCTGGCGCGCCGCGCAGCGGCTGACGGCGGGAGGATGACGGCGATGTCTGGATCGGCAACCGAGAACGCGGACCCCGCCGAGCTGCGGAAATTCGACGCGATCGCGCACGACTGGTGGAACCCGGCCGGCTCCTCCCGACCGTTGCACGAACTGAACCCGGCGCGCATGGAGTACCTCGAACGCACCGTCGGACTCTCCGGCAAGAGCGTCGCCGACGTCGGTTGCGGCGGCGGCATCCTCACGGAGGCGATGGCGCGCGCCGGCGCGCACGTCGTCGGGATCGACCTCGCGCCAGCCGTGATCGAGATCGCGCAAACCCACGCGGCCGAAGCCAAGCTCGGGATCGCCTACCGATCGATCTCGGCGGAGGCGCTCGCGGCCGAGGCACCGGGCCGCTTCGACCTCGTCACCTGCATGGAGATGCTCGAGCACGTTCCGGATCCGGCGGCGACGCTCGTCGCGCTCGCCGCGCTCGTGCGGCCCGGCGGCGACGTCGTCGTTTCGACCCTGAACCGGACCTGGCTGTCGTTCCTGATCGCGATCGTCGGGGCCGAATACGTCGCCCGGGTGTTGCCGCGCGGCACCCACGACTACCTGAAGTTCATCCGCCCCTCCGAGCTCGCCCGCTGGGGACGCGCGGCCGGACTCTCGCTCCGCGATCTCACCGGCATCGGCTACGACCCGCTCACGCGCTCGTTCGGCCTGTCGCACCGCGCGGCCGTGAACTATCTCGCGCACTTCCGCCGTGCCGATTCCTGAGGGCCTCCGCGACCGGCCGCCACGGGTGCTGCTGTTCGACCTCGACGGAACGCTGCTCGACACGGCGCCCGACATGTACCGCGCGTTCAGCACGCTGCTGCGGGAGCGCCACCGCGACCCGGTCGCCTACGAGCTCGTCCGCCCGCGCGTGAGCCACGGCGCGGCCGGGGTGCTGCGCGCGGGCTTCGCCGACGTCGGCGAGACCGAGTTCGATACGCTCCGGCAGCGCTTCCTCGAGCTGTATCACGACGCGCTCTGCGTCGACACCCGGCTCTTCCCCGGCATGGAGCGCGCGCTCGATGCGATCGCCGCCCGCGGCCTCGCGGCGGGGATCGTGACCAACAAGGCCGCCTGGCTCACCGAGCCCCTGATCGACGCGCTCGGCTTGCGGGCACGCTTCGCGTGCGTGGTCAGCGGCGACACGGTCGCCGAACGCAAGCCGCACCCACTGCCGCTGCTGCACGCCGCGAAGCTCGCCGGCGCGGCGCCGGCGCAATGCGTCTACGTCGGCGACGCGGCCCGCGACGTCGAGGCGGCCCGCGCCGCCGGCATGCCCTCGCTGGTCGCACGGTATGGATACCTCGGGCCCGGCGAGGATCCCGACACGTGGGGCGCCGACGGCGCGATCGACTCGCCGGTCGAGATCGCCGACTGGCTCGGCGCGGCCCGCCACCGATGACGGCCGCGGCGCCCGCGCGCGCGGCGCGACTGGGGCGGGGGATCCGAGGCGGCTGGCGTTGACGGACCTGGACGAACCGTATCGAACGCAAGCGGTGCCGCCCGGCAGCCCGCGGCAGCTCGCGTGGTTGTTCTCACCGCCCGCGGCGCGCGCGCCGCTGCTCGGAATCTTCGCGTTGCTCGCGCAATGGCGCGCGACGCTGCGTGCCGACCTCGCGCCGGAAGTCGCCGCGACGAAACTCGCGTGGTGGCGGGAGGAGATCCAGCGGCTCCGGCAGGCGCGCCCCGTGCATCCGATCGGCCGATACCTCCTCGCGTCGGTCGCCGCGGCGCCGGACGACTGGGAGCCGCTCGAGCGGGCGGTCGAGGCCGCCGCGCGCCAGGTCGGCGGCGCGGTGCTCGACTCCGCCGCCGACCGCGCCGATCACGCCGACGCGCTGATCGGTGGCCCGCTGCGCGTCGCGGCGATGCTCGGCGCCGGCGCCGGTCAACGCGGCGCCGAACCCGCGGTGCGGGCGCTCGGGGCCTGCACCCGCGCGATCGCCACGGGCCAATTCCTCGCGCAGATGGCCGACGCCGCCGGCGAACCGACCCGCGCCGGCGCGTTGCGCGCCGCGGCCCGGCGCGAGTACGCCGGCGCGATCGACGCGCTGCCGCCGGACGCGCGGGCGAGCCAGCGCGGCCTGTTGGTGCTCGCGGTCCTCGAAGCGCATCATTTGAGCACCGGCCGGCCCGCCGCCGCGACGCCGGCCCGGCTGTCCGACCTGTTCCTCGCGTGGCGCACCGCCCGGCGCGCGGTGCGCGCGGCGCCACGAAACCCGGAGATTCCATGACGACGACTCTCGATCCGAAAACGTACGTCGCGCCCCCCGGCCTGCTGGCCGGTCGCGTGATCCTGGTCACCGGCGCGAGCGGCGGACTCGGCGGCGCGATCTCGGTCGCGTGCGCGCGCGCCGGTGCGAGCGTGATCCTCTGCGGTCGCAACGAGCGCAAGCTCGAGGCGTGCTACGACCGGATCGAATCCGGCGGCGGCCCGACGCCCGCGCTGGCGCCGCTCGACCTGGCGAGCGCGACCGCGTCCGCCTACGACGCGCTCGCGGCGACGATCGAGCGCGAGTACGGGCGGCTCGACGGTCTCGTGCACGCGGCCGCGATCCTCGGCGACCGCACGCCGCTCGAGATGTACGACGTGCCGACCTGGTGCCGTGTGCTGCACGTGAACTTGACTGCGCCGTTCATCCTGACCCAGGTGCTGCTGCCGGCGTTGCGCCGTTCGGACGCGGCGTCGGTGGTGTTTGCGAGCAGCGGCGTCGTGAAGCACCCCCGCCCGTTCTGGGGTGCGTACGCCGTCGCGAAGAGCGGCCTCGAGACGGTCCGCGCGATGCTCGCGGAGGAACTCGCGGGGATCACCAACATCCGCGCGAACAGCGTGAATCCGGGCCCGATGCGCACACCGATGCGTTTCGCGGCCTATCCGGCCGAGGATCCGAACACGCTCCCGGAGCCCGAGCGCGTGACCGGCGCGTTCCTGTACCTGCTCGGACCCGACGCGCGCGACGTCAACGGGCGCTATTTCGACGCGCAGTAGGCGCCCGCGGGTTCGCGCCGACACCCGGGTCCGGTGCCGGCGCCGGCGCCGGCGGCGGCGTGCGGTCGGCGGGCGCCGCGGCGGACTCGTCCCCG
>JAJYAM010000041.1 GCA_021779535.1 Pseudomonadota bacterium
CGGCGACCCGCCGGCGCCGTCGCACGCCGCGGCGACCGCGATCCTCTCGGAGGTGCTGAAGCTCGCCGACTCGCTGCTGCACCAGGCCGCGAAGGACATCGAGGCGACGCTGTTCGAGAACGTCTACGACCGCCTGCGGGCGGCGTTGCCGGAGATCGTGGATCGGGTGCTCCGCGAGCACGGCGCGCGCGACGACGGGGAGTCCGAACGCGCCGATTGAGCGCCGCCGGCTATAATCCGCGGATGGACAAAGCGTACTCACCCGCCGCGATCGAATCGCGGATCTACGCCCGTTGGGAGTCGCTCGGCGCGTTCGCGCCGAGCGGCGTCGGGCCCGCGTATTCGATCGTGATCCCGCCGCCGAACGTGACCGGCACGCTGCACATGGGACACGCGTTCCAGGACACGGTGATGGACGCGCTGATCCGCCATCGGCGGATGGAGGGCTTCGACACGCTGTGGCAGCCCGGCACCGATCACGCGGGCATCGCGACGCAGATGGTCGTCGAGCGCCAGCTGAACGCCCAGGGCAGCAGCCGCATCGAGCTCGGTCGCGACGCGTTCATCGAGCGCGTCTGGGAGTGGAAACGGCGCTCCGGCGACACGATCTCGCGGCAGATGCGCCGCCTCGGCGCGTCGGTCGACTGGCGCCGCGACCGCTTCACGATGGACCCGGGGCTGTCGCGCGCGGTCGCCGAGGTGTTCGTGCGGCTCTACCGCGAGGGCCTGATCTATCGCGGCAAGCGGCTCGTGAACTGGGACCCGGTGCTGAAGACCGCGCTCTCGGACCTCGAGGTCGTCGCCGAGCCGGAGCAAGGCCACCTGTGGCATCTGCGCTATCCGCTCGCCGACGGCTCCGGCCACCTCGTGGTCGCGACGACGCGCCCGGAGACGATGCTCGGCGACGCCGCGGTCGCGGTCCACCCCGACGACGAACGCTACCGCGCGCTCGTCGGCCGGCGCGTGCGGCTCCCGCTCACCGGGCGCGAGATCCCGGTGATCGCCGACGGGTACGTGGATCCCGCGTTCGGCAGCGGCTGCGTGAAGATCACGCCCGCGCACGACTTCAACGACTACGAGGTCGGCGAGCGCCACGGCTTGCCGCGGATCAACGTGCTGACCCCGGAGGCGCGCCTCACCGACGACGTGCCGGAGCGCTACCGCGGCCTCGACCGGTTCGAGGCACGCACGCGGATCGTGGCCGACCTCGAGGCCGCGGGACTCCTCGAGCGGATCGAGCCGCATCAATCGATGGTTCCGCGCGGCGACCGCAGTCACACGATCCTCGAGCCGCTCCTCACCGACCAGTGGTTCGTGCGCGTGGCGCCGCTCGCCGACCCGGCGATCCGCGCGGTCGAGGACGGCCGGATCCGCTTCGTGCCCGACGGCTGGAGCGGCGTGTACTTCGACTGGATGCGCCACATCAAGGACTGGTGCATCAGCCGGCAGCTGTGGTGGGGGCATCGGATCCCGGCGTGGTACGACGAGGCCGGCGGCGTGCACGTCGGCCGCGACGAGGCCGACGCGCGCGCGGCCGGCGGGCTCGGGCCCGACGTGCGGCTGCGGCAGGACGAGGACGTGCTCGACACCTGGTTCTCCTCCGCGCTGTGGCCGTTCTCGACGCAAGGCTGGCCGGACGCGACCCGCGAGATGTCGGTGTACTACCCGACGACGGTGCTGGTCACCGGCTTCGACATCATCTTTTTCTGGGTCGCCCGGATGATCATGATGGGCTTGAAGTTCACCGGCGAGGTGCCGTTCCGCGAGGTCTACGTGCACGGGCTGATCCGCGACCACGACGGCCAGAAGATGTCGAAGTCGAAGGGCAACGTGATCGACCCGCTCGACATCGTCGACGGCGTGGACCTCGACGCGCTGATCGCGAAACGCACCACGGCGCTGATGCAGCCGCAGATGAAGCCCGCGATCGAGCGCGCGACCCGCAAGCAGTTCCCGCAGGGCATCCCCGCGTTCGGCACCGACGCGCTGCGCCTGAGCTTCGCCTCGCTCGCGACGCAGAGCCGCGACCTGCGCTTCGACATGGCGCGCGTCGAGGGTTATCGGAACTTCTGCAACAAGCTGTGGAACGCGGCCCGGTACGTGCTCGCGAACGAGGCGCCGGCCGCGGACGGCGGCGAGGCCGAACTCGGGGTCGCCGACCGCTGGATCCGCTCGCGGCTCGCCGCGACGCTCGCGAAGGTCGAGGCGGGATTCGACGGCTACCGGCTCGACGCGGTCGCGAGCGCGCTCTACGAATTCACCTGGCACGAGTACTGCGACTGGTACGTCGAGTGCACGAAGACGGTGCTGCAGGCGCCCGACGCGAGCGCGGCCCGGCAGCGCGGCGCGCGACGCACCCTGATCGAGACGCTGGAGACGCTGTTGCGCGCGCTGCATCCGCTCGCGCCGTTCATCACCGAGGAGATCTGGCAGCGCGTCGGCGCCGCCGGCGGAGCAAACGCCGCGGCCGGCGCGGGCGACGCGACGATCATGCGGGCGCCCTACCCGCGCGCCACCGGGATCCCCGCGGATCCGGAGGCCGAGCGCGAGATGCACTGGGTGATGCAGTTCGTGCTGGGCGTGCGGCAGATCCGCGGCGAAATGGACATCGCGCCGAGCCGCCGGCTCCCGGTCGTGCTGCAGAACGCCGGCCCCGGCGACGTCGCGTACCTCGACCGCAACCAGAAGACCCTGCAACGGCTGGCCGGGGTCGATCCGCCGCGCCTGCTCGCGGCCGGCGAGACCGCGCCGGTCGCCGCGGTCGCGCTGCTCGGCAATCTCGAGATCCTGGTGCCGATGGCGGGCCTGATCGACCCCGCCGCCGAGCAGGAGCGGCTCGAGAAGCGCCGGCGCAAAGCCGAGTCCGACCTGCAGAAGCTGCGCGCGAAGGCCGCGAACGTCGAGTTCGCGCGCCACGCGCCCGCCGAGATCGTCGCGAAGGACGCGGCGCGCATCGTCGAGCTGGAAACGGAGATCGGGCAGCTCGAGCGCCAGACCGCGCGGGTCCGCGCGCTGCTCGGCCGCTGAACGCGCGACCGGCACGCGGACCGGCCGCGCCGCGCCCCGCGAATCAGCTCGCGAGATTCTCCCGGGTGCGCAGGAACTCGAGCTCGCGCCAGCGCTCCTCGGTGAGCTCGAGATTGACCCGCGACGGGGCGAGATAGACCAGCTGCTTGGCGTGATCCAGCGCGAGGTGCTCGTAGGCCTTGTCGCGAAACTCCGCGAATCGCTTCGGGTCGGTGCCGCGGACCCAGCGCGCGGTCACGACGTTGGTCGGCTCGAACGAGCACTGCACGCCGTACTCGTCCTGCAGGCGGAACGCGACGACCTCGAATTGCAGCGGTCCGATCGCACCGAGCACGAGATCGTTGTTGCGCAGCGGCTTGAACAGCTGCGTCGCGCCTTCCTCGCACAGCTGCGACAGCCCCTTTTGCAGCGCCTTCATCCGCAACGGATCGCGGAGCACCGCGCGGCGGAAGAGCTCCGGCGCGAAATTCGGCACGCCGGTGAACGTGAGCGCCTCGCCTTCGCTGAACGTGTCGCCGATGTTGATCGTGCCGTGATTGTGCAAGCCGACGATGTCGCCGGCATAGGCCTCCTCGGCGTGGCTGCGGTCGGCCGCGAGGAAGGTGAGCGCGTCGGCGACGCGCAGGTCCTTCGCGAGGCGCACGTGGCGCATCCGCATGCCCTTCGCGTAGCGCCCGGAGCACAGGCGCAGGAACGCGATCCGGTCGCGGTGGCCCGGATCCATGTTCGCCTGGATCTTGAACACGAACCCGGTGAGCTTGGGCTCGTCCGCGACGACCGTGCGCTGGACCGCCGCGCGCGGCTGCGGGCCCGGCGCGTTCGCGACGAACGCGTCGAGCAGCTCGCGGACGCCGAAGTTGTTGACCGCGGACCCGAAGAACACCGGCGTCTGCTTCGCGGCGCGGTAGCGCGCGAGGTCGAACGACGGGCTCGCGCCGCGGACCAGATCGACCTCGTCGACGAACGCCCGGTAGCGCGCGCCGAGGAATTCGCGCGCCGCGTCGCTCGCGAGGCCGTCGACGATCTCGTGGGTGCCGAGCCGGGCCTTCTCGGCCGCGCGATACACGTGGATCCGGTCCGTCGGCAGGTGGTAGACGCCGAGCAGGTCGCGGCCCATCCCGATCGGCCAGGTCACGGGCGCACATTCGATCTTCAGCACCCGCTCGACCTCGTCGAGCAGCTCGATCGGCGGACGTCCTTCGCGGTCGAGCTTGTTCACGAAGGTCATGATCGGCGTGGCGCGCAGGCGGCACACCTCCATCAGCTTGATCGTGCGCTCCTCGACGCCCTTCGCGCAGTCGATCACCATCAGCGCCGAGTCGACCGCGGTCAACGTGCGGTAGGTGTCCTCCGAGAAGTCCTCGTGGCCCGGCGTATCGAGCAGGTTCACGATGCACTCGCCGTACGGGAACTGCATCACCGAGGAGGTCACCGAGATCCCGCGCTGCTGCTCGAGCCGCATCCAGTCGGAGGTCGCGTGCCGGGTCGCCTTGCGGCCCTTGACCGTCCCGGCCATCTGGATCGCGCCGCCGAACAGCAACAGCTTCTCGGTCAGGGTCGTCTTGCCGGCGTCCGGGTGCGAGATGATCGCAAAGGTCCGCCGGCGTGAGATTTCACGCTGCAAGTCGTTCATCACCTGGTTCAACGGGGGTTCGAGTCCAGTTTGAGCCGCAACACGGCCGCGTCCTCGCGGCCGCCGACGGCTTGGTAGTACCCGCGACGCATCCCGACCTTCTCGAAGCCGAGCGTCGCGTACAGATGGGTCGCTATCGTATTCGACGGGCGCACTTCGAGGAACGCCTCGCGCATCCCGGCCGCGCCCGCCCGCGAGAGCAGATGCGCCATCAGCCCGCGCGCGATCCCGAGGCGCCGGAACTCGGCGCGCACGCAGATGTTCAGGATGTGCGCCTCGCCGGCGCCGAGCGACATGATACCGTAACCCGCCATCCTCGATCCGACGTCGACGATCCGGCACACGTAGCCGACGCGCAGGCAATCCCGGAAGATCCCCTCGCTCCACGGGAACTGGTAGCCTTCCTGCTCGATCGCGATCACGACCGGCACGTCGAACTCGTGCATCGGCCGGATCTGCATCGCCGCGGGGTCCGCCTCGCGCCGCACACTAGCCACGCTCGGCGACCTCGCGCGCGAACTTCAAGTCTTCCCACGCCTTGCGCTTGTCCGCGGGTGTGCGCAGCAGGTACGCCGGATGGTAGGTCACGACGATCGGCGGTCCGGCATCGCCGCGGCGATGCACCCGCCCGCGCAGCCGCGCGAGCGGCGCATCCGTCGCGAGCAGGTTCTGCGCGGCGATCCGGCCGACGACGAGCACCAGCCGCGGCTCGACCAGCGCGAGCTGCCGCTCGAGGTACGGCAAACAGGCCTCCGCCTCGTTCGCCAGCGGATCGCGGTTGTTCGGCGGACGGCACTTCAGCACGTTCGCGATGAAGACCTGGTCCCGCTCGAGGCCGATCGCGCGCAGCATCGCGTTCAACAACTGGCCGGCCCGGCCGACGAAGGGTTCGCCCTGGCGGTCCTCGTCGGCTCCGGGAGCCTCGCCGACGACGAACCAGCGCGCCCGGCGATCACCGACGCCGAACACGGTGTGGCGGCGGGTTTCGCACAACGCGCAGCGACGGCAGCCGGCGACGAGACGTTCGAGTTCGGCCCAGTCCGCGGTCGCGGCCGGGTTCGGCGCGAGTTGCGCCGGCACCGGCATCGTCACCGGCACCGGCGTTGACACCGGCACCGGCGTCGACACCGGCGTCGACGTTGGCGCCGGCGATCCACGCCGGCGCCAGGTGTCGATCTGCATGGCCTCGAGATAGGCCTTGCGCTGCGCGGAATTCATTCCGTCAATTCACGGCCCCGCGCGATCGGCGGCGGCGCAGCTTGCGCACCAGCCAGACCGTCGGCGCCGACAGCGCGTATCCGCCGAACGCGAGCAGCAGCGTCACCGGCGGCCAGACCGCGAGCAGCACGAAGAACAGCGGCACGAACAGGATGTGGGTGAAGCGCACCCGCCCGCCCAGATCGATGTTCTTGAAGCTGTGGAACGAGAAGCGGCTGATCATCAGCGCGCCCGCGCAGGCGGTGACGATGAACGCGAGCAGCAGCCCGGGCAGGCCCATGCGGGTCTGGTCGCTCGCGAGCCAGACCAGGGCCGCGACGACCGCGGCCGCGGACGGGCTCGGCAGGCCCTCGAAATAGCGCTTGTCCTGGACCGCGATTCGCGAGTTGAAACGCGCGAGCCGCAACGCCGCGGACGCCGCATAGAAAAAACACACGAGCCAGCCGACGTGCCGCCACAGCGGCCCGTACTCCGCGATGCGGGCGATGCCCCACTGGTAGGTCACGATCGCCGGCGCGAGCCCGAACGACACCATGTCGGAGAGGCTGTCGTACTCCTTGCCGAACGCGCTCTCGGTATGCGTCCAGCGCGCGATGCGCCCGTCCATTCCGTCGAAGATCATCGCGACGAACACCGCGATCCCGGCGTTCTCGAAATGCAGGTCGATCGCGGCCACGATCGCGTAGAAGCCGGCGAACAACGCGCCGGTCGTCATCAGGTTCGGGAGCCAATAGACCCCGCGTGGCCGCTGTCGCGGGTCCTCGCCGTCGGCCTCCTCGGCGTCGTCCGGGTGGATCGGTTCCTCGTCCATCGGCGCCATGATACCAGGGGGCCTCATGTAAGATACGCGGCCATGCGCCTATCCCAATACCCGATATCCACCCTGAAGGAAGTCCCCGCCGAGGCGGAGGTCGTCAGCCACCGGTTGATGTTGCGTGCCGGCATGATCCGTCGCCTGGCCGCCGGCCTGTACACCTGGCTGCCGATCGGACTGCGCACCCTGCGCAAGGTCGAGCGGATCATCCGCGAGGAAATGGACCGCGCCGGCGCGCTGGAGCTGTCGATGCCGACGATCCAGCCGGCGGAGCTCTGGCAGGAGTCCGGCCGATGGAACGCATTCGGCCCCGAGCTGCTGCGCTTCAAGGACCGGCACGACCGGGAGTTCGCCTACGGCCCGACCCACGAGGAAGTGATCACCGACATCGCCCGGCGGGAGCTGCGCAGCTACCGGCAGCTGCCGGTGAATTTCTATCAGATCCAGATCAAGTTCCGCGACGAGATCCGCCCGCGCTTCGGCGTGATGCGCGCGCGCGAATTCCTGATGAAGGACGCGTACTCGTTCCATGCGGACGAGGCGAGCCTCGCGCAGGGATACCGGGCGATGTACGAGGCGTACGGCCGGATCTTCACCCGCCTCGGGCTCGAGTTCCGCGCGGTCCAGGCGGACAGCGGCAGCATCGGCGGCAGCGCGTCGCAGGAATTCCACGTGCTCGCCGACTCCGGCGAGGACGCGATCGCGTTCTCCGACGGTGACGACTACGCGGCGAACCTCGAGCTCGCCGAGGCGCTCGCGCCGGCGGCCCCCCGCGCCGCCGCGACCCGCCCGCTCGCGAAGGTGCCGACGCCCGGCGCCCGCACGATCGCGGATCTCGGCCGCATGCTCGGCGTCACCGCCGAGCAGTGCGTGAAGACCTTGATCGTCGACGGCGCCGACGGCGACGTGGTCGCGTTGCTCGTCCGCGGCGACCACGAGCTGAACGCGATGAAGGCGCAGAAGCTCCCCGGCGTCGCGAATCCGCTGCGGATGGCGAGCGCCGAGCGGGTGCGCGCCGCGACCGGCGCCGAGCCCGGCTCCCTCGGACCGATCGGCTTCCGGGGCCGGATGTACGTGGACCATGCGGCCGCGCAGGTGGCCGACTTCGTCTGCGGCGCGAACGAGCCGGATCAGCACTACACCGGCGTGAACTGGGGACGGGACCTGCCCGAGCCGCGGACGCACGACCTGCGCAACGCCGTCACCGGCGATCCGAGCCCGAGCGGGCATGGCCGGCTGCGGATCGCCCGCGGCATCGAGGTCGGGCACATCTTCCAGCTCGGGCGCAAGTACAGCGACGCGATGAACGCGACGGTGCTCGACGAGCAGGGACGCAGCCTGGCGATGTTCATGGGCTGCTACGGGATCGGGGTCACCCGGGTCGTCGCCGCCGCGATCGAGCAGAACCACGATGCGAACGGGATCATCTGGCCCGAGGCGATCGCGCCGTTCCGGGTCGCGCTGGTGCCGCTCAGCTATCAGAAATCCGAGGCCGTCCGCAACGCCGCGGACGCGCTGTACCGCGAATTCGACGCCGCCGGCATCGACGTGCTGCTCGACGACCGCGACGCGCGCCCGGGCGTCAAGTTCGCCGACTCGGAACTGCTCGGAATCCCTCACCGCATCGTGCTCGGCGATCGGGGTATCGCGACCGGCACCGTCGAATACCGTCACCGGCGCGACACCGCCGCGTCGGACGTCGCGCTCGCCGACGTGGTCGGCCACGTGCGTGCGAGGTCCGAGGGGTAATCCGGATGCCGGCGCGGCGCGGCCCCGGGTGGCGTTCAACGCGGCGGCGCGGTTCCGCTCGACGCCGCCAAGGCCATCGCCGCGCGGCGTTTTGCCGCGAGTGCCGCGTAGCGGGCGCGGGCGTACTCCTGGGCCTCGAGATGACGCTGGGCGTTCGCGATGTCGGCCTGCGCGGCCTCGAGATCGGCCGGCGCGCGCTGCTCGGCACCGGCGATCCGCGCGGCCTCGATCGCTTGCCGCGCGTCGCTCATTTCCTGCACCGGGGCGCTCTGGCAACCCACGAGCCCGGCGACGATCAGAAGCGCTACGACATGCCTCCGCATAGGATGGAGGCGACACTAGCAACAGCGGCGAAACGCGTCAAACCGGCCGCGCTCGCGGACCGCGCCGGCACCGTGCGCGTTTCGTTGCGCGGACGCAGCGGCCGGCGGCGATGATGCCGGTTGAACCTCGAGAGACAGCGATGCACGACATATTGGTCTTGTATTATTCGCGCCAAGGGAGCACCGCGGCGCTGGCGCGGCACGTGTGCCACGGCGTCGAGAGCGTGCCCGGGATGCGCGCGAAATTGCGCACCGTGCCGCCGGTCAGCGCGACGGTCGAGGCGCCCGCGCCGGCGGTGCCCGACTCGGGCCCCCCCTATGCGACCCAGGAGGACCTCGCCCAGTGCGCGGGTCTGGTGCTCGGCAGCCCCACGCGATTCGGCAACATGGCCGCGCCGCTGAAATACTTCCTCGACGGCACGAGCGCGCTGTGGCTCTCGGGCGCGCTCGTCGGCAAGCCCGCCGGCGTGTTCACGTCGACGCAGACGATGCACGGCGGGCAGGAATCGACGCTGCTCACGATGATGCTGCCGCTGCTCCATCACGGCATGGTGCTGGTCGGCTTGCCGTTTTCCGAGGCGGCGCTCGGCACGACGCAGGCGGGCGGCACGCCCTACGGGGCGAGTCACGTCGCGGGGGCGTCGGGCCGCGCCGAGCTCGCCGACACCGAGCGGGAGCTCGCGCGCGCACTCGGGGCGCGCGTCGCGGCACTCGCCGCGCGCTTGTGCCGCGATGATTGACCCGATCCGCGCGGCCCGCCGCGCGCGCGCGATCGCACTCGGCGCCTGGGCCGCGGTCGTCGCGAGCCTGCTCGCGTGGACGCTGGCCGGCTATCCGGGCCGCCTGTGCGCGCTCGCCGCGCTGCCGCTGCTCGCGCCGCTCCCGGGTCTCGCGGCCGGCCGCCGGTACACCTATGCGTGGGCGACGCTGTTCGCGGTCGCGTACCTCGTGTTCGCGCTGACCGAATTGCTCGCGAACCCGGCGGCGCGCTGGGTCGCGGGCGCGAGCCTGCTGCTGGTGTTCGCGTGGTTCTGCTCTATGATCGCGTACCTTCGATTCTCTCGAGCGCCGCGCGTATGAACGGGACCGTCAACCGGCGCTGCGCGGCGAGCGAGGCCTGGTCCAGCGCGTCGAGCAGCGCGAGCAGCGACCCGAGATCGCGCGCCCGGCGGCGCATCAGGTAATCGACGGTCTCCGCGGGCAACTCGATGCCGCGCCGCTCGGCCCGCCGCCGCAGCGCCTCGATCCGTCCCGCTTCGTCGAGGTCGCGGAGCTGGTAGACGACGCTCGCCGCGGCGCGCGAGCGCCAGTCCTCGAGCGCCCAGGCCGGGGTGCGCGGCGCGGCGCGCGCGGCGAAGATCAGCCTCGTCCCGAGGTCCGCGCAGGCATTGAACAGCGCGAACAATGCCCGTTCCCAGCGAGCGTCGCCGGCGACCGCGTCGACCTCATCGACGCACACGAGGCGGGCGCGCTCGAAGCCCGCGAGCGCCTCCGGGGACAAGGGGTCGCCGGGACCGAGCGACAGATACGCCGCCGGGGCGCCCGCCTCGGCGCACGCCGCCTGCAGCAGGTGCGTCTTGCCCACCCCCGAGGGGCCCCAGAGCCAGACCGACGGCGCGGTGCCGGTGCGCAGCGCCGCGACCGGCTCGGCGTTCGCGCCGATCACGAAGTTCTCGAACGTCGACTCGTCGCGCAACCGGATCCCGAGCGCGAGCTGCCTCATCGAACCGCCTCGGCGCGCGCCGCCGCGCCGGCCGCCCGCCCATAGGTGAGCAGGTAGTCGATGCCGCTCACCGCCGTCGTGACCAGGGTCGACGCGCCGAGCGCGATCTCGGCCCATGCGGGCGGCCAGCCGAACTCGCGGCGCACGACGACGCAGAGCACGAAGCCGAGCTGGCACAGGGTGTTCAACCGGCTGACCGCGCGCGGGCGCACCCGCAGCGGGCCGAATCGCAACCGGTAAGCGAGCGCGCCCGTGACGATCACCAGGTCCCGACCGACCGCGACCGCCATCAACCACAGCGGCACGCCGCCTTGCAGCGCGAGCGTGACGAACACCGTCGCGACCAGGAGCTTGTCGGCCGCCGGATCGAGCAGCGCGCCGAGCGCGGTCTGCCATCCGAAGCGCTTCGCGAGGAAGCCGTCCAGGCCGTCCGACGCGGTCGCGACGAGGATCAGTCCGATCGCGACCGGCCAGTTCCGCTGCACGAGCGCGATCCCGATCGGCGCGACCAGCGCGATGCGGAACGCGCTGATCGAGTTGGGCAGCTGGCGAAGCCACGCGCTCACGCGAGCCCCGCGTCGATCACGGGCGCAAGCGGTAACGCAACTCGCCGCCCACTCCCGGTTGCGCCGCCGGCTGCAACGACCCGTCCAGCGACAGCAGTCGCACCAGCGGACCGGCGCCGCCACGCACGAGCAGGCGCCAGCGCACCGTATCGGCGTGCACCGCGAGCACCGCGACCCGCGACACCGACGTCGTCGACGCGAACAGGCGCTGCACGCGGGCGTAGTCGGCGAGCGTTCGAACGCCGTCGACCGCGACTTCGACCGGCACGGTCGCGCCGTTCACGGCGTAGATCGACGCATAGGTGTCGGCCGCGCGGTCGACGCCCGCGGCCACCCCGGTCGCCGGTTCGGCTTCCGTCTGGTACTCGAACAGCCATTGCACCGCCGCGTTCGCGCTGGTGTCGGTCGCGTGCCCGATCAGCACGGCGTCGGCGCCGGCGCGCGTCGCGTCGGCGAGCAGCGTGCGCGGATCGGTGGTCTGCAGCGCGCTCGCGTCGGTGAGCCCGTCGGCCTGCAGCTGCTGCGCGGTCGGCCAGCGCAGCTCGATCCCGCGCAGCGCCGCCTGCGCGTCGATCGCGCTCTTCAAGTCCGAGGGTGCGTCGCCGGTGACGATCGCCGCGGCCCCGGCCGCCGCGCCGGGCGCGGTCAACAGCACGAGCGTGATCGGCCGGGTTCGGCCCCAGATCGGCGCGCCGACGCCGGTGAGCCAGCGCTCGATCGCGCCGCCGTCGAAGCCGACCACGAGCCGGCCGTCGATCGCGTAACGATACTGCTGAACGTAGCGACCCGCCGACCCGACGAGCGGCGCGAACGTCGGATCGCTCGCGGCACCGAGCCGTCCGGTCACGCGCACGAGCACGACGCGCATCGCGTCCCGGAACCCGGTGTCGCGGCTCGCGTCCGAGCGGTCGGGAACCGGGATCGCGACCTGGTAGAGGTCGAGACGCTGATCCGCACGCGTCCGCGGCGCCGGACCCAGCACCGCGACGAGGCCGAGCAGCGCGAGCCACGCGCGCCAGCCGAACGGAGACGTTGGATGTCGAATTTTCATCATTTGCCGATCGCCGAGCACGGGTCTGACCGTGGTGTAAAATACCACAGCCCACCGGCTCCGCCGTCTCGGCGGGTCCTCGAAACGCGCCAGGAATGCTGATGACCGATCCAACGCCACTGACCTACCGTGCCGCCGGCGTCGACATCGACGCGGGCGACGAGCTCGTCGACCGCATCAAGCCGCACGTGCGCCGGACGATGCGCCGCGAGGTGCTCGGCGGCATCGGCGGCTTCGGCGCGCTGGTCGAGGTGCCGGTCGACCGCTATCGCCGGCCGGTGCTCGTGTCGGGCACGGACGGGGTCGGCACGAAACTGCGGCTCGCGATCGACTTCGCCCGGCATGACACCGTCGGGATCGACCTGGTCGCGATGTGCGCGAACGACGTCGTCGTCCAGGGCGCCGAGCCGTTGTTCTTCCTCGACTACTACGCGTCCGGGAAACTCGACGTCGCCACCGGCGAGCGCTTGATCGCCGGGATCGCGGAGGGCTGCGTCCAGGCCGGCTGCGCGCTCGTCGGCGGCGAGACCGCGGAGATGCCGGGGATGTACCACGGGGCGGACTACGATCTCGCCGGCTTCTGCGTCGGGGTCGCGGAGAAGGACGCGCTGATCGACGGCTCGGCGACCCGCGCCGGCGACGTCGTGATCGGGCTCGCCTCGTCCGGCGCGCACTCGAACGGGTACTCGCTGATCCGGCGGATCCTGGAACGCAGCGGCGCCGATCCGCGCAGCCTCGTCGGCGGCGCGCCGCTGATCGACCGGCTGATGATGCCGACCCGGATCTACGTGAAGCCGGTGCTCGAGCTCCTGCGACGGGTCCCGGTGCACGGGATCGCGCACGTGACCGGGGGCGGCCTCGTCGAGAACCTGCCGCGCGTGATTCCCGAGGGGCTGGAGGTGCTGCTGCGGCGCGCGGCCTGGCCGCGCGATCCGCTGTTCGACTGGCTGCAGGCCCAGGGTGGCGTCGCGGACGCCGAGATGCTGCGGGTGTTCAACTGCGGAATCGGCATGACCGTGCACGTCGGGCCGGACGACGTCGACCGGGCGCTCGACGCACTGCGCGCCGCCGGCGAGACCGCGTTCGTGATCGGCGAGATCCGTCCCGGCGACCGCGGCGTGCTCGTCGCATGAGCGATCCGTGCTCGGTGCTGATCCTGATCTCGGGACGCGGCTCGAACATGCGCTCGCTGATCGAGCGCAGCCGCGAGCCCCGGCCGGCGTACCGCGTCGCTGCGGTCCTGTCGGACCGCGCCGACGCGGGCGGCCTCGCGGTCGCCGCGCAATTTGGCATCGAGACCGCGGTGCTGGCGCCACCGCCGGGGGCGGACCGGGACGGTTACGGCCGCGAACTCGCGGCCGCGGTCGCGCGGCGTGCGCCGGACCTGATCGCGCTCGCCGGCTTCATGCGGATCCTGTCCCCGGCGTTCGTCGCCGAGTACGCCGGCCGGATCCTCAACATCCATCCGTCGCTCCTGCCGAAATACCCGGGCCTGCACACCCATCGCCGCGCGCTCGCGGCCGGTGACGCCGAGCACGGCGCGACCGTGCACTTCGTGACCGCCGACCTCGATGCGGGTCCGGCGGTGCTCCAGGCGCGCCTCGCGGTCGCGCCCGGGGAAACCGAAGCGGGACTCGCGGCGCGCGTGCTCACGCTCGAGCACCAGATCTACCCGCTCGCGGTCCGCTGGTATGGCGAAGGGCGCCTCGCGTGCCGCGACGGCCGCGCCTGGCTCGACGGCCGGGCGCTCACCGGACCGCTGCGGTTCGACCGCCTGGAGGCTGCATGAATCGACCCACGATTGCCGCCGCTGCCGCCCTCGCGCGAGCGCTCGCCGCCGTCACCCTGGTCGCGGCGCTCGCGCAACCGTCGTCGGCACAGCCCGCCTCGGCGGCGTCGGCGCCGCCTGCCGGCGGCACCGCGGACTCCGGCCTGCCGCAGCCGTTCTCGGCGCACTACGTCGCGCGCTGGAAGAGTATCGACGTCGGTACCAGCGACCTCGATCTGGTGCCCGGCGCGGCGCCCGGGCGCTACGTCTACACCTGGCGGATCCGCGCGGGCGGGATCTTCCGGTTGATCTATCGGCACGACGTCGTTCAGAAGAGCTGGCTGCGGGTCGACGGCCGCGAGGTGCGCCCGATGGCGTACGAGGCCCAGGACGGCGACTCCAGGATCCACCTGGACTTCGACTGGAGCACGCACCGGGCGCAGGGCACCGTCACCGGCAAGCCGGTCGATCTCGCGCTGCGCGACGACACCCAGGACCTGATGTCGATCCAGATCCAGGTCATGCAGGACTTGCGCGCCGGCCACCTGCCCTCGACGTTCTGGATCATCGACAAGGACCAGATCAAGGACTTCGACTACCGCCGCGTCGGCGAGCAACGGATCGCGACCGCGCTCGGCGAGCTCGACACGATCGTCGTCACCAGCCGCCGGCCGGACGGCGATCGCGTGCTGACGATGTGGTTCGCGCCGTCGCTGGGTTACGTGCCGGTGCGCGCGGAGCGCACCCGGGGCGGCAAGCTGGAATTCGAGATGCGGATCCGGCGCTTCTCGCACTGAGCGGGCGATCCGCTCAGGTCTTCGGCAGCGTGACTCCGCGCTGTCCCTGGTACTTGCCGCCGCGGTCGCGATACGAGGTCTCGCAGACCTCGTCCGACTCGAAGAACAGCATCTGCGCGACCCCCTCGTTCGCGTAGATCTTCGCCGGCAGCGGGGTGGTGTTCGAGAATTCCAGCGTCACGTGCCCTTCCCACTCGGGCTCGAGCGGCGTCACGTTGACGATGATCCCGCAGCGCGCGTACGTGGACTTGCCGAGACAGACCGTGAGCACGCTGCGCGGGATCCGGAAGTACTCGACCGTGCTCGCGAGCGCAAACGAGTTCGGCGGGATGATGCAGACCGGACCCCGAAAATCGACGAACGACTTCTCGTCGAAGCCCTTGGGATCGACGATCGTCGAGTTGATGTTGGTGAAGATCTTGAACTCGTCCGCGCAGCGCACGTCGTAGCCGTAGCTCGAGGTGCCGTACGAGACGATCTTGTGGCCGTCGGCGACGCGCACCTGGGTGGGGCTGAACGGGTCGATCATCCGGTGATCCGCCGCCATCCGGCGGATCCACCGGTCGCTCTTGATGCTCATCAGGTCGCTTCGACCGAGATCTTCGGGAACGCGCGGCTGTAGTCCTTGTTGCGCAGCGCGAGGCGCGCGGCCGCGCGACGCGCCATCTGCCGGTACAGGAGCCCCCGCGGGCCCTCGGGATCGGCGATCACCGTCGGCCGGCCCCCGTCGACGTCCTCCCGGATCCGCAGGTCGAGCGGCAGCTCGCCGAGCAGCTCGACGCCGTACTCGGCGGCCATCCGCGCACCGCCGCCGCTGCCGAAGACGTGTTCGACGTGGCCGCAGGCCGGGCAGACGTGGGCGCTCATGTTCTCGACGACCCCGAGCACCGGCACCATGACCTTCTCGAACATCTTCAAGCCCTTGCGCGCATCGAGCAGCGCGATGTCCTGCGGCGTCGTCACGATGATCGCGCCGGCCACCGGAACGCGCTGACACAGGGTGAGCTGGATGTCGCCGGTCCCCGGGGGCATGTCGACGACGAGGTAGTCGAGGTCGCCCCAGATGGTGTCGCCGAGCAGCTGGGTCAACGCCTGGGTGACCATCGGGCCGCGCCAGGCCATCGGCTGTTCGACGTCGATCATGAAACCGATCGACATCACCTCGACGCCATAGGCGTTGAGCGGCGTCAACTGCCGGCCGTCGGGGGTGTCGGGCCGCTGCCCCGCAAGCCCCATCATCTGCGGTTGGCTCGGCCCGTAGATATCCGCATCCAGCAATCCGACCCGCGCCCCCTGCGAGGCCCAGGCGAGCGCGAGGTTGGCGGCGGTCGTCGATTTGCCGACGCCCCCCTTGCCGGATGCGACGGCGACGATATTCTTGACCCGGTCGAGCGGCTTCAGGGTCTTTTGCACCGCGTGGGCGATGATCTCGGCGCGCAGGGAGAGCGACCAGCGGGCGCCGGCGAGCGCCGCCGCGAGGTGCGCTTGCAGCGCCGGTCGCAGTTCCCGGTCATAATCGGCGCAGGGGAAGCCCAGGGTCAGTTCGACGACGACTTCGTCGGGGGTGGCGCGAACCTCGCGGATCGCCTTCGCTTCTTCGAGCGTGATGCCGAGATAGGGATCGACGTAAGAGCGCAGGCGGTCGCGGACGGCCGCCTCGACAGAGGACGTTGCGTTCATGGTAACCGCGGATTCTACCTCACCTCGCCCGCGGACCGCACGCCGCCGCCGGGCGCCGGCGGGGCGTGTGGCATAATCGTCCGCATTGGAGAGCCCCCGATCTCAATGAGCTTATTCGCCAATTACCGAGCCGACCGCCTGATCGCCGAACTGCGCGCCAGCGGGGATCCGGCGAGCCCCGCGGCGCAGAAAGCGATCGCGAAGCTCGCCAGTCTCGGGCCGAACGCGATCGACCCGCTCGTCGAGGCGCTCGGGAGCAGCGACAAGCGCGAATCGGCCGCGTACGTCGATGCGCTCGCGCAGCTGCTCGACGCGAAGACCGCGCCGCTGCTGCTGAAAGCGATGACGACCGCGAGCCAGCGGGCGATCACCGGAATCGCCTGGGCGCTGTCGTCGAGCCACGGTTACCCGCTGCAGGCGCTGCTCGACGCCCTCGGCAAGCCGAACATGCCGAAGCAGGCGCTGCTCGAGGTGATCTCCGCCCAGAAGAGCCGTTTCGCGGTCCGGGACCTGCTGAGCGCCGCGTACTCGCTCGAGTCGAGCGAGCGCACCGGCGTATTCAAGATCATCGGCGAAATCGCCGACGAGAACTCGATCGACGATCTGTTGCCGCGGCTCGAGGGTCGCGATCCGGTCGTGCGGGTGCACATCATCAACCTGCTCGCGAACTTCAACCGGACGGACGTCCAGGCCGCGCTGCAGCGGCAGCTCAAGGACTCGAGCAAGTTCGTCCGCTCGGCGGCACTGTCGGCGCTCGCGCGGATGGACGGCCCGCTCGACCTGCCGCTGGTGTGCTCGATGCTGCGCGACCCCGACATCGAGGTGCAGAACAAGGCGGTCGATCTGCTGGTGCGGGCGAACCACCCGGAGACGGTCAAATACCTGGTGGACGTGCTGAAGGACGAGAACGAGTTCGCACGGCGCGCCGCGGTCGAGGTGCTGAACGAGGTCGGCACCTCGAAGTCGGTGAAACACCTGCTCGAGGTGCTCGCCGACTCGGACTGGTGGGTCCGCACGCGCGCCGCCGATGCGCTCGGCAAGATCGGCGGCCCGCGCGTGGTCGAGGCCGTGCTCGAGCTCGTGAAGGACGAGAACGAGGACATCCGGCGCGCCGCGATCGAGATCCTGAACCAGACCAAGGACGAGCGCGCGATCGCGCACCTGATCGAGGCGACCCGGGACAGCGACTGGTGGGTCAGCGAGCGCGCGGTCGATGCGCTCGCCGAGATCGGCGGCACGAAGGCGGTGCCGCGCATCGTCGAGATGCTCGGCGGGCGCGAGCCGAAGCGCCTGCCGACCGTGATCCGGGCGCTCGGCAGGCTCGGCGATCAGCGCCACGTCGACCAGCTGCTGCCGCTCCTGCAGCGGCCGGAGGCGGACATCCGCGTCGAGGCGATCGCGGCGCTCGCGAAGCTCGCGGACGAGCGCCGCGCGAACACGATCCGGATGCGGCTGCACAGCGCGGTGAACACCGGCGACGCGGTGACCGTCGGCGCCGCGGAGCGCGCGCTCCAGGAGATCGACAACCGCTTCTCGACGCAGCAACTCGCGGCGAACCAGCGCGCGGCGATGATGCAGGAGCAGTCGAAGACCCTGCTGGTCGAGAGCCAGGACCTCTCGACGCTCGTGAAGGAGCAGGACCTGCACGGCGCGCGGCTCGACATCTCGACGCTGCAGCCGGGCGACATCATCGAGGGCCGCTACAAGTACATCGAGAAGATCGGCAAGGGCGCGTTCGGCACCGTGCTGCTGATGGAGGACACGATCGTCGAGGAACGGCTGATCCTGAAGTTCCTGAACCCGAACGTCTCCACCGACGAGGAGATGATGAAGCGCTTCGTCCACGAGCTGCGCTACAGCCGCAAGATCACCCACAAGAACGTGATCCGGATCTACGACTTCCTGTACATCCGCGGCAACTACGCGATCTCGATGGAATACTTCCCGTCGCACACGCTCGGGGCGGAGATCGTGCACGAGAAGCCGCTGCCGCTCGACCGGGCGATGCAGTTCGGGATCGACATCGCGACCGGCATGGCGGTCGCGCATCAGGCCGGGATCGTCCACCGCGACCTGAAGCCCGCGAACGTGCTGATCGACGACGCGGGGCTCCTGAAGATCGTCGACTTCGGCGTCGCCGCGGCCCAGAGCCAGAGCGACACGCAGTTGACGAAGACCGGCTACGTGATCGGCTCGCCGAAGTACATGGCTCCCGAGCAGATCCTCGGCAAGAAGGTCGACGCGCGCGCCGACATCTACAGCCTCGGCGTGATCCTCTACGAGATGTTCACCGGCGTGCCGCCGTACAGCCGCGGCGACCACATGTCGGTGATGTACCAGCACGTCCAGGGCAAGGCGCGGCCGCCGAACGAGATCAACAAGGACCTGCCGCCGCCGCTGAACGAGCTCGTGCTCCGGTGCATGGCGCTCGACAAGGCGAAGCGCATCCAGACGATGGACGAGCTGCGCATCGCGCTCGAACAGCTCGGCGGCGCCGGGTAGCCGAGGAGTCCCGATGGCGAGAATCGACGCGTTCCTCAAGCTCGGCCTCGCACAAGGATGCTCCGACCTGCACCTGGCGGTCGGCGTCCCGCCGATGCTGCGCATGCACGGCGACCTCCTGCCGATCAAGTTCCGCAGCCTCGGTGACACCGAGCTCGAGAGCTACATCACCGAGGTGCTCACGCAGACGCAGGTCGCGCAGCTGCGCGGCGGCAACGATCTGGATTTCTCGTACGTCTCCACCGACGGCGGACGGTTCCGCGTGAACGTGTTCCGCAAGGAGACCGGAATCGGCGCCGCGTTCCGCTCGATCCCGACCACGATGCCGAGCATCGAGCAACTCGGGCTGCCGCCGATCGTGCGCAAGCTCTGCGACCAGCACCAGGGGATGATCCTGGTGACCGGGTCGACCGGCGCGGGCAAATCGACCACGCTCGCGGCGATGATCGACTACCTGAACTCGACGCGCGCGCTGAACATCATCAGCCTCGAGGACCCGATCGAGTTCGTGCATCGGAGCAAGACGAGCCAGGTGATCCAGCGCGAGCTCGGGACGCACCTGCCGAGCTTCGCCGAGGGCGTCCGCGCCGCGATGCGCGAGGATCCGGACGTGATCCTGGTCGGCGAGCTGCGCGACGCCGAAACGATCTCGATGGCGATGACCGCCGCCGAGACCGGTCACCTGGTGCTCGGCACGCTGCACACGACCAGCGCGACCAAGACGATCGACCGGATGATCGACGCCCTGCCGATCGACGAGCGCGAACAGACGAAGAGCTTCCTGTCGCAGAGCTTGATCGCGGTGATCACGCAGATCCTCGTGAAGACGCCCGATCAGCGCGCGCGGCGCGCGGTCTGCGAGATCATGATCGTGACCAAGGCGATCGCGAAGCTGGTCATGACCGACCAGACCCACCAGATCCCGAGCCAGCTGCAGATGGGCAAGGATTACGGGATGCAGTTGATGGACCAGGCGCTGCTCGCGGCCATCAACGCGAAGGAGGTCGACCCCGACGACGCGTACGGATACGCGACCGACAAGCGGCAGTTCCAGCGCTTCGCCACCGACGCGGTCGCGGTCGCGAAGACCGATCCGGCGGCGAGCGCCTGAGGCGTCCATGGCGGCGATCGACGCCTACCTGACCCGCGTGCTCGAGCAGAACGGCTCGGACCTGCACTTCATCGCGGGCGACCCGCCGCGGATCCGGCTGTACGGCGACCTGCAGGCGCTCGACCCGAAGCCGCTCGACCAGGAGATGGTCAGAAAGGCGCTTTACGAGATCATTCCGAAGATCGCGTTGCAGCGCTTCGAGTCGAAGGACGGCACCGATTTCGCGTACGCGATGCCGGGCGTCGCCCGCTTCCGCGTGAACGTGATGCGTCACTTGAACGGGATGGGTGCGGTGTTCCGCGCGATTCCCTCGACCGCGCGCACGATGGACGAGCTCGGGCTCCCCGCGTCGGTGCGCGCGCTCACCCAGGCGAACAACGGGCTGATCCTCGTGACCGGCAAGACCGGCTCCGGCAAGTCGACCACGCTCGCGGCGATGATCGACGACCTGAACGCGAACACGAAGGGGCACATCCTCACGATCGAGGACCCGATCGAGTTCGTGCACTCGCGCAAGAGCTGCCTGATCAGCCAGCGCGAGATCGGCGTCCACGCGCCGTCGTTCGCGGCGGCGCTGCACTCGGCCCTGCGCGAGGACCCCGACGCGATCCTGGTCGGCGAGTTGCGCGACCTCGAGACGATGAGCATCGCGGTGACCGCGGCCGAGATGGGCATCCTGGTGATGGGCACGTTGCACACGAACGGCGCGGCCGCGACCGTCGACCGCATGGTCAACGTGTTCCCCGCGGACAAGCAGCCGCACGTGCGCACGATGCTGTCGACGAGCTTGCGGGGCGTCGTGTCCCAGCAGCTGATCCCGCGCGCCGACCGGCGGGGACGCGTCGCGGCGCTCGAGATCCTGATCAACACCCCGGCGGTCGCAAACCTGATCCGCCAGGGCAAGATGGATCAGCTGGAGAACGCGATGCAGAGCGGCAGCCAGGTCGGGATGCGCACGATGGACTCGGCGATCCAGCAGCTGCTCGCCGACCGCGCGATCAGCGGCCAGGAGGCGTACCGCAAGGCGATCAGCAAGTCGAAATTCGAGCAATACCGGGACGCGACCTAGGCGCCGCGCCGCCGGCGGCGCGGGATCGCGGTCGCGCCGGCCGCCCGGCGCGCATGGCATAATCGGCGGCCATGACCGCGAAACGCCGAATCCTCGTCACGAGCGCCCTGCCCTACGCGAACGGCCCGATCCACCTCGGCTACGTGCTCGAGGCGGTGCAGACGGACGTATGGGTCCGATTCCAACGCCTGCGCGGACACGAGTGCCACTACGTGTGCGCCGACGACACGCACGGCACGCCGATCATGCTGAAGGCGCAGGCCGAGGGGCTCGCGCCGGAACGCATGATCGCCGACGTGCACGCCGAGCACTCGCGCGACCTCGCCGGGATGCTGATCTCGCTCGATCACTTCGGTTCGACCCACTCGGCCGCGAACGAGGCGGTGTGCCGCCGGATGTACCTCACGCTCCGCGAGCGCGGCTTCATCGATCGCCGCACGATCCGGCAGGCCTACGACGCGAGCGCGAACCTGTTCCTGCCGGACCGGTACGTGAGGGGCACCTGCCCGAACTGCGGCGCGGCCGATCAGTACGGCGACAGCTGCGAGGTCTGCGGAGCGACCTATACGCCGGCCGACCTGAAGGACCCGGTCTCGGTGATCAGCGGCACGGCGCCGGTCCAGCGCGATTCCGAGCACTACTTCTTCCGGCTCAGCGCGTTCGAGGATCGGCTGAAGGCGTGGATGGCCGGCGGCGCCGTCCAGCGCAGCGTCGCGCACAAGCTCGAGGAGTGGTTCGCGCTCGGGCTCAAGGACTGGGACATCTCGCGCGACGAGCCGTATTTCGGCTTCGAGATCCCCGACGCGCCGCGCAAGTACTTCTACGTCTGGTTCGACGCGCCGATCGGCTACCTCGGCAGCTTCACCGAGCTGTGCGCGCGAACCGGTCTCGAGTTCCAGGAGTTCTTCGCGCCCGACTCGACGGCCGAGCTGCACCATTTCATCGGCAAGGACATCCTGTATTTCCACGCGTTGTTCTGGCCCGCCGTGCTCGAGGGCTCCGGGCAACGCCGGCCGACCAGCGTGCACGCGCACGGCTTCGTGACGATCAACGGCCAGAAGATGTCGAAGTCCCGCGGGACCTTCATCACCGCACGCCGCTATCTCGACCTGTTCCCGGCCGAGTACCTGCGCTACTACTTCGCGGCGAAGCTCGGTCCCGGGCTCGACGACGTCGACTTCAACCTCGAGGAGTTCGCGTCCCGGGTGAATGCCGACCTCGTCGGCAAGCTCGTGAACATCGCGAGCCGCTGCGCGGGGTTCATCCACCGCTCGGCGGGCGGGACGCTCGCCGAGGCGCTGCCGGAACCGACGCTGTTCGCCGAGTTCGCCGCGTGCGGCGCGCCGATCGCCGAAGCCTACGAGAGCCGCGACTACGCGGGTGCGATGCGCCAGATCATGGCGCTCGCCGACCGTGCGAACCAGTACATCGACCAGCGCAAGCCCTGGCTGATCGCGAAGCGCCCGGACGGCGCGGACGAGGCGCGCGCGGTGTGCACCCAGGGCCTGAACCTGTTCCGCACGCTGATGATCTACCTGAAGCCGGTGCTGCCGGAGATGGCCGCGAAGGCGGAGCGGTTCCTGCGCGATGCGTGCTGGCACTGGGACGATGCGGCGACCGCGCGGCTCGGCCACCCGATCGGCGTCTATGAGCCGCTCGCGACCCGGCTCGATCCGGCCGCGATGACCGGATTGGTCGAGTCGCCATCGCCGGCACCGGCGGCGACCGCCACCGCCACCGCCACCGCGCGGCCGGCGAGCGCGGCGCCAGTGGCCGCGGCGCCCGTGGCGGCG
>JAJYAM010000042.1 GCA_021779535.1 Pseudomonadota bacterium
GGATTTGCAATGCACCGGAAGGTGCCGTTAGATTGAATGGCATGGACGCACCTTTCGTTCTTGCCCTGCTCGCCTCGACGACCGGGGCGACGGAATGCCTCGGCATCGCGACCCGCGTCGGGCAGGTTCTGCGGCTGCCCGTGCAGATCGCGCACGTCGAGGTCGGCCCGGGCGCCATCATCCTGCCCTCGCAGGAACAGCTGAGCGAGTACGAGGCCGAGCACTTCGTCGAGCGCGAGAAGTCCGAGACCGAAGCGGTCCGCACGCTCGTCCGTACCTGGAACGCCAACCACGCCGCCAACCTGCCGGTCGAGCTGTTCAAGGGCGACGAATGGCGGGTGATGCGCCACTACCGCGGCCGCGCCGCCGTGGTCGTGCTCGCTGCGCCGCATACCCAGCCCGTGGGGCATCGCGACACGCTGCGCGCGGCGCTGCTGCGCGCTCGTCATCCGGTGGTGGTGGTGCCGTCCGCCTGGACCGACGGGTTCGGCCGGCGCCTGCTGGTGGGCTGGGCGGATTCGCCGCCGCTGCGCCGTGCGATCGCCGCGTTCACCCCGTTCCTGGCCGCGGCGGAGTCGGTGGACGTGGTCGCGGTCGGGCAGGATCCGGCGGTGCTGGAGAAGGCGCGGGGCGCGCTCGGAGCCCTGGTCCCGGCCGCGCGCTATCGAATGGTCGCGCCCGACGGCCGGCGCACCGCCTACGTGTTGCTCGACGAGGCGCGGAACACGCAGGTCGACGGGCTGGTGGTGGGCGCGTTTCGGCGCGGCGAGATCCTCAACTGGCTCGTGCCCGGCACGTCGAGTCGCTTGATCCGCGAGAGTTCCGTACCGCTGATGATGAGCGCCTGATCGCGACGCGGCGCACGACGCCGCGCTCGCGCGTCCCGCGGCGCCCCCGGCGTCACGCGCGCCGTGCGGTCAAAGCCAGCCCAGGCCGCGCGCCAGCATGTTCAACGCGACGAGCACGATCACCGGCACGAACACCCGCTTCAGCCACACGTTCGACATCCGCGTGAGCGTCTTGGCGCCGACCATCGCGCCGGTCAGCACGCCGAGCGCGACCGGGGCCGCAATCGCCGGGTCGATGTCGCCGCGCTGAAAGAAGATCCCGGCCGAGGCCGCGGCCGTGACCCCGATCATGAAGTTGCTGGTGGTGGTCGAGACCTTCATCGGCAAGCGCATCGCGGTATCCATCGCGAGCACCTTGAACGTGCCGCTGCCGATCCCGAGCAGGCCGGAAATCAGGCCTGCGACGTACATCAGGCCGAAGCCCCAGCGGATGTGCGCGACGTTGTACGCGATGTCCTGACTCGTGCGCCGGTCCGGATAGGTGCCGGGGAGGCGCAGTCTGGCCGCCCAGCGGTGGTTCACCACGTTCGCGGGCAGTTCCTCGCCGAGCCGCATCACCAGCGGCACCGCCGAGATCAGCAGCACCACGCCGAACACGATGAACAGCGCGGTCGCATTGAGCACGGTGGAGAGCAGCGCGCCGCAGATCGCGCCGAGCGTGGTCGCGATCTCCAGGAACATGCCGACGCGCAGGTTGGTCATCCGGTCGCGCACATAGGCGGCCGCCGCGCCGGAGGACGTCGCGATCACCGACACGATCGAGGCGCCGATCGCCGCGTCGAAGGGCACGTGAAAGACCAGCGTGAGGATCGGCACGATGAACACGCCGCCGCCGAGGCCGACCAGCGCGCCGATGAAGCCGGCGAACGTGGAGGCGAACAGCACGACGAAGAAGAACCCGAGCCGGGCGTCCTCGACCACCGCGGGCGTCGGCCGGCCGAGCCAGGAGCCGACCCCGAACACGCTGAACAGCAGGATCGCGAGCACCAGCGTCGTGATGATCACGTAGGTGCGATCCTCCTCCAGTGCGAACGCGACGATCGAGACGGCGACCCGCAGCACCGGCGTCGCGAGCAGCACCAGCAGGCCGAGGACCACGACCGCGAGCGGATCGGCGGCCGCGACCCCCTTCATGACCGCCGGGAGCGTATCCGGAAAGGTGGCGTGGACCAGCGTTCCCGTATAGCGCTGCACGAAGAACCACGAGATGCCGCCGAGGATGATCGCGACGCTGAGCAGCACGCCGCCGCGCAGCACGCCGCTGATGATCAGTTCCGTCTTGCGGATGATGCTGTCGTCGGACCCGAGGGAGAGAAGATTGCGGTCGCTGGATTCGCTTGCCATGGGGCCGTCGATTTTCAAGAGCTGACGAAACGGCGCGCGGAGAGCGGGACTCGCCTCGGGATATATTCGAATATTATCAAATATTCTCCCGCATGGCACCGCGCGGTGCCCATGAAAAATACTTAATCCCCGGTGGTGCGAAGATTTCGCGGCTCGGCTGCCGCGGATCGCCGCGATGCGGACGATCAGCCGCTCAAGCGCTTCACGCCCGCGACGAACCGCGCGAGCGTCGTCGACAGCACGCCGCGCGGGATCGTGACTTCGATCAGCTGGAATCGCCCCCGGGTCGCGGCGGCCTTCTCGAGCGCCGCCTGCAGTTGCGCGCGGGTGTCGACCCGGACGCCGTCCCCGCCGAGCCCGGCCGCGATGCCGGCGTAATCCCAGCGGTCCAGATCGTTGAAGCGGGATTCGGGCTGGAAGGTGCGCAGCATCTCCCAGCTCGCGTTGTTGAACAGCACGACGATCGGGTCCCAGCCGTAGCGGCGGCAGTTGCCGAGCTCCCAGCCGGTCATCTGGAACGCGCCGTCGCCGACCAAGATCAGCGGGCGCTCGCCGGTGGCCGCTTGCAAGCCGAGGCCGGCCGGCACGCCATAGCCCATCGTCGCGTAATACCCCGGTGCGACCAGCGGTGTCGGCGCGATCTCCATCGCGGTGAACAGGCAGTCGCCCATGTCGGAGGCGATCGGCATCCGGCCGTGGCGAGCGAGCAGATCGTTGAGCGCGACCGCGACGTCGCTCGGGGAGATCGGCGCGTCGTCCGCGACGAGCCCGCG
This sequence comes from Pseudomonadota bacterium, assembly GCA_021779535.1. Classification (GTDB taxonomy): domain Bacteria; phylum Pseudomonadota; class Gammaproteobacteria; order Steroidobacterales; family Steroidobacteraceae; genus Bog-1198. The sequence goes on from JAJYAM010000042.1 coordinate 2,966, forward strand.
CGGGAAGGTCGGGCGCTGCGCCGGCCGCGGCCGCTCGGTCGGGCCGACCCGTTCGAGCATCCGGTCGACCAGCGCGGCGAGCGGGATCTCGGGATAGGTGTGGTAGCCGAGCGTCACGCGGCCGTCGAGCGCCTGGATCGTCTTGCGCATGTCGATGCGGGTCTGCGAGACCGCGAAGTTGGTGTCGCAGATGATCTCGCCGAGCAGGAACAGTCCGTCGGATTCCTCCACCAGGCGGGTGATCTCGGGTGTGCCGGCGACGCCCATGTAAGTGCCGACCAGCATGTCCTCGTCGGCGAGCAAGCCGCGTCCCATGAAGCCGGACACGACGGGCAGCCCCAGCCGTCGCGCGAGTTGCGCGACCCGGCGCTCCAGGCGGTAGCGGCGTACCTCGACGCCGACCATCAATACCGGCGCGCGCGCGCGCGACAGCCGCTCGAGTATGTCCTCGACGCACGTGTCCAGGGCGTCGCGGTCCGGGACCGCCGGCGCCGCCGGCACCACCTCGGCGCAATCGACGGCGACCATGTCGCGCGGAATCTCGAGGTACACCGGCTCCGATCGCCGCAGACAGCTCGCCAGCACGCGCGCGATCTCGGCCGGCGCTTGGTTCGCGTCGTCGAGCCGCGCTTGATCGCAGGTGAGCTCCTTGAAGATCTCGAACTGCGAGTCGATCCGCTTCGCCTGATGATGCAGCAGCAGGCCCGAGCGCGCTTCGTCCTTGCCCGGGGCCCCGGACAGGACCACGAGCGGTACCTTCTCCGCGTACGCGGCCGCGACCGAATTGATCATGTTCAGCGCGCCGGCGCCGTAGGTCACCGCGGCGACCGCGGGGGCACAGCCGATCCTCGCCGCGGCGTCGGCCGCGAACCCGACGCCGGGTTCGTGCGACAAGGTGTACAGCGGCAAGATTCCCGAGGACTCGATGATCCCGAAATACGGCAGTGCGAAATCTCCGGGGATCCCGAAGATCAAGCGTGCGCCGTGCGCTTTCAGGGCGAGCAGGAGCGATTCGGTCAGGTTCATGGGTGGGTGATCCGGTGATGTTCGGCGGTCCAGCGCAGCATGCCGCCGGCGAGGTTCGCGACCCGGTGGAAGTCCGCCTTCTGCAGCAACACGACCGCTTGCGCGGACCGCGAGCCGCTCTGGCAGACCGTCACGATCGGGCGGTCGCGCGGAAGGTCGTCGGCGCCGGCGGCGAGCTGATCGAGCGGAATGCAGCGCGCCCCGTCGATGTGCCCGGCCGGGCCCTGAAATTCCTCGGTCGAGCGCACGTCGAGGATCAGCACCTCGTCGGCGCACTCGGCGAGGCCCGCCGGATCGATCTCCCAGACGCCGGCGACCGTGAACCGCAATGGCGCCCAGTTCGGGCGGTCGCGCGCTTCGACGCCGGGGTCGGGCTCACCGAGCCGGAGGTTGGCGGGGACCGCCCGCTCGAGCAGCTTCGGATGCGGCAGGCCGAGGTTGCGCATGTAGCCGAGGAAATCGCGCTCCGCGACGCCGTCCGCGACCCGGGGATTGAAACGGCGCTCCTCGGCGACGCTGCTGACCGTGAGTCCGCGATAATCGTGCGCGGGATACAGCAGGCAATCGTCCGGCAGGGTCAGGACGCGCTCGCGGATCGAGCGGAACATCGCGGCGGCGTCGCCGCGCTGAAAGTCGGTGCGACCGGTGCCGCGGATCAGCAGGCAGTCGCCGGTGAATGCCGCGCTCGCGTCGTCGAGCACGTAGGTCAGGCAGCCCGGCGTGTGCCCGGGCGTCGCGCGGACGGTCAAATGCCGATGCCCGAACGCGATCCGATCCGCGTCGGCGAGCGGTCGGTCGACGCCCGCCGCGCCGCTCGCGGCCGCGAGCGCGATCGGGCAGCCGAACTCGCGCCGCAACCACCACGCCCCGGTCACGTGGTCGGCGTGCACGTGGGTTTCGAGGATCGCGACCGGCGTGAGGCCGAGCTCGCGCACCAGCGCGGCGTCGCGTTGCCAGTGCTCGAGCACGCAGTCGATGATCACCGCGCAGCGCGTCGCCCGATCACCCACCAAGTAGGTATAGGTCGACGACGTCGGATCGAACAGTTGCCTGAATATCATCGCGGTCCCGCCCGGCCCGAGCCGGGCCGATCATACGCCGTTCGCGGCCTCGCGTGGCCGCGCGGGCCCCACGGCGACGAGCGCAAGGCCGTAGGCGGGCAGCGTCAGCGTCACGGTGTCGTCGTGCAGCGGGATCGACACCGGCGGCGGCAGCCGCGCCGCTTGCCGTAGCGCGGCGATCTGGGCCTGGGTCGGGTACCGCGGTGAGCCCATGCGCCGGTACGCGGTGAGCCAGTCGCCGTGCAGGGAGTCGATTTGCGTGACCGCGGCGATCGCGTGGCCGGCGCCGGGGAAGCGCAGGCTGAAGGTGCGCGCGGGCCCCGGGCGGCCGGGCGGCGCGTAGTTCCACAGCGCGACCACGAGCGTTCCGTCGTTGCGCCGCGTCGCGAGCGCGGCATCCGACGCGAGCGCGAGACGGACATGACCGAGCCGGTGCAGCAGGCGGAACGCGTTGAACGAGGGCTTCGCAATGCCTCGCTCCGCGATCAGGCCGAACCCGCCGTACGAGGGCTTGCGGATCACGCCCTGTTCCTCGAACACGTCCGAGAACGTCCAGTACGACATCATTTTCGTCAGGCCGTCGCAGCGGCTGACCGTCGTCGCGAGCCACGGGCCCATGTACGCCGAGTCCGTGACCGCCGGATCGTTGTCGTAGGCCGCGTTGAACTCGCTCCAGATCAGCGGGAGCCCCGGCCGGGCGGACGCGAGGATTTCCCGGTGGACCTTGCGGACCGCGCGGCACACCATCCGATCGCGCGGGATGTGGCGGTCGGTGCCGAACACGTTCGGCGCGCTGTCGTTCCCGTAGACGTGGCTGGAGATGAAATCCAGCGGTACGTGGTGTGCGACCGCGTGCGCGATGAACGCCTGGACCCACGCCGCCTGCGCGGTCGCCGGACCGCCGACCCGCAGTCGCGGACTCACCGCGGCGAGCGCGCGGGCGGTATGGTCGTAGAGCTGGAAATAAGTCGCCTGCTTCGGCCGGCCTCGCCAGAAGTCGAGGTTCGGCTCGTTCCAGACCTCGAAGTACCAGCTCGCGACCTCGTCGATCCCGTAGCGCCGCACCAGGTGTCGGGCGAACGCGCGGATCAACGCGTCCCAGCGGGCGTAGCTCTTCGGCGGCGAGACGTTCGGCCGGTACCAGAACGCGTGCAGCAGCGGCCGGGCGGCGAGCGCCTTCGGCATGAAGCTGAGCTCCACGAACGGCTTGACGCCCGCCGCGAGCAAGCCGTCGTAGATCTGATCGACATACGAGAAGTTGTAGTGCGGGTGGCCGTGCGCACCCACGCGGTAGACGCCGACCTCGTCGTCGAGGATGCCGTGGAAGCGCACGTAGCGCATCTCGGTCACGCGTTTGGTCATCCGCAGATCGCGCCGGTAGCGATCACGCAGCGCGAGGATCGCGCGGCCCGATCCGAACATCTTCTCCCAGAAATGCGGGAACGGATGCGCCGGGGCCCGCGGGTCGATCACGAGCGTGGTCACCGCCGTGGCCGCGGCGGGCGGCGTCGCGGGGTGCGGCGCGGCGGCGACGCACGGCGCCGCGCCGAGCAGCGCAAGCCACGACAAAACGAGGGCTTTGGCGAGCATGGTCCTGGGAGTTCCGGGGCAGCCGAGTCGGGTGAGCGAAAATTACCCCAAATCGACCGCCTGCGCTCGGGTACAATGCGCGCCCCGTTTTCTGCCCGGCGCCGCGTGCGCCGCCCGGCCTCCACGGACACCACGATGCTCTCCACCGCCAATCTGACGATTCAATTCGGCGCCAAGCCGCTGTTCGAGCAGGTCAGCGTCAAGTTCACCGACGGCAACCGCTATGGCCTGATCGGCGCGAACGGCTGCGGCAAGTCGACGCTCCTGAAGATGCTCGGCGGCGACCTGGAGCCGAGCGCGGGCGAGGTGATGCTGCAGACCGGCCTGCGGCTCGGCAAACTCAAGCAGAACCAGTTCGCGTACGAGGACGAGCGGGTGATCGACGTCGTGATGCAGGGTCACGAGGAGATGTGGGGCGCGATGCGCGAGCGCGACCGCATCTACGCGGATCCGCAATCCACCGACGCCGACTACATGCGGGCCGCCGAGCTCGAGAGCACGTTCGCGGAATTCGGCGGCTACGACGCCGAGGCGCGCGCGGCGAGCCTGCTGATCGCCGCGGGCATCGAGGCGGCCAAGCACACGGGCCCGATGCGCGAGATCGCGCCGGGGTTCAAGGTGCGCGTGCTGCTCGCCCAGGCGCTGTTCTCGCGCCCCGACGTGCTGCTGCTCGACGAGCCGACCAACAACCTCGACATCCACTCGATCCGCTGGCTCGAGCGCACCCTGAACGACTACGACGCGACGATGATCATCATCAGTCACGACCGGCACTTCCTCAACCAGGTCTGCACCCACGTCGCCGACCTCGACTTCCAGCGGCTCAAGATCTACCCGGGCAACTACGACGACTTCATGCTCGCGTCGATGCAGGCGCGCGAGCGCGTCGAGGCGTCCAACGCGAAGGCGCGCGACAAGATCGCCGACCTGCAGGAATTCGTGCGGCGGTTCTCCGCGAACGCCTCGAAGGCCCGGCAGGCCACCTCGCGCAAGCGGCAGCTCGAGAAGATCAAGGTCGAGGAGATCCGGCCGTCGTCCCGCCAGAATCCGTACATCCGCTTCGAGCAGGCGAAGAAGCTCTACCGTTCCGCGGTCGGCGCCGACGACCTGTGCTTCACCTATCCGAACGCCGACGCCGCGGTGCTGCAGCACCTCACCTTCAACGTCGAGGCTGGCGAGCGGGTCGCGATCATCGGTCCGCACGGCGCCGGCAAGACGACGCTGATGCGCTGCCTGGCCGGCGAGCTGCGGCCGACCGCGGGCCGCATCGAGTGGGTCGAGAACGCGCAACCCGGCTACATGCCGCAGGACCCGCAGGCCGAGTTCGAGGTCAAGCGCGACCTGTTCGAATGGATGTCGCTGTGGACCGGCAAGGCGGACGACGACATGCTGGTGCGCGCGACGCTCGGGCGGCTGCTGTTCTCCGGGGAGGAGACCAAGAAGTCGGTGAGCGTGCTCTCCGGCGGCGAGAAGGGCCGCATGATCTACGGCAAGCTGATGCTGACGAGACCGAACGTGCTGCTGATGGACGAGCCGACGAACCACATGGACATGGAGACCATCGAGTCGCTGCAGATCGCGCTGGAGCGCTATGCCGGCACGCTGGTCTTCGTCTCCCACGACCGGGAGTTCGTCGGGGCGCTCGCGACGCGCGTCCTCGAGCTCAAACCGGGCGGGGCGCTCGTCGACTTCCGAGGCACCTACGACGAATATCTGACCCAGCTCGGCGTCGAACCCTGACGCCGGGAGACCGGTTCTCCCGCGCCTGGGCGTGCGGAACGACCGATGGGTCGGGCCAATCGGCGATAATGGCGCGGATCGCAGCATTCGGAGGCAGTCATGTTCAAGGCGCTGTTGCTGGACGATGCGAACGGATCGGTCGCGGCGGAAATTCGCGAGCTCGACGAGGCGGGTCTGCCGGCCGGCGACGTCACGGTCGCGGTCGAGTACTCGACCGTCAATTACAAGGATGGACTCGTCGTTCGGGGCCTCGGCGGACTCGTGAAGAAATATCCGCATGTCCCGGGCATCGACTTCGCGGGCACGGTGATCGCGAGCGAGAATCCGGCGTACGCGGCCGGCGACCGCGTCGTCCTGACCGGCTGGCGCGTGGGCGAGGTGCAATGGGGCGGATTGGCGCAGAAGGCGCGGGTGCGTGGCGACTGGCTGGTGCCGCTGCCGGACGGGCTGTCCGCCCGCGAGGCGATGGCGGTCGGCACCGCCGGCTTCACCGCGATGCTCGCGCTGATGACCCTGGAGGCGCATGGGCTGACCCCGGGCACCGGCGACGTGCTGGTCACGGGCGCGGCGGGCGGCGTCGGCTCGGTCGCGATCGCGCTGCTCGCCGCGCGCGGTTATCGAGTGATCGCATCGACGGGCCGCCCGGAGACGGCTGAATACCTGAAGGGCCTCGGCGCGTCGCTCGTCATCGACCGGTCGCCGTTCGCCGACCCCGCGAAACGACCGCTGGAGAGCGAACGCTGGGCGGCGTGCGTCGATTCGGTCGGCGGCAACACGCTCGCGCGCGTTCTCGCCCAGTTGAAGTACCACGGCGCGGCCGCGGCGGTCGGGCTCGCGGGGGGAAGCGAACTGCATCACTCGGTGGTGCCGTTCCTGTTGCGCGGCGTGAGCCTGCTGGGCATCGACTCGGTGATGTGTCCGCACCCGCGGCGTGTCGCCGCCTGGAACCGCCTGGCCGCGGAATTGCCGAGAGCCACGCTGGCGGCGCTCACCACGGAGGCCACACTGGCCGATGTGCCGCGTCTCGCCGGCGAAATCCTGGCCGGCCGGGTGCGTGGCCGCGTGGTCGTGAAGGTCGCGTGAAGGCCGGTTGAGACGACCGCGTCCCTGTGCCACGATGCTCACCCTGCGGTCGGCGGCCCCGGTAGCGCCGCGCGTCGACGCTCCGGCACGAGTATCGTTCCATTGAAGACGTTCCTGCTCGCGTTCACCGCGCTGTTCTCGATCGTGAACCCGCTGTCCGGCGCGTTCATCTTCTACGGCGCGACCCGCGGACTCGGGCCGCGCGAGCGCTCGGCGGTGTCGCGATGGGTCGCGATCTACGCGTTCTCGATCGTCAGCGCGTCCCTGTACATCGGCGCGTACGTGCTCGGCTTCTTCGGCATCTCGATCCCGGTGCTGCGGGTCGCCGGGGGCATCGTGATCGCGATGTCGGGCTGGCGCATGCTCACCGAGCCGGACGCGACCGAGCAGCGGCGCAGCGAGACGCCGTCCCCGCGCTCGATCGACATCCCGGCGAGCCGCCTCGCGTTCTATCCGCTCACGATGCCGCTCACGACCGGCCCGGGAACGATCTCGGTCGCGATCTCGCTCGGCGCGAGCCGTCCGAGCGGCCTGCATCCGCCCCTGCTCGAGTTCTTCATCGAAACGCTGATCGCGGTCGCGCTGCTCACGCTGTTGATCTACGTCGCCTATCGGTATTCGGCGAGCATCGCCGAAGCGATCGGGGCGACCGGCACGACGATCATCGTGCGGTTGTCGGCGTTCCTGCTGTTCTGCATCGGCATCCAGGTGCTGTGGAACGGGGCGGCCGAATTGCTCGGCACGCTGCCGCTCGGTTCCGCCGGGGTCAGTTGAACGCCTCCCGCGCGCCGACCGGGCGCGCGTTGACCCGCCGGCCGTTCCGGGGCAGACTGCCCCGGCGTCCAGGAGTCCGCCGGCCATCTTTAGCCGGCGGGTGAAACGGGAAGCCGGTGAAGCCCGCCTTCGGGGCCAGTCCGGCGCTGCCCCCGCAACGGTCGGCGAGTCAAGCCAGGTCCTCCAAAAGCCACTGCGCGCGAGCGTGGGAAGGCGACCCGGCCGGAATCGGAAGATTCTCCTCGCGAGCCCGTATACCGACCTGAGTCGCACCGACATGGCTTGGGTCGCGCACGGCGGGTGCGCGCAGAGGTGCTTCGACGATGATCGGCATCCGCGGCGCCGGCGCGCGCCCCCGACTTTCCCTGACGATGGCCGCGTGGTGCTGCTTCGCGCTCGCGCTCGCGCGCATCGCGGGAGCGGTGGTGCTGCGCGACGACCTCGGCCGCAGGGTCGACGTGCCGACCCCGCCGCGGCGCATCGTCTCGCTGCTGCCGTCACTGACCGAGACGGTCTGCGCGCTCGGCGCCTGCGACCACTTGATCGCGGTCGGCCGGTTCGACGACTGGCCGCCGGCGATCCGCGGCCTGCCGCGGGTCGGCGACCTCGACCAGGTCAGCGTCGAGCGCATCGTGGCCCTGCACCCGGATCTCGTGTTGCTCAGCAATTCGCAACGGGCCGCCAACCGGCTCGGCGAACTCGGGATCCCCGCGTTCGCGATCGAAACCGATCGATACCAGGACATCGCGCGGTCGATCCGGCTCGTCGGCGCGCTGCTCGGGCGGCCGCGCCGGGCCGCCGCGCTGATCGCCCATATCCAAGCACAGGTGCGGCGGGTGAGCGCCGCCGCGATCGCGGCGCGACACGGCGCAGCGCCGTCGGTGTACTTCGAGGTCGATCCGGCGCCCTACGCCGCCGGCCCGGATTCGTACATCGGTGGATTGATGACGCGGCTCGGGGTGCGCAACATCGTGCCGGCGAATCTCGGGTTGTTCCCGCTGCTGAACCCGGAATTCGTCGTGCGCGCGAATCCCGACATCATCGTGGTCTCGCGCCTCGACGCGCGGCGGCTCGCGCAGCGGCCCGGGTGGGCGGGCATCCGGGCCGTGCGCGAGCGGCACCTGTGCGAGTTCCCGGCCGCGGTGCGGGACACGATCGTGCGTCCCGGCCCCCGGATCGCCGACGGCTTGCGCGCGCTCGCCGGCTGCTTCGCGAGATACGCGCGGTGAGTGCCGCGCGCTCGACCTTCGTGGCGGCGATCGCGGCGGATGCCGATGCGGGCCGACCGCCGATCGTGCGTTGGTTCGGCGTGTGCATCGCGGTCACGCTGCTGCTCATCCTCGGTGGGCTGCTGATCGGAACCACGAGCGTGTCGACGTCGATCCACTGGCTGCTCGCACCGAACTCGCAGACCGCGTTGGTGCTGTGGCAGATCCGTCTGCCGCGCACGATCGGCGCCTGGTGCGTGGGCGCGCTGCTCGGGCTCGCCGGGGCGATCGCTCAGGGCGTATTCCGCAATCCGCTCGCGGAGCCCTACCTGCTCGGCACCGCCTCGGGCGCCGCGCTCGGCGTCACCGTCGCGCTGCTCGCGAGCGGCGCGTCGATCGGCGCGCTCGCGTGGGCCACCCAGCTCGGTCTCACCGGCGCCGCGGTCGTCGGCGCCGCGGTCGCGATCGTGCTCACGCTCGCGCTCGCCCGCGGCGTGGTGCAGACGTCGAGCCTGCTGTTGTCCGGCATCGTGGTCGGCTTCGTGCTGACCGCGATCACCTCGCTGTTGCTGCTCGCGAAGCCGCAGCTGTGGCGCACGCTGCAGGTGTTCCTGCTCGGCACGACCGGCTTTCTCGGCTGGCGGGCGACGGGTCTCCTCGCCGTCGTGCTGCTGGTCTGCGCGCTGCCCGCGACCCTGTTGTCGCGAGGGCTCGATGCGCTCACGCTCGGCGAAGACACCGCCCGCTCGCTCGGCTTGTCGCTGCCGATGTTGCGGCTGGCGCTGCTCGGGATCGTCGCGCTCGCGACCGCCGCCGTCGTCGGCGAGGTTGGTGTCGTCGGGTTCGTCGGTCTGGTCGCGCCGCACCTCGCGCGCGAGACGCTGAGCGTCAACCATCGGCACCTGTTGATCGCGTCGCCGCTTTGCGGCGGCGCGCTGCTGCTCGCGGCCGATCTCGTCAGCCGCTGGATCGTGCGGCCCGCCGAGCTGCCGGTCGGCGCGGTGACCGCGTGCGTCGGCGGTGCCTACCTCGCGTTCCTCCTGTGGCGCCGGACCCGTGATGCCTGAGCGGTCCGCCGAGCTGCCCGCGCCGCTGCCGGCGCTCGCGTGCCGCGACCTCGTCGTCGGCTACGGAACCCGGGTCGTCCTGGACCGCATCTCGGTCGAGATTCCCGCGGGTTGCTGGACGGCGATCGTCGGGCCCAACGGCAGCGGCAAGTCGACGCTGCTGCGTTCGCTCGCCGGACTCCACGGGGCGAGCGCCGGCACGGTCCACCTGCAAGGCCGGCGCCTCGGGGACTGGCGCCGCCGGGAGCGGGCGCAACGTCTCGCGTGGCTCGCGCAGACGCCGGGGGCGACCGATCTGACCGCCCGCGAAGTCGTCGCGCTCGGACGCTTCGCGCACGGCGGGTGGCTCGCGCACCGCGACGTCGACGACGATGCGGCGATCGATCGCGCGATGCGCGCGACGGGCTCGACGCCGTGGGCCGGACGGCGCGTCTCGACGCTCTCCGGCGGCGAGCGCCAGCGCGTGCACCTCGCGCGGGTGCTCGCGGTCGAGGCGGCGGTCTTGCTGCTCGATGAACCCACCGCGCATCTCGATCCGCCGCATCAGGAAGACGTCGTGCGCCTGCTGCGCGCGCAGGCCCAGGGCTGCGGCGTCGCGGTCCTGAGCGCGATCCACGATCTGTCGCTCGCGCTGACCGCGGATCGCTTGATCGTGCTCGCCGAGGATGGTCTCGTCGGACAAGGCACGGTCCACGAGGCGTTGCGCGGCGATTGGCTGTCGCAGGCGTTCCGCCGGCGCATCGACGTGGTCGATCACGGCGGCGCGTGGCTGTGGCGACCCGCGGTCGACGGCGCACCGGGTGGCTAGGCGCGGCCGCGCCGTGATGGTGTGCGGCACCACGAGCGGCGCCGGCAAGAGCTTCCTCACGACCGCGCTCGCGCGCTGGTACGCGCGCGCCGGCTTCAAGGTCGCGCCGTTCAAGGCGCAGAACATGAGCAACAACGCGCGGGTCGTCGACGGTGGCGAGATCGGCAGCGCGCAGTACTTCCAGGCGATCGCCGCCCGCTGCGAGCCCGACGTCCGGATGAACCCGGTGCTGCTGAAGCCGGAAACGCCGACCCACAGTCAGGTGATCCTGCTCGGGCAGCGCCACGACGAGATCGCCGCGATCGACTGGCGTGCGCGCGCGCCCCACCTCTGGCCGCCGATCCGCTCGAGCCTCGACGCGCTGCTGGATGACCACGAGATCGTCGTGATCGAGGGCGCGGGCTCGCCGGCGGAGATCAATCTGCGCTCCAGCGACCTCGTGAACATGCGGGTCGCCGCGTACGCCCGCGCAGCGACCTTGATCGTCTGCGACATCGATCGGGGCGGCGCCTTCGCGCATCTCTACGGCACCTACCAGCTCCTGTCGGCGGAGGAACGCGCGCTCGTCCGCGGCTTCGTGCTGAACCGTTTCCGCGGCGATCGGGCGCTGCTCGATCCCGGTCCGCGAATGCTCGAAGCGCTGACCGGCGTGCCGACGCTCGCGGTGTTGCCGATGTGGCGGGAGCACGGGTTGCCGGAGGAAGACGGCCTGTACGGCACCGCCGCCCCGGCCGGCGACGGCGATGCCCCGGCGCGCACGATCGCGATCGTCGCCTATCCGCAGATCAGCAACCTCGACGAGTTCGCGCCGCTCGCGCGCGTCGTGAACTCGCGGCTCCGGTGGGCGCGCGAGCCGGATGCGCTCGAGCGGGCGGACCTCGTGATCCTGCCGGGATCGAAACACGTCGCCGCCGACCTCGAGTGGCTGCGGCGTCGTGGGATCGGCGCGGCGGTCGCGGCGCACGTCGCGGCCGGCAAACCGCTGCTCGCGATCTGCGGCGGGCTACAGATGCTGGGTCAAGAGATTCGGGATCCGCACCGGGTCGAGGCCGCGGCGGCGGGGCTCGGACTGCTGCCCTACACGACCGAATTCGCCGCCGAGAAGCGCTATCGGCGCGGTCACTACCGCCTCCGCGCGACCCGGGGGTTCTGGAAGGCGCTCGACGGCGTCGAATACGACGGTTACGAGATCCGGCACGGAGAATCCGCGCCGACCACGCTGGACCGCGGGCCGGCGCTCACGCCGGTGCTCGGGGCGGGTTGCGGGTGGCAGGGCGGCGCGACGCTCGCGCTGTACACCCACGGGCTGTTCGAGAACGCCGCGGTGATGCATGCGCTGTTCGGCCACGAGACACCGACGCTCGACGACACCCTCGACCGGCTCGCCGATTTCATCGACGCCGAGTTCGGTCGCGAGACGCTGTTGCGGCTGGTCGCCTGAGCGCGGCGGCGCGTGCTCAGCCGCCGCCGGGCGGCCGCATCGCCTCGCGCGGCAGGCGAATGGGCAGGCGCTCCCGGATCGCCGCGTCGACCGCCTCCGGCAGGTGCGTCGGGAAGTGGCTCGACAGGATCGATTCGAGCCTGCGGGTCGCCCGCTCGACGACGCTCGGCCGGCCCTGGCTCACCCACTCGTTCGGGCTGGTGCGGTCGCCGACGGCCGGGTACACGTATTCCCGCTGCATCCGCTGCAGCGTCTGATCGGCGCCCAGGAAGTGTCCCGGGCCTTCGATGCACACCTTGCGGATCGTCTCGATCGACAGCGATTCGTCGCTGACGTCGATACCCTTGATCGTGCGTTGCACCGCCCCGATGATGTCGTTGTCGATGATCAGGCTTTCCATGCTGAAGCCGAGCAGGCTCGCGAGCATGCCGGCCGACTCGTAGATCAGGTTCGCGCCGGCGTTGCCGACCAGCGCGTGGTTGTACGCCTTCTCGTAGCCGGACTGAACGTCGGGCAGCTTCGCATCGCTCATCCCCGAGGCGGTGCCGCCGGTCAGATCGTAGTAGCGCGCGAGCTGGGCGCTCGCGGCCGACAGCAGCGCCTGTTCCGGGCTTCCGCCCGACATCGCGCCGGTCCGCAGATCCGACACGAAGCACCAGGTGCCGAAGATCGCCGGCGCGCCGGGCTTGATCGCGTTCACATAGACGAGACCCGCGAGGCATTCGGCGACTTCCTGCACCAGCGCCGCGCCGAGCGCCGCGGGCGCGGTCGCGCCGGCCTGACCGGCCGACAGCAGCAGCACCGGCATCCCGCCGCGCACGGCCATCTCGAGGCACAGGCAAGCGTCGTACGCGAACTTCAGCGGCGGCACGACGAAGCAATTCGACTGGCTGACGAACGGGCGGGCGCGCCACTTATCCTCGCCGCCGGCGATCCAGTGGAACATTTCCAGGCTCGCCTCGAGGTGCTCCGGACGGACCCAGCTCGTGCCGACGTGCTTGGTCGTGCCGGCGACGCACGCATAGGCGGTGTTCACGTCCATTTCCATCGGGTTCACGAGTTCCCGACAGACCACGGATCGCTGGTAGAAGTGCAGGTGCTCGAGGGTGTCCACGATGCGCGCGATGTCGTAGAGATCCCGGGTCGTCGAATCGCGATATTCACCGGTCTTCGCGTTCACGATGTGCACCGCCGCGCCGGCGGTGCCGAAGTACACGCGGTTGTCCCAGGGCTCGAGGTCGTGCTTCGGATCCTGACCGTGCAGCACGAAGCGGCGTCCGGCCTTCGCGAGCGTGTCCTCGACGAGCGCCCGCGGGAACAGCAGGCGTCCTTGCGGCGTCAGCTGCGCACCCGCGCGGGTCATGTACTCGACGCCCGACGGCGTCGCGTCGGCGAGGCCGATCTGCTCGAGCACGTCGAGCGCGGCATGGTGAATCCTCACCACGTCCGCGTCGGTGAGCGGCTGGTAGCGTCCGCCCCGCATCCCCGGCGAGACCGGACGGAGGTTGTCCGGCAACGGTGCGGCGCGCGCGGCGCGGCGCGCGGCTCGCGCCCCGCCGCGACGGACGAGCGACGATTCGGCTTCGTTCATTAACTGGGATCCTCGATTGGCGTCGCGTGCAGGATGCACCGACCGACTTTTGCGGGCAAGGGGGCGCCGCGCGAAGTCCCGCCCGGGCGGCCCACCGGAGATGGATTTCGCTACACTAGCGGCGCCGCACCACCCGCGCCGGGCGGGATCGAACGAGGCCACGATGGGCGTGATCACGTGCAACGAGGATCTGCAGAGGCTCGCGCGCCGTCGCGTGCCGCGAATGTTCTACGACTATGCCGATTCGGGGTCCTGGACCGAAGGGACCTATCGTGCGAACGCCGCGGAACTCGCGCGGCTGAAGCTGCGCCAGCGGGTCGCGATCGACATCGGGCAGCGTTCGCTGCGCACCCGGATGATCGGCCAGGACGTCGCGATGCCGGTCGCGCTCGCGCCGACCGGGCTCACCGGGATGCAATGCGCGGACGGTGAAATACTCGCCGCGCGCGCCGCCGCCGAATTCGGTGTCCCGTTCACCTTGTCGACGATGAGCATCTGCTCGATCGAGGACGTCGCCGCGCACACCGGTGCGCCGTTCTGGTTCCAGCTCTACGTGATGCGGGATCGGGACTTCGTCGAACGGTTGATCGACCGGGCGAAGGCGGCCGGATGCTCCGCGCTGATGCTCACCCTCGACCTGCAGATCCTCGGGCAGCGTCACAAGGACCTCAAGAACGGCTTGTCGGCCCCGCCGCGTCCGACCTTGCGCAACCTGGTGAACCTCGCGACCAAACCCCGCTGGTGCTGGCGGATGATGCGCACGCCGCGGCGCAGCTTCGGCAACATCGTCGGACACGTCCGCGGCGTGGAGGACCTGGCCTCGCTCAGCGCGTGGACGAACACCCAGTTCGATCCGCACCTCAGCTGGAAGGACGTGGAGTGGATCAAGCGTCGCTGGGGCGGCAAGCTCATCTTGAAAGGCATCCTCGATGCGCGCGACGCGCGCCTCGCGGCCGAGACCGGTGCCGACGCGTTGGTCGTATCCAATCACGGGGGCCGCCAGCTCGACGGCGCGCCGGCGACGATCGAGGCGCTGCCGGCGGTCGTCGATGCGGTCGGGTCGCGGATCGAGGTGTGGATGGACAGCGGCATCCGCAGCGGGCAGGACGTGCTGAAGGCGCTCGCGCTCGGCGCGCGCGGAACGCTGATCGGCCGCGCGTTCCTCTACGGCCTCGGCGCGCTCGGCGAACCCGGGGTCCGCCGCTGCCTCGAGTTGATCCGCAACGAGCTCGACCTGACCATGGCATTCTGCGGCTTCACCGACGTCCGGGCCGTGGACCGGACGGCGCTCGTCGAACCGCCCTGAACCGGCGGCTGCGATACCGGACGCCTCAGAACGCGCCCGGGAACGCGCCGCCGTCGATCAACAGGCTCTGTCCGGTCACGTAGCCGGCGTGCTGGCTGCACAGGAATGCGCACGCATGGCCGAACTCCCCGGTCGTCCCGAATCGCTTCGCCGGGATCGTGGCCATGTCCTCGGTGGCGACCGCCGCTTCGGACGCGCCACGGCGGCGGGCGGATGCGGCGATGCCCTGACGCAGCCGGCGCGTATCGAAGCTGCCGGGCAACAAATTGTTGATCGTGACGTTGCGGTGCGCGACGGTGCGCGCGATGCCGGCGACGAACGCGGTGAGGCCGGCGCGCGCGCCGCTCGACAGATCCAGGCCGGCGAGCGGCATCTTCACGCTGACCGAGGTGATGTTCACGATGCGGCCGAAGCCGCGCGCGCTCATCCCGTCGATCACCTTCTGGATGAGTTCGATCGGCGTCAGCATGTTCATCGTGACGCCGGCGATCATCGCCGCCCGGTCGAGCTCGCGAAAATCGCGGAACGGGGGGCCCCCATTGTTGTTCACGAGGATGTCGGGCTCCGGACACGCGGCGAGCAGCGCGGCCTGCCCCGCCGGGTCGGCGAGATCGGCCGCGACCGGCACGACCGGCACGCCGTGCAACCGGCGAATCTCGGCCGCGGTCTCCTCGAGCACGGACGGGTCGCGCCCGTTGATCACCAGCGAAACGCCCGCCTCGGCGAGCGCGAGTGCGCAGCCCTTGCCCAGCCCACGGCTGGATGCGCACACGATCGCGCGCTTGCCTCGAATACCGAGATCCATACCCGCTCCTACCCGATGGCGCCGGGGCCGTACGATACAACAGCCGCGGGCCCGCGGAGAATCCGCGTGGCTTCGAGCCGGCAGCGGCCGGTCATGAGGCCGCGGCGTCCGGCAGCGTCGGGTAGTCGGTGTATCCTTGCGCACCGCCACCGTAGAACGTCGCCATGACCGGCGTGTTCAGCGGCGCATCGATCCGCAAGCGCTGCACGAGATCCGGATTCGCGATGAACGGCTTGCCGAATGCGACCATGTCGGCGCGGCCCTGCGCGACCGCATCGAGCGCCGTCGCGCGCGTGTAACCGTTGTTGACGACCCAGGCCCCGCCGGGATTCGCGCGCTTGAAGCGCAGCCGCAGCGCCTCGAAGTCGAACGGCGCGACGTCGCGCGCACCGCCGGTCGCCCCCTCGATCACGTGCACGTAGGCGAGCTTCAGCGGCGCGAGCCGATCCAGGTAGTGCGCGAACAACGCCTGCGCGTCGCTGTCCTGGCCGGCATCGTTCACGGGACTCACCGGCGAGAGGCGCAGACCCGTTCGACCCCCGCCGATCGCCGCGACCACCGCGGTCATGGCCTCGACCGGAAAGCGCACGCGATTTTCGATCGAGCCGCCGTACTCGTCGCCGCGGTCGTTGATGCTGTCGCGCAGGAATTGCTCGAGCAGGTAGCCGTTCGCAGAGTGCACCTCGACGCCGTCGAAGCCGGCCGCGATCGCGTTGTGGGCGGCGCGAGCATACGTCTCGACGACACCCGGGATTTCGGTTCGATCGAGCGCGCGCGGCGGCGATACCGGTTCGAAGCCGTTGGCGGTGAAGGTCTTCGCGCGCGCCGGGCGCGCGGTGCTCGAGACCGGTTGCGCGCCGCCCGGCAGCAGGGATACGTGCGAAATGCGACCGACGTGCCACAGCTGCAACACGATCTTGCCGCCCTTCGCGTGCACCGTATCGCAGACGCGCCGCCAGCCCTCGACTTGCTCGGCGCTGTGAATGCCCGGGGTGTCCAGGTAACCCTGTGCGCCGGGGGATATCTGGGTCGCCTCCGACACGATCAGGCCGGCGCTCGCGCGCTGGCCGTAGTAGGTTGCCATCAGCGGCGTCGGCACCTGGTTCGGACCCGCGCGATCGCGCGTCAAAGGGGCCATCACCACGCGGTTCGCGGCCTCGATATCACCGAATCGGATCGGATCGAACAAGTCGGGCATCGTCATTCCATCCTGTCAGGAGTGCCTGGGGGTGAGGCGCGGGACTGCGGCGCGCCGCAGAGGCCGCATTATAGCCGCGCACCGTGCCGTTCCGGATCGCGTAAATCGAGATCGCGCAGGTACAATCCGCCGCTGTCCATCGAACGAGGGATCGGCGCGCGCCGGTCGTCGACCCAATGACCATCTTTCACATCGTGATCCTCGCATTCATCCAGGGCATGGCCGAGCTCCTGCCGGTCTCGAGCTCGGCGCACGTGGTCGTCGCCGAGGAAGTCATGGGACTCGATCCATCATCGCCGCCACTGACCTTGCTGCTCGTGATGCTGCACACGGGGACGATGTTCGCGGTGATGGTGTATTTCTGGCGCCAATGGCGGGCGACTTACCTGAAGGACCTGGAATCGTTCAAGCGCATCACCGGTCCGATCGTGGTGGCGACGGCGGTCACCGCGATCGTCGGCGAGGTTCTGATCAAGCTCATCGAGAAGACGGTGCTGCGCAACGTCGCGCATGCCCAGATCGAAGACTTGTTCAGCCATCTGGAGTGGATCTCGCCCGCGCTGCTCGTCGGCGGCCTGCTGATACTCGTGACCGGGCTCCGGGACCGGCACCCGCGCGGCCGCGCGGCTGCCGAGCGCGATCCGGACCTGCGCCAATCCAGCCTCATCGGGGCCGTGCAAGGGCTGTGCTTGCCCTTTCGCGGCTTCTCGCGTTCCGGCGCGACGATCTCGGCCGGCATGCTGCTCGATATCTCCAAGGCGCGCTCCGAGGCGTTCAGCTTCGCGCTGGCGGTCGTGCTCACGCCGCCCGTGGTCGTACGCGAGCTGTGGCGATTGATGCAGGCGAAACAACGCCATCCGAGCATCGATTTCAGCTCGGTCGTCGGCCTGTCGATCGTCGGCATGGTCGTCGCGTTCGTCGCCGGGTTGCTCGCGCTGCGCTGGCTGAGCGGATGGCTGGAACGCGGCCGCTGGCACCTCTTCGGTATCTATTGCCTGGTCGCGGCCGGCGTCGTCGCGTATCTCTACACGCGCGGCTATTAGCGGGGCGGTCAGCCGTCGCCGGTGGTCGGCGGCGGCAAATCCCAGTGCAATTCGGCGATCGGGGGGATCATCACCAACCAGCCATAGAGGCCGAGCAAACTGACCACGGCCGCGAGCACGAACGCCAACGTGAAGTTCCCCGTCGCGGCGATCAGGAAGCCGGTCACGGCCGGCGCGACGACGCCCGCGAAATTACCCATCGAGTTCTGCACCCCGACCCAGCGTCCCGCCGCCCGAGGTCCGGCGAGGATCTGCGGGATCGCGAAAACGCCCGGCGACGCCGCGCCGGTGAGCGCCTGGTAGACGTAGATCAGCAGGATCGCGACCGGTCGCGGCCCGACCGCGATGCCGAGCATGCAGACCACCGCGCCCGCATGGGCCGCGGCCATCAGCGATTTGTACGCCCAATTGCGCGAGCCGCCGCGGGCGGCGTGGCGGTCGATCGCCCAGCCTGCGGCGAGCGCGCTCAGCGCCGTCACCACGTACGCACTACCCGCGATCTCCGCCATCCCGGTCGTCGAGAAGCCCCGTTCGCGCACGAGGTAATAAGGCATCCACGACAGCAGGAAGTAATAGCCGTAATTGCTCGAGAAGTGCCCGAGGCTCGCGCCCCATAGCGCCCGCTTTCGCAGGATCTGCCCGAAGCCCGGATCGCCCGCCCGGCTCGGCTGCGGGCGCGCGTGCCGCTTGCCGATCAGGCGCCACGGCAACAGCCAGAGCAGCGACAATGCGCCGAAGCCGATGAACGTCACGCGCCAATCGAAATGCGCGATCGCGAGCCCGCCGAAATAGGTGCCGAACGCCGGTCCGATCAGGTACGCAAAGCCGACGATCCCGTTGGCGATGCCGAGCTGGTCGACGGACACGTTCACCGCGAGCAATTTCGAGACACACGGGAAGCCGACGCTCTCGCCGAGTCCCAGCAGCAGGCGCAGCGCCAGCATCGCCGAAAAAGCGTGGGTGACGCCGAACGCCATCGTCGCCACCGCCCATACGATGAGTCCGACCACGAGGACCCGGCCCGCGCCGAATCGCTCGGCGATCCACCCGATCGGGATCTGAATCAGCGCGTAGGTCCAGAAGAACGCGGACAGCAGCAAGCCGAGCTGGCTCGTCGACAAGTGCGCTTGCGTTTGAACCCGGTCGGCCGCCGTCGGCAACAGGCCGCGGTCCACGTAATTGACGAACAGAATGGCGGCCAGCAGCACGACCAGCCAGCTGTACGCCGAGCCGGGCGAGTCGGCGGACTTGGAGGGTACGCGCGTCAGGCCGCGTAATCCGGTTCGTCGCGATCGAGCAGGCGCTTCAACGCGGCGAAATGCAGCTCCACGCGCTGCGACCCGCCGACCTCGGTTCCGCCGCGGAACTGATCGACGGTTCTGCGGACGACGTCGGCCGGGATCGGCCGCAGCGGACGACCCGTGGACAGCGCGAGCACCTGGGCCTGACACGCCCGCTCGAGGAAATACAGCCGATCGAACGCCTCGGCCACGGTCCGGCCGATGACCAGCGCGCCGTGATTGGCCATCATCAGCACCGATTTGTCGCCGAGCACGCGCGCGAGCCGTTCGCCTTCGCTGCGGTCGAACGCGAGGCCGTTGTAGTCCATGTCGTACGCGACGTCCTCGTGGAAAACCAGGGCGCTCTGAACGGCCATTTCCAGCCGGGGATTTTCCAGCATGCCGAGCGCGGTGGCGTAAGGCATGTGGGTGTGCAACACGCAGTGCGCACGGGGCGCCATGCGGTGGACCGGAAGGTGGATGTGGAGCGCCGTATCCTCGACCGGCCCGTCCCCGACCCGGCGGGTGCCGTCGAAGTCGACTTCCATGAAGTGGGATGCGCGTACTTCCGACCAATGCAGGCCAAACGGCGCCAGATAGAATCGGTCCGGCCGCCCCGGCACCAGCAGAGTCAGGTGGTTATCGATGCCTTCGTGCAAGCCGAAGCGCACCGCCAGCCGATGGCAGGCTGCCAAATCGATCCGGGCACGCCTGGCTGCTTCGGCATCCACGAAAGTACGGTTCTGATCGGGCTGCGCGCTCATGGACCCTCCCCCGATGATCACGATGGGCGAACGGGGGGAGTATAAACG
>JAJYAM010000104.1 GCA_021779535.1 Pseudomonadota bacterium
GCTGCAGTCGCCCGAGGCCGTAGGACCCCAGTCCTTCGCCCACCATCAGCGCGGCCACGATCAGTCCGGCGACCTGCGTCTGCTGCCGGGGAAACCGGGCCAGACCGAGACTCATCACGAATGGGTAATAAACGCTGCACGCCGCGCCCGCGAGCGCAAATGCGCCAACCAGGGTCCAAGCGCCCGACAGCAACGGAAGTACGGCAAAGCAGAGCGCGATGCCGGCCGAGGACAGGAAGAGCAAGGTGCGGCGCGAGACCCATCGCTCGGGCACTGGCGCCAGCAGTATCCGGAACAACGTGATGCTCGCCCAGAAGCCGGTCAGCGCCAGCAATCCGACCCGATTGCCGAGATGCTTGTCGGCGCTCAGATAGACACTGGACCAACTGCTGAAGCTGCCCTCGCAGACGGCATAGATGAGCACGATCGAGACGAACGGCATGAGTCCGCGCACCCAAAAATCAGCGCCATCGTCGTCGTTGGTTTCCGGCAAACACGGCAGCATCGCGCAGGCGAATCCCACGGCGAGCAGCATGGGCCAGGCGCCCAGATCGAACGCGGCGCGAAACCGCGTCAGAAAGTACGGTGACAGGGCGGTGGCACCGCCGATGACCGCGTTGAGCAGGGTGATGGATGCGCTCGCGGATTTGCTGAAGAAATGCGCCGAGTAGTGGTTGATCGCGGAGAGCGTCCAACCGAAGCCGATCCCGAGCAGCAAGGTCTCCGCCAGTATCAGTGCATAGGCCAGTTGCCGGTTCGCATACGTCGCCCCGAGCAAGAGCACCATGGCCAGCAGGTTCGTCAGCAGGCCCAGCCGGAACAAACGTCCCATGCCGAGCACACGTTGCACCCAGCCCGCGGCGCTCGCGCCGATGACGGCGCCGGCCGTCTGCGGCAGGAACAGCAAGGCATAGCTTGCGCTGCTGAAGTGGTACGGCGCGGCCGTCAGGGTATTGCCCAGCGCCGGAATCAGCACGAAGTCGCTGCCTTGCAGAAACCCGGCCAGATAGATGATCGCGATGAACAGCCGCCGGCCCGGCATCACGCTCCCGCTGACGATCGTCGGGCGATTGCAAGTCGGTTCGCTCATTCGCCCATCTCCTCGTTGCGGTGGCGATCGAGTCGGCGTGATTCGAAACGCCCCGGTCACCGGGACGTTCGTCGCACGGGGCGATCCTACTTCAGATCATCGGGCGGCGCTCAGGCCGGAGCGTTGGGCGGTCGCTTTGCCGTGATCCGCTATTCAGGGGTTCACCCGGTGCGATGTAATATGAGCGAAGCGGTCGGCAGCTCGGGCCGCGCGAACGACGCGAGGATGATCCTCGCTCCCGCCCTTCGAACGGTGGCGCATTGGCGATTCCTGGAGGTGCAACGTGGCCGATCCTGAGTACGTGCCGCCGAAAGTCTGGATCTGGAACAAGCCGAGCGGCGGGCGGTTTGCCAGCATCAATCGTCCAATTGCCGGGCCGACGCATGAGAAGGTCCTGCCGGTCGGCCGACACCCGCTGCAGCTGTACTCCCTGGGAACGCCGAACGGCGTCAAAGTCACGATCATGCTCGAGGAACTGCTGGCGCTCGGACACGCCGGCGCCGAGTACGATGCGTGGTTGATCCGGATCGCCGACGGCGATCAATTCGGCAGCGGATTCGTTGCGGTGAACCCCAATTCGAAGATCCCGGCGATGCTCGACCGCAGCGGCGCACGGCCGATCCGGGTGTTCGAGTCCGCGTCGATACTGGTCTACCTCGCGGAGAAATTCGGCGCGTTCCTGCCGACGGACGCGGCCGCGCGTGCCGAGTGCTTCTCATGGTTGTTCTGGCAGGTCGGCAGCGCGCCCTATCTCGGCGGCGGATTCGGGCATTTCTACGCCTACGCGACGACGAAGATCGAGTACGCGATCGACCGATTTGCGATGGAGGTGAAGCGTCAGCTCGACGTGCTCGATCGGCGTCTCGCCGAGAGCGAGTACGTCGCGGGGCCCGACTACACCATCGCCGACATGGCGATATTTCCCTGGTACGGCGGACTGGTGAAGGGATGGATCTACGGTGCCGCCGAATTCCTGAGCGTCCATGAATACCGCAACGTGCAGCGATGGGCCGATCGGCTGTTCGATCGGCCCGCGGTACGGCGCGGACGCATGGTCAACCGAACGAGCGGCGAGCTCGCGAGCCAGCTGCACGAGCGCCACGACGCGCGCGACTTCGAGACCCGCACCCAGGACAAGCTCCCGGCGAGCGGTTGAGCGACACCCCGTTCGCGATCCCCGGCCCGGGACGGTGCGCGACCGGGCGTGCTCATGGCTTGCGCAACGCCGCAGGACGCGACGATGAGGAACGATTAACATCGGGCTTCGCGCGACGCATCGAGGCGGATCGCGCGCCGGATCGGGTCATCGGGTCAAACCACTGCGAGGCGTATCCATGTCGATTCAACCGAGCAATCACGGCCGTGTGAAGATTTCGCTGAAATCCCGTTACGAGAACTACATCGGTGGCAAGTGGGTGCCGCCCGTGAAGGGCCGGTACTTCACGAACACCACTCCGGTGACCGGCGGGGCGTTGTGCGACGTGCCCCGCTCGGGCGCCGAGGACATCGAGTTGGCGCTGGATGCGGCGCACGCGGCGAAAGTGGCCTGGGGCAAGACTTCGCCGGCCGAGCGCGCGGTGACGATGAACCTGATCGCCGACCGGATGCAGGAGAAGCTCGAGTACCTCGCGACCATCGAGACCTGGGACAACGGCAAGCCGATTCGCGAGACCATGGCGGCCGATCTGCCGCTCGCGATCGATCATTGGCGTTATTTCGCGGGCTGCATCCGGGCGCAGGAAGGGAATCTCAGCCAGATCGACGATGACACGGTCGCGTATCACTTCCACGAGCCGCTCGGCGTCGTCGGACAGATCATCCCGTGGAATTTTCCGCTGTTGATGGCGACCTGGAAGCTGGCGCCGGCGGTCGCGGCCGGCAATTGCGTCGTGCTGAAACCCGCCGAGCAAACGCCGCTGTCGATCCTGCTGCTGATGGAAGTGATCGGTGATCTGCTGCCCCCCGGCGTCGTGAACGTGGTGAACGGGTTCGGCGTCGAGGCCGGCAAGCCGCTCGCGTCGAGCCCGCGCATCGCCAAGATCGCGTTCACCGGCGAGACGACGACGGGACGGCTGATCATGCAATACGCCGCGCAGAACCTGATCCCGGTGACGCTCGAACTCGGCGGCAAGTCGCCGAACGTCTTCTTCGAGGACGTCTGCCGCCAGGACGACGATTTCTTCGACAAGGCGATCGAGGGTTTCGTGATGTTCGCGCTCAACCAGGGCGAGGTCTGCACCTGTCCGTCGCGCGCACTGATCCAGGAGTCGATCTACGACCGGTTCATGGAACGCGCGTTGCAGCGCGTAGGGCAGATCACGCAGGGCGATCCGCTCGACCCCTCGACCATGATCGGCGCGCAAGCCTCGCAGGAACAACTCGAAAAGATCCTCTCCTACCTCGATCTCGGCAAGAAGGAGGGCGCGCAATGCCTGACCGGCGGCGAACGCAACGTGCTCGCCGGGGATCTCAAGGACGGCTATTACATCAAGCCGACGGTGTTCAAGGGCCACAACAGAATGCGCATCTTCCAGGAGGAGATCTTCGGGCCGGTGGTGTCGGTCACCACGTTCAAGGACTTGGACGAGGCGCTCTCGATTGCGAACGACACGCTCTACGGCCTGGGCGCCGGCGTGTGGTCGCGCGACGCCAACGTCTGCTACCGGATGGGACGGGCCATTCAGGCCGGACGCGTGTGGACCAATTGCTATCATGCCTATCCGGCGCACGCGGCGTTCGGCGGCTACAAGCAGTCCGGGATTGGGCGCGAGACGCACAAGATGATGCTCGACCACTACCAGAAGACGAAGAACCTGCTGGTCAGTTACTCCCCGAAGAAGCTCGGCTTCTTCTGAGACCGGCGATGACCGTGGACCGTGTCAGCGCCACCGAGGCGGCGCTCGATCTGATCGCCAAGCTGGTGGCGCTGCACGGCCCGTTGATGTTTCACCAGTCGGGGGGCTGCTGCGACGGCAGCGCGCCGATGTGCTACGCGCGCGGCGAACTGCAGGTCGGGGCGCAGGACGTGCTGCTCGGCGAGATTGGCGGCCAGCCTTTCTACATGAGCTCGGCGCAATTCGAGTATTGGCGGCACACCCATCTGATCATCGACGTGGTGCCGGGGCGCGGCGGGATGTTCTCGATCGAAGGTCCGCTCGGGATGCGGTTCCTGACGCGCTCGCGCCTATTCACGGAGGCGGAGGAGGCGCACCTGCCGGCCGTGATGCACGGGCCGGGGTGATCCGGCTTCACCGGGCGTTCACCAGGAGGATGACACCGAGCAGGATTCCGGCGGCGAGCCACACGGCCCGCCACCGGGAGACGAAGTACGGCGCCGCGGCGGTTGATGCGGGCGCTTTGCAGCCGTGGATCATCGCCGGCACCAGTTTCTCGTGGCGCGCGAACCGATAGTAGGCGATCGCGCAGAGATGCACGCCGATCAGCGCCAATAACAAGTGAAAATTGGTGGCGTGCCAGTGAGCGAAGCGCCGACCGGTATCGAACGAGACCCAATGGGCCAGGGGCCCCGAGGCGACGCCGTCGACGTCGACCGCGAACAAGCCGGACGTGGTTTGACTCACCAGGAGCGCGAACATCGCGAGTACGCTCAACGCCCCGAGCGGATTGTGCCCGAGGGGCGTCGGCGCATCGTCGATACCGCGGCTCAGGAGCTTGCGCACGTAGCGGAGCGTGGTGGTCGGGCCGCGGACGAAGTCGCTGAACCGTGCCGTTTGTCCGCCCCAGAAGCCCCATGCCAACCGAAACCACACGACGCCGATCATTGCGTATCCGGCGATGCGGTGCCACCGCATGTGATCGCTCTTCGCCGCCCACCAACAGATTCCAAACAGGGTCACGATCGCCCAATGCGAGAGTCGGGTCGGCAAATCCCAGACCCGGATGCGTCGTGTTGCGGGCGTCTCGACGGTCGCGTCCATCTACCACCAGCTGCTGTGCGCGCGGAACCGATGATGACAGCTCCCACAGGCTTGACCGAGCGAGCGCGCGCGCTGTCGGAGCGCGCGTGGATCGTGACTGCCGACCGCCTGCGCCAAGTCCTGCGCGCGGGTGGAGAGGTTCTTGGCAGCCACCGCGAACGCCTGGGGCTGCGCCCAGATCCTCGCTCGTGCCCTGGTCTTGATCCCGTGACCCGGGCCGCTACCCTGCGGAAACCAGGTGGGTAGTGCCGCCGCGAGCCGTTCGATCTGGTCCGCATCGGTTGCGACCCGGTTCCAGTCGGGGTCAGTGCGACCGATCTGCTCCCGGAGCGATTTGACGGACTTGCCGAGCGCGTGGAAATGATCATGGCGCGCGTGGATGAACTGCGCGATCTGCGCGGGGCTTGGGTTGCCGGTGGCGCTTGCGCTTGCCGCTGC
>JAJYAM010000105.1 GCA_021779535.1 Pseudomonadota bacterium
GGCGTCCGTGGCGGCGGCACCGGCCTCGACCTCCGCGGGGGCGTCGGCGGCGAGCGTGGCCGCCGCGCCTGCGACTCCCGCCGCGAAGCCGGCCGCCAAAGCGCCGCCGCCCGCGACGTCCTGGCTCGACTGGATCAGCGGCAATTGGTGGCTGCCCGGCGGATTGATCGCGTTGCTCGCGGGCGGCCTCGGATTCGCCGCGTTCAAGCGCCGTCAGCGCGAGCAGGACGACGAGCTCGATTCGTTCACCGCGCCCGCGACGCGCGAGCCGCCGCCGGTGTTCGGCCAGCGCAAGCCGCGCGAGGAGTCGTTCGTCGTCGAGGAGTCGGGCGAACACCGTGCGCCGACGATCCCGCCCGCGATGGCGGCGGCGGTCGCCGCGGAGCCGGTGCCTGCGACCGAAGCGCCGTCGCCGGATGACACGATGTCGACCGAGAGCGCGGTCAACATCGATCAGGGCGATCCGCTCGCCGAGGCCGATTTCCACATGGCCTACGGCCTGTACGATCAGGCGGCCGATCTCGTGCGCATCGCGCTCGAGCGGGAGCCGGATCGGCGCGACCTGCGGCTGAAGCTCCTGGAAATCTACTTCGTCTGGGGCAACAAGGATCTGTTCCTGCAGACCGCGAAGTCGCTGTACGAGACGCGCGACCGCGCGCCGGTGGGCGAGTGGGACAAGATCGTGATCATGGGCAAGCAGATCTGCCCGGAAGAGCCGCTGTTCGCCCATGCGACCGGCGCCGGCCGCGGCGCGGGCGCACCGGTCGACCTGAACCTCGAGGGCGGCGAGAATCGCGTCGACGTCGACCTGTTCGGCGAGCCGCCGGGTGAGCACAGCCCGCACGAGCCGCCGGCCTCGAAGGACGCGGACGAGACCGCGGCGACCGGCGAATCGCCGCAGCTGCACGGTGACTCGGGCCTCGATTTCGTGCTCGACGCGCCCGAGCGCGGCGCCGACGAGTCGCCGACGCGCGAAATGCCGCAGCGGGACGAGCCGACGGTCGAGTCGGAGATCATGTCGTTCGCGGAACCGAACGTCGCGGAATCGCCGACGACGGAATCGCCGGCGCTCGCCCCGGCGGCGGCCGATGGATCGCCGGCCGCGAAGGCCAAGGCCATGACCACGGATCAGACCGCCGAGGTGTCGATCGACGATCTGGGCCTCGATCTCGAGGGGCTCGAGCGCACCGGCACGCCGGAGTCGGGCAGCGCCGCGCATCTCGAGCCGACCGACCATCCGGCGAATGCCGCGACGATGGTCGCCGGACTCGACGAACGGTCGCGCCGGATGATGGCGGACGCCGAGAACCGCACGCAGGACCGCGATCTCACCGAACTCGAGCGCGAGCTCGAGGCGTCGTTCATCGCCGATCTCGATTCCAGCCACACGGAGATCAAGACCGCGGTGCTGCCGGCGGATGCGGTACCGACGATGCAGATCCCGCAGGTGCTGCGTGACGCGGAGGATGCCGGCGCGACCTCGAGGGTGCCGTCGTTCAAGGAGCCCGAGGCCGCCGAATCCGCGGCGCGGCCGGATCCGGACTCGACCTCGCGACTGCAAAGCGTCGGCGACGGTCTCGACCTCGATCTCGACCGGCTCGCCGGCGCGCTCGGCGGCGACACGGTCGAGCAGCCGCGCGCGGCCGAGGACGTGTTCTCCAGCGAGGTCTTCGAGGCGAGCCGGAGCGCGCATTCCGCGATCGACCTCGACGTCGGCGCGCCGCTGCACGAGGACGCCGGCAACGGAGCGACGACGCTGCGGCCGGACGAGGCGACGATGCCGCCGATGGACGGCGCGGCGCCGACGGAATTCGAACCGGTCACGATGAGCGAAGTCGGCACGAAGCTCGATCTCGCGCGAGCCTACATGGACATGGGCGATCCCGAAGGCGCCCGCAGCATCCTCGACGAGGTCGTGCAGGAAGGCTCCGCAAGCCAGAAACAAGAGGCTGAGCGGTTGCTGCAATCCCTGCCCGGCTGACGTGAACGCGGCCAGGCGCCGGGTCGCCGCGGTCCTCGAGTACGACGGCGGCGCGTATGCCGGCTGGCAGTTTCAGGCCCACTCGCCTTCGATCCAGGACGCGGTGCAGCGCGCGATCGGTTTCGTCGCGGGTCACGCGGTCGACGTCGTCTGCGCCGGCCGCACCGACGCCGGCGTGCACGCGGTGGGCCAGGTCGTGCACTTCGAGACCGACGCGCGGCGCAGCGCGCGCGCGTGGGTGCTCGGTACGAACACGCGGTTGCCGCGCTCGATCGCGCTGCAGTGGGCGGGCGAGGTCGATCCGGGCTTCCATGCGCGTTACTCGGCGATCCGGCGCACCTACCGCTACGGCATCCTGAACCGCAGCGCGCGATCGGCGCTCGCCGACGCGCGCGCGGCGTGGATTCACCGTCCGCTCGACGCCGCCGCGATGGACCGGGCCGCGCAGGCACTGCTCGGCGAGCACGACTTCTCGGCGTTCCGCGCCGCCGAATGCCAGTCGCCGAGTCCGGTGCGGCGGGTCGAGTCGGCCCGCGTCGCGCGGGACGGCGATTTCGTCTGGATCGAGCTGACCGCGAACGCGTTCCTGCATCACATGGTGCGCAACATCGTCGGGACCTTGCTCGCGGTTCACACCGCGCCCGATCCGTTCGCCGCGATGGCGGGCGTGCTCGCCGCGCGGGACCGCGGCGCGGCCGGCATGACCGCGCCGGCGGCGGGCCTGTACCTGTGGCGCGTCGACTATCCGGCGGAGCTCGCGATCCCGGCGCCGCGCGCGGCGACCTGCGGCTTCGCTCCGCTTCTGGTTTAATAGCGCCCATGTCCTGGTTCGAACGCATCGTCCCATCGCGGATCAAGACCGAGCGGCGTACGCGCTCCGTCCCCGAAGGCCTGTGGATCAAGTGTCCCGCCTGCGACGCGGTGCTCTATCGCGCCGAGATCGAGCGCAACCTGAACGTCTGCCCGAAGTGCAACCACCACATGCGGATCTACGCGAGGGAGCGGCTCGCGAAGTTCCTCGACGTGGGCTCGGCGGTCGAGCTCGCGGCCGGCGTCGAGCCCGAGGATCCGCTCAAGTTCAAGGACTCGAGGCGCTACCGGGATCGATTGGTGCTCGCGAAGAAGCAAACCGGCGAGCGCGACGCGCTGGTCGTGATGGAAGGCAAGCTCACCGGGATGCCGGTGGTCGCGTGCGCGTTCGAGTTCCGGTTCCTCGGGGGCTCGATGGGCTCGGTCGTCGGCGAGAAATTCGTGCGCGCGATCGAGCACTGCCTCGAGCACCGGATGCCGCTCGTGTGTTTCGCGGCGAGCGGGGGCGCGCGGATGCAGGAGGCGCTGTATTCGTTGCTGCAGATGGCGAAGACCAGCGCGGCGCTGAAGCGGCTGTCCGAAGCGCGGCTGCCGTACGTCTCGGTGATGACCGATCCGACGACCGGCGGCGTGTCCGCGAGCCTCGCGATGCTCGGCGACGTGAACCTCGCCGAACCGAAGGCGCTGATCGGCTTCGCCGGCCCGCGGGTGATCCAGCAGACGGTCCGCGAGACGCTGCCCGAGGGGTTCCAGCGCAGCGAGTTCCTGCTCGAGCACGGCGCGATCGACATGATCGTCGATCGTCGCGAGCTGCGCGAGAAGATCGCGGCGCTGCTGCGCATGCTCCTCGGCAAGGACGGCGTTCCGGCCTGACGGACGCACCGTCCGCAGCGCCGCGCGAGGCCGGACCCGATGGCCACTCCACTTCCGTCGACGCTCGAACAATGGCTCGCGTACCAGACGCAGCTGTACCCGCGCGCGATCGACCTCGGCCTCGATCGCTTGAACCGGGTGCTCGCGAACCTCGGATTCCGGCGACCGGACCTGCCGATCGTCACGGTCGGCGGGACCAATGGGAAAGGCTCGGTCGTCGCGACGACCGCCGCGATCCTCGCCGCGGCGGGCTACCGGGTCGGCGTGTTCACCTCGCCGCACCTGCGCGATTACCGCGAGCGGATCCGACTCGGCGACCGGCTCGTCGACGCCGACGAGCTGGTGAGGGCGTTCGAGCGGATCGAGCGCGCGCGCGGCGACGTCGGCCTGACGTTCTTCGAGTACAACACGCTCGCGGCGCTGCTCGCGTTCGACGCGGCCCGGCTCGACGCCTGGGTGCTCGAGATCGGCATGGGCGGGCGCCTGGATGCGGTCAACGCGGTCGATCCGGACGTCGCGGTGGTGGTCAGCGTGGGCCTCGATCATCAGGAATATCTCGGCGACACGCTCGAGGCGATCGGGCGGGAGAAGGCGGGGATCTTTCGCGCGGGGCGCGCGGCGGTGCTCGGCAGCCGCGACCTGCCGCCGGTGGTCGTCGAGACGGCGCGCGCGGTCGGCGCCCGGCCGAAGCGCCTCGGCCGGGAATTCGAATGCCGCCGCGACGGCGAGCGCTGGCGTTACGCGGGTCCGCGCTGGGACTTCACGGACCTGCCGGCGCCGAACCTGCGCGGCGCGGCCCAGTACGGGAACGCCGCGACCGCGATCGCCGCGCTCGAGGAACTCGCGCCGCCGCTCGCGATCTCGCGCGCATCGGTCGAGCAGGGGCTGCGCACGGTGAGCGTCGCGGGCCGGTTCGAGGTGATCGCCCCGCGCGCCGCGGCCGGTCCGACCTGGATCCTCGACGTCGCGCACAACCCGGACGCGGCGCGCGTGCTCGCCGACAACTTGCGCACGACGCCGGTCGCGGGGCGTACCCTCGGACTGTGCGGGATGCTCGCGGACAAGGACGCGGCCGGCGTCGTCGCGACGCTCGCCGGATGCATCGATGCCTGGTGGTTCGTGTCGACCGAGGGTGAGCGGGGGCAGAGTGCGGCGGCGCTCGCGGCGCGCGCGGGCCTGCGCCCGACGGCGCCGATCGCGACCGCCGGGTCGATCGATGCGGCGTGCGATGCGGCCTACGGCGCCGCGGCAGCCATCGACCGGATCGTGGTGTTCGGATCGTTCCACGTCGTCGGTCCCGCGATCGATTGGCTCGAACGGCACGGCATTCGCTGAGGGAAGGGTCGAACGATGGAAAGACGCATGCAGGAGCGGCTGGTCGGCGCGATCATCCTGGTCGCGCTGGTGGTGCTGGTCGTGCCGGAGCTGCTGTCCGGCTCGCGGCGACCCTCGCCGCCGCGGGCGGCGGGCGCCGCAAGCCCGCCCGTCGCATCGACCACCGCGCCGATGCATACCGTGACCGTCGACGTGGCCGCGAGCCTGCCCGCGCCGACCGGCGCCGCGCCACCGGTCGCGGCGTCCGTTCCGGCGCCGGCGGCGTCGATCCCTCCGGCCGCGGAACCGACCGTGCCCGCCACCGTCCCGGCGGCGGCGCCGGCGGCGCCGGCGGCGAACGGCCACTGGACCATCCAGATCGGCAGCTTCGCGGACCGCGCGAACGCGCTGCGACTCGCGCGGCGCTGGAAGGCGCGCGGCTAC
>JAJYAM010000043.1 GCA_021779535.1 Pseudomonadota bacterium
GCACATGCGCATGGGCAAGAGCGCGTTCCGGGCGGCGATGGACGCGGCCGACGAGATCGGTCTGGCGGTGGTCGCGTGCTCGATGACGATCATCGTGGTGTTCCTGCCGGTCAGCTTCCTCGGCGGCCTGATCGGCCAGTTCTTCATTCAATTCGGCTTCACGGTCGCGGTCGCGGTGTTCATGTCGCTGCTGGTCGCGCGGCTGATCAGCCCGATGCTCGCCGCGTACGGGCTGCGGCCGCACGCGGGACTCCGGGGCGCGGACGGGCCGTTGATGAACTGGTATCTGAAGGCCCTGCGCTGGTCGGTCGAACACCGCGGCAAGACGCTGTTCGCCGGGATCGCGATCTTCGCGATCTCGATCGTCGGGCTCGGGATGGTTCCGAAGACGTTCGTGCCGGACGCGGATTCCTCGTCGTCGACCCTGCACATCGAGCTGCCACCCGGCGTGCGGCTCGCGCACACCGCGGCGGTGTCGGCGCAAGCCTATCGGATCATCCGGCGGCACCCCGAGGTGAAGAACGTGGTCGAGTCGATCGGCGAGGAGGACGACGGCGAGGTCCGTTCCGGCGACCTCTACATCCAGCTCGTTCCGCCGTCACGACGCAAACTCAGCCAGAAGCAGTGGGAGACGCAAGTGTCGCGTGAGCTGCGCGCGATCCCGGACGCGCGGCTCACGTTCCAGAGCCAGTCGAACGGCGGCGGCGGCGACATCACGCTGTATGCGGTCGGTGACGATCCGGGCACGGTCGAGCGCGCCGCCCATCAGGCCATCGCGCAGATGCGCACCCTGAAGGGC
The DNA here is from genome assembly GCA_021779535.1 of Pseudomonadota bacterium. Lineage (GTDB taxonomy): Bacteria > Pseudomonadota > Gammaproteobacteria > Steroidobacterales > Steroidobacteraceae > Bog-1198. The sequence continues at coordinate 800 of JAJYAM010000043.1, forward strand.
CTGCGCGATGCGCACATCGAGGGGGATTACCAGCGGCCGGAGCTGATCGTGCGCCCGAGGATCGACGAAGCCGCGCAGCTCGGCGTGACCGCCGCGGACATCGGCGCGACGGTGCGTCTCGCGACGGTCGGCGATCTGCCGCAGAACGAAGCGAAGTTCTCGCTGCCGGACCGCCAGGTCCCGATCCTCGTGAGCCTGCGCGCGTCCGCGCGCCGCCGCTTGAGCACGCTCGAGGACCTGCCGGTGCGCACCGCGAGCGGCGCGACCGTGCCGTTGAAGGCGGTCGCGAGCCTGGCGTTCGGCGAGGGTCCGTCGAGCATCCGCCGCTACGATCAGAACCGCCGCATCATGCTCTCGGCGAACCTCGGCGGCGTGCAGCTCGGCACCGCGCTCGATCGGATCCACGCGCTGCCGATCTTCCGGCACCCGCCCGCGGGCGTGCGCTTCGTCGAGATCGGCGACGCCCAGTACATGCACGAGCTGTTCACGAGCTTCACGCTCGCGATGGTCGCCGGCGTGATGCTGGTGTTCGCCGTGCTCGTGCTGTTGTTCGCGCGGGTGTTCCAACCGCTCACGATCCTGGCGGCACTGCCGTTGTCGGTCGCGGGGGCGCTGCTCGGCCTGGTCGCGACGCACAGCCCGTTCTCGCTCGCGACGGTGCTCGGCATCCTGATGCTGATGGGGATCGTTGCGAAGAACTCGATCCTGCTGGTCGATTTCGCGATCGAGGAGATGCGCGCCGGCAAGGATCGGCTCGTCGCGCTCCTCGAGGCCGGACACAAGCGCGCACGACCGATCGTGATGACCTCGGTCGCGATGATCGCCGGGATGCTGCCGGTCGCGATCGGCGTCGGCAGCACGGCCGCGTTCCAGAGGGAGATGGCGATCGCGGTGATCGGCGGGCTGGTCGCGTCGACGGGACTCACGCTGGTGATGGTGCCGGCGGTGTTCACCTGGGTCGACGATCTCGAACGGTGGGTCGGACGCCGCGTCGCCCGGCATTTCGGCGAACGAGCCGCCGAGGCGGCGGCCGTCGAAGCCGCGATCGCGGGGGCCGGTGCGGCCCCGAGGCCGGTCCCGGAGTCGCCGCGATGAGCGCGCCCGCTCGCATCGGCGAGGTCGTCGGGATCGCGCTCGTGGTCGGTGCGGCGCTCGCCGGCTGCGCGGTGGGTCCGGATTTCCGTGCGCCACCGCCGCCCCGCGCGACCGCGTACACCGAACACCCTCTCGCGACGACGACGGCGCCGACCGGGGCGGGCGGGGCAGGGGTGCAGCGCTTGCAGCTCGGTCGGGACCTGCCGGGGGAATGGTGGCATTTGTTCGGCTCGCCGACGCTCGACCGCTTGATCCGCGAGGCGATCGATCGGCATCCGACGCTGATCGCCCAGCAGGCGGCGCTGCGCGAGGCGCGCGACAACCTGCGGGCGGGGGCGGCCGCGTTCGCGCCGGCGCTGACGGGCACGCTCGGTGGCGAACGCGAACGCGTCAGCGGTGCGTCGATCGCGCCGGGGTTCCCAGGGTTCATCACCAACGTGTTCCAGGCGACGGTCGGCGTGTCGTACACGTTCGACGTGTTCGGCGGCCAGCGGCGCGAGCTCGAGCGCCTGCGCGCGCAGGTCGAGGAGCAGCGGTTCCTGCTCGAGGGCAGCTATCTCACGTTGACCGCGAACGTCGCGTCGACCGCGGTGCAGCTCGCGTCGGTGAACGCGCAGATCGATGCGACCCGCCGGATCGTCGCGCTCGAGGGCGCGCAGCTCGCGCGGATCCGCCGCCAGTATGCGATCGGCATTCGCACCGAGGCCGACGTGCTGCAACAGCGCGCGAACCTCGCGAGCGTGCGCGCGAGCCTGCCGGCGCTCCTGCAACAGCGCGCCGCGGCCCGGCACGCGCTCGCGGCCCTCACCGGACGGTTGCCGCAAGCGACGCCGCCGGTCGAGATCCGGCTGCAGGACCTGGTGTTGCCGGCGGATGTGCCGGTGAGCGTCCCATCCGCGCTCACCGCGCAGCGTCCCGATATCCGTGCGCAGCAGGCGCTGATGCACCAGGCGAGCGCGGCGGTCGGGGTCGCGACCGCGAACCTGCTCCCGTCGCTCACGTTGAACGGGGAGTTCGGCGGCCAATCGCTGCAGAGCTCGACGCTGTTCGGGCCGACGGCGGGCGTTTGGAACGTGATGGGCGGACTCACCGCGCCCTTGTTCGAGGGGGGGCGATTGCGCGCGCAGCGACACGCGGCGATCGATGCGTACCAACAGGCCGCGGCCTCGTACCGGGCCACGGTGTTGAATGCGTTCCAGAACGTGGCCGACTGCCTGACCGCGCTCGACCACGATGCCGAGGCCGTCCAGGCGCAGAACGACGCGCTCGCGGCCGCGCGCGCGAGCCTCGCTCTGATCAAGCGTCAATACGACACCGGCGCGGTGACCTACGTGACGCTGCTCAGCGCGCAACGGGCCTATCAGCGCGCCCGCATCGCGGACATCCGCGCGGTGGCCGCGCGCTACACCGATACGATCGCGCTGTTCCAGTCGCTCGGCGGCGGTTGGTGGAACCGGCACGACGCGGCTGGGCACGTCCCAGAGCGGTTACGTCCGCGCAGCATCGTTTCGGGCAATTCCCGGCAATGAGCCGTTTCCGAGACGGACGGCTCCCAATCTAGACATGCGCATAATGTATATTATGTTAAATAATGGATCGATACCTAATCTGCAGGCTCCCCTATTGTTGCGTTAAATGAAAATATAAATAATAATATCAATAACCTGTGATATTTAACTAGACAAAGAGTGCGGATGGCATTTAACGAAAATGTAGCTACCAAGCCGCCAGCGACTCGAACTTGTCGATTGTTCCGACGGTGATCGCAAGCCCATCAACGGCCGATGAGCATGGTTGCAACGGGCTTCCACCAAGGGCTCACGTACAGCCATACGGCGGCGAACTCGAGGCCTATCCCCCCTATGGCGCCGAGGACGGTTGCGGAGAACATCCGTCCGCGGGTGATCAGGTCGTAGGCCCCCACCATCGCGGCGAGAAGAAGATCCCCGAGATACAACTGGGCCCAGTTCCCCCAATAACCATCACCGATGAGCCTTCCCAGGGCGGGACCCCACCAGCGGGAGAATCCGGCATCGGAGATGAAGATGGTCGCGAGAATGATCAGACGCTTGTGGGCGTCCGAGCGCTTGCGTAGCGCGATGGCCGCGCCGCCGAGGAGCGCGAACGCCAGCATGTCCGCCAGTTGAATACTCAAGAACGAGGGATCGGCGTTTGGCGTTGCAAACTGGGCGTGGTCCACGACCACCGATGTCACGATCCCCAGCACGAGCATGGCACCGTACAGTGCGGTGCCGGCCATTCCCAATTCGCGGTGCAGATCCACTCTCCGGAATCGGACGAGCAGGACCTGGGCCGTCAACAGACAGAGCCACGCGACGAACGCCACACCATGAAAATAGACCACCGCGGCGAACGGTCGGTGGGCGTGAATGCGACCGACGATCTCCGGCACGAACCCCATCAGGATGCCGAGCCAGAGCAGCGCCACCATCGCCAGGAAGAAATTTTGATCCCGTCGCCGATGATCGATGGACGTCCGCGAAATGCGCGCGCGTCCTGGCGGTGCCATGGCCTCCGTCGTTCCCATTGGATCCCCCCTCCCCTGTTATTGCTGTTGTTCTCGTCCGTACTTGCGAAATGCCATCACTGGTTGCTGAAAACGGCGCCATGCGGAATCGCGCTGCCTTGCCAGCCGTCCGGCCACGCGCGCGTGAAATCGATCGTCGACCGTTCGAGTTTCAGGGTTCCCGTGCGCCGGTCGATCGTGGCGAATCGGATCCGGGTCGCGAGCGCGCCATAGCCGGTGATGACCAGGCGGTCGCCGCCGGGTTCGAGCGCCAGCCAATGCGGATATTCGTTCGGCGGCAGAAGAATGCGGCTGACTTCGTGCGGATGCTCCGGATCGCGCAGATCCAGGCTCACGATCGCGTGCCCGCTTTGCATCGTCTCCACGAGAAAATCGCCCACGACCACCGGCACCTCGCAGGTTCGGTACCCGAAGTCATAGACGTGCTGCAGCGTCGGATTTCGGCTCGCCAGATTTCGTACCAAGAAAAGACCACAGTTGAACGTCGGTACGACGACCGTCCTGCCGTCGCCCAGGACCCGAGGCTCCGAGGCATCCGCCGCGGGGTCGATGAACCAGTGCGGTGGTGGCGGAATCCGCATGGTCTTGAGCAGCTTGAGATCGGAGAGCCGCCAGACCTGCGCGACATGGCTCACCTGCGCCCCCATCATGTCCGCGCTGCCGGTGACGACGCGATCGAGCTTTTCGGCGACGGCCAGGCTGTAGGGACGAATGTCGGGATGTCCGGGCACGGCCGCCGATGCGGTCCTCAGAACCCGACCTTGCGGGTCGAACTCCACCAGTCCACCCGGCGCACGATTGAATCCGCCGGAATACTGAAAGGTCGCGAGCGTGTCGCCGTTGGCCAGGGTCACGAACGAGTGCGGATAGCGGTAGGTGCCGACACTGCCGAATTTCCGCAGTAGCCGTGGATGTCGGGGATCACGCAAGTCGAAAACGTAGGTGCGGTTCCCGATCCAGTCGTTGGCATACAGGACGTCGTTGCCGGGTTCGGCATAATTGGTGTGATGGGCCATCGCCGCGCGTCCGACCGGAAGCATCGCGACGAGTTTGCCGAACGAGCGGCCCGTGCGGATATCGAAGACCGCAAGGAAATCCTTGCCCAATCCCAGCGTGCGTCGCCGCGCCGCCAAATCGGGAGACATCATCGCAGTGGTCGAGGCGTCGGGGTGACGGGCTTCCATCGCCCAGACGAACAGATAATGGCTGGGGGCTGGCGCCGCGGCCGCGAGCGGCGGAACGGTCAGGAGCAGACATAGCAAGGCGCGGACGCGCGTAACGATGCTGGTCGCGCTCACGTTCCACGCCGGGTTGAAGTATCGGAGCCTGTCTCCCCGGGGCACGCAACGGTCTGACGCGGCCATGCGGACGTCCTTCCTCGGTATCGGCATTGTCCGGCCGGCGCGACCGGTCCCCCGCCAGGAGCGCGCCTCTTGTGGGGCGCGGCTCCTCGTTCAACTCGATCGATCTATACACCAGGGGCGACAGAGGCGTCAACGCGCGTCCAGGATACGGGACGCCGTGGGAGTGCTAGGCGTGCGCCGCCTCGCCCGCGGCGCGGCCGCGATCCGCGGCATCGAGCAGTCCTTTCTCCGCAAGCCACGCTCGCGAGTAGAGTCGTGATTGGTAGCGCTGACCACCGTCGCACAGGATCGTGACGACGGTGTGGCCGGGGCCGAGCTCGCGAGCGACTTTCTCGGCGGCGCTGACGTTCACGCCGCTGGCGCTGCCGAGGAGCAGGCCGTCGGCGTAGAGCATCCGGTAGAGGACTTCCACCGCCTCCGAGTCGCCGATCGAGATCGCGTGATCGATCGGCGTGCCCTGCAGGTTCGCGGTCACCCGCCCGATGCCGATGCCTTCCGTCACCGAGCCCGGACCGTTCGCCCGCAGCTCGCCGCTGCGGATCCAGTGGTACAAAGCGCTTCCCTGGGGATCGGCCAGTACGATCCGAATGCCGGGCACGTGTTCTTTCAGATAGCGTCCGATGCCGCCGAGCGTTCCGCCGGTTCCGGTCGCGGCGACGAACGCGTCGATGCGACCCTCGGTATCGCGCAGGATCTCCGGGCCGGTCGTCGCGTAATGGCTGTCGCGATTCGCCGTATTGTCGAATTGATTGGCCCAGATCGCGCCGTCGATTTCGTTGGCGAGGCGTCCCGCGACCCGTTGATAGTGATTGGGATCCGCGTAGGGAACCGGCTTCACGCGCCGCAGCTCGACGCCGAGCGCATCCAGCGCCTGATATTTCTCCGGGGACTGATTGTCCGGCATCACGATGAGAGCTCGATAGCCGCGCGCCCGGCACAGGTGCGCGATCGCGATGCCGGTGTTGCCGGCGGTTCCCTCGACCACGGTGCCACCGGGTCGTAACGCGCCCGAGCGCTCGGCGGCGTCGATGATGCCGAGCGCGGCCCGGTCCTTCACGGATCCGCCGGGATTCATGAATTCCGCCTTGCCGAGGATTTCGCAGCCCGTCGCGGCGGACACGGATTTCAGCCGGATCAGCGGCGTGTTACCGATCGCGCCGGCAAAGTCGTTGGCGACGGTCATGCAGTTCCCGCGGCGGTTGCCGAGCATCCGGTCGGCGCGGTCCGGGCGCTCCGGGTGCACCCTGTTTGGATGCTATCACGGCGACGAAGCAGGCGTTTCACCGCGGTGTGCGTGCCGGCATTAAGATGGCGGAAACATTGAATCGGGAGATGCCATGAAGAGAATCTCGATCGAAGCGGTGGCGACGCGCGTGGGCAGTGGTTATCCCAAGCCCTACGATGAACCTTGCCGCGACCGCAAACGCTGGAGGCTCGGCGATTCCGCTGGACTCACGCAGTTTGGCGTGAACCTGCTGCGTTTGCCCGCAGGCCAGTGGTCCAGCCAACGCCACTGGCACAGCGCCGAGGACGAGTTCGTTTACGTGCTGGAGGGCGAGGTTGTGATGGTGAGCGAATCCGGCGAGGAAGTCCTACGGGCGGGGGACTGCGCCGGCTTCAAGGCAGGCGCCGCGGATGGCCACCATCTGCAGAACCGCGGTCCCTCGGAAGCGCTGATCCTCGAGATTGGCTCGCGACGGCCTGACGACGATGAAGTGGATTACCCGGACATCGATCTGAGGATTGGCGGAGGGCGCAACTATCGGCACAAGGATGGTCGACCTTACTGACGGCTGCGTCCGACGCCGGAATCCGGGCGCCGATTCCGGAACCCCCGCGAGTCACGGCATCGTATACTTGAGATCGTAGAAGTGCTTTCCGTCGCGAACGTCGATCGTGAGGACTCCGGCGATTCCGCTGAGTTCTCCCGTACCACTGCCGGTCGCGATTCTCACGTCGAGATCGACCGCGCCGGATGGACTCATGAATCCGCGATGCACGAGGACGAAGCCGCCGCGCCGGCCATTCAAGGTTCCGAGGAATTGATCCAGGGCCACGTACGAAGCGGCGGTTCCGGCTTTCGGCGTGCCCACGCTCAGCATCGTGCCCACGGCCCGTCCCGCCAGCGGACCGGAGAACATCTTGTCGAGACCGAACCGGGCCGTCGGTTGACCGCCCTCTGGCGCCGACGACTGCTCCTGCCGCGTCACCGTCACTTCGAATGTGCCTCGAGCGTGTTGCGGCATTTCGCTTTCCTCGGACCGGCCCCCGGCGCGGGCGCAGTGACTGCGATCGTACACGCGATCGGCAGGTCGCGCTCAGATCGGATGACGATCGCTTCGCCAGAGCCACGTCGCAGTCAGAAACAGCAGCGCTGCCGCGACGAGGCTGGTAACGGTCACGCCATCCGCGCCCGACAGCGAATGGCTTCCCACGATCCAAACCATCACGGGGCCTGCGATTTGCCCGACCGCGAAACCCGAGGTCATCCGGGCCAGCAACGGCGTGGGATTGGCGGGCGCCAGTTCGCGCGCGAGTTGCAGACCGGCCATGGTCGTGATCATGAACGTGCCGCCGACCAGAAGCGCTCCGACCGCAAGCGACCATAGGTGTCGGTCGAGCGCCGGCATCCCGGTGCCAACGGCCATCGTGGCCTGCGCGACCGCCCACACCCGGCGACGCGCAGACGTAGGTGCCGCCCGTGCGGCGATTGCCAGGGACGCGATCGACGCGAGACCGAACACCGGCCACACCAGCCCGAACACCAGCGGGTCCTCGATCTGGGCGCGCGCGAGGGTCGGCAGGAAGGTCGCCGGCACGATGTAGCCGAAGCCGAATGCGGCGTAACAGACCACCAGGCCGGCATGCCAGCGGTTATCGCGGTGCGGCGTCCGCCCAGCAGCCGCGACCAGCTCGTCGCGAGCGTGCGGTACGGCCCGGACGACATACCAAGCCCCGACCGCGGCAAGCAGGCCGAGTTCGAGCCAGAGTATCCAGGCCGGCTGTTGGCCGCCCAGCCAGGTGAGGACTCCCGCCACCGTGATCCCAAAACCGACGCCCGCGTAGATCCAGGCTCCGTGTCGGCCCTCCCCTTGCCGGGCCAGTCGCATCAGGCACCAACTGCTCCCCAGCACGAGCACCCAGGCGCTGAACACACCCGCGGCGAAGCGCAACACCGCACCCGCGATCGGCGTCGTGACGAAGGCGATGAGCAGGGTCGACGCCGCGACGCCCGACAGCGCCCACTGGAGGTTGCGCATCGGGCGCCGCCCGAGGCGACTCGCCGCGAGAGAACCGACGAGATAGCCGGCATAGTTCGCCGCCGCCCACGTCGCCCCGGTCGCCGCGTCGATCGAGCCGTCGCGCATCATGAGCGGCATCAGCGGCGTGAACGCAAAGCGTCCGATACCCATGGCGACCGCCAGGGCGACGATTCCGATCACCACGACTTTGCGGGCGGTGAGCGAGGCGTCGCCGTTCGAATGTGCTGTCGCGATCATCGGATGATCTTATCCGATGCATCGCCCGCGTCGAAACCAATCGGCCAACGGCCGCGAGCGAAGCGCTCGCGCCTATCGAGCGCGGATGGCGCGCGCTTCCTCGCGGCGAACGTGCCGGCTCGCCTTGACCCGATACAGCTTCGAATCCGCGACCCGCAGCAGACGTTCGAGTTCCTCGCCGTCCGCCGGATAGCGGCTGATGCCGACGGTGCAGGAAACGGTGATCGAATGGCCACCGAGGATCATCGGACGGCCGATCACCTCACGGAGGCGCGCGATGAGCCGATGCGGAGGTTCGCCTTCGGTCGCTTCGTCCAGCAACAATACGAACTCGTCGCCGCCGAGGCGCGCCACCGTGTTCTCCGCGCGAATCGACGCCGCAAGTCGCGCGCCGAAACACTTCAGTACCTGATCACCACCGTGATGCCCGAAGCCATCGTTGATCGACTTGAAGTCGTCGATATCGATCAACGCGAGGATGAACGAGCCACCGTGCCTTTGGGCATGGGCCCTGGCCTGCAGGAACCGGTCGCGGAACAGGTAGCGGTTCGCAAGCCCCGTGAGCGCGTCGTGATAGGCACGTCGCACGAGTCCGTCGCGCTGGCTTTGCTCGAAGGTCACGTCGCGCATCAGGACCACGAGGTGGGTGGCGGCGCCGCTCTCGTCCCGAAGCATCCAGCGGCTCATTTCCAGGCAGCGCTCGTTCCCGTGTGCGTCCTGGACGCGCAGCGCGATGCGTGCATCGTCGCGTCGCGTCGCGGTGAGCGGTCCGGTCGCTCCATCGACGTGGAAGCCGGACTCCACGAGCGACTGCCATTCCCGGCCGAGGATCTGCGCCGTCGTACAGCCGCTGAGTCGACGGAACGCGGGGTTCGCATACACGATCCGATGGGCGTCCGCGTCGATTCGCGTGATCAGCAACGGCTCGGGACTCGCGTCGGCGAGCTGGTGAAACAGCGAAGACGCCGGTTGAGGATCCGTGCTTGCGCGCAGTGGCGTCGCCATCGAGCGTCCTCCTCGCGTGTGTCATCACGCCGGTCGTGTCGTCGCGGTTGTCCTTTCGAGTATGGATCTTCGGTCGCGGTTCCAAAAAACCTCGGCAGGGGCTGTCGCTCGCGACCGACAGGGAAGCCTGCGACGCGGCATTGCCATTCGACGAGCACCGAGGTATGAAGTGAACGTCGCAATCATCCGGGGACGTCGTCCGGGCTCCTCGCGTTCCGACTCACTCGAACGGGTGTCATGCCTCATGGGAACGACCGCACCGCTGGAGGACTCCGTCACGGCGATCGAGCCGGACCGCCCGACGCCCGCGGTGGCTCGACTGCTGAATGCGCTGCGCGCGGAGGGATACCTGGAGGACAGGTTCGGGCCCGAGCTACAGGCGATGGTCGAGTCCGATCCCGAAGCCGCTTGGGAGTTCGCGTCCCTGCTCGACCAGCATTTCCGCCGCGGTGACATTCGACCGGCGGATTACCGCCTGGTCAATTCCCGCCTGATCAATTTGCTGCTCGGTGCGCCCCACGGCACCGAACATCGGTCGGGACGATCGCCGATGCATGCCACCTCGACCGCGGCCATCGTGACGACGAGTGTTCCGGGCGACGCCACGGAAATCGACGCGCCGGCGCAGGTCGCCGATGGCGAGTCGCTGGTTGGCCGCACGCTGCGCGGCCGATACCGGATAGTACGGGTGATCGGACGCGGCGGTCTCGGTACGGTGTTCGAGGCCGTCGATGCATTCCGGGTCGGCGAACCGGAGGATCGGCGCGTCGCCCTCAAGGTCCTGCATCCGGCGGTGAGCGGTCGTCCGGACATGCTGAGTGCGCTGGTGCGGGAGTTCCAGCATGTCCAGCGGCTGTCGCATCCGAACATCGTTCGCGTGCATGAATTCGATCGCGACGAGGGGGTCGCGTTCTTCACGATGGAACTGCTGAGCGGGCTCACGCTCGATCGCCTGCTGGTCGCCCGACGGCACACGGCATTGGATCGGCGGCATGCGCTTGCGATCGTGCGGGACATCGGGGCGGCCCTCGCCCATGCGCATTCGAACGGCATCGTGCACGGCGACATCAATCTTCACAACGTGTTCGTCACCGAGGCGGGTGCCGTGCGGGTTCTCGATTTTGGATCGTCGTCCAAGTTGCGCACGGAGCCATGGATCAGCGATGCGGACCCGCCGGAGCGGGCCCGGTTCGCGACGCGGCAATACGCGAGCTGCGAGCTGCTCGAGGGCGGGGTCGCCGAAGCACGCGACGACCTGTTTGCGTTCGCCTGCCTGGTCTACGTCTTGTTCACGGGACGACACCCGTTCGGTGAGCGGACGGCGCAGCAGGCGCGCACGCTAGGACTCAGCCCACGCCGACCCGCCGGACTCGCCCGCGGCCAATGGCGTGCGCTGTGCGATGGGCTCTCGTTGCGACGTGACCGCCGACCCCAGGACGTCGACGCATGGACACGCCGACTCCTCGCGGATGCGCCTCTGTCGTCCTTGCCGCGCTTGTCCGTGCTGGCCGGCGTGCCGCGGCGCGAGTCGGCGCCATGGTTCCGTCTGGTCGCGGGCTTTGCCGCTTTGGTGCTTCTCGCGGGCGGTTGGTGGGCGTGGAGGGCTTCGGATCCACGATTCCTCGCGGTGACCGCCGCCCTCGGGAGCAATGCGACGCGGCTGGCGGGGCAGACGGAGGCTCGTATCGTGGTCGCCGCGCATTCGTTCGCGGACGGATTTCTCCGCTTCGAGACGAATGCCTTGGCCATGGTTCGGCGGGACGCGCCAGTGGCGACCGTCGCGCGTACCCAAGCTTCGGTCGCGGCGGCGCATTCGACGGCTGCGGCGGCAGTCACCGGAGTCGAGCCGTCGAATCTCGCGGTGCGCCACGCGACGCGGGTGCGACCGACGCCCGCGAGGAGACCACGGACGGTCGCGGTCGCGGCAATACCGGTGCGGATCGAGCTCGCGACGAATCGCGTGACCGTATCGCCGCGGGATCCGGTCGCGCGCGTGGTGGTGGATCGATTCGGGAATCGGCGTGCGGCGATTCGATTCCGCTGGACGGTCCAGCCCGGCACTGCGCGGCAGAACAAGGATTTCGTGGTCGTCGGTCCGCACGTCGCCTCGATCGGGCGAGGCCAAAGGAGCGTCGACCTGCTCATTCCGATCGTCTTCGATCCGACCCGACATCGACCCGTGAGCTTCTACGTGATCCTCTCGCGCGCGGGTACCGATGCGCTGATCGGCCCGCGCACGATCACGCGGGTGACCCTGTTGCCGCCGCGCTAGCAGCACGGCGCCGGCACGGAGCCGCCGCTGGTTCGCGCGCTCGAGGACCGGCCTCCGGCCGACCACCGGAGGATCGACGGGACGCCGTGCGCGGGGCTAATGCGTCCGTCGGGCGAGCGAGGGCACGGGGGTGCGATAGGCGATCGGCCAGCGTACCGAGTGCTGCCATGCCGGCAGATCGACGCTCACCGATTGCACGAGGTGCGCCGAGGAGTCGCCGAGCCACAGCCGGTAAGCGCCGGCGGCGCGAACCCAGCGTCGGCCGCGACGGTCGATTCGCGCGAGCAGGCGCGGGTCGACGCGCACGCTCACCGTGCGCGACTCGCCAGGTCGCAAGGCGAGCTTCCGCCAGCCGGCGAGGCGTCGCGGGGTGTCTGAGCCGCCCTCCTCCGGCTCGACGTACACCTGCGCGACCGCGGCACCCGGGCGGAGGCCGGTGTTGCGTACGGTGAACTGCACGACGAGAGCGCCGTGTACGAGCTGCGCGCTCAGGCCGCCGTAGTCGAAGTGCGTGTACGACAACCCGTAACCGAACGGGAACAGCGGCTCGAGCCTTCGTCGTCGATACCACCGGTAACCGACCGCGGCCCCTTCGTGCGCATAGTCGATCACGAACGCTTGATTGGGCGGCAATCCGGCCCCGGGCAGCGTTCGGAACGGCAGGTCCGCGACGGAGGCCGGGAAGGTCACCGGCAGATGGCCGGACGGGTCGACCGAACCGAACACCACGCCGGCGATCGCGGTGGCGCCGCCGCTGCCCGGATACCACGCTTCGAGCACGCCCGCGACCCGGTCGAGCCAAGGCATCAATACCGGGCCGCCGGTCTCGAGCACGATGACCGTTTTCGGATTCGCCGCGGCGACCGCGGCGATCAGCCGGTCCTGACCATGTCGCAGCGTCAGCGAGGCGTCCTCGCTTTCGGTCGCCCACTGGGTCGCGAACACGATCACCCGGTTCGCCCAGTGCGCGATCGCCACCGCGTGACCGAGGTTGCGGCCCGAGGCATACCGAAAGCGTGCCTGGGGCGTCTGCCCCATCAGCGCGCCGAGCGGTGCCGAGGGCAGATACACCTGCGGTCCGAACCACCCGCTCGGACCGAGCCCGGGCACCGCGTTGTCCCCGACCGGGAAGACCGTCGAGGAACCGCCGCCCGAGAGCACGCCGCGATCCGCGTGGCCGCCGATCACCGCGATCCGCTGCAACGTCCGGGGGAACGGCAGCACCGATGCGGTGTTCTTCAGCAACACGATGCCCTGCTGCTCGTCCGTCTCCGCGACCGCGCGATCGGCGTCGAAGTCGAGGCGTGCACCCGCGGCGACCGGGTGGTCGACGACGCCCGTCGCGAACATCGAACGCAGGATCCGTTCGGCCATCGTGTCGAGCACCGCCCCGGGCAGCCGGCCGTCGTGCAAGGCTTTGCGCAGCGCCGCGCCGTAGTACGGTTCGCGATCGTAGATCGCCGCCGATTCCTGGTCGAGGCCCGCAAGCGCCGCCCGTACGGTGCTGTGGACGGCGCCCCAATCGCTCATCACGTAGCCGCGATAGCCGAAGTCCCGGTCGAGCACCTGCCGCAGCAGCCACCGGTTCTCGCACGCGTAGTGTCCCTGCACGCGGTTGTACGCGCACATCAGCGCGCCGGGATGCCCCTGCTCCATCGCGATCTCGAACCCCAGCAGGTCCGATTCGCGGGCCGCCGCGTGCGGGATCCGCACGTCGTAGGCCGTGCGCCCGGTCTCCTGGTCGTTGAACGCGAAGTGCTTCAGCACGGCGATCACGTGCTGCGACTGGATGCCGCGAATCTCCGCGCCGGCGATCACCCCGGTGAGCAGCGGATCCTCGCTCGCGTATTCGAAGCTCCGTCCGCCGCGTGAATCGCGGATCAGGTCCGCGCCCGGGCCGAGCAGCACGTTGAAGCCCGAGGCGTGCGCCTCGGCGCCGATCATCGCCCCGCCCCGCTCCGCCAGCGACGGATTCCACGTCGCTGCCGTCGCGAGCCCGGACGGCAGCGCGGTCCGTTCGCGATATGCGTCGGTCGACACGCGCTGCGTCGCGACTCCGAGTCCGCCATCGCTGATCCACTGCGGTGGAATGCCGAGACGCGGTATTCCGGGAACGTACCCCGCTTCACCCATCCGCGCGCCGGACGGCGGCCGATAACTCGTGCCCGGCTTCGGCGCGCCGTAATACCCGAAGACCAGCCGGCGCTTCTCCGCCGGCGTCATCGCGCGGAGCGCGAGCTGCGCGCGCCGGTCGGGCGAGAGCTGGTTGTCAGCCCAGGGCCGCGGGGAGGGACCGGCGGCCGCCGTGGCCCAGCCGATCCCCGCGATCAGGCCCGCCAGTGCGATCGATCGCAGTGCCGAGAGTCGACGATCGCCGAGCGATTCCTCACGCACTCAGGGCGCCCGTTCCGCCCGGGCGAGCGTGCCCGGCGCCACCTCGAGGACCTCGCCGTCGGAGAACTTCACCTCGATCGGTGTCGATCCGGCGTCGTACGCGAGATAGGTGCGGTGGCCGTCGGACTGCCGGAACACCGCGTAGAGCGGCGTGTTCGCGGACACGGAGAAATCCGGTCGGCCCATTTCCTGCAAGCTGCGCAGCCAGAACTGCGTGTGTGAACGGGTTTCGCCGGCCTCGATGGGTGCGTCGGCCCGCCAGAATCGCATCCCGGCTTGCGGATCGGCGAGGGCCCGGAACTCCGCGAGCACGTCGTTCCAGATCTGCCGGGTCACGTGCACGTAGCCGCCATGCGCGGCGTAGGCCGCTTGCGCGGCCGGAAGCTGCGCGAACAGCCGGCCGACGTAACGAGGGTCGCGGCCGAGGTAGGTCGACGCCGGTGTCAGCGGCAGCGCATTGATGCCGAGCCGCTGCCGGGGCTCCTCCGTCCACCAGGTGCTGTCGTCGTATTTGCCGCCGAACACCCGGCTCGCATACAGCGCACCGTAGGTCGGATCGAACGCGCCGTGGTGCACGTCGAACCAGTAGGTGTCGATCGCATGGATCTCGTTCGTGTAGAGACTGATTCCGAGATTGCGCAGCGGCTTGTTGCCGGTCGCCTCACCCCAGAGGATCAGGCCCGCCCAGGCGTTCACCGCCTCGGACGAGGATTCCTGGTTGTTGCCGTCCTCGAGCTCCTGGGTGCCGGACGCCCAGGAGTGCCCGGCATACACGTCGAAATTCCTCAGGTAAGGGAACGAGGCGCTGCCGCGGTGATCGTAGGCGATGTCGTCCACCAGTCGATCGACCATGCCGCCCCAGCGCGTCCGTGCCGCCCACGCTGGATCGCGCAGCGCGACGTTCGCCGCGGCCGTGATCCAGTAGCCGTAGTCGAAGTGATGGTCGTTCATCTGCGAGAGGCTGCCGAACTCGGCCGGCAGCGCGACCATCGTCCCGAGCCTACTATCGTAGCGGAAATGCGTTGCGTGCCGATCGTCGAACCAGGACTGCAGGCGATGCTCGACTTGCCGGAGCAGCCGTCGTTCGAGTCCGGCGCGACCCTGCGCCGCCGCGACGTTCAGCAACTGCGTCGCGGCGCCGAGGCCTTTGCCGACCCAGTAGATCCCGAAGCCGTACTGTTCGTAGAAATTCCGCGACCGGGCGACGTCGCCTCCGAGCAACCGGTCCACCGCGCGCCGATCGACGGCTTGCTGCAATCCCGGCCAGTAGGGAACGAAGCCGTGATAGGTCAACCGCGTCGCGAATTCGTTCGCCGCGATCACCCGGATCGGCCCGCGCACCGAGTCGTATCGGAACAGCACCCGGGGCTTCGCGGTCACCGAGTCCCACTGGTGCGGATACAGGCCCATGAAAGTGGTGCGGTCGCGGCCCTGCATCGCGACCGTCTTCACCCGGAAGGTGGTCGTGACGGTGCTGGTGGTCTCGTCATAGTGGAACCGCGCGCGCGTATCGACCGGGAACGCGTACGCGACGCGGGTGAACGCGCGGATCGTCGCCGGGCTCGCATCGGCCGGCAACCCGGCCGCCGAGAAGAACCGCCGTGCGGCCGGCAGTTGCAGCACGACCACGCTCGGCGAGCGCCACTGCCAGTGCGCTCCGGTCGGGGCGAAGATCGCATACGCATGGCCGCCGACCGCGAAGGCGAGCACGCGCGGATCGGCGCCGGCGGACCGCGGGTCGGCGAGCATCACCGGCCGGCCGGCGAGCGCGATGCGAACGTCGCCCTGGCTGCAACGGAAGTAGCTGAACGGACTGCCGTGCAGCACCGTCGCGGTGAACGTCCCGCCGGCGGCGCCGCGCCACGCGAACTGCGCGAGCCAGTCCGAGAAGTCATTCAGGCGCGCGGCCTTCGCATGGATCGCCAGCGGCGTGACCACGACCGCCGGGACGAACGGATAACGCACTTCGTGGATCAGTCCGTCGGGCGAGTCGGCCCGTCCGTTCGGCAAGCCCAATTCCAGGCCCAGGGCCGTCGCGCGATAGGCCATCGGTTGCGCGTAGATCGGATAGGGTTTGTTCGTGAACATCACCGACGAGTACCACTGACTGGTCGGTGCCGCGCGCGTCGCCGCCGGACCGCTGCGATAGATCGGCGCGGGCGGTACTGCTTCGGTGTGGAACAAACCCCGTCGGGGCGCCGTGTCGTACGCGCCGAGCCCGACGCGCACGCGCGCGGCCGCGGCCTGCGCTCCCGGCGTCGCGCCGCCGAGGCACAACAACACGAGGACCCCGTACGCGGCCCGGTGTCCCGGGGATCGCCGATACCGCAAGATCGATGCAAAACGCATGGTCGAGCCCCTCAGAAAATAAGGTTCGCGCCGAGGGTCAGCGAATCACCCGCCTTGCTCGTGCGTGGATCGATTTGCCCGTCGGCGATGTTGCCCGGCATGCTGAGCGGTGCGGGGCCGCGGCGGCCGAACATCACGCGCCCCAGGCCGCCGTAGACCTCGAGGTGACGGTACAGGCCGCGGAATCGACGATAGACCCCGAGATTCACGAACGCGGCGCTGTTGCGCTGTCCCCATTCCGTCGGCGAGTTCACGCTCGACTGCGCCATGTAGACACCGCCGAGCGTGAACACCCACAGGCCGCGCGTGTACGCGGCGCCGGCCAACGCATCGTATTCGACGCCGTGATGGCGCAGCCCGTCGCTCGCGTAGTTGAATCCGGCCTGATCCCAGAAACAACCCGTGAACGTCGAACCGTCCGGTGCCGGTGCGGTTCCGTAGTCGCACTGCTGCTGCTGACCGGACCAGCCGTTGCGCTTCAGGCCGTAGGTGATGCGCCACTGCGGAACCGGCCAGTAATTCCCCTCGATCATCTCGAGGTCCTCGGTCGGCGCGCGATATCCGGGCGCTCCCGTGGCCGACGTGTTCGGGCTGCCGATCGCGCCGACGAACGCGCCCTTCGCGAACGAGCTCTGCAGGCCGCCGACGCTGTACTGGGAGGTGAACTCGACGAGGTTCCGCTCGTTCGAATATTGCAGGAAGAACTCGGCCAGCTGCGGCTTCGGGGGCAGGTAGAAGTTTTGATAGTTCGTCGGCGTGACCGTCTTCAGCAGTGATCCATAATTGATCGGATAGCTGCGCGACGCGGTCGCGTAGGTCAGCTCGAGCGTGAGCTTCCCGGTCGGGAAATAGATCACCGGCGAGGTGTAGCGCACCGCTTGCTTGAACACGCCGTAGCCGGCGCCCGACTCCGCCCAGGGCACCGACAAACCGAGCGGATATGCGAACGCGTCCGCGCGGCTCCACGAGCGCGAGGCGAGGATGCCGATCTTCACCGCGCCGACCAGCGGGTACTTCGCGCCGACGAAGCCGTCGATCAGGTATTGCCCGTAGATGTCCGGTCCGCCGTTGCGCTCGCGAGCGGTCGCGAGCGCCTCGACGGACAGCGCGTTCGCGAACTCATGCGACAACCCCAGCGAGAGCATCGCGAGACCGAGGTTGCTGCTCGTGTAGCGGGAGCCCCCGCCCTGGTTGAGCGGTGGGTTCGGGCTCGGCAGGGTGAGCACGCCGCGCGGGTCGAACGGCGACGGATTCACGAGCCCGCTCGAGCAGTTGTCGCACATCGAGAACTCGTCTTTCAGGAATCCGGTGATCTGCAGCGGTCCGTACTGGGCGCCGAACGCCGGAACCGTCAGCAGCAAGGCCGCGGCCGCCGGGCCTATCCGCGATAGTGTGTGTCTCACGCGTGTCTCCGCATCAGTGGTAGTAGCCGGCGCCGGCGTACAGATCGGTCGCATTGCACGCCGGGCCCGCCGGCGTGCCGCACAGCGCGTAGCGCGCCGTCCGTGAGGCGTCCCACAAGCCCCAGCCGTCGTCGGTGCCCTTCCAATGCTCGTCGAAGGCTTCGAACCAGAACACGTTCAACGGCGCCCCGGTGCCGCGCCACGACGCCATCAGGTCGTAGTACCACTTCTCGTTCACCGGGTTGGCGATCGCGGGGTTGCTGACCGCCTCGATCGCCTGCGCGGTGTTGGTCGGCACGGCCTTCCAGCCGGTCTCGCCGATCGTGATCGGCAGCGAGGCACCGATCGTGGTGACCTGGCCCGTCGTGGTCGTGTAGCTGTAATTCGCGACCAACGCGTAGTCGGCCTGCGCGTCGGCGAGCGCCGCGTTCATCATCGCGGCCGCGCGCGCGGGTCCCGCCGCGACGGCGGTCTGCTGCCAATCCCAAGCGCCGGTGTCCGTGAACGGATAGGTGTGCATCGACACGAAGTCCAGCCACGGAAGGACCAAGTCCGGCCTCTCGCCGCTCGCCGACAGGCCGGCGTAGAACGTGTAGTCGTCGTCCGCGGTGATCGGTTGCGCGACCTGGCTGCGCACCTCCTTGACGTACTGCAGGAGGCAGCTCGCCGGCAGATTGCCCGCGAAGGACGTTTCGTTGCCGACGCTGACCGCGACCACGTTCGGGTCGGTGTTCGCGAACTGGATCGCCGTCGCGATCTGGGTCTGGTTGACGTTGTCCGCGCAGGAACTCGGCGCGCCCTCGAGGTAGATGCCCACCTGGAACTTCAAGGACGGATAGTTCTGGTTCGCGAGGCTCAGGATCTCCTGCGCGACCGCATCGGCGCCGAACAGCCGGATCAGATCGAATCCCGCGCTCTGCAGCAGTCCGAGGTCCTGCAGCACGTCGGCGGAGCTCGGCATCTCGCCGGCATTGGGTCCACCGGCCCGATAAGGGCTGTAATTGACGGCTTTGCCCGTGCCGTAGATCGCCGGCAGCGGGCGGAGCTGGAATCCGGTGCAGCTCACCGCCACGTTCGTGACGTTCGCGGTCGCGGTGCCCGCGGCGTTGGTGATCGAGCAGATCTGAGTGGTTGGGAAAGTGGCGACGGTGACCGTGTATTGCGCCCCGGACGTCAATGCCGTCGGGAACGTGAACGGTCCGTTGCTCGAGAGCGTCAGCGTGTCCGTACCGTTGTCCTGGAGCACGACGGTGCCGCTGAGGCCCGTGACGGTGCCGCCGATCGTCGGCTGCGTCGTGCACGTCACCGCGACGCTGGTGACGTTGGTGGTCGCGCTCCCCGATCCGTTGGTCACCGTGCAGGTCTGCCCCGACGGCTGCGTCGCGATCGTGACCGCATACGCCTGTCCGTTCGCGATCGACAACGAGAACGTGAACGCTCCGTTCTGCGCGACCGTCAGCGGGTCGATACCGTTGTTCTCGAGCACCAGACCGGTGGACTGCAGCCCCGAGACGGTGCCGCCGATCGTGATGAACGCCGGCTGGCGACTCCAGTTCTGGCTCTGACCGCAGGCCGACAGCGCGATGCACGCGGCGAAGAGCAGTCCAATGCGCGGCGCATGACGCACGATGTCGAACGGCCCGATGACTTGGCTGAACATGGCTGACCTACTGGATCCGGTGTTGATCTGACGACGAAGACGGCGTCTATCGCGTACCCTGTTGAGACATCCCCCAATGCGGTGCCGCCTGGATGCGACGAAAGGCCGGTGACCCGGATTTATGAAACCGCTTGCAAACGCTAGCGGAGGACCGACCCGGTTGTCAATCACGCCGGGACGTGGCGCGGCCGCGGAAAGCGGTTGCAAGCAGGCGCGACGCGTCCGGCCGGCGTGCTTGACAGCACCGGGAGGCGGTGTGCTATAGATTGTGAAAGCGGTTTCACGTCGACGCCGGGGAACGGGCGTCGTGGCCGCCGGCACCGCCGAACAGAATACAATCGATCAAGGGGAGTCGTCTCGATGAATCCGCTGAAGCAGATGGCCGTGCTGGCCACGATCGCGTTCACCGTGGGCCTCGCGTCCTGCGGTGGTTCGGCCAATCAAACCGTGTCGCCTCCGCAATTGACCGCGATCGCGCTGTCGCCCGCGACCGCGACGCTCGCGGTCGGCGGGACCGAGAGCCTCGTGGTGAACGGAACGTACAACACCGGCTCGAGCGCGACGATCTCCGCCGCCGACGTGACGTTCCAGTCCTCGAACACCAGCGTCGCGACGGTGAGCGCCGCCGGCGTGGTGACCGCGGTCGCCACGGGGACCGCGGACATCTCGGCGAGCGACTCGAGCGCCGGCTTGTCGACGTCGCAGGCGGACGTGATCACGGTGCAGCCACCGCAGCTGACCTCGATCAGCCTGTCACCGTTGACCGCGACGCTGCTGCCCGGGGGAACCCAGCAGCTGACGGTCGTCGGGACGTACAACACCGGCAGCACCGCGAACCTGCCGGCGTCCGCAGAGACCTTCGCGTCGAGCAACTCGAGCGTCGCGACCGTGAACGCGGCGGGCTTGGTCACCGTGGCGGGCACCGCGACCGCCGGTCAGAGCGCGACGATCACCGCGACCGATACGGCGTCGGGCCTGACCACGTCGGCATCCGATTCGACCGTGATCAGCGTCGGGCAGACGCAGACCGTCACGACCAACGTGCTGTCGACGGGGTTCAACTCCAACGGGACGACGACGACCTCGACCTCGTCGGGCGGGAAATGGTTCGAGTACCTCGGCGGCGCCAACAATCCGGCCGGCGGCAGCGGCGGCGGTTACGCCGATCAGGGGGCGAGCCCGAGCTACGAGTACGTGTACGTGCAGGACACCGCGGCGAATCTGGCCGGCTACACCTATCAGGGCGTCGGGATCCAGCCGGCGAGCGGGCAGACGGTCAGCGCGAGCGGATACAACAGCCTCGGCTTCACGCTCGCGGTGAATCCGGAATGGTTCTCCGCGGGTGCGAACTTCGTGGTGCTGGTCGCGGCGAACGTGAGCGGGGTGTCGAGCTCGACCTGCAATCCGCAGGTCGCGGCGGTGGTGCAGGCGACCGCGAGCACGGCGACCGCGTACACGGTGCCGCTGAGCGCGTTCACCAAGATCACCCAGAACTGCGGGAACACGAATGTCACGATAGCGCAGATCCTCGCCTCGCCGGTCACCGAGATCGACTTCCAGGCGGACGGCGGCGCGGCGGCGATCACCGCGAGTGGCTTGACCTCGAACACCAACACCACGGTCGCACTCGCCGGATCGTCTCCGGCGACCTACCCCACCACGGTCAACGTGGTCGGCACCGTCGCCTTCGGGAACGCGAGTGCGCCCCCGCCGCCGACCACGACCACGAACGTGCTGTCGACGGGGTTCAACTCCAACGGGACGACGACGACCTCGACCTCCTCGGACGGCAAGTGGTCCGTGTACAGCGGTGGCGCCAACAATCCGGCCGGCGGCAGCGGCGGCGGCTACGCCGACCAGGGCGCGAGCCCGAGCTACGAGTACGTGTACCTGCAGGACACCGCGGCGAATCTGGCCGGCTACACCTATCAGGGCGTCGGGATCCAGCCGGCGAGCGGGCAGACGGTCAGCGCGAGCGGATACAACAGCCTCGGCTTCACGCTCGCGGTGAATCCGGA
>JAJYAM010000044.1 GCA_021779535.1 Pseudomonadota bacterium
CGCGATACGGCTGGTCAAGATCGAAGGGTTGAGCGTCAAAGAGGCGGCGGAGCGCTTGGGGCAGACCATCGCGCTCGTCAAAGTCAACATCCATCGAGGATTGCGTCAATTGAGCGAACTGGCGCAGGCGGAAAGTCATGAGTTTTGAAACGTTGATCGATCGATTGGCCGACGATCTCGCACCGGTGCGTCCACGACGGCTCTGGGCGGACGTCGGGATCATGCTGCTCATCGCGGCGATCGAAGTCGCGCTGCTCTTCGCGATCGGTTTCGCCAATTTGGATATGCACCGGATCGAAACGCAACCGACCGTTGGGTGGCGGCTCGTGAGCCTCGGATTGATCTCCGTGGCGGCCGGATATGCGGCGATACGCTCCTTCGATCCGACCTATTCGGCGAAGCGCGCGGTTCGCTGGGTTGCCGCGATCATTGCGATCTGCGTGGCAAGCGGTTTGTTCCTGGGCAGCCTCCCGGAGGGCGTGTCGGGGCTGCTGCGGCGGATCGCGTGGACGGACGGAATCGGTTGCGCGTCGCACATCGCGCTGCTCTCGACGCCACCGTTGGTCGGGCTCATTCTCCTGGGGCGTCGTGGGGCACCGACGGACATGCGGCGGACCCGGTTGCTGGTGGGTCTGGCCGCCGCGGCATGGGGTGCGTTCGCGTTCGTCTTCTCGTGCCCGTTCAACGACCCGTTGTTCATCATCACGTGGTACGGTCTGGGCTGCGCCGCGCCGGTGCTGTTGACCCGATTCGTGCTGCCACGGCTCGCGCGCTGGTGAGGAGGGGCCGAAGCCCCGGTCATCGACCGGGGGGCGTGCGCGCCGGGCTATCGATCCGACCGCAGCGCCGCCCTGGATGTCGTTCAAGTCGAGATCGACGCACGCTGTACCGCCCCTGACCGCGAAACGGAGAATTTCCACCGGCGCCTGGGTCACCCGGGTGGGTATTGCGGAACGCGCCTGGGGACGATCCCGCGGCTACGGGATCGCTGGCTTGCCGCGGCGACGGAATCGCTAGTGCCCGCGGTGGGCGAGATAGACCGAGCAAACGTCGCACGCACGCTCGATCAGGTAGGGCGTCAGCGCATTGGCGGTTTCCGTTCCAGAACGCGTGTGGACCCAACCGAGATAGGTCGTCGCCCTCGCGGCCATGAACACGGGCAGATGATCGTCGACATCTCCCGGCACCGGGCGCCGTTCCTCGTAACCCGTCAGCAACGCCTGCAGGGCCTGCGGATAGTAGTTTTCCGCGGTGATGAAATAGAGCGAAGTCGCAATGTCGAACCAATGCCATCCAAAGCCCGCATCGTCGAAATCGATGACCCGCAGCCCGGACGGCGTCACCAAGATGTTTTCCGGTACCAGGTCGGCGTGTATCAATCCGTATCGTTGCGGCGACGTCGGGTAACCCGCGAGGTCCCGTTGCAGCCGCGCACGCGTTCTCCGTAACAGGTCGCGCTCGCCGGGCGTCAGTGCACCGAGGTCCCAGAATCTTCCCCAGAACGGCCGCTCGCCGACGAGAGCGGGTGCGTTCCATGCGTGGCGCACGAACTCCGCTGGGAGCCGCCAGTGCTCCGACTGGTTGTGCATCAGCGCCATCGTGCGGCCGATCATCCGATACCGCTCGGCAATGGTGGAAACGTCGCCGACGAGACTCGACTCGACACTCCCCAGTGGATGGCCGTCGATCCATTCTAGAACGTCGACCTGATGCGAACCCGGCGCGCTGGTCGCGGCGATCACCTCGAATTCGTTGCCGTGGCAGGAAGGAATGACCTGCGGCACGGGCACTCCGGACTCGGCGAGGGTCCGCATCCAGGCGAATTCGGAGCGCAGTTCCGCATCCGAATGGTATCCCTCCCGATGCACCCGCAGGACCGCGCGCTTCCCGCCGGTGCAGTCCAGGCGAAATACCGCGTTCTCGCGTATCTTGATCGGTTCGACCTCGCGCACCGCGAGGTCCCACCGGTCAAGGGCCGTCAATGCGATCCTTCGCGCGCTGTCGAGGATCCGGGCGGGTCCGCCGGCGTTGCCGCCTGGTTCGCGCTCGCTCATAGTTCGCTCAGCGACGCATCGAGCGCATCGACGAGAAGGCCTGCGTGCTCGCTGGAAAAAAGCATCGGTGGACGGATTTTCAGCACGTTGTCGCCCGGTCCGACGCGACTGATCAGCACGCCTCGGTCCCGCATCCGGTTGACCACGCGTTTGGTTGCATCGCCGGCCGGACGCTTGCTCTGTCGGTCCTGCACCAGGTCTATCGCGAAAAACAGCCCCTTGCCGCGCACGTCTCCGATGATTTCGTGTCGCGTCTTCAGATGGTCCAATGCCTGGAGCGTATGGCGGCCGACATCCCGCGCATTCTCCTGCAATCGCTCGTCACGAAGCACGTCGAGCACCGCCGAACCGACCGCCGCCGAAACCGGATTACCGGCAAACGTATTGAAGTACATGTTCGCGCTCGCGAACCGTTCGATCAGTTCCGGGCGTCCAACGACCCCGGCCAGCGGATGACCGTTTCCCATGGGCTTCCCGAGCGTCACGAGGTCCGGGACGACGCCGAGCATTTCGTGGCCCCACATGTGACTGCCCAAGCGACCGAACCCGGACTGAACCTCATCAGCGATGAAGTAGCCGCCGGCGTCGTGAACGTGCTCGAGCGCTTTCGCCATGAATCCGTCGGGAAGCGTGGGGAGCCCTTCACTCGAGAACGACGTGCAAAACAGCAAACCCGCAAACCGTATCCCGGCTGCCGAAAACGAGTCTATCGCCTTCCTCACCTCGTCGGCGTAGGCGGCCGCAAGCGCCGCGTCGGTGCGCCCTCCGCGGTCGCGGTACGGGTCCATCACGGGCACGGTGCGTATGTACGGGCCGCGCTTCTCCGGCGGCGTGAACAGGGATCCGAGTTGGATCACGCTGGCGGTGTTCCCATGATAGGCATGTTCGGTTCCGATCATCCCCATCCCGCCGCTGCACTCGCGGACGATGCGGATCGCGAGTTCGTTGGCCTCGCTTCCGGTGCAGGTGAACATCACCATCGACAACGCCGGATCGAAGTGCGACGTCAATCGCTCGGCGTAGGCGATGATGCCCTCGTGGAGGTACCGAGTATGCGTGTTGAGGGTCGCGGCCTGTCGTGCCAGCGCCTCGACCACTCGGGGATGGCAATGTCCGACGTGAGGCACGTTGTTGTAAGCGTCGAGGTAACGCCTGCCATCGCGGTCCCACACCCACACGCCCTCGCCGCGCACGAGTTCGATCGGACGGTCGTAGAAGAGCGGCGAGTGTCGTCCCATCACCCGGAATCGGCGAGCGAGAAGCGCTTCTGTGGTCATTGCGATGTCCGTCAGTAGTTTCCGGCGAGTCGTCGCGACCCTGTGAATTGAATGATGAATAGGGCGATCACCATGAGCGCGACACTCAGAGCCCGGGGCTGCAGCTGAAAGCACGATGCCATCACGCTCAGCGAAAGACCGAGCGCAAGCCACGCGGCGATCGGTCCACCGATCGCGCGGTAGGGCCGTTCGAGCAGAGGTTCCCGAGTCCGCAGTCGTATGAACGCGGCGAGCAGCAGGGCGTGCGACACGCTGATCAGAAAGATGAATACGACCATCGTGCCGTTCGGCGGTAACGACGCGCTGATCAGTGCGATCAGAGTGACGAGTACCAGGGCGGGTGCGGGGGCCTGGCGACGGTTCACGCGGCCGAGCCGCCGAGGCAGGAAGCCGCCGAGCGCGAGGTGATAAAACTGCCGGGACCCGGCATAGGTCAATGAGAAGAAGGTTCCGACGATCGCCATCACGACACCAGCACCGACCACACGCGTCATCAGGAGCGCGCCGGACCTGGAGTGATGGGTCGCAAGCGCGGTGATCAGGGGATCCGCGACCGTGCTCAGCCGGTCGGCACCCGCAGCCCCGGTGGCGATCAACAAGACGCAGAAACCAATCACGAAGACGGCGAGTATCGCCGTCGCCAAGGCCTTCGGTATGGACCGCTGGACGTCGCGCATTTCAGAGGCCGCGTGCACAGCTTGTTCGACGCCGAGGAACAGAAAGAGTGCAAAGGGGATGCAACCTGCGGCGCCGGATATCCCGTGCGGGAGCAGGGAACGCTCGCCGGGACCGACTTGGCTGTAGAGCCGCGCCACCTCGAATGTCGGAACCAGATAGGCGCAAAACCCGATCAATATCAATACGGCGACGACACCGACGACCGCCGTCAAGCCGACGGCCTCCTGCGCACCCCGCAACTGCAGTATCAATACCGCGATCACGATCAGCAGCTTGATGCTCCAGCCGTGAATGCCGGTCCATCCGGAAAGGTACGCTTCGGTGAACGAGACGGCGAGGCCCGCACCCACGGAAAGGGCAACCGCGACCGACATTCCGGCGAGGTACGCCGCGGTGCGTCCGAACGCTCGCTGGACGAATCCGTCGAAGCCGCCGACCGCCGGCAGGGCAACCGCGAGTTCGGCGAGCGTCTGCGTGAGACACAGAAAAAGGACGAGCATGGCCGTCGCGGCGAGCAGCATTCCACCCCAGCCGCCGATCGCGAGACCATAGTTCCAGCCTGCAGTATTGCCGGAAATCGCAATCGCGATGCCGAGCGCGGCCACCTGGCGCCAACCGAGCGCACCGCGCCGCAGGCCCGGGGAATCCCCTGAAACAGCCGGTGATTCGGCATTCATCGATGAGCCTCGCGTTGGGTGTCCCGCGATGGGCGAGTGTCACGGCGCGGAAAACCGCCGTCCCGATCCGCCGGCCACGGTGACCGCGATTTGCATTCAGTATACAAAATTTCGAGAACGGTGCGTGGTTCGTTCGCGCCGACCGTGGGTCCTACCGCCCCGGTCCCGGGATGCCGAGTCGCGGCATGTCGATCGCCGGGCAGCGGTCCATCACGACCTCGAGCCCCGCCGCCGCCGCCTGCGCCGCGGCCGCGTCGTGCCGGATGCCGAGCTGCATCCAGACGGCTTTGGCGCCGATCCGGATCGCCGAATCGACGATTCCCGGCACCGCGGAGGGGACGCGGAACACGTCCACCAGGTCGACCGGCACGTCGATGTCCTCGAGCTGCGCGACGCAGCGCTCACCGAGGATCAGCGCGCCGGCTGCGAGAGGATTCACCGGGATCGTCCGGTAACCCCTCGACTGCAGAAACGCCATCACGCGATGGCTCGGGCGCGCGGCGTCCGGGCTCGCGCCGACCACCGCGATGATCCGGGTTCGGTCGAGGATGCGGCGGATGCGATCGTCGTCGCCGTCCACCGGGTCGTTGGATGCCATGAGCGGTTCGATTCCGTTCGGCCTCGAGTTCTGGCTATGCTACCGCTCCGGAGCGGCACGGGGTGAGCGCGCATGCGAACGGTCGGTTTCACGCAGATGAAGGACGGAACGGCGGCGGATTACCGGCTGCTCCCGGACGTCGCCGTTCTTCGACTCCTGTGCGGCGTTCTGTGAGCGTTGGGACCAGGCCTCGTTCGATCCCGCGTACCGCTCGGAGCCGCTCGAGGCGTTCGCCGAGACCGTCGAACGCATTTTCGCTCGAACGCCGTACGATCCGGCGATGATCCGCGACGGCGTCGTGCGGGGACTTACGTAGTCGCCGCAAGCGGTCGAGGGAGGTACGCATCCGCACCGATCCGGATACGAATTATCCTATGTGGTGGATGACGCGCCTCGCGCGGCCGAGGCGAATCGGCCGGCCGCGTCGACGATGGTGAATGGTCGATAGGAGTAGCCGCCATGATCAACGGGACGGTGGTCGATCTATCCCGCCTGCAGTTCGCAGCCACCGCGCTCTATCACTTCTTGTTCGTGCCGTTGACGCTCGGAATGAGCTTTCTGCTCGCGGCGATGGAGACCGTCTACGTGACCACGGGACGGCCGATCTACCGGCAGATGGCGATGTTCTGGGGCAGGCTGTTCATGATCAACTTCGCGCTCGGCGTCGCGACGGGGCTCACGATGGAGTTCCAGTTCGGTACGAACTGGTCGTTCTACTCCAGTTTCGTCGGCGACATCTTCGGAGCGCCGCTCGCGATCGAAGGGCTGATGGCGTTCTTCATGGAATCGACGTTCATCGGCCTGATGGTGTTCGGATGGCATCGACTGTCCAAGGGCCAGCACCTCGCGGTCACGTGGTTGGTGGCCTTGGCGTCGAACCTCTCGGCGCTGTGGATCCTGGTCGCGAACGGGTTCATGCAGGATCCGCAGGGTGCCGCGTTCGATCCGACCACGATGCGGATGCACCTGACGAGCTTCCAGGACCTGATCTTCAGCCCGGATGCCCAGTCGAAATTCGTGCATACCAGCATCGCCGGATACGTCACGGGTGCGATCTTCGTGGCCGGCGTCAGCGCGTACTACCTGCTGCGCAAGCGGCACGTGGATCTCGCGAAGCGCTCGTTCCGCATGGCCGTGCTGTTCGGGGTGCTCGCGACGATCGGCGTGGTCACGCTGGGCGATGCGCTGGGCTTCGTCGACGCGAAGGCGCAGCCGACGAAACTGGCGGCGATGGAGGGCCTGTGGAAGACCGAAGAGGCGCCGTTGCCGCTCAACCTGATCGCATTTCCGAGCCAGGCGAAACAGCGGAACTACGGTGCGGTGCAGATCCCGGCGGTGCTGTCGCTGCTGGAGACGCACTCCCTGTACGGGACGGTGCCCGCGATCGACGCGCTCGAGCGGCAGGCCGCGCGGCAAGTCGAGGACGGCATCCCGGCGGTGCAGGCGTTGGAGGCGCTCTCGCGTAATCCGCAGGATCCGGCCGCGCTCGCGCAGTTCGACGCGCACCGGGAAGACCTCGGCTACGGTTTTTTGGTGCAGCGTTACGCGCCGGACCTGGCTCGAGTCACGCCGGCCGAGATTCGGCAGGCGGCGAAGGATTCGATACCGCCGGTCGCGGCGGTGTTCTGGAGTTTCCGGGTGATGGTCGGCCTGGGATTGGCGATGCTCGCCTTTTTCGTGCTGGCGACCTTGTATTCGCTGCGCAATCGAGTCCAGGAGAAGACCTGGCTGCTCAAGCTCGCGCTGTGGATGATTCCGCTGCCGTTCCTCGCCGACGAGGCCGGATGGCTGGTGGCCGAGCTCGGACGCCAGCCCTGGACGGTCTACGGCGTGCTGCCGACCTGGATGAGCGCTTCGACCCACAGCGTCGGGTACATGGCGTTCTCGCTGATCGGCTTCGTCGTGCTCTACTCGACGTTCATCGCGATCGAAATGTACCTGATGGTACGCACGATCCGCCTCGGTCCGGCGGAGCCGGGCGGTCCGCGCGACCGCGAATCAGCGCCGCGTCCGATGCTGTCCGGCCGACCGTTCGCGGCGGCGCCTCAGGTGGCGAAGAGGGAGGACTGAGCCATGAACGGCTATGCGATCGCACAAATCGTCTGGTGGCTGCTGCTCGGCGTCCTGCTCATGGGCCTCGCGGTCATGGTGGGCATGGACATGGGCGTCGGCGCGAGCTTGCGTTACGTCGGCCGAACCGACACGGAACGGCGGGTCGCCCTGAACATCATCGGGCCTCACTGGGACGGCAACCAGGTCTGGTTCATCCTCGGCGGCGGCGCGATTTTCGCGGCGTTTCCGCTGATCTACGCGACCGCGTTCTCGGGTTTCTACGTGGTGATGCTGCTGCTGCTGTGGACGATGATCCTGCGGCCGATCGGCTTCGAGTATCGCAGCCGGATCGGGAATCCGGCATGGCGTGGTGCGTGGGACTGGGCGCTGGTCGTGAGCGGCGCGGTGCCGATGATCGTGTTCGGCGCGGCGTTCGGCAATCTGTTTCGCGGGGTGCCGTTTCACTTCGAGTGGAACATGACCTCGTTCTACACCGGCAGTTTCCTGGGCTTGCTGAACCCGTTCGCGGTGATGACCGGGGTGCTGTCGCTCGCGATGTCCGTGATGATGGGATCGCTCACCGTGATGAACGGCGCCGGGGGGGTGATGGCGGCGCGTGCCCGGGGGCTCGCACAACTCGCCGGACTGATCGCGATCGTGTTGTTCGCGATCGGCGGGTTGTGGGTGCATTCGATGCCGGGTTATCACTGGGTGGGCGGCCCGGGACCCGGAATCCCGCAGACGCCGTTGCAGCAAACCGTGGTCACCTCGCCCGGCACCTGGTTCGATAACTTCGGTGCGCACCCGGTCCTCTGGTGCGTCCCCGCTCTCGGGTTCGCCGGAATGCTCGGTGCGATCCTCGCGGCGCGAGCGAAGCGCTCGCACCTCGGCTGGTGGTCGGGGGCCGTGGCGTGGATCGGCGTGATCGGATCCGCGGGCAGCGCCCTGTTCCCGTTCATGCTGCCTTCGAGCAGCGACCCGTCGCTGAGCTTGACGGTGTGGAATTCCAGCTCGAGCGAGTCGACGCTGCTGTGGATGATCGGTTTCACCGCGTTCTTCGTCCCCCTGATACTCTGGTACACCGGTTGGGCATTCTGGGTGATGCGCGGCAAGATCACCCCGGAAATGGTCGAAGGCGACGAGCACGCGTACTGAGGGCAAGCCGATGAGAAGCTTCCTGTATTTTCTGCTGTTCATGGTCGTCGCCGTGATGATCGTCGTGCTGGCCGCGATCCTCGGCGACGAGGGTGCCTGGTATTTCGCGTGGCTGATCGGCACGACGATGATCGTGCTGGTCAGTGCGGCCGGTGGAGCGATGCTGGACGCGACCGAAGACCAGCTCGCCCGCCGGCAGGGCGGCGATCCGGCGGGGCACGGTTGACGGCGTAGGCGCCGGTGGCCTCGATCGGGGCGACCACGGCGTCGCTCGACACGCCCGCCCGGCGCGCCGCGACCGAGTGGCTCCGCCGCGAGAGCCGTCGCGTGCGTGGGCCGGCACTGACCGCGGGGTTCCTCACCGCGCTGTTCGCGCTCGCGCTGGCGGCGCAGGCGTGGGTACTGTCCGGCATCCTCGCGGCGGGCGTCCTCCGGCGAGCCGCACCCGCGTCCCTGTGGCCGCAGTGGGCGTGGCTGCTGGTGCTCGCGTTCCTGCGTTTCGGCTTCAGCCTGGGGGCGCGTCGAACCGCGCTGCGCGCGGCGCAGACGCTCGCCGGGGACCTGCGGGTGCGGCTGCTGCGCGGCGTCGAGGCGCTCGGTCCCGTCGGGCTGCGTGCGCAGGCGAGCGGCGATCTGATCACCCGCCTGGTCGACGGAATCGACGCCGTTCTCGCCTATTTCGCGCGCTATCTGCCGCAGATCGGCAGCGCGGTCCTCGTGCCGTGCGTGGTGCTGGCGTGCGCGTTTCCGGTCGATTGGCTGTCCGGCCTGGTGCTGGCCCTGACCGCGCCGCTGATCCCGCTGTTCATGGTGCTGGTGGGTCGGGCCGCGGGGCGGGCGAGCGAGCAGCGCCACGATCAGCTGCGGCAGCTCGGGGTGGCTTTCGTCGACGCGCTTGGCGGGCTCGTGACCTTGCGGCAACTCGGTGCGGCCGAGCGCTTCGCGCAGCGCCTGGAACAGGAGAACGAGGCGTATCGCGCGCTCACGATGCAGGTGCTGCGCGTCGCGTTCCTGTCGGCATTGGTGCTCGAGTTCTTTGCGATGGTGAGCATCGCGGTGGTCGCGGTGCTGATCGGCTTTCGACTGCTGTGGGGCGACCTGCCGCTGCGCAACGGTCTGTTCGTGCTGCTGGTCGCACCGGAGTTCTACCTGCCGCTGCGCGCGCTCGGCGGCCTGCGCCACGTGCGCATGGATGCGCTCGCGGCCGCGCAAGCGCTCGCGAGCTTCGACGCCGGCGATGTCCGCGGGCCCGCGCGCGGCGGCCGCGTCGCATCGAGGATCGACGGCGGTCCGCCGCGGCTGCGGATCGAGCGCGTGAGTTATCGACATCACGGGCGCGAGCGCGGGCTCCGCGACTGCGATCTCTCGTTCGAGCCGCGACGGGTGACCACGCTCGTCGGCGAGACCGGGTCCGGCAAGAGCACCTTGTTGCAACTGCTGATGGGTTTCGATGCGCCGCAGAGCGGCCGGATCCTCATCGACGACGTCGATCTGTCGACGCTCGATCCGGCCGGCTGGCGCGACGCGGTGGCGTGGGTCCCGCAGCAGGCGCACGTCTTCGAAGGCACGGTCCGCGACAACCTGCTCCTCGCCATGCCGACGGCCGGCGACTCCGCGCTGCGGCGGGCCGCGGAACGCAGCGGACTCGATGACGTCCTGGCGCGATTGCCGAAGGGATGGGATACGCCGCTGGGTGAACGCGGTCTGGGACTCTCCGGCGGCGAGTTGCAGCGGCTGGCGATCGCACGAGCGCTGCTGCGCGAGTCCGCCCGCGTATGGCTGCTCGACGAACCGACGGCTCATTTGGATGACGACGGCGCGCGCCGGATCGACGGGTTGATCCGGGCGGCCGCGACGACCCGCACGGTGGTGGTGGTGGCGCATCGGCTGAGCGCTGCACGGCTGGCCGACTGGGTCGTCGTGCTGGGTGACGGGCGGGTGATCGAACAGGGGCCGCCCACGGCGCTCGCGCGTGCGCAGGGCGCCTATGCACGATTGTCGAGCGCGGAGCGATCATGACCCGGGGGTCGCCGCCGATATTGCGCCGGTTGCTGAGCGTGCTGTACCCGGTTCGCCGCTGGATGCTGGGTGGCGCCGGGCTCGCATTGCTCGCGGCGTTCGCGGCGATCGGCTTGATGGCGGTGTCGGGCTGGTTCATCGCCGCGATGGCCGTGGCGGGCGCGACCGGCGTGGCGATCAATTATTACACTCCAGCCGCGGCGATTCGCGCGTTCGCGATCCTGCGCAGCGGGGGGCGCTACGCGGAGCGCGTCGTGACCCACGAGGCCACGTTGCGCGGCCTCAGCGGACTGCGGACCGGGCTGTTTCGGCGCTTGATTCCGCTGGCGCCGGCGCGCCTGGCGGCGCTGCGCAGCGCCGAGTTGTTCGCGCGCCTGCGCAGCGACATCGATGCGCTGGAGCATTTCTACCTCGCGGTGCTGATTCCCGCCGCGGTCGCGGTGCTCAGCGTCGCGGCCGCCGGGGTGGTGTGTTTCGTCGTGTCGCCGGCCGTCGCCGGCGTGTTGCTGCTCGGCGCGGCTTGCGCGGGCGTCGGGTTGCCGTGGTGGCTACGGCGTCGCGCGACGGCCGACGCCGCGCAGGCGGTCCGCGACGCGGCCGCGCTGCGCGGACTCCTGCTCGATGCGTTCCGCGGGCACGCCGAGCTGCTCGCCTGGAATGCCGTCGGATCACAGCGTGCCCGCATCGAAGCGTTGGCCGGGCGTCTCGATTCGCAGCGTACCCGTGTGGAGGAATTGGAGGCGGCGGGCGGCGCATCGACCGGGCTGTTCGCGCAACTGACGTCGATCGTCGTGATCGCGGTTGCGTTGAGCGCGGTGCATCACGGCCGCTGGTCGCCGCCCCTGCTCGTGATGCTGTCGCTGCTGGTGCTGGCGGCCTTCGAGGTGATCGGTCCGCTGACCGAGGCGCTCGCGAAATGGCCGGCGACGCGGACCTCGTGCGCGCGGGTGTTCGAGCTGATCGACACGCCGCCCGCGTTCGTCGAGCCCGAATGCAGTGCGCCGTTGCCGGCGCGGCCGGCGATCGTCTTCGAACAGGCGTGCTTGCGTTATGCGGACGATCTACCGTGGGCGCTCGACGACGTGGATTTGTCGTTGCTGCCCGGCGCGCGGGTCGCCATCGTGGGCGCTTCCGGCGCCGGGAAGAGTTCGCTGCTCGCGGCGCTGCTGAAATTCTATCCGCTGCAGAAGGGGCGGGTGCTGTTCGGCGGACAACCACTGGCGCAGCTGCACGGGGACTTGCTGCGCCGGAATGTCGCGGTGATCGCACAGCAAACCGTGCTGTTCGACCAAAGTTTGCTCGACAACCTGTTGCTCGCGGCCCCCGACGCCGACGCCGAGTGCATCGAACGGGCGATCGCTCGGGCGCAACTGACGTCGTTCGTCGCGTCGCTCCCGCAGGGCTACGACACCGTGCTCGGCGATGCGGGCGCGCGAGTGTCCGGCGGCGAGGCGCGACGGATCGCGGTGGCTCGCGCGCTCCTGCAGGACGCGCCGGTGATGGTCCTCGACGAGCCCACCGAAGGCTTGGATGCGCGTACCGCCGAGGATCTCTATGCGGCGCTGGCCGAGGCTGCCTGTGACCGGACGGTGTTGTTGATCACCCATCGATTGGGCAGCCTCGCCCGCCTCGTCGACGAGGTGGTGGTCATGACCGCCGGTCGAGTGAGCGAGCGCCTCGGCGTGCAGGATTATCTCGATCGCGAGCGGGGGATTTCGCGGACCTAGGCAAATGGTGGGTGCGGTGCGGAGCTTGACTATCGCGTGAGCGGCGTTGTAGCCTCAAACCAGCATGAGGACTCCACGATAAATCATGCGTTGCATCATCCGAAACTCTCATCGTAAATCACAGGCGCCCCCGCCCATGCTCGGTGGCGCGCGGCGGATCGATCCCGGATCCGCGCTCCAGGGCCCGCCGATCGCACTGTCGGGCCGGCAGATCATTCTCCAGCGCTGATCGATCGATCCGCGGCCACGCGGGCCGCCTTCCGTTCGCAGCCACCAAACGCAAGGAACGTCGGTGTATCGCCGATACGGCGCCCGACCTTGCCCGGGAGAATTCGACTCATGCGCCTTTCATCACAAGACAGCTTGCAGCTTTCGCGTCGTTACCTCGATTTGATCTCGGGGAAAGCGCTGGCCCAAGACGAGATCCATGCGTTCATCGCGGAGACCGTCGCCTCCTACGAGCGATACGTGAACCGGGGCTTCCTCACCTACCGAAAGTCCGTGACCGAGTCGGGTCAGTTCGCGGCGCTCGAATGGTCCGGGAGCGGGAGCATCCTGCGCGACGTGCTCGGGCGCGAGTACATCGACTGCCTCGGGGGCTACGGTATATTCAGCGCCGGAATCAATCATCCGCGAATCGTCAAGGCGGTCACGGATCAGCTGCAGCGGATGGCGCTCAACAGCCAGGAACTGCTCGAGCCGTGGCGCGCGGCGCTCGCGAAGATTCTCGCGGCGATCACCCCGGGGGATCTCGCGTGCAGCTTCTTCATCAACAACGGCACCGATGCGATCGAGGGTGCGATCAAGCTCGCGCGGTTGCACACCGGTCGACACGTGTTCCTGTCGACGCTCGGCGGCTTCCACGGCAAGTCGATGGGCTCGCTGTCGCTGATGGGCAAGGCGAGCTTCCGCGAGCCGTTCGCGTCCGGCCTGCAAGATGTCCGGTTCGTGCCGTTCGGCGACGCGACCGCGCTCGAGGCGGAATTCGCGAAGGCCGACGCGGTCGGCACGCCGTTTGCGGCATTCGTGGTCGAACCCGTGCAAGGCGAGGCCGGTGCGGTCGTGCCTCCGCCGGGATATCTGCGCAGGGCACGCGAGCTGTGCAGCCGATACGGAACGCTGCTGGTCGCCGACGAGGTGCAGACCGGCCTCGGCCGAACGGGTGCGATGTGGGGCGTCGATCACAGCGACGTGGCGCCGGACATCCTGTGCCTGGGTAAATCGCTCGGTGGCGGCGTGATGCCGTTGTCGGCGTTCGTGTCGACACCGGCGATTTGGGAATGCCTGGTGCCGAACCCCGTGATTCATTCGACCACCTTCGGCGGCAATCCGCTCGCCTGCGCGGCCGGGATCGCCGCGGTCAACGTGACCCTCGAGGAAGACCTGCCCGGGCAGGCGGCCCGGAAAGGGGAATGGTTCTTGCGCGCGCTCGGGCAGATGCAAGCCCGGTATCCGCAGGTGCTGTCGGAATCGCGCGGCAAGGGCTTGTTGCTCGGGCTCGAATTTCCGTCCGATTCGATCGGCTATCGTTTCGCCGCGACCCTGTTCAAGCGGGGTGTGCTCGTCGCGGGCACTTACTCGAAGGCGCGCACGATTCGGATCGAGCCGGCGCTCGGCATCGCGGACGAGCTGCTGCAGGAGGTCTTGAATCGAATCGAGGACACGGTGAAGGAGATCGCGGTGTCGATGCAACCCGGCGACCGTACCGGTGCCGCCG
This sequence comes from Pseudomonadota bacterium, assembly GCA_021779535.1. GTDB lineage: Bacteria > Pseudomonadota > Gammaproteobacteria > Steroidobacterales > Steroidobacteraceae > Bog-1198. The sequence continues at coordinate 13,955 of JAJYAM010000044.1, forward strand.
CGCATCCGACCCCGCAACGCTCATCGGCGGAGCTCGTGACCTCGGATCACGGGTAACGCCGATCGGGGGCGTTCAGTCGGAGGATGCGAGGAACAGCGAGGAGTGCAGCCAGTGCGGGTCGGGGTAGTAGCCGACCAGCACGGTCGCTCCCCGGATCAGTTTCACGATCGCGCTCTCCACCTTGGCGCTCAGCGCGAAGCAGCCCCAGCTTCGGCCGAGGCGGCCGTGGTCTTGCGCGAACGTCCTGCTCACGTACCAGGCGCTGTGGATCACGATGTCGCGCCGGTACGCCGCGCCGTTGAACTGCGGGTCGAGGCCATGGAGCCGCAACGAGTATCCGTGCGCGCCGTAGTAAGTGCTGCCCGTCAAATACACGCCGAGGCTGCTCGCATCCGTTCCCGGCTGGTTGGAGAAGTGCGTCGCGAACTTCAGTCCGCTGCCCTTGCCGTGAGCGACGTAGGTGTAGAAGAGCACCTTCCCGGTCTGCACGTTCGCGACCGCCAGCCGTTTCACGTCGGACGGCAGTGAGTAATCGATGATCGTGACGATCGGTTTGTGGGTCAGGTGCTGCTGCGCGGCGTGATAATACGCGCTGATCGCGGTCTCGATCGCTCGAGGGCTGATGTTCGGCGCCTGCGCGCGAATCGCATTCACGAGCGATGTCGGCTGGCTGCCGGTTCGCGGGGCCGCATGCGCCGAGATCGCGACGAACACGCAGCAGAGCACCGCGCAATAGATGGCTCGAGGCCCGGCGACCGGCGCCATCCGGCGGACACGTAGCATCGGTCGATTCATCGAGCGTTCCACCTCACGAGGTTTTCCCACTTCGCGTCGCCGGCGCGAAAACATCCGCGCGCGATCGCATCGCAATCGATGCCGGAACAGCCAGGGAGGGGCATCGCCTGGGGATCGGCCGACGCCGAGTTCCGTACTGGCGCTTATACCCGGCCGCGGCCTGGATTGCAAATGTGCGTGTGCGGGAGGGTCAACCCGCGCACCCGGAGGCCGGGCGATCGCTCAGGTCCGCGAGCAAAGCCGGGAGGCTCATCGGCATGCCGACGATCATCCGCACCGAGGCCTTTTTTCGGCTGCAGTAGACCAACGCGGGGGTTCCGTCGATTCCCGCCTTCGCGATCAGCGCATTGTTCGCCGCGATGGCGGCGATCGAATCCGGCGCGGGATGCGCCTTCGCGATCGGATAGCCGCCTTCCTCGCGCGCCACGTCGAATCCTCGCTGATCCTGGGCCAGTGCCGCCAGCGGGTTGGGCGCGGAGAGGATCGCGGCCGCACGCTGGGCGCTGTCGCGCTTGACCACCCCGACCATCACGAAGCGAACCCGCAGTTCTCCTTTGAGCACGTGCGGCATGATCTGGTCGTAGAGCAGGTGGCAAAAACTGCAGTTCGGATCGATGAACGCGGTGAGTATCGGCCCCCGGCCCGGCGTCACCATCGCCCGGGCCGCGGGAAGGCTCGCGCGGCGAAGCGATTCGGTCGGACTGAACTGCAGTCCCATCGCGAATTTCGCGATGGTGTTCAGGTCGTTGCCGGCCGCATCGATCAGCGTGCCGGCGAGGATCGCGTTGCGATCCGGCGTCACCCAGAGGATCGACGCCGAATTCGGGTCACCCTTCGCGCCGACGACCACACCGTAGAGACCGTGAGGACCGGCGAAGACGCGGCGTGCCTCGAGGTGACCGGCGCTGGCGCCGGTCACCAAGCGCTGTGCTTGCGCCAGGCTGAACGCGCGCGGCGGCGCCGGGGCGCGCGCGGGCCGGTTCGCCGCAGCCGCGGCTGCGAGGGCGCCCGAGAATCCGATCGCGATCGCGCAAGATACGATCGTGCGCATCGTTCGTCGGACTCGCGGCGTCGCGCCGGAGTCGAGCCGCTCGTGGTTCCTGTTCCGGGAATCGACCATGTTTCACGCCTCGACTTCGAACGGTTGACTCGGGGCCGCTGGTCAGCGCAGCGCCACCAGGAATTCGATGCAGCGGTGCAGGGCCCCGTATGCCGGCAGCGCGGCGATCGGTGTCGCGAGCGCGCAGCCGATCAGCGCGTATCGCAGGGATCCCCGCCGCGAAGACGGCGAGCCGCTCAACAGCCGACGCACCCGTTCCTCGACTTCACCGCAGGCGACCGCCATCACGTACGCCGCATCGAACGACTCTCGCCGCCCGGCCAGGCGCGCGACCTTGATCAGCGCGGACGCGAGCGCGAGCCGCCGGGCGCGATCGGCGCCGGCCGCACGCTCGTCCGCGTCGAATTCGGCGGCCGCCTTCCACCGATTCAAGAGCACCGCGCCGAAGGGCAGCGCGCCGATCAAGTCCGGGCAGCCGTGCAGCAGCGCGAGCTTGAGATTGTCGGCGGCTGCGATGTGCGCGGTCTCGTGATCGACGATGCCTTGAAATTCCTCGGGACTGCACGACTGCAGCACTCGTCGCGCGGCGAGGACGCGTGGGCGCAGCGCCCCGACCACGGCCACGAGTGGTTCGGCGACGTCGACGATCTCGATCCCTTCCGCGGTGGCGCGCTCGCATCGTCCCGCGGTGCAGCTGCGAACGAGCCGGCGAGTCGCCGCCCCGGCGCGCCACGCGCGCGCGATGCCCGCGCCGATCAGCACCGCCGCGAGCGACCCCAGACCGAGCAACCCGGGACCGAGCGGCTCGCGCCGGTGGGCCGGCTCCAAGCAAAGGAATGCGGGCAGCACGGCGGTCGCGCACAGGAGCGCCGCGCCCGCGATCGGCGCCAGCCGCAGTGCGAGGAGTTCCGACGAGGACCAGTGGCGCCGGCGCAGGAACGCGAACCACGCGGCCGCGAACGCCGCATCGAGCGCGAGCGCGAAGCATGCGTAACTCGCGAGGAGCACGCCGCCGAGCTTGATCGCGTAGGGGATCATTCGCTCTCCCGGTCGTCGCGCAGCCGTCGCCGCTCCGCCTGGACCAGCGAGTCGAGCTCGTCGAGCATGCGGGCATCTTGCCGGCCGACCGCACTGACGAAGTGCGACAGGATCGCCGCGCGTCCGGCGCCGGCGGCCAGCAGATCGCCGAATTCGCGCGACGCGCGTTCGCCGATCCATTGCGCGCGCGAGAACCGCGGCGCGTAGGCGAACGCCCGGCCGTGACGGCCACGCTGGAGGACCTCCTTGCGGTGCAGGCGGTCGAGGGTGGTCATCAGCGTGGTATAGGCGTGCTGCGGGAACGCGGCACAGGCATCGCGCACGGTGGCCGCGGGCCCGCGAGCCCACAACCACTCGAGCAGCTCGCCTTCCAGAGGCCCGAGCTGGACGCGCTTCGGCCGCGGGGCGGCCTCGTCCCTCGGTGCGGTCGGGTGGTTCGGCGGGTCCCGCTTCGTCATTGCGCCGAGTATAGCGCCGCGGACCCGCCGGTGGCGCCATCGCGATATCGACGGGCGGTCGCCGAGGGCCGTCCATGCGGATCGTCGGCGATGCGTGGCAGAATCACCGGGCGCTTCCCAATCAAGGTGACCGACGATGCATGACGGCGACGCTCGATATGACGCGGTGATCGTCGGTTCCGGTGCCGGCGGCGTCGCGACCGCGCTCGCGCTCGTCGAGCGCGGACACCGGGTCGCGTTGCTGGAACGAGGACAGCCGCTGCCGCGCGACGGGAGCACGCTCGATGTCGGCCGGGTCGTCGAACGTGGCGAGTTCCTCGCTCACGAGCCCTGGCGGGACGGCGACGGGCGGGTGTTCGAACCCGAGGAGCACTACAACCTCGGCGGCAAGACCAAGTGGTACGGTGCGGCGCTGTTCCGGTTCGACCCCGCCGAATTCGGCGCCGATCCCGGGCATGGATGCCCGGCGTGGCCGATCTCGCGCGACGAGCTCGCCCCGTTCTACGCACAGGCCGAGAACCTGCTCGGCGTGCGGCCGTTCGCGGTGGAGCCGGATCTCGCGTGGATCCTCGGGAAATTGCGGCGCGCCGCCGGTGACTGGCAAGCCGCGCCGATGCCGATGGGGTTGTCGGCCGAGATCACCCGCTATCCCGAGGAGGCGGCCCATTTCGACGGCTTCGCGTCGGTTCGCGACTTGAAAGGCGAGGCGGAGTCGCGCTTGCTGTGCCGATTGTCGGGCCGGCCGAACTTCGAGCTCGTCACCGGCGTCGAGGTCACGGCGCTCGTCGGCGCGCCGGCGGATCCGCACCGGCTGATCGGCGTCGAGGCGGCGGACGGCCGTCGATGGCAGGCCGAGCACGTGGTGCTCGCGGCGGGAGCGCTGCATTCGCCACTCCTGCTGGCCCGCTACCTCGACCGCTCGGGTCTCGCGGCATCCCTGCCCGCCGCCGATTCCGTCGGCCGGTACTTGAAGCTGCACCTGCTGTCCGCGATGGTCCTGTTCTCCTGGCGGCCGATGCACGATCTGCTGCGCAAGACGATGCTGCTGACGCATCCGGAGTTTGCGCATTCCACCGGACAACCGCTCGGCTTCGATGCCGACCTGATCGCCCGCTTGATCCCGCGCGCGGTGCCGCGACCGGTCGCGCGGTTCCTCGCGAGGCGGGCCTACGGGTTCTTCCTGCAGACCGAGGACGGATCGATCCCGGAGAACCGGGTGCTGGAGCGCCGTGTCGCGGGACGGGTCGAACGCGTGATGGATTACCGGTCCGAACGCTCGAGCGCGGCCGCGCGCGAGCATCGCGGCTTCGTCGGCGCGCTGCGCCGCGCGTTCCTGCGTGCCGGATTGCCGACGGTGACGCGGCGGATCGCGATTTCCGGCACCGCCCATGCTTGCGGTACGCTAGCCGCCGGCAACGACCCCCGGCGCTCGGTGGTCGACGCCGACGGCCGGGTGCACGGACTGCGCGGCGTGTACGTCGCCGACGGCAGCGTCCTCAGCCGCATCAGCCGCGTGAATCCGGCGCTGACGATTTTCGCCTGGGGGCTGCGTCTCGGGACGTCGCTCGCCGGCCAGGCGGGCGATGCGGCCGGGCGCGGGGCCGAAGCCAACCAGAAGGAGTGAGGACGATGCCGGTAGTCAAGGTGCGTGACGGCCAGGTCGCGGTGCTGACCTTCGGGGAGCCGCCGGTCAACAGCTTAGGCGTCACGACGCGACGCGATCTGGCCGCCGCGATCGATGCGGCGATCGCCGATCCGGCCGTCGCGGCGATCGTGCTCAGCGGCGCGAACGGACTGTTCTCCGCCGGCGCCGACATCACCGAGTTCGGTACGCCGAAGATGCTGGCCGGTCCGAACCTGCTCGATCTGATCGCGCTGATCGAATCGAGCCCCAAGCCGGTCGTCGCGGCGATCGAGGGCACCTGTCTCGGCGGCGGGTTCGAGATCGCGCTCGGCTGCCACTACCGGGTCGCCGGCGCGGCCGCGAAGCTCGGCCTGCCCGAGGTCAAGCTGGGACTCCTGCCGGGTGCGGGAGGCACGCAGCGATTGCCGCGCTTGATCGGCGTCGAGGCCGCGCTCAATGTGATCCTCGCCGGAGAGCCCGTTCCCGCCGGCGCCTTCAAGGGCTCACCGCTGCTCGACCAGATCGCCGATGGACCGGTGGTCGCGGCCGCGGTCGCGCTCGCAAACGCGAAGCTCACCGAGCTTTCCGGCCGCGCGCCGCCGCGAGCGCGCGATCGCAAGCTGCGTGAGCCGGCGCTGGATGCGTTCCTCGGCTTCGCGCGCAACTCGATCAAGGCGGCGTTTCCGAACTATCCGGCGCCGCTCGCGATCGTCGACGCGATCGGGAGCGCGGCGACGCAGGATTTCGAGACCGGCATGGCGGCGGAGCGGCGCGGGTTCTCCGAGCTGATGCACGGCCCGGTCTCGGGGGCGCTGCGGCACCTGTTCTTCGCCGAGCGCGCGGCCGCCAAGATCCCGGACGTTCCCGAGTCGACACCGGTGCGCGAGGTGAGGCGGGTGGGCGTGGTCGGCGCGGGCACGATGGGCACCGGGATCGCGATCAATTTTCTGAACGCCCGCATTCCCGTCGTGCTGCTCGAGGTCGGCCGGGAGGCGCTCGACCAGGGCGTTGCGCGCATCGCCGAGACCTACGAGGGACAAGTCAAGAAGGGCCGGCTCAAACCGGAGGACGCCGCCGCTCGGCGGGCGCTCCTCAGTCCGACCTTGAGCTATCCGGATCTCGCCGGGTGCGACCTCGTGATAGAGGCGGTCTTCGAGGACATGGACGTCAAGCGGCAGGTGTTCGAACGACTCGATGCGACGGTGAAGCCCGGCGCGATCCTCGCGAGCAACACCTCGACGCTCGACCTCGATCGGATCGCGGCCGTCACGAAGCGCCCGTCCGACGTGATCGGCACGCACTTCTTCAGTCCGGCCAACGTGATGAAGCTGCTCGAGGTGGTCCGCGGCAAAGCGACCGGCAAGGACGTGCTCGCGACCGTGATGAAGCTCGCGCGAACGATCCGCAAGACCGCGGTGGTCGCGGGGGTCTGCGACGGATTCATCGGCAACCGGATGATCGAACAGTACCTGCGGCAGGCGCTGTTCATGGTCGACGAGGGCGCGAGTCCCGCCGAGATCGACCGGGCGATCGAAGGCTTCGGTTTCGCGATGGGACCGTTCCGCATGAGCGACCTCGCCGGCAACGACATCGGCTGGCACATTCGCAAGCGCCGGTACCTCGAAAGCCCGACGATGGCGTATTCGCGGATCGCCGATCGGCTGTGCGAGCTCGGGCGCCTCGGCCAGAAGACCGGCGCCGGTTGGTACGACTATCGTCCGGGCGACCGGAACGCGCATCCGTCGGCGGTGGTCGACGAGCTGATCGCGAAGTATCGCGCCGAGCTCGGCGTCGCCCCGCGCAAGCTCGCCAAAGCCGAGATCGTCGATCGGCTGGTGTATGCGCTGGTCAACGAAGCCGCGAAGATCCTCGACGAGGGGATCGCGAACAAGGCGTCCGACATCGACCTCGTGTACCTGTACGGCTACGGCTTTCCGGCGTGGCGCGGCGGCCCGATGTGTTATGCGGACACCGTCGGCTCGTTCGGCGTCGTGCATCGCATGGCCGAATTCGCGCGCAACCCCCACGGCGATCCGGGATTCTGGACGCCGGCGCCGCTGCTCGCCCGTCTGGCCGCCTCGGGCGGCGCGTTCAACTCGATCGGAGTCCGTTCATGACCCGCGAAGCCGTCATCGTCTCCACCGCCCGTACGCCGCTCGCGAAGTCCTGGCGCGGTGCGTTCAATCTGACCCATGGCGCAACGCTCGGCGGCCACGTGGTGCAGGCCGCGCTCGAACGGGCGAAGGTCGAGCCGGCCGAGGTCGAGGACGTGTTGATGGGTTGCGCGCTGCCCGAAGGCGCGACCGGCGGCAACATCGCGCGGCAGATCGCGTTGCGAGCGGGATGTCCGTCGACGGTCCCGGGAGCGACCGTCAACCGGTTCTGCTCGTCCGGCCTGCAAGCGATCGCGCTCGCGGCGCAGCGCATCCTCGCCGGTGAAGGGGATCTCTACGTCGCGGGCGGCGTCGAGGCGATCTCGGTCGTGCAACAGGAGTTGAACCGGCACTTCGCCGAGGAACCGTGGCTCCAGCAGCACGCACCGGGGATCTACTGGAACATGCTGCAGACGGCCGAGGAGGTCGCCAAACGTTATCGGATCTCGCGCGAGCGGATGGACGAGTACGGCGCGCGCAGCCAGCAACGCGCCTGCGCGTCCCAGGCGCAAGGACATTTCGCGGCCGAGATCGCGCCGATCACGGTGACCGCGGGCGTGGTCGAGAAGGACACGAACCGGCTGACGCGCCAGACCGTCGAGGTCGCGGTCGACGAAGGCCTGCGGCCGGGCACGACCGCCCTGGCGCTCGCGAAGCTGAAACCGGCGATTCCCGGCGGCGTGATCGCCGCGGGCAACGCGAGCCAGTTCTCCGACGGGGCCGGCGCCTGCGTGGTCATGAGCGACCGGGAGGCGGCGCGGCGGGGCCTCGCGCCTCTCGGCGCGTTCCGCGGGTTCGCGGTCGCGGGCTGCGAGCCCGAGGTCATGGGCATCGGACCGGTCTTCGCGGTCCCGAAGCTGCTCGCGCGAGCGGGGCTCTCGATCGACGACGTGGGACTCTGGGAACTGAACGAGGCGTTCGCGGTGCAGGTGCTCTACTGCCGCGACACGCTCGGCATCCCGGACGAGCGGCTCAACGTCGACGGCGGCGCGATCGCCATCGGTCACCCGTACGGCATGAGCGGCCAGCGACTCACCGGTCACGCCTTGCTCGCGGGCAAGCGGCTCGGCGCGAAATACGTCGTCGCGACCATGTGCATCGGCGGCGGCATGGGCGCCGC
>JAJYAM010000045.1 GCA_021779535.1 Pseudomonadota bacterium
ACGAACTACGAGCTCGGCCAGATCGACGCGAACAACCCGAACGGGTCGCCGCCGCAACAGCAGAACTTCTACACCTACCGCCCGCGCACGATCGGGATCACCGCGACGTTCCGCGACTGACGCGCCGGCGGGCGCGATGAGCGACACGATCAACCGGCGCGATCTGTTGAACGGGGTCGCGCTCGTGATCGCGAGCGGGTTGACGCCGCTCGCCCAGGTCCGCGCCGCGCCCGGCCGGTACTACCCGCCCCGCCTCGAAGGGATGCGCGGCAGCGGCCCCGGCTCGTTCGAGGTCGCGCACGCGGTCGCCCGCCAGGGACACTCGTTCGCGATCGACGGCCTGCCGGTCGACGAGGTCTACGACCTCGTCGTCGTCGGCGGCGGCATCAGCGGACTCGCCGCGGCCTGGTTCTATCGCGAACGGCACGGACCCGCCGCGCGGATCCTGATCCTCGACAACCACGACGACTTTGGCGGACACGCGAAGCGCAACGAGTTCGTCGTCGATGGCCGCCGCCTGATCGGCTACGGCGGCAGCGAGTCGCTGCAGTCGCCGCACACGCTCTACAGCCCGACCGTGTTGCGGCTGCTCGCGGCGCTTGGCGTCAGCGTCGACGAGGCCCGCTGGGAGCGCTACTTCGACCGCGACCTGTATCGATCCCTCGGCATGGGCGATGCGATGTTCTTCGACGCGCCGACCTTCGGGGTCGATCGTCTCGTCGTCGGAACCCCGGTCGTGACGGGTGCGGACACCGGGGCGAGCCGGCCGAAACCGCCGCGCCCGATCGCGGAGGTCGCGGGCGAACTGCCGATGTCCGCCGACGCGCGCGCGCGCATCGTCGCGCTGTTCACGCAACCCCGCGACCATCTCGCCGGCCGGTCGAAGGCCGGGAAAATCGCCTACCTGCGCAAGCGCAGCTACCGCGACTATCTGATCCACGATGCCGGTCTCGGCACGGAAGCGGTCAAATTCCTCGACGGGTCGACCAAGGACTTCTGGGGGATGGGCACGGACATCGTCGCCGCCTACGATGCATTGAGCAGCGGCTATCCCGGCTTCGCGGGCCTCGGTCTGGACGCGCAGATCGACCCCGCCTACGCCGAGCCCTACATCTACCATTTCCCGGACGGCAACGCCTCGATCGCACGACTCCTGGTGCGCAGCCTGGTCCCCGCGGTCGCGCCGGGGCACACGATGGAGGACGTCGTGCTCGCGGACTTCGACTACGCGAGGCTCGATGCTCCCGGCGCGCCGGTCCGGATCCGCGTCAGCAGCACCGCGGTCAAGATCGAGAACCGCGTCGACGCCGTCGATATCGGCTACGTCGATCGGGGCCACCTGCGCCGCGTCCGCGGCCGCCACTGCGTGCTCGCGTGCTGGAACCAGATGATCCCGCACATCATGCCGGAGCTGCCGCTCGTGCAGCGCGCGGCACTCGAGCGCAGCGTCAAGCTGCCGCTGGTCTACGTGAACGCCGCACTCAGGAACTGGCGGCCGTTCGCGAGACTCGGCGTCGACAAGATCAATTGCCCGTACGCGTATTTCAGTGACGTCAAGCTCGACTATCCGGTCTCGATCGGCGGCTACCTCAATCCGCGCTCACCGGACGAGCCGATCCTCGTCCACATGGTCCACGTGCCGTTGACGCCGAACCAGGGCCTCTCCGACGTCGAGCAATACAAGCTCGGGCGCTACGAGCTGCTGGCGACGACCTTCGCGCAGTTCGAGGCCGAGATCACGGGACAGCTGACCCGGATGCTCGGCGCCGGCGGATTCGATGCGGCCCGCGACATCGCCGGGATCACGGTGAACCGCTGGCCGCACGGATATGCGTACTCCTTCGACTCGCTGTTCGATCCGCCGTTCGACGGCCCGCCGACCTACGTCGTCGCGCGTCAGCGCTACGGCAACGTGACGATCGCGAACAGCGACGCCGGCTGGAACGCGTACCTGCACGAGGCGATCGACGAGGCCTGGCGCGCGGTGAACGAGCTGCACCCCGCCTGAACGTCGATCGCCGCCAGGCCGCGCTCCGCCGGTCAGGCCGCGCTCTTCGCCGTGGCCGCGACCGCGGCCCGGATCGACTCGCCGAGGATCTGCATGCCCTCGTCGAGCACCGCCTCCGGGATCGTGAGCGGCGCGAGCAGCCGCACGACGTTCGCGTCGACCCCGCAGGAGAGCAGGATCAGTCCGCGCTGCTCGGCCTGCGCGAGGATCGCCGCGGTCAGCGCCGCGTCCGGCTCGCGTGTCTTCGGATCCTTCACGAGCTCGATCGCGACCATCATGCCGAGCCCGCGGACGTTGCCGATGCACGGCAGCTGCGCCGCGAGCGCGTCGAGCTTCGCGCGCATCCGCGCACCGAGCGTCGCCGCGCGCGCGCACAGCCCCTCGGCGTCGATCACGTCGAGCACCGCGTGCGCGGCGGCGATGCTGATCGGGTTGCCGCCGTAGGTGCCGCCGAGACCGCCGGGATGCGCCGCATCCATGATCGACGCTCGGCCGGTGACGGCGGAGATCGGGAAGCCGCCGCCGAGCCCCTTCGCGGTGGTGATGAGATCCGGCACGACGCCCGCATGCTCGATCGAGAACATCCGGCCGGTCCGGCCCATCCCGCCCTGCACCTCGTCGGCGATCATCACGATCCCGTGTTCGTCGCAGATCCGGCGCAACGCCTGCAGGAACTCGGTGGGTGCGACGTTGAACCCGCCCTCGCCCTGGACGGGCTCGACGATGATCGCGGCGACCGACTTCGGATCGACGTCGGCGTGGAACAGCTGATCGAGGTCGGCGAGCGCCTGCGCGGTCGTGACCCCGCGGTACGGCGTCGGGAACGTCGCGTGGTAGATCTCGGCCGGGAACGGCCCGAAGCCGCGCTTGTAGGGCATCACCTTGCCGGTCAGGCCCATCGCGAGGAGCGTGCGGCCGTGGAAGCCGCCGGTGAACGCGACGACCGCCGAGCGCTTGGTCGCGATGCGCGCGATCTTGACCGCGTTTTCGACCGCCTCCGCGCCCGAGTTCAGGAACAAGGTCTTCTTCGGGAAGTCGCCCGGCGCGATCGCGTTCATCCGCTCGGCGAGCCGCACGTAGGACTCGTACGGGGCGACGTGGAAGCAGGTGTGCGCGAACGCCTCGAGCTGCCGCGCGACCGCTTCGACGACCCGTGGATGCCGATGTCCGGTGTTCACGACCGCGATCCCGGCCGCGAAATCGATGAACCGCCGCCCGTCGACGTCCCAGAGCTCCGCGTTCTCGGCCTTCGCGACGTAGATCGACTTGCTAGAGACGCCGGCGGGAACCGCTTTCGCCTGCCGTGCCTTCAGTTCCGCGGTCTTCGACATGGACGGAGTCTCCTGGAAGTGGTGTGCTGTAATCGGAGAACGGTATCATTGGCCCAGATGACGGGCAAACTCCAGGATCGGGCCGAGGTGACGCGTACGCCGCGAGGCGGCGTGCTATCGGTACCGATCGAGCGTCGCACGCTCGAGCGCCAGGCCGCAGCGACCGACTGGGTCGCGGTCGAGGCGCCGCTCGAAGTGCTGTTGCACCACCCGGCGCTCGGTCAGGAGCCGGTGTCGTTCGGTGCGACGATGCGCACCCCCGGCGACGACGAGGCGCTCGCGGCGGGTCTGCTGTTCGGCGAGAGCGTCGTGCACGATCCCGGCGACCTCGAGGCGATCGAGACGAGCACGCGCCGGCCGAACGTGGTCAACGTGCGGCTGCGGGCCGCGCTCGCGGTCGACGCGCAACCGGCCGCGCGCCGCTTCAGCGCCGGGGCCGCGTGCGGAGTCTGCGGAACGACCGGGCTCGACGCCGCGATCGCACGCGCCGCGGCGAGCCGGATCGCACCGAGTGCGCCGATCGCGCTGTCGACCCTGCTCGAGCTGCCACCGCGAATGCGCGAGGCGCAATCGCGGTTCGGCGACACCGGCGGGATCCATGCGGCGGCGCTGTTCGACCGCGGCGGCGCGTTGCTCGACGTCGCCGAGGACGTCGGCCGGCACAACGCGTTCGACAAGCTCGTCGGGCGCGCATTGCTCGCCGGGCAGCTCCCGCTCGCGGACCGGCTGGTGCTGTTGAGCGGCCGGGCGAGCTTCGAGCTCGTCCAGAAGGCGCTGCGGGCCGGCGTATCGATCCTCGCCGCGATCGGCGCGCCGTCGAGCCTGGCGGTGCAGCTGGCCGGGGCGACCGGGCTCACATTGATCGGGTTCTTGCGCGAGCGGCACTGCAACGTCTACGCGCATCCCGAACGGCTGAGCGCGCCGGCGGTGCCACCCGCTCACCTCACCGTATAACCGCGCGCCTCGAGGCAGGCCGAGATCGCCCGCCGATACGCGTTCGCGGCCGCGATCTGGCCGGCGAACTGCCGGTTCGCCGCCTGCGCCTGCGCTTGGGCGTTCGCGTCCGCCGCTGAGCCGATCATCGCTCCCGCGAGTCCGCCGAGCAGCATGCCGGCACCGCCGCTGTCGTCGCCCCCGATCATCGAACCGACGATGGCGCCGCCGACCGCACCGGCGACCGTGCCCGCGCCCGGGGCGGGCGCGACGACCACTCGCTCGTACGGCGGGGTGTTGGGGTTCGTTGGATCGACGCCGGTCTGCTGCACGGCCCAGACGTGGCAATCGTAGCGATCGCGGGCGAGTTGATCGGGGCTCTGGCCTTGCGCCGGATACACGAACAAGCGCGGCGGGGGCGGCGGCGCGTAGGCGACGGGACGCACGGGTTGCTCGACGCAACCGCTCAGCAACACCGCGGCGATGCCAGCCGCGCCCAGCGCCCGGACTCGCCGATCCCGAATACTGCGTCGCAACATCCCCGAGTTCATGTGAACGCGCCTCCTCGCGCGACCCTCATCCCTGCCCGATGCTTCTCGATTGACAGCGCCCGCCCTCGAAGGTTCGCCGCGGCGGCCTTGGCAGACAAGTGCACGACTTCTCCAGACAAGCACCCGGTCCCGGCCGCTGTGTATCATCCTTTGATGAGTTTGAGCGTTTTCGACATTTTCAAGATCGGGATCGGCCCATCGAGCTCGCACACGATGGGGCCGATGAACGCGGCCCGTGAATTCGTCGAAGCGCTCGCCGCGCGAGGACTGCTCGAACGGACCGCGCACGTCTCGGCGCAGCTCTACGGCTCGCTCGCGCTCACCGGGCACGGTCACTGCACCGATCGGGCGGTGTTGCTCGGCCTCGAGGGGCACCGGCCGGACACGATCGATTCGGGCATCGTCGAGCCGACCTTGCAGCGCATCCGCGCCGAGCGGTGCATCCGGCTCGCCGGTCACCATGAGATCGCGTTCGACGAACCGCTGAACCTGCTGTTCCACTTCGATCAAGTGCTCCCCGGGCATTCGAACGGAATGCGCTTCACCGCGCAGGACGCGGCTGGCGCGGTCCTCGCGCGCGAAGAGTACTACAGCATCGGCGGCGGATTCGTCGTCCAGGCGGGCGCGCAGACGGCCGCGGGCGAGGCGCGCGCGCGCGCGCCGTACGAATTCGAGTCCGCGACCGAGCTGCTCGAGGTCGGCCGCAAGAGCGGCCTCGAGATCCACGAGATCGTGCTCGCGCGCGAGCACGCCTGGCGCAGCGCCCCCGAGGTACGCGAGCGGCTGCTGCGGATCTGGCAGGTGATGCAGGACTGCGTGCGCCGCGGCTTCGAGGCACAGGGACTCCTGCCGGGCGTGCTCGGCGTGCGCCGCCGCGCCCCGAAGCTCTACCGGCAGCTGATGAGCGGGGATCCCGACAGCCCGATGCACGCGCTCGACTGGGTGAACGTGTACGCGCTCGCGGTCAACGAGGAAAACGCGGCCGGCGGCCAGGTCGTGACCGCACCGACGAACGGCGCGGCCGGGATCGTGCCCGCGGTGTTGCACTACTATCGCCGCTTCGAGCCCGGCGCCGACGACGAGGGCGTGATCCGCTTCCTGCTGACCGCGGCCGCGATCGGGATGCTCTACAAGAAGAACGCGTCGATCTCGGGTGCCGAGATGGGCTGCCAGGGCGAGGTGGGCGTCGCCTGCTCGATGGCGGCCGGCGGCCTGGTCTCCGCGCTCAACGGCAGCAATCAACAGATCGAGAACGCCGCCGAGATCGGGATGGAGCACAACCTCGGGCTCACCTGCGATCCGGTCGCCGGGCTCGTACAGATCCCGTGCATCGAGCGCAATGCGATGGGTTCGGTCAAGGCGATCAACGCGGCGCGCCTCGCGCTGCGCGGCGACGGCACCCACAAGGTCTCGCTCGACCAGGTGATCGCGACGATGCGCCAGACCGGCAACGACATGTCGACGATCTACAAGGAGACCTCGCAGGGCGGCCTCGCGGTGAACGTCCCCGAGTGCTGAAGCCGACGGCGCTCGGCCTCAGCCGGTCGCCTGCATGCCCTGCGCGATCCCGCTGATGGTCGCACGCAGCGCCGCGAACAGCGCCGGGTCGCGCCGGCCCGTCGCGCGCCAGCGCCCGAGCAGATCGATCTGCGCGAGGTGCATCGGGTCGATGTAGGGATTGCGCAGCTGGATCGCCCGCTGCAACGTCGGATCCCGGTCGAGCAGGCTCGCGTAGCCCCGGAATTCGAGCACCCGCGCCTCGGTTCGCGCGTACTCCTCCCGGATCCGCGCCGCGTACGGCGCGGCCGCCTCCCCGGCGAGCGCGTCGTAGCGGGTCGCGATCGCGAGGTCGGTGCGCGCGAGCATCGCTTCGACGTCGCCGACGAGGTGCGCGAAGAACGGCCATTTCGCGAGCATCTCCCGCAGCAGGTCGGCGCCGTGGATCTCGATCGCCGCCTCGAGCCCGCTGCCGACGCCGAACCACCCCGGCAGCAAGTGCCGGCTCTGCGTCCACGCGAACACCCAGGGAATCGGTCCCACCGCCCCGAGCGCGGACGCCTCGCCACGGTTCGCGTCGCGTGCCCCGATCGGCAAGCGGGCGATCACGTCGAGCGGCGTCACGCTGCGGAAGTACTCGGAAAAACCCGGGTCCTCGTACACCAGCGCGCGATAGTGCGCGAGGCTGCGATCGGCGAGCGTCTGCATCGCCGCCCGATGCGCGGCCGGGACCTCGTCCGGCGCGTCGGCGCGTACGCTGGCGAGCGCGACCGACGCGAACGCTCGTTCCAGCGTGCGCATCGCGACCGGACGCAGGCCGTAGCTGCGATTCACGCTCTCGCCCTGCTCGGTCGAGCGCAGCACGCCGCGCACCGCGCCGCGCGGCGCGGCCTCGACCAGGTGCTCGGTACGCCCGCCGCCGCGCGCCGCGGTGCCGCCGCGGCCGTGGAAGATCGTGAGCGCACAGCCCGCCGCCCGGGCCGCGCCGAGCAGCTGGCGCTGCGCGACCTGCAGCGCCCAGCGGGACGCCGCGATCCCGCCTTGCTGGTTCGAGTCCGAATAGCCGATCAGCACGGTCTGGCGGCCGCCACGCGCGGCGAGGTGCGCGCGATAGACCGGCTCGTCGTGCAAGCCGGTGAGGATCGCGCCCGCCTCGGCGAGCGCGTCCAGCGATTCGATCGACGGCGCGACGTCGAGCGGGCACTGGCCGGTGCGCGCGTCGATCATGTCGGCCCAGCGGGCGAGCAACAGCACCGCGAGCACGTCCTGCGGTCCGCGCACGCCGGTCACGAGGTAGTGCCCGATCGCGCGCTCCCCGTACTGGTGCCGCGCGCGGGCGATCGCGTCGAACACCGCGAGGCTGCGTCGTCCGAGCGCATCGAACGGCGCGCGCGGGCCCTGGTCGCGCGCGATCAGTTCGCGCAACGCCGCAAGCCGCTCGACCGGCGGCACGCTCGGCCAGTCGGGCCGCGCCAGGCCTTGCGCGATCACCCGGTCGTGCACGCTCGCGTGCTGCAGCACGTCGAGCGAGGCGAGATGGAACCCGAAGGTGCGCACCCGCCGGATCAAGCGCTGCACGAGGAAGAGCCCCGCGTGGCGGCCGCGGTGCCGCGCCAGGCTGTCGGCGGCGAGCGAGACGTCCGCGAACAGCTCGTCCGCGGAGTGATAGCCGTTCGGCCGGGCCTCGTAGGTCGCCTTCAGGCGCTCGCCGACCTGGTTGAAGAACACCCGGTACGGCATCCGGTCGCGCCGCGCGGGCGCCAGGAGGTGCGCGGCCGGCAGCATCACCGCATACGCGTCGATCCGGTCCTGCAAGGCCGCGCTGATCGCGACCCGGTGCGCGCTCTGGCTCAGGCTCTGGGCGATGTGCCGGCACTCCTCGTAGTACGCCGACACCGCGACCCGCCGATGGCGCTGCAAGGTCTCGCGGATCGTCTTGCCGTGCACGTCCGGGTTGCGGTCCATGTCGCCGCCGACCCAGGAGCCGAACCGCAGGATGTCCGGCACGTCGATCGACTCCGCCGGCACGCCGTACGCGCGGGCGAGCGCCTGGGCGATCTCCTCGTAGAACAGCGGCACGATCCGGTAGAGGATGTCGATCAGGTAGAACAACAGGTGCTCGCGCTCCTCGGCGACCGTGAGGCTCTCGCGCGGATGCTCCTCGGTCTGCCAGATCGTCGTGAGCTCCATGTGCACGCGCGCGTCGAGCCGCTCGAGTTCCTCGGCGTAGGTCGCCGGATTGCGCCGATCGAGCAGGTACTGCGCGATGCGCTGCTGCTTGCGCAGGATCGTGCGCCGCGTCGACTCGCTCGGATGAGCGGTGAACACCGGCTCGATGCTCATCGTGCCGATCAGGCGCAGCACCTGCTCGAGCGGGAGCCCGTCCGCGCGCAGCCGTGCGACGCTGTCGGCGATCCCGCCGGGCTGCGGCGAGGAAGCGGCGCTCAGGTAGTCGCGCCGCCGGCGCACCCGATGCACTTTCTCCGCGGTGTTGACCGCCTGGAACCACAGCGAGAACGCGCGCGTGAGGTCGGCCGCCGCATCCGGCGGCCGGCTGACGATCCGGCGCTCGAGATCGGCGGCACCTTGCTCGTCGCCGTTGCGCATCCGGATCGCCGCGAGCCGGTCACCCTCGACCCGGTCGAACAGCTCGTCGCCGCCCTGCTCGCGCAACATCTCCCCGATCGTCACGCCGAGCGCGTGCACGTCCTCGCGCAAGGCTTCGTCCTTGACCGGAAACTGGACCCGCAGACGAAGCATCGTCAGGGCGCGTTCAGCAGGACCGTCGTGTCGAAACTCTCGAAGGTGTTCAACACCCGACGATAGGCGCTTTGGACGAGGCGCTCGGCGTTCTTGTCGGCGCGCGCGCTCAGCAGCATCCGGATCAACACGTCGTCCTGCGGACGCTGCGGATCCTCGCTGATCAATTGATAGGAGTAGCGCACCAGGCGCTGGTTGATCTCGTTCGCGAACTTGTAGCGCGCCGCTTCGGCCCCGCCCGCGCCGCCCGTCTTCGCATCCTCGGCGATCTCGAATGCGACGCGCAGGATGAACCGCGCCTTGTCGATCAGACCCAAGTCGGCGAAGAACTCGATCTCGGATTGGATGTTCATGGTCGGACCGGTCAGCACCGATGAGGAGGACGCTGGTGAGCAGCATAGATCGCGCGCGGGAGTCTTGTCGAACCGAGCCGGGGTCGATTGCGGCTCCGCAGCAATCGGCGCCGCGCAATCCCGATCGGGTATGCTGCGCGCATGCCGACCTTCACGACCCGACTCCGGCGCGCCCTCGCGCTCGCCGCCTGCTTCGTCACGGTGGCCTCGGCCGCTCCCTCGGTCGGGCGCGCGCCCGCATTCACGCTGCCGGCCCTCGATGGCCGCACGGTGTCCTCCGCGTCGTTCAAGGGCCACGTGGTCCTCGTGAACTTCTGGGCGACCTGGTGCGGCCCGTGCCGGCAGGAGATGCCGGCGCTCGATCGGCTGGACCGGCAGTACGCGCACGCCGGGCTCACGATGGTCGGGATCAGCGTCGATACCGGACCGGGACCGGTCAAGGCCCTGCTCGCGCGGTTCCCGGTCCATTACACGATCCTCCTCGACGCCGACACGCGCGTGAGCACCGCCTATCACGTCGAGACGATGCCGAGCACGTTCATCATCGACCGCCACGGCGTGGTCCGCTACGTGCACCACGGCTACCGGCCGGGCGACGAACGCGCGTACGCGACCTGGATCCGCCGGCTGCTGGCCGAATGACCCGCTACGCCGGCGAGTCGTCGCGCGCCGCCGCGCGGCGGCGCGCCGCATCGCGCGCCCGCACACCGATCGCGGGGAAGTCGACGAAGAATCCGTCGATGCCGGCGTCGAGGTAAGCCTCGATCTCCTGCTGCAAGCGCCCGTGCGCGGCACGATCGGAGCCGACCCGCAGCTGATCCGGCAGGAATTCGTTCTCGGCGCGGAACGTCCACACGTGCACCGCGAGCCCGCGGCGGTGCGCCTCGCGGATGCCCGCCGCGGTCGCGAGCGCCTTCTCGATCCCGATCGCGTCCGCATGCCGCGCGACGTCGTCGAGATCCCCGAGGGCGCTCTCCAGCAATTGCACCAACGGCAGCGTGGTCATCCCGCGCAGCATCCTGAGATTGGCCGGATCGAACGACTGGATGAACACCGGCGAACCGCGCTCGCCGTAGTCATGCCGGTCGAGCGCATCGAGCACGGCTCGCTCGAGCGGCAGGCCGATCGCACGAAAATGCGCCGGGTGCTTCGTCTCCGGATAGACGCCGATCCGCGCCGCGCCGCCGCGCGCACGGTGGGTCGAGTTCGCGAGCTCGAGGATCTCGTCGAACGTCGGCACCTCGAATCGCCCGTCGAACGCGGTGTTCGCGGGCCGCAGCTGCGGCAGGCGCTCGCGGGCCCGCAACGTCTTCAGCTCCGCGAGCGTGAAGTCCTCGACGAACCAGCCGGTCATCGTCTCGCCGTCGATCACCTGGGTGCGGCGGCGCGACGCGAAGCGTCGGTGCTCGGCGACATCGGTCGTGCCGCCGATTTCGTTCTCATGCCGCGCGACCAGCACGCCGTCGCGGGTCATCACGAGATCCGGTTCGATGTAATCGGCGCCTTGCTCGATCGCGAGCCGATAGGATTCGAGCGTATGTTCGGGGCGCTCGCCGCTCGCTCCGCGGTGCGCGATCACGATCACGTCGTTCATCGGTGAGTCTCGTCCGGAAAGCCTCGCCGCCAGTGTAACCGGTCGGCGGGCGCGCGCACGGAGGTTAAGACTTGGTATGCTGCGGAACTCGGGAACCCGACCGCGGTCCGCTGTCGGTGAGGGATGGTATGTCCGATTTCCCCGAAGGAGTCTCAATGAAATTCAGAACGACGCTCGTCAGGGTCGCCGCGTTCGCGATCGCCTGCATGACTTCGCTCGCCGCGGTCCATACCGCGCGCGCGGACGCCGGGGACGAAGGACGGCTGCTGCTCGCGACCCAGGTCCTCGAACAGGTGCAGGGGATGCCGGACCAGCGGATCCCGGACTACCTGCTCGCGCGGGCCTACGGGATCGCGGTGATCCCCGACGTGACCAAGGTCGCGTTCATTTTCGGCGGCCGCCATGGCCGCGGCGTGCTGGTGGTGCGCAAGGCGATCGGGGCACCGTGGAGCAATCCATCGTTCATCAGCCTGACCGGTGGCAGCTGGGGCCTGCAGATCGGCGCGCAGAACTCCGACATCATTCTGGTCTTCACGACCCGCGAGGGCATCGAAGGCATCACCGGCGGCAAGCTCACGCTCGGCGCGGACGCGTCGATCGCGACCGGGCCGGTCGGGCGTCAGGGGTCGGCGGCGACCGACATCAATCTCGGCGCCGAGATCTACAGCTACGCGCGCACCCGCGGGTTGTTCGCGGGCATCGCGCTCGACGGCAGCGTGATCAAGATCGACAACGATGCGAACGCGCGCTTCTACGGCCGCTCGGGCGTGACCGCCTCGGACCTGTTCTCCGCCAACGCGCCGGCGGCGCCGCCGGCGGCGCAGCGCTTCCTCGCCCGGTTGGAGCAACTCACCGGCACGAGCCCGCGCGCGC
The DNA here is from genome assembly GCA_021779535.1 of Pseudomonadota bacterium. GTDB lineage: Bacteria > Pseudomonadota > Gammaproteobacteria > Steroidobacterales > Steroidobacteraceae > Bog-1198. Next base: position 11,901 of record JAJYAM010000045.1, read on the forward strand.
CGGGCACCGCGCCTGCGGCGAATTCACCGGCCGCACCGATGCCCGCCGGCGCCGGGCCGGCGCCGGCCCCGCAGCCTCCCGCGCAAGCGCCGCGGACCTATCCGCTCGAGGATCAGTCGGCGGCGTCGACGCCGCCCCAAAGGTAAGCGTCCATCGACAGCACGCCATAGGTGACGCCGCCCTCGAGGCGGCGCGCCGTTTCGCCCGCGCCCGCCGCGCCCGCCGCGAACGGCAGCGGGAGGTAGTGCTCCTCGGTCGGATGGGCGCGTTCGGCCTGCGGCGCGCGCCGCCGGTAGTCGAGGAGCGCGGCGGTGTCGCCGGCGCCGACCGCGGCGGCGATCCACTCGGCGAATGCCAGCGCGTACTCGGCCGCGGGCGCCCCCGGCGGCCTCAGTTCATACAGATTGTGGGTGAGGCTGCCGGAGCCGACGAGCAGCACGCCGCGCTCGCGCAGCGGCGCGAGCGCACGACCGAGCGCGAACGCCCCCGCCGGATCGAGGTCGACGGGCATCGACACCTGCACCACGGGCCGATCGGCGGCGGGGAGCAGGTGCATCAACGGAACCCAGGCGCCGTGATCGAGGCCGCGCTGCGCGTCGAGACTCGCGTCGATCCCCGTCGCGGCGAGCCGGTCGCGCACCTCGGCCGCGAGCCCGGGCGAGCCCGGAGCCGGATACCGCAACCGATACAGCGCCTCATCGAACCCGCCGAAATCGTGGATCGTCGCCGGTGCCGCGACGCTCGTGATCGCGAGCGTGCGCGTCATCCAGTGCGGCGACAGCACCACGACCGCCTCGATGCCGCGCGCGAGCCCCTCACCGAGCGCGCGCAGCCGCGAGCCGGCCTCGCCGGGCTCGAGCGCGAACGTCGGCGCGCCGTGGGAGACGAACAGGACGGGAAGCGGCGGCATGATGGGTCCAGTCTACGACAAGCCGCGCCAGGCCGCGTCGAACTCGGCGCGCACGACCGCGTCGCGGCCGAGGTAGCGCGCCGAGAAATGGAACGGCGTCGCGAGCCGCACCTGCGCGGCGCGCGCGACCTCGCCCGCGGCGCGCGCGGTCAGGTGCCCCTTGCGCGCGGCGATGTCGCGGTCGGCGTCGAGGAACACCGCTTCGATGAACAGCTGATCCGCGTGCGCCACGAACTCGCGCAGGCGCGCGAGATTGCGCTCGATGCCGGCGACGTCGGTCACGTAACACACCCGCTGGCCGGGCAGGAACTCGAGCACCTCGCGCTTCAGGTCGCCGAGCGGCACCTGGCGCTCGCGCGCACCCTCTCGAGTACGCCAGCGCACCCGCACCGGCTCCTCGTCCGCCGCGCCCTCGCGCACCCGGCGCTTGAGCTCGGTGAGCCACGGACCCGTCGGCAGGCCGAGCGCATCGAGCCGGCTCTTCCAGACGTTGATGTGCGTGGATTCCTCGAACGCGAAAGCCAGCGAGACGATGTCGTGATGCTCGAGCGCGGCGCAACGCACGCGGAACGACGGTTCCTGGAGCAGTACGCCGTCGCGCGCCTGCTGCGGCTCCAGCGGTTCGAGCGCGAAGCGCGCACCGCTGCGCAGCCGCGCCCGCCGCAGCGTCCCGTCGGGATCGAGCTCGTGCGCGACGATCACGAACTCCGTCGCATAGCGCTCGACCAGGTTCCAGGTGTACGCGGCGAGCTTGTGCGCGAGCTGCGCGATGAAGCCCGGCGGGCCGTAGGCGCGCACGCCGGTATCGCGGCCGAGGCACACGCGCAGCAGGTGATCGAAGCCCGCGAAGTGGTCCATGTGCGTGTGCGACACGAACACGTCGTGGACCCGCAGGAGCTTGCGCGTCGGCAGCGAGCGGACGTCGCCGACGTCGAACAACAGCGCGCGGCGCTCGAACTTCAGATCGATCAGGACGCCCGGGTCGCCGAACGGTCCGTTCACGAGCTCCGCTTGAAAGATCGGTCGCATGCGGCGCTCCTCGGATCGAGGCTCCGGCGGCGCCGCGGACCGCTCACCACATCCCGCCGAGCGCGACCGTGATCGCTTCGCCGTTGACGCCGGCGGCCGCATCGCTGCACAGAAAAGCGATCACCTCGGCGACCTCGCGCGGCTCGAGCACGCGGTTGCGCGGATAGATCGCGGCCCGCTCGCTCCAGACCTGCTCGACGCCGATCCCGCGCCGCTCGGCTTCCGCCCTCGCCGAGCGCTCGGCCATCTCGGTCTTGACCCAGCCGGGCAGCACCGCATTCGAGGTCACCCCGAACGGGCCCGCATCCTGCGCGACCGCGCGCGCAAGCCCGATCACCCCGTGTTTCGACGCCGTATAGGCGCTGCCCGAACGCTCGGCCTTCTCGCCGGCGGTCGAACTCGTGAACACGAGCCGGCCGTAACCGCGCTGGCACATCCCGCCCACGGTGAGCCGCGCGAGCTCGAACGGGCCGTCGAGGTTGATGCGCATCGTCTCGCGCCAGACGGCCGGGTCCTGTTCCCAGACGAGCCGCTCGTGCGCCGAGCCGATCCCGTGGTTCACGACCAGCAGCTCGATCGGCCCGAGGCGCCGCTCGGTCTCGCGCACCGCGAACGCGCAGCCCTCCGGCGTCCCGAGATCGGCCGCGACGTACTCGACCCCGACGTCCGCGAGCTCGGCGGCGCTGCGCGAGGTGATCATCACCCGCGCGCCCGCCTTCGCGAGCAACAGCGCCACCTCGCGGCCGATCCCGCGCCCGCCCCCGGTCACCAACGCCACTCGTCCGTTCATGCCTGCCGCTCTCCGTGACGCGGACCGCGGGGCGCCGGCGCTGCGCAACGCATCGCCGCCGCCCCGGTCATCGTCGGTTCGTCGTCAATAGGACATCACACAGCCGCCGGAACCGCTGGCGGCCGCGTTGCTCCACAGCGGCTGGACCGGAAACATCGAGCCGCCGAGGGTCTCGTTCGCGGTCGCCGAGTTCCAAGCGCACTTGTCGCCGATCTCCGATCCCTTGGAATCCGTCCAGCCGGAACTCGGGAACGGATCCGTGACCGACTCGGCCATTTCATGGCCGGCAACGATCGTGATCCCGGCGTCAGGACCAAGGTTGTTGAAGTTTGCGCCGCAGTTCGAGCCCGCGTCGGTGATGTACGGCAGGTTCGTGTAGGAGAGGTTGCCGTACGTGGAACTCGTCGAACTGTGCCACGCGCAATACTGCGTGCCGAAGCCCGAGGAGTTGTTGCCGGTCGCGGTCGCGATCACGTACTGCACATTCGCGTTGCCGCTCGCCGTGGTGACGCTGAAATGTCCCGCCGCACGCACCGCCTCGACCGCGATCTGCGACTGCTTCGGGTGCGTCGGCGCGAGGCTCGCGTTGTCGTACCAATAGGACGCGTACATCGGCGAATTGCCGGCTGCCGTCCCCTTGCCGTTGCAGAAGACGGTCCCACTGGCGACCCCCTCACAATACTGGGTATCGGTGGCAGACCAACTGCTTCCCGAAAGCGCGGCATAGAACGACTCGAGCGTCACCGCCTCCTGGCTCGGATCGTTGTTGTTCCACTGCGATCCCCAGAAAACCACATAGATCTTCGGCGCGGTTTGCACGCTGCCGCCGTGGTACGAGAGGTTGCTGCTGCCGCCCGACGTGGGTCGCGACGGCTTCTGCGCGCGCGCGCGTTGCGCCGCCTCGACCGTCGCGTGCACCATCGCGACCGGCTGGCCGGCCTCGAGGTGCCGCGGGCCGCCGGCGGTGCCGACGTCGCCGGCCGCCGCCGTACCGATGACCATCGCGAGGCTCGCGACTCCGAGCGACGACGCGAGGAGCGTGGATCGAAGCGAGCCCGATTTCCCTGTGTTCATCTCGTAGTTCTCCTGAGCATCGCGGACAGCGGTGCCACCGCGACACGCGTGCGTGGACGTATTGACTCCCGCGGGCATTCTGCCACGCGCGCGGCCGCCTCGCGAAGACCGACGCACGACTGCAGACCCTCGATCCGCACCGAGGAACCGGTTAAGTTAAACTCGGTCGCGGTCGCCGACCCGGCACCGCCCATCGCATGATCGAGGAGCGCTTCGGATGAACCTTCTGCGCCGCACCGCCGCCCTGTTCGGCCTGACCCTCGCTTTGCTGCCCTGGAGTCACGCGGCGCGCGCAGCCGACCGGACCGCGGAACTCGCGGCGCTGCATGCTGCGGACGACGCCTGGGTCGCCGCCTACAATGCCGGCCGGGTCGAACCGATCGTGCGGCTCTACGACCGGCACGCCGTGGTCTTCGCGCCGGGCCTGCGGCCGCTGCGCGGTCGGTCCGCGATCCGCGCGTACCTCACGAAGGACGATGCGGAGTTCGTTCGCGGCGGCCTGATCTACCTGCTCGTCGGGCCGCGCGACGGCGAGATCTCGGGCCGGCTCGGCTGGGTGTCGGGCAACTATCTGGTGAAGGACAAGACCGGCCGGATCGTGGACCGCGGCTGGTACTTCTCGGTCTCGCGGCTCGAGAACGGCCACTGGCTGTACGTGCGCGATACCTGGAACTCGGATCCTTCGGGGGCCGCGCACTGAGCACGCCCCGCCGCTGGACCTCCGGCTGCCTTTGGAGTCGTCGCGGCGGATCCGTAGACATCCTGCAAACCCAAGGATCTGGTCAAGTTTCTGCGACGGGCACCCAGGGTCGCCCGGATCTCGAGCCTCGTGTTGTCGACCCAGCGAAGCTGTGCCAGGCGCACGAGGCCGGCAGCGGCATTTCTTCATCGTGTTGCCGTTATCCTACTATGGTAGTATAATAGTAGGATGAAAGCAAAGACCTCCTTGACCCTTTCCGAGGACCTTGTTGCCAGTATCGACAAGCTGGCCGGCCCGAAGGTCTCGCGCTCTGCCTACATCGAGCAGATTCTGCGCGAATTCGTCGACCGGCGTGCTCAGGCTCGGAAGGACGCCCGGGAGACCGCCTCGATCAATCGCCACTCGGCACAGCTCAATGCCGAGATGACCGATGCGCTTTCCTTTCAGGCCAATCTGGCGGATGAATGAAACGCGGCGAGTTGTACCGGGTACGCAGACCTCCCGGTGACCCCAAACCCGCCCGCGTCTTTGTAGTCGTCAGCCGCCAGCCATTGATCGACTCGACGTTCGCGACCGTAGTCTGCGCTCCCGTCTTCACCCAGTACCATGGTCTGCCCACCCAAGTTTCTGTAGGTACAGCCGAAGGCCTCAAGCACGAGAGCGCGATTCAATGCGATGGTCTGATGAGCCTCGAGAAGTCCAGGTTGACCGACTACGCCGGCGAGTTGACGTTCGACAAGTTGCGGGAGCTCGACGACGCGCTTCTCGTCGCGCTCGCCCTGCCGGCCAGGAGGCCGGCGTCTCTATAGTCGTCGCGTAGTCTTTGGCGTTGGTGCGCAGGGCATGCACCAAGCCGCCGGCTGTGAAGAGCCGCCTTGCCGCGGCACCTCCGGCACAATCGGCGCTGAAAGCAGCCTGCGTTTCTCCGCAGAAATGCCGGGGCTCTTTGGGCAGGCCGACGCTAACCATACGACCTCCTGCGGGAACCCTCGGTGTAGCTTCGGCTACGCCTTCTCCCCCACCGGTAACTTCGCAAATTCGAACGGCACCCCACACCCTCCAATCCCGCAGTACCCGTTCGGGTTCTTCGCGAGGTACTGCTGGTGGTAGTCGGCCCTGAGGCTGGAAATCCCACGGACGCCCCGGAGTTACATCTGCTCGCACCGCCGCTCGGTCGACTTCCAGTAGACCTCAGCGCCATTCCGTCGGTCGACCTAGCGATCCAGTCTCTCGGCCAGTGCAGTGTGCTGCGCGGCGAATTGCACGGGTTGCTCTCGCCGCAGACGCTCTAGGTTCTGCAGTTTCCAGCGAATGGCCGGCAGCGCGCTCAGGTGCGCAATCCCCAATAGCTCCCACTCCGGCTCCGCGCTAACGAGCGAAAGAAGGAATCGACGCTCGTCAACATCGAGATTAGCCTGAATCTCAGAGATCATTCGATCGCGAGCGGCCATGAGCGCCTGGAGGTCTACGGGATTCGAGGTCATACCCTCGAAGTTCCGTTCAAATTCCATTCGAACGTCCTTCAATGTAGGGAAGAGAACCTCATGTACTGGCCGGTCATGACTGGCTAGGTAGACGACGAATGCACGCCGAATACCCGGCGTGATGCCACCATGTGCGAACAACTCCATGACGTCAAAGAGATCCCGAGGATGCTGGCGATCCAATGCGGCAACGAGCTTGCCGCCGTAGACATCCTCGGGAGCCAAGATCGGGATTTCCAAGTCGGCCAGAAGGGTGTCGCGCGCCATCGCCGACATGTTGGCGCGCTGCACTGGGTGAACCGTGCCTCGAAGGACGGTATTGATTTCGACCTTTACTTGAATGGCTCCGCGACGAGCTATTAAAGTGGTTTCGTTTCCGCCACCCATCTGCGGCACAAAGACTTCGTGTCCACGTGCCCGCAGACGCTTCGCCGAAGCAACTACAGCACCACTGATTCGCGCAAGCGCCTCTGGGCGCGCCACTGTGTGATCGGTGAATACCAAGTCCAGATCGACTGACAGACGTGGCATGTCTCGCAGGAACAGGTTGATTGCCGTTCCGCCCTTAAGCGCAAACTGATCATCTACGAAGACCAGAGGCGCTACCTGAGTCAGCAGACGAGCCGTTTCAAGATAGGTCTGGTTCATCGCTTGAGGACGAGCAGCCCGTCCGGTGATCGGGATACCCATGGGCGTGCGCTACCCAACGGCAATTCATTCGGTTCGAGTTTCTTTGCCCACGGTAAGGCATATTCATTGCCTAGCTTGAGGCAAAGACGAACCGTCTTGACGCTTGTGCACGAGCGCAAGAGCTGCTGCAGAACGTCGGCGCGAAGGGAGTGCGTTCCCTGCGTGAGTTCGCGTGCTTCTTGCAGGGGCTGGCGTACTCCCACGTCGCTCAACAACTCGAGTAGCGCCCTCTCCGGTTCTGATACGTGCGGGCCATCCTCCTGCCGTTCAAACCGGCCAGCATGCTGTAGAGAGTCTGACTTCTCCTTGAACAATCGCTTTCGGTGATATTCGGCAGCAAAGCGTGTCGTGAACCATTCGGGAAGCTTCGCGGCATTCCATCCGTAGAGCTGGGTAACGGGTCGCTGCGACACATAGTGACGTACACCGTACCAATCGAGTGCCGTCTTGCCTCCGACGTGCAGCCCCGCGACCCTGCGTTCGAGCAGCCGCAGGCAGGGATGCAACTCGAGAGACTCTCCAGGACGGCTGTAGACGCCGCGGGCAAGGCGGACGACCCAGCCCGCCTTGACATAATGGACTGCCAGATCGGCCGAGATGCCCGTTCTGGCGAGGTCTTTGGAGGCCATGGGAGCCCCTCGCCTCCAGTTCCGGAGAAGGTCATTTAGTTTGTTCAGTGATGTCGTAGCCACGCTACGATTTATAGCACTTTTCTAAATGGAAGAAAACTTAGAAAAGTGACAGATATCGTAGTTTGGCTACGATATTCACGACTTTCTCAAAACGACCGCCCCAACCCCTTTACCTCTCGACGGGACTCCGCCAACCCAAGAACCACCTCATTGGGTCCATCTCGCCTATCAACTCACGACCCAAGCGCAACCGATCCCGAACACTCTCCTGATGGTCCGGGCCCAACCTCCCCACTTGCGCCTCCACGCCCGAGAGGAATTCCTCAATACGCCTCGCGCGAGCCCACCGATCGATGATCTGAAGCAGTTCGTGTGTAGCTCACCATTACGTTATTCGTAAAGAGCTTCTCGATTTTATCCGCTACTCGCTGTTGATCTGTGGGGCTTAAGCGGGCATGCGTGAAAGCTGCGAGAAACACGGTTCGGGCCGCCTCGTATCGTTGGTCGAAGCGTCGACGGCTGAGGGTATCGATTGGCCACATAAAGCAATAAAATCGCTCTTGCCGTAACTCTTTCGAGTTGGGACCACGCCAATTCCGAACGGCTAAGCCAAAGACCGCTAGGCTGCACGCAGGCGCTCATTGCGAGCTTTCGGCACGTATCGCTTCACATCATTCGCCAGCAACTTCTTCCGTGCCTGCGCCAGATCGAAGGCTGTCTGCAGCGCCAGCCATGCCTCGGCCGTACCCCCAAATGCCCTATCGAGCCGGATCGCCATTTCCGTTGAAATTCCAGCCCTCTCGTTCACGAGATTATTCAGCGCCTGACGGGTGATACCCAAGACCTTTGCACCGGCCGTTACAGAAAGCCCGAGTGCTTCAAGGCAATCAAGGCGCACCGACAAGCCCGGGTGCGGCGGCGCTTTCATCGTCATAAGCCCATTCTCCGTCAGTGGTAATCAACCAAGTCGACATCGGCCGCATCGGTTCGCCTGAACCGGAAGATTATCCGCCAGTTTCCGGAAACCCAGACTGACCAAAAGCCCTTCAATTTCCCTTTCAATGGATGCAGCTTCCATCCTGGCAGGTCCATCTGCCCGGCACTTGTTGCAACGTCCAGTCGCGCAAGAATGCGCTCCACCTTCGGCAGCAAATCGGCGGCGACCCCTCGGCGCTCCGCCCGCTCGTACAGCCGCATGAGACCCTTGTGCCGAAAGCTTACGATCATCGGCTCTGGACCCCGGCTACCTGGTCACGTTTGTACGCTGACAAGCGTCTCTTGTCAATTCATCTTGAAAAGACCCGGACCACACGCTTGTTGGAACCCGTAACGTCGCGTGCGCTTGTCCTTCTGGAATACAACCGATAAGGCTGGACTCCAAGGCGATTACTCGTCGCGACTAGCTGGATTTGAAGTCTCGAGCGTGACGGCCCGCAGTCCGGGGCCGGAGTGTAGCGTCCGCTGGCTGTCCAGCCCTTAGCCGGGGACTTTCCTAGGCCCGGATCACCGGTAGACTTCCGGTCGACGTCGACGTCGAAACCAGTCGGCGCTTTACTGCAGAAATACGTGGATCTACGACGCGGTCCGCGGGTAACCCTCTGGTCACCCGCGAGAACCCTCGGCTAACCAGTGACTATGCCTTCTCCCCCACCGCTAACTCCGCGAGTTTGAAGGGAACGCCGCAGCCCCCAATGCCGCAGTACCCGTTCGGGTTCTTCGCGAGGTACTGCTGGTGATACTCCTCGGCGTAGTAGAACGGCGGCGTCCCGGCGATCTCGGTCGTGATCGCGCCGCGCCCCGCGGCGGCGAGTGCGCGCGCGTAGATCTCGCGCGACCGCAGCGCAAGCGCGCGCTGCGCGTCGTCGGCGACGTAGATCGCGGACCGGTACTGGGTGCCGACGTCGTTGCCTTGGCGCATCCCCTGGGTTGGATCGTGGGATTCCCAGAACAACGTGAGCAGGTCCTGGTAGTCGACGAGGTGGGGATCGAACACCACGCGCACGACCTCGGCGTGGCCGGTGAGTCCGGTGCACACTTCTTCGTAGGTGGGGTTCGGCGTGACTCCGCCCGCGTAACCGACCG
>JAJYAM010000046.1 GCA_021779535.1 Pseudomonadota bacterium
CGCTGCCGGCCGCGCTGCGCCACCGGTAGCGCGCCGATGAACGCTCCCGGACGGTTCACGCTGTACTCACGCCACGGCTGCCACCTGTGCGAGGAGATGCAGGCGGCGCTCGCGCTGCTCCCCGCCGCGGCCGGCCATCCGGTCGAAATCCGTGACGTCGACGCCGATCCGGTGACCCGGGCCCGCTACGGCCACAAGATCCCGGTGCTGCTGCTCGACGGCGCGCTCGTGTGCTACGGCCGCCTCGACCCCGACGAGGTGCACAAAGCGCTCGCGCCGGGTCGATGACCGGTATAATCCCGGGTTTTGCCAAACCCGGTCGCGATGAAGCACATCCGTAATTTCTCGATCATCGCGCACGTCGATCACGGCAAGTCGACGCTCGCGGATCGCTTCATCCAGGTCTGCGGCGGCCTCGAAGCGCGCGAGATGCACGAGCAGGTCCTCGACTCGATGGACCTCGAGCGCGAACGCGGGATCACGATCAAGGCGCAGAGCGTCACGCTCGCCTTCCAGTCCACGAGCGGCGAGACCTACCAGCTCAATTTCATCGACACGCCGGGCCACGTCGACTTCTCCTACGAGGTGTCGCGCTCGCTCGCCGCGTGCGAGGGGGCGTTGCTGGTCGTCGACGCCGCGCAGGGCGTCGAGGCGCAGAGCGTCGCGAACTGCTACACCGCGATCGAGCAGGGCCTCGAAGTGCTGCCGGTGATCAACAAGATCGACCTGCCGTCCGCGGACCCGCCGCGCGTGATCCGCGAGATCGAGGAGATCATCGGGATCCCGGCCGCGGACGCGGCCCTGGTCAGTGCGAAGACGGGTGTCGGCGTGCGCGAGCTGCTCGACCAGCTGATCGCGCGGATCCCGGCGCCGTCCGGCGACCCGGATGCGCCCTTGCAGGCGCTGATCATCGACTCGTGGTTCGACAACTACGTCGGCGTGGTGTCGCTCGTGCGGGTGATGAACGGGCGGCTCGCGACCGGCGCGAAGATCCGGGTGATGTCGACCGGCCGCAGCCATCAGGTCGACCGCGTCGGCCGCTTCACCCCGAAGCCGGTGACCCGCGCCGAGCTCGGGACCGGCGAGGTCGGTTTCGTCGTCGCCGGGATCAAGGAGATCGACGGGGCGCCGGTCGGCGACACGATCACGCTGGAGGCGGCGCCGGCCGCGGCGGCGCTCGCCGGCTTCAAGCAGGTCCAGCCCCGCGTGTTCGCGGGGCTCTTCCCGGTGAGCTCGGACGACTACGAGCAGTTCCGCGAGGCGCTGAAGAAGCTGAAGCTCAACGACTCGGCGTTGCACTTCGAGCCGGAGGTGTCGACCGCGCTCGGCTTCGGCTTCCGCTGCGGCTTCCTCGGGCTCCTGCACATGGACATCGTGCAGGAGCGGCTGGAACGCGAGTACGACCTCGACCTGATCACGAGCGCGCCGACCGTCGTCTACGAGATCCTGACGACCGACGGCGCGGTGACCCACGTCGACAACCCCGCGAAGCTGCCGCCGACGGACCGGGTCGCCGAGATGCGCGAGCCGATCATCGTCGCGAACATCCTCGTGCCGCCCGAGCACGTCGGCGCGGTGCTGACCCTGTGCAGCGAGAAGCGCGGGGTGCAGAAGAAGATGCTGTTCCTCGGCAGCCAGGTGTCGCTGCAGTACGAGCTGCCGCTCGCCGAGGTGGTGCTCGACTTCTTCGACCGGCTGAAGTCCGCGAGCCGCGGCTACGCGTCCTTCGACTACGAGTTCAGCCACTTCCAGGCGGCGCCGCTCGTGAAGCTCGACGTGCTGATCAACGGCGACCCGGTCGACGCGCTGTCGCTGATCGTGCACCGGGACAACGCGTACGCGCGCGGCCGCGAGCTCGTCGACAAGATGCAGGAGCTCATCCCGCGGCAGATGTTCGACGTCGCGGTGCAGGCGGCGATCGGCAGTCACGTCATCGCCCGCGCGAGCGTGAAGGCGATGCGCAAGAACGTGCTCGCGAAGTGCTACGGCGGCGACGTGACCCGCAAGCGCAAGCTCCTCGAGAAGCAGAAGGCGGGCAAGAAACGCATGAAGCAGGTCGGCCAGGTCGAGATCCCGCAGGAGGCGTTCCTGGCCGTGCTGCGCGTGGGCAAGAAATCGAATTGAGCGGACCAGGGGCGACCAGCGAGGGCATTTCGTGACGGCACAGAACGGAAGCGGTTTTTTGATCGGTCTGCTGTACGCGGCGCTCGCGTGCGTCGCGGTGATCCTCTACGACGGCTGGGTGCTGCGCCCGAAGCGCGATCCGGGCGGCACCAGTGCCTCGGAGCCGGTGCTCGCGCGGGTCGCGGGCTGGGCGCTGCTCGCGATCGCGGCGCTCGCGCTGTGGCGGATGTTCCGCTACGAGGCGGTCGACTTCAGCGTGCTGCTCGTGGTGGTCGGCGCCGCGGCCGGCGTGATCTGGGCGCTCGACGCCGCGCTGTTCCGTCGCCGTCGCCTCGCGCTCGCCGCGCAGGCGGGCACCCCCCGGGACGCGGTGCGCGAACCGGTCGCGGTCGAGTACGCGCGCTCGTTCTTCCCGGTGATCGTCGTGGTGCTCGTGATCCGCGCGTTCCTGTTCGAGCCGTTCCGGATCCCGTCGGACTCGATGATGCCGACGCTCGACGACGGCGACTTCATCTTCGTCGCCAAGTACGAGTACGGGCTGCGGCTCCCGGTCACGCACACGTTGATCCTGAAGACCGGCACGCCGCAGCGCGGCGACGTGATCGTGTTCCGGCTGCCGCCGAACCCGAAGATCGACTACATCAAGCGGCTCGTCGGCCTGCCGGGCGACCGGGTCCGGGTCGACGCGAACGACCAGGTGTACATCAACGGCAAGCCGGTCCCGCAGACGCCGGGCCCGATCTACCGCGGACCGAAGGACGAGCAGTGGAACTACGCGGGGGTCGGCACCGCGTGGGAGCAGCTCGGGACCCACCGCCACCGGATCATGTTCGCGAACGGCCCGGTGAAGACCGGGGAATGGACCGTCCCGCCCGGGCATTATTTCTTCATGGGCGACAACCGCAACAACAGCAAGGACAGCCGGTGGTCGGGCGAGCCCGACGCGCCGGGCATGGTGCCGGCCCGGGATCTGGTCGGCAAGGCCGTGATCATCTGGTTGAATTTGGACATGCGCGACGGCCCGCTTTGGGGCAGGATCGGACATCTGATTCACTGAAGCCGAACCGACCGGGGGTATCGAGATGCGGGATCGTCAAACGGGGATGACGTTCTTGGGCGTGCTGCTGGTGATGGCGATGGCGGGCGTGCTCGTGTATGCGGGGATCCGGCTCGCGCCGGTGTACCTCAACTACATGAAGGTCGCGCACACGCTGCAGTCGGTGTCGACCGAACTCAAGGGGCAGACGATCGATCAGTTCACGATCCGCCGCGCGCTCGAGCGGCACTGGGAGGTCGAGGGCATCGACCGGATCACCCCGGACGACGTGCAGATCGAGCGGGGCGACGGCACGCTCTCGATGCACGTCGACTACGACGACCGCGTCGGGTTCATCGGCAACGTCTCGCTGGTCGCGCATTTCGACAAGACCGTGATGATCCAGTGATCGCCGCATCCGCCCCCGAGGCGATCCTCCCGTGGATCGAGCGCGAGTTCGGCCATGTGTTCGCACGGCCGGACCTCGCGGTGACCGCGCTGACCCACCGCAGCGCGGCCGCCGCGCACAACGAGCGGCTCGAGTTCCTCGGCGACGCGGTGGTCAACTGCGTGGTCGCGCAGATGCTCTTCGAGGCGCATCCGCGCGCGGACGAGGGGAGCCTGTCGCGGCAACGCGCGACGCTCGTGAGCGGCCGGTCGCTCGCGCGGATCGCGGCCGAGCGCGGCGTCGGAGAACGCGTTCGCTTCGGCGCGGGCGAGGCGAAGAGCGGCGGACATCGGCGCGAGTCGATCCTCGCCGATGCGCTCGAGTCGATCGTCGGTGCGGTGTTCGTCGACGCGGGATTCGACGCGGCCGCCGCGGTCGTCCGGCGGCTGCTCGCGGAGCCGCTCGCGCAGCTGCCCGAGGTCGCGGCCCTGAAGGACCCGAAGACCCGCTTGCAGGAGGCGCTGCAGGGGCGCGGCGTCGCGGTCCCCGAATACCATCTGATCGCGGTCCGCGGCGAACCGCACCTGCAGCACTTCGAGGTGCGCTGCGAGGTTCCCGCGCTCGGCCTGGCGGCGAGCGGCGAGGGCGTGAGCCGCCGCCGCGCCGAGCAGCTCGCGGCGGAACGCCTGATCGAGCGGCTGCACGCGCCCGGGCGGCGGCCGTCGTGAGCGGCACGGCGTTCCGCTGCGGCTTCGTCGCGATCGTCGGCCGGCCGAACGTCGGCAAGTCGACGTTGGTGAACGCGCTGGTCGGCCGCAAGGTGTCGATCGTCGCGCCGAAGCCGCAGACGACCCGCCACCGGATCCTCGGCGTCGTGACCCGCCCGTCGTCGCAACTCGTGCTGATCGACACGCCGGGGCTGCATTCGGGCGCGCGGCGGGTGATGAACCAGTACATGAACCGCGTCGCGATCGGTTCCTCGCGCGACGCCGACGCGATCCTGTTCGTGGTCGAGGCGCTGCGCTTCGGCGCCGAGGACGAGTGGGTCTGGGACCGGGTCCGCGGCTGGAAACAACCGCTGATCGTCGTCGTGAACAAGATCGACGACGTCGGGCCGCGGGAGCGGCTGCTGCCGTTCCTCGAGACGCTCACGGACCGGATCCCCGCGTCCGCGATCGTGCCGGTCTCGGCGCGCACCGGCGAGAACCTCGACCGGCTCGGCGAACTGCTCGCCTCGAAGATGCCCGAGGGGCCGCCGGCGTTCCCGGCGGGCGTGCTCACCGACCGCGACGAACCGTTCCACGCCGCGGAGGTGATCCGCGAGAAGCTCACGCTGAACCTGCGCGAGGAGCTGCCCTATGGCCTCAGCGTGCAGATCGAGCGGTTCGCCGACGAGGACGGGCGCAGCGTGATCCACGCGGTGATCTGGGTCGAGCGCGGCGGGCAGAAGGCGATCGTGATCGGCCAGCGCGGCGAGCGGCTCAAGGAGATCGGCCGGCTCGCCAGAATAGAGCTCGTGGACCTGTGGCAGCGGCCGGTGCACCTCGAGCTGTGGGTGAAGGTGAAGGAGAACTGGGCCGACAGCGAGGCGGCGCTGAAGCAATTCGGCTACGAACACACGTGAAGGAGGCGCGCCGCGTCTGGCTGACGCCGGCTTACGTGCTGCACCATCACGCGTACCGCGAGACCAGCCGGATCGTCGAGGCGTTCACCGCGGACCACGGCCGGCTGTCGCTGTTCGCGCGCGGCGCCGCGGGGCCGAAGGCGCGGCTCGCACCGCTCCTGCGGCCCTTTCAGCGGCTGCTGCTGTCGTGGTCGGGGCGGGGCGAGGCCTGCCGCCTGGTCGACGCCGAGCTCGACGGCCCGGCGCCGGCGCTGCCGCCGCGGCGCCTGATGAGCGGGTTCTACCTGAACGAGCTGCTGCTGAAGCTCACCGTGCGCGGCGATCCGAACCCCGCGATCTTCGAGGCCTACGCCGGGACGCTGCGGGCGCTCGCCGGGGACGGCGAGGAGGCGGCGAGCCTGCGCCGCTTCGAGAAGCGGCTCCTCGGGGAGATCGGATATGGGTTACAGTTGACGCGCACCGGCGAGGGCCGGCCGATCGAGCCGACGATGTACTACCGATTCCAGCCCGACAAAGGACCCGAGGCTTGCGTCGCCGACGCGCCGGGCGCGGTCTACGGACGATCCCTCGCGGATCTCGCGGACGACCTGCTCGAGGATCCGCGGAGCCTGCGCGACGCGAAGCGCGTGCTGCGCGCCGCGCTCGACGCGTGCCTCGACGGCCGCGCGCTCGCGACGCGCCGGATCATGGCGGGGCTGCGGCCGCGGGAGCGCGGATGAGCGTCGCGGCCGGGATCGCGCTCGGCGTGAACATCGATCACGTCGCGACGTTGCGCCAGGCACGCCGCGCGCGCTATCCGGACCCGCTGGCCGCGGCGCTGTTCGCCGAGCAAGCGGGCGCGGACGCGATCACGCTGCACCTGCGCGAGGACCGCCGCCACATCCAGGACCGCGACGTCGCGGCGCTGCGCGAGGCCCTGCAGACGCGGATGAACCTCGAGATGGCGGTCACCGACGAGATGCTGCGCATCGCGTGCGCGACGCGCCCGCAGGATGCCTGCCTGGTGCCGGAGTCGCGCCAGGAGATCACCACCGAGGGCGGGCTCGACGTGCGCGCGCTCGCCGGCCGGGTCGACGCGGCCTGCCGCGCGCTCGCCGACGCAGGCGTACGGGTCGCGCTGTTCATCGATCCGGACGGCGCGCAGATCGAGGCGGCGCGGCGCGCCGGCGCCCCGGTCGTCGAGCTGCACACGGGCGCGTACGCGGACGCGTCGGGGCCGGCGCGGGCGCGCGAGCTCGAGCGGCTGCGCAGCGCCGCGCGCGCGGCGGCGGCGATCGGCCTCGAGGTGCACGCGGGTCACGGGCTGCACTATCACAACGTCGCGCCGGTCGCCGCGATTCCCGAGATCGTCGAGCTCAACATCGGCCACGCGATCGTCGCGCGCGCGGTGTTCGACGGCCTCGCGAACGCGGTGCGCGAGATGAAGGCCCTGATGACCGCCGCGCGGCAGTGAGCACGCTGGTCTTCGACATCGAGACCGTGCCGGACACGGATCTCGGCCGGCGGCTCTACGGACTGCACGACCTCACCGACGCCGAGGTCGCCGCGGTGATGTTCCGCAAGCGGCGCGAGCAGACCGGCACCGACTTCCTGTCGCACGAGCAGCACCGGATCGTCGCGATCTCGGTCGCGATGCGCTCGCGCGACACGCTGAAGCTCTGGAGCCTCGGCGACGAGGACGCGCCGGAGAAGGTGCTGATCGAACGGTTCTTCGACGGGATCGAGCGCTACACGCCGGACCTCGTGTCCTGGAACGGCTCGGGCTTCGACCTGCCGGTGCTGCACTACCGCAGCCTCCTGCACGGCGTGAACGCGGCGCGCTACTGGGAGCTCGGCGAGGCCGACGCGAGCTTTCGCTTCCGCAATTACCTGAGCCGCTATCACTGGCGCCACATGGACCTGATGGACATCCTGTCGGGGTTCCAGCCGCGCGGCCGCGTCGGGCTGAACGACACCGCGGTGCTGCTCGGCCTCCCGGGCAAGCTCGGGATGCACGGCGACCAGGTCTGGGACGCGTACCAGCGCGGCGAGCTCGCCGGGATCCGCGCGTACTGCGAGACCGACGTGCTGAACACCTACCTGATCTTCCTGCGCTTCGAGTGGGTGCGCGGCAAGCTCGACGCGACCGAGCACGCGGCCGAGATCGAGCGGGTGCGCCGCTTCCTCGCGGACTCCGAGGCCGCGCACTGGCGCGAGTTCGCGGCCGCATGGCCGAGCTGACGCGCGGCGCGCGGCGCGAGGTCGAGATCGGCGCGCTCGCGCACGACGGTCGCGGCGTCGCGCGGATCGACGGCAAGGCGGTGTTCGTCGCCGGCGCGCTGCCGGGCGAGCGCGTCGAGATCGAGATCACCCGCCGGCGCCGGCATCTCGACGAGGCGCGGCTGGTCGCGGTCCTCGCCGCCTCGCCCGACCGGGTCGAGCCGCGCTGCGCGCACTTCGGCGTCTGCGGCGGCTGCTCGCTGCAGCACCTCGCGAGCGACGCGCAGCTCGCGGCGAAACAGACCCAGCTGCTCGAGGATCTCGAGCGCATCGGGCGGGTGCGGCCGGCGGCGCTGCTGGCGCCGCTGCGCGGGCCGCCGTTCGGGTATCGCCGCCGCGCGCGGCTCGGGATCCGCTACGTGCGCAAGAAGGGCCGGGTGCTCGCGGGGTTTCGCGAACGCGATGCGCCGTACCTGGCGGACCTGTCGCGCTGCGAGGTGCTGGTCAGCGGGTTTGCGACACTCCCCCGGGACCTCGCGGCGCTCGTCGAGGGCCTGTCGATCCGCGAGCGCGTGCCGCAGGTCGAGCTCGCGGTCGCGGACTCGGCGGCGGCGCTGGTGTTCCGCGTGATGGATCCGCCGAACGCGGCGGACCTCGGGCAGCTCGCCGAGTTCGGCCGCCGGGTCGGCGCGGCGGTGTACCTGCAGCCGGGCGGCCTCGACTCGGTCCGGCCGCTCGGGGAGGCGCCGCCGCTGGCCTATGCGGTCGACGACGGCGCGGTGCGGATCGAGTTCACGCCGGTCGACTTCGTGCAGGTGAACGCGCCGCTCAACGAGGCGATGGTCGGGGCGGCGCTCGCGGCGCTCGAACCGGATCCCGCGGATCGGGTCCTCGACCTGTTCTGCGGGCTCGGCAACTTCACGCTGCCGCTCGCACGCCGCGCCGCGCAGGTCGTCGGCGTCGAGGGTGACCCGGGGCTCGTCGAGCGCGCACGGCACAACGCGCGCCGCAACGGGATCGACAACGCGAGCTTCCACGTCGCGAACCTGTTCGATCCGGCCTCGTTCGGCGACTGGGCGGCGGCGCGGCCCGATCTCGTGCTGCTCGACCCGCCGCGGGCCGGCGCGCGCGAGCTCGCCGTGCGGCTCGCGGATTGGCGTCCGCGCCGCGTCGTGTATATTTCCTGTCATCCGGGCAGCTTGGCGCGCGATGCAGGGATCCTGGTCGGCGCCGGCGCGTACGAGCTCGCCGCGGCGGGGGTCATGGACATGTTTCCGCAGACGACGCACGTCGAGGCGATCGCGGTCTTCGAGCGGCGGCGATGAGCCTCGGGCCATTGATGGTCGACCTCGCCGGGACCGAGCTGTCGGCCGACGACCGCGAGGTGCTCGCGCATCCGCTCGTCGGCAGCGTGATCCTGTTCGCGCGCAACCATCGCGACCGCGAGCAGCTGCTCGCGCTGACCGGGTCGATCAAGTCGCTGCGCAGCCCGGCGCTGCTGATCGGCGTCGATCACGAGGGCGGCCGCGTGCAGCGCTTCCGCGAAGGCTTCACGCGGCTGCCGCCGGCGCGCGCGCTCGGCCGCGGCTACGCCGAGGATCGGCGCGCGGCACTCGCGCTCGCGCAGACCGCGGGCTGGCTGATGGCCGCGGAGCTGCGCGCGGTCGGCGTGGACTTCAGCTTCGCGCCCTGCGTCGATCTCGACTACGGCGTCAGCGAAGTGATCGGCGACCGCGCGTTCCATGCGGATCCGGAGGCGGTCGCCGCGCTCGCGACCGCGTACGCCGCGGGGATGCGCGAGGCGGGGATGGCCCCGACCGCGAAGCACTTCCCGGGGCACGGCGCGGTCGTCGCGGATTCGCACGTCGCGCTGCCGGTCGACCGGCGCTCGCTCGCGGACCTCGAGCCGGACCTGCGCCCGTACCGCGTGCTGATCGCGAACCACCTGTCCGCGGTGATGGCCGCGCACGTGGTGTTCCCGCAGATCGACGAACTGCCGGCGAGCCTGTCGCACCGCTGGATCGCGGGGATCCTGCGCGGCGAGCTCGGTTTCCACGGCTGCGTGTTCGCGGACGACCTGACGATGGCGGGTGCCGCGGTCGCGGGCGACGTGGTCGCGCGCGCGCGGCTCGCGGCCGCCGCGGGCTGCGACGTGCTGCCGATCTGCAACGACCGCGGTGCGGTGCTCGCGGTGCTCGAGCGCTTCCGCCCGGAGCGGATGAACCCGGCCTCGCAGGCGCGGCTCGTGCGGATGCGCGGGCGCGGCGAGCCGCCGCTCGAGCTGATCGCGACGTCGCGCTGGCAGGAGGCCGAGGCGGCGATCGCCGCGCTCGCGACGCAGCCGATGCTGCAGCTCACCGACGAGGAGCGAGGGGAGAACGAATGAAGCCGCCGGACGAAGAACTCCTGAAACGCGTGCTCGCGAGCGCGCCCGAGGGCATCGCGCTCGTCGATGCGCAGGCGCCGGACCAGCCGGTCGTGTACGCGAACGAGGCGTTCGAGCGGCTCACGGGCTATGCGGCCGCGGAACTCGTCGGACGGAACCTGCGGCTGCTGCAAGGCGCCGACACCGAGCAGCCGGCACGAGCGGCGCTGCGCGCGGCGATCGCGCGCGGCGAGGCCTGCCGGGTGCGGATGCGCAACTACCGCAAGGACGGGACGCTGTTCTGGAACGAGATCGCGATCGTGCCGCTGTACGGATCGCACGGGCGCCTCACGCACTTCGCCGGCTATTACCGCGACGCGACCGATCGGCTCGGCGCACCGGCCGCGAACGGTGCCGCGTCCCGCGCGGCGCGCGCGAACGACGAGACGGAGGCGGTTCCGCCGCCGCCCGGCGCGGTGCGCGAGGACCGCCTCACCGGGCTCGCCACGGCCGCGGTCTTCGAGGAGTTCCTGAAGCGCGACCTGAGCCTCGCCGCCCGCGACCGGCGCAGCCTCGCCGCGTACGCGATCGACGTCGACGCGCTCGACCAGTACAACGCGACCTTCGGCCGCGCGGCCGGCGACTCGGCGCTGCGGCGGATCGGACACTGCATCGGCGGCTGCGTGCGCCGCACGAGCGATGCGGCCGCGCGGATCGACGGCGGCCGCTTTCTCGTGCTGACCCCCGGGGTCGATCACGAGCAGGCGCTGCGGATCGGGCAGAAGATCGTCGATCGGGTGCGCGAGCTGCGGATCCACCATCCGCGCTCGACGATCCGCCGCTACCTGACCGTGAGCGTCGGCGTCGCCGCGGCGATCCCCGGCGAGGGCGAGGATCCGGCGATCCTCCTCGAGCGCGCGCGCGCGCGGCTGGTCGCCGCGAAGCAGTCGGGACGCGATCAGGTCGCCTGAACGCGCGGCGCGAGCTCGTCGAGCAGCGCCTCGATGCGCGCGAACAGCGCCGCCTCGCCGCGCGCGGCGTGCGCGAAGCGCAGCCGCAACGATCCGTCCAGCCGGTACTCCTTCGGCCTGGTCTGGATCAGCTTCAGCACGCGGCGCGGGTCGACCGGGTTGTCCGCCTCGAACAGCAGGCTGCCGGCGTTCGCACCCGCCTCGATCTTGCGGATCCCGAGCTGCGTCGCTCGCAGCCGCAGCCGTGCGACCCGCAGGAGCGACGTGGCGGGCGGCGGCAGCGGCCCGAACCGGTCGATCAGCTCGACCTGGGTCTCGTCGATCTCCTCGAGGGTCCCGAGGCCGGCGATTCGCCGGTAGAGCGTGAGCCGCAGGTGCACGTCGGGGACGTAGTCCTCGGGGATCAGCGCCGGCACGTGCAGCTCGATCTCGGGGCCGGCGTCGAGCGGGCGCTCGAGATCCGGCTCCCGGCCGGCCTTCAGCGCCGCGACCGCGCGCTCGAGCAGATCGCGGTAGAGGTTGAAGCCGATCTCCTCGATCTGCCCGCTCTGCTCGTCGCCGAGCAGCTCGCCCGCGCCGCGGATCTCGAGGTCGTGTGTCGCGAGCGTGAAGCCGGCGCCGAGGTCCTCGAGCGCTTCGAGCGCCTCGAGCCGTTTCACCGCGTCCGCGGTCATCGCCGCGGGCGGCGGGGTGATCAGGTACGCATAGGCCCGGTGATGCGAGCGGCCGACGCGGCCGCGCAGCTGGTGGATCTGCGCGAGGCCGAGCCGGTCGGCGCGATCGATCACGATCGTGTTCGCGGTCGGCACGTCGATCCCGCTCTCGATGATCGTCGTGCACACCAGCACGTTGAAGCGCCGGTGATAGAAGTCGAGCATCAGCCGCTCGAGCTCGCGCTCGCGCATCTGGCCGTGGCCGACCGCGACGGTCGCCTCCGGCACGAGCTCGCGCACCGCCTGCGCGGTCTTCTCGATCGACTCGATCGCGTTGTGCACGAAGTACACCTGGCCGCCGCGGCGGATCTCGCGCAGGCAGGCCTCGCGGATCACCGCGCCGTTCCACTCCATCACGAAGGTCTTCACCGCGAGGCGCTCGGCCGGCGGAGTCGTGATCAGCGACAGGTCGCGCAGGCCCCCCATCGCCATGTTCAGCGTCCGCGGGATCGGCGTCGCGGTCATCGTGAGCACGTGGACCTCGGCGCGCAGCGCCTTCAGCTTCTCCTTGTCGCGCACCCCGAAGCGGTGCTCCTCGTCGATGATCACGAGCCCGAGGTCCTTGAAGCGCACCCGGCCCTGCAGCAGCCGCTGGGTCGCGATCACCACGTCGATCGTGCCCGCGGCGATGCCCTCGAGCACCGCGGCGGCTTCCTTGTTCGTGCGGAAGCGCGACAGGCTCTCGACGTGCACCGGCCAATCGGCGAAACGGTCGGTGAACGTCGTGAAGTGCTGCTGGGCGAGCAGCGTCGTCGGCACGAGCACCGCGACCTGCTTGCCGCCCTGGACCGCGGCGAACGCCGCCCGCAGCGCGACCTCGGTCTTGCCGAAACCGACGTCGCCGCAGATCACGCGGTCCATCGGCTTCCCGGACTTCATGTCGGCGAGCACCGCGTCGATCGCGGCCGCCTGATCGGCGGTCTCTTCGAACGGGAACGCGGCCTGGAACGCGCGGTACTCGGTTTCCGGCGCGCCGATCGGGGTTCCCTCGCGCGCGGCGCGGCGCGAATACAGGTCGAGGAGCTCGGCGGCGACGTCGCGGATCCGCTGGGCGGCCTTGCGCCGGGCCTTCTGCCACTGATCGCCGCCCAGCTTGTGCAAGGGGGCGGACTCGGCCGGGGCGCCGGTGTACCGCGACACGAGGTGCAGCGCGTGCACCGGCACGTACACCGTGTCCCCGTCGGCGTATTCCAGCACCAGGAATTCGCCGAGATCGCCGGCGATCTCCATCGTCCGCAGCCCGCGATACCGGCCGACCCCGTAGGTCTCGTGCACGACCGGTGCGCCGATCACGAGGTCCGAGAGCTCCTCGAGGATCCGTGCCGGGTCGCGGTCCGCGCGCCGGCGTCGCCGCTCCTGGCGCGCCCGCTCGCCGAACAGCTGCGTCTCGGTGAGGACCTCGAGCGGCGGCGTCTCGAGCCGCAGGCCCGCGGCCGTCGGCGAGACCATGATCCCGAGCGGATCCGGAGCGCGCGCGAACGCGGCGAACGAGTCGAACGGCGGCGGCCGGATCCCGCGCGGCCTCAGCAGGTCGAGCAGCAGCTCGCGCCGGCCGGCCGACTCGGCGACCAGCAGCACGCGCGCGGGCGACCCGGCGAGGTGCGCGGCGAGCGCCGCGACCGGGTTCTCCGCGCGCACGTCGATCGGCACTCGCGGCGGCGCGGCGGTCGCGAACCTTTGTTCGGCGCCGTCGGGGCCGTCGGCGGCGTCGCGCCGCAGGCTCACGCGCGGCCAGCGGGCGGCCTGCGCGGCGAACTCGGCCGGCTCGACGAAGGTTTCGGCGGGATCGAGGATCGGGCGCTGGCGGTCGTGCGCGAGCTGGTCGTGGCGCGCATGAATCGTGCGCCACGCGGTCTCGGCGGCGTCGAGCGCCGCGTCGACCTCGATCAGGATCGCGTCCGGCGGCAGGTACTCGAAGATCGTCGCGGTGCGCTCGAAGAACAGCGGCAGGAAGTACTCGATGCCGGGCGCGGCGATCCCGCGACTCACGTCGCGGTAGATCACCTGCTCGCCGAGGTCGCCGCCGAAGCGCGCCCGGTAGCGGCCGCGGAACGTGCGGATCGCGTCGGGGTCGAGCGGGGTCTCGCGCGCCGGCAACAGGTCGATCCGCTCGAGCGTGCCGCCGGAGCGCTGGGTGAGCGGATCGAACACCCGGATGCTGTCGACCGTGCGGTCGAGCAGGTCGATCCGGTACGGTGCGTCCGCGCCCATCGGGAACACGTCGATCAGCGATCCGCGCACCGCGCATTCGCCGTGCGCGGCGACCTGGGTCACCGCGGCGTAGCCCGCCGCGGCGAGCCGTGCGCGCAGCGCGTCGACGTCGAGGTCCTCGCCGACGCTCAAGCGCAGCGAATGCGCCTCGATGTAGCTGCGCGGCGCGAGGCGCTGCAGCAGCGTGTCGATCGCCGCGATCCACACGCCCGCGCGCGCCCTCGGCAGGGTCGCGAGCGCGCGCAGCCGCGCGGAGGTGATGTCCGGGTGCGCGGAGAAGTTGTCGTAGGGCAGGGTCTCGAGGTCCGGGAACGCGCCGACCGTCGCGCGCGCGCCGGCGAAGAACGCGACCTCGCCCGCGAGCGTCTCGGCGGCGCGCGGCGTCGGCGTGATCACGAACAGCGGCCGCCCGAGCGCGGCGGCTTCGGCGATCGCGAGGCCGGCGGCGGCGCCGTCGAGGCCGCTCCACCGGACCGGCGCCGCGGCCGAGGCGGGCAGGCGTGGCGATAGCAGCAGCGGGTTCGTGGGATCGGACGCGGATGTCATCGGACGGATCGAGAGCCTTCGGCGCCGCCGTGGACCACGGCGCGCCGCGGCCACGGGCCGCGCGACGCGGGCGCGGCGCCTTCAAGGGGGTGGCATGTTACGGGAAGCGGGTCGCCGGTCGCAAATGCCGGCGGCGCCGGTCAGCCGGTCGCGACGCTGTCGATCACGGTGTGGTATTCGAAGTAGACCGTGAAGCCCGGATACCGCCAGCGCGTGATCGGCGGCTTGCCGACCGCCGGCAGTCTGTCGCGCGGCGCGCCGAAGCGTCGCAGGACTTCGCGCATCGTCATCCCGCGGACCGGCGCTTCGGCCGGCTTCTTCACTTCGATGCGGTGGCCGACCACGATCATCTCGGCCCCGGCGGTGCCGGCGAGGCCCGCGGCGACGACGGCGGCGATCAGGCAAGTCGCGATGCGCATGAGAAGCCCTCGATCCTCGAGATTCCGTTGGGAACGATCCGCAAGACATAACTTAGCACCGAAGCGTCGCCGCGGGGCGCGACCTGAGTCTCGGTTCCGTCGCCATGTCGCGGCGGATGGATATCAAAATTCACTTTAGATATGATCTATAATATCATGATTTTAAGATTATTATTACAATCAACCCGTCGTGAATCGGCACGCTGTGGTTTAATCGCGCAACATGTTCCAGCCGCTCCCCGTGTTCGTGGGCCTGCGCTACTCGCTCGCCCGTGAGAACACCTTTTTCGTGTCATTCATCACCTGGGTATCGCTCCTCGGCGTCGCCGTGGGCGTCGCCGCGCTGATCACCGTGCTCTCGGTGATGAACGGCTTCCAGCAGGAGCTGCGGACCCGGCTGCTCAGCGTCTCGGCCGACGCGGTGCTGCGCGACGCGGGCGCGGCGATCCCCGACTGGCGCGCGCGCCTCTCGGCGCTGCGCGGCTCCGAGGGCCTGACCGGCGCGGCGCCGTATCTCGACACCGACGCGATCCTGACCCACGGTCCCTCGATGAGCGGCGCGATCCTGCGCGGCATCGACCCGGCGCTCGAGCCGCGGGTCTCGGCGGTCGCGAGGGCGATGGTGCGCGGGAGGCTGTCGGACCTGAAGCCGGGCACCGACGGGATCATCCTCGGCCGCTCGCTCGCGCAGATGCTGCAGGTGGGCGTCGGCGACACGGTCACGGTGATGATCCCGAGCGGGGATCCGCGCCACAGCGACTTCGTCCCGCGCCTGCAGCGCTTCGTGGTCGTCGGCACCTTCGAGGTCGGCTTGCAGGAGCACGACAGCGTGCTCGCGCTGATCGACCTGAAGGACGCCGAGGCCCTGCGGGACCTCGCCGGGCCGACCGGGATCCGGCTGAAGTTCGACGACGTGCTGCGCTCGCCCGTGCTCGCGCGGATCGCCGTGCGCCGCGTCCCGGGCCTCACCGTGCGCGACTGGACGCAGGAGGACGCGGTGTTCTTCCGCGCGGTGCGGATCGAGAAGACGATGATGGGCCTGATCCTGATGCTGATCGTCGCGGTCGCGGCGTTCAACATCGTCGCGACGCTGGTGATGGTCGTGACCGACAAGCGCACCGACATCGCGATCCTGCGCACGCTGGGCCTGAGCCCGCGCGGGGTGCTCGCGGTGTTCATGACCCAGGGCGTGCTGATCGGCTGGGTCGGCACCGCGCTCGGCGTCGGACTCGGGCTCCTGCTCGCGTTCAACGTCGGCACGATCGTGCCGTTCCTGCAGAACACCTTCGGCTTCTACATCCTCGACCCGAGCGTGTACTACCTCTCGACGATCCCGAGCGACCCGCAGGTGCGCGACATCGTCGTGATCGCGGTCGCCTCGCTCCTGCTCACGTTCCTCGCGACGATCTATCCGTCGCGGCGCGCTTCGCGAACGCTCCCGGCCGAAGCGCTGCGGTACGAATGATGCGCTTCTGGTACGAAGGCTTCCTCGGCTGGCGGTATCTGCGGGCGGCGCCGCACCGCGGCTTCGTGTCGACGATCGGCGGGATCGCGATGCTCGGCCTGTGCGTCGGGGTCGCGGTGTTGATCGTGGTGCTGTCGGTGATGAACGGCTTCGAGCAGGTGCTGCGCACGCGGATCCTGAGCCTCACCGCGCACGCGACGATCTCGGGGCTCGAGGGGCGGATCACGCACTGGCGGCACGACCTCGGGGTCGTCGAGAAGCTGCCCGGGATCGCGGGCGCCTCGCCGTACATCGAGCAGCAGGGGATGCTGATCCACCGCGGCCAATCCGCCGGCATCGAGATCGAGGGGATCGATCCGCGCTCGGAACCGCGGGTCGCCTCGCTCGGCGATCACCTGCTGAGCGGACATCTGTCGGACCTCACGCCGGGCTCGTACCGGATCATCCTCGGCAAGGACCTCGCGGCCGCGCTCGGCGCCCACGTCGGCGACCGGGTCGTGCTGGTCGTCGCGCAGGGCGACGTGACCCCGGTCGGGGTGATGCCGCGGATGCGGGCGTTCCGCGTCGCCGGGATCCTGTCGATCGGGATGTACGACTTCGACCGGCGGGTCGCGCTGGTGTCGATCGGCGACGCGGCGAAGCTGCTGCAGATGGGCCCGGCGGTCACCGGGATCCGGCTGCGGATGGTCGACCTGTACCAGGCCCACGCGCTCGTGCGCCGCGCGGCGCTCGCGCTCGGCGGCGGCTTCTACGTCGACGACTGGACGAACCAGCACGCGAACTTCTTCCGCTCGATCCAGATCACCAAGCACATCCTGTTCGTGATCCTGTCGCTGGTCGTCGCGGTCGCGGCGTTCAACGTGGTCTCGACGATGGTGATGGTGGTGAAGGACAAGCGCCGCGACATCGCGATCCTGCGCACGCTCGGCGCCTCGCCGCGCAGCATCCTGTCGGTGTTCGTCGTCCAGGGGAGCCTGATCGGGATCCTCGGGATCGCCGCGGGCGTCGTGCTCGGCGTGCTGCTCGCGACGAATCTCGAGGCGCTGGTGCGCGGCCTGGAGGCCCTGACCGGGATCCAGTTCCTGAACGCGCGGGTCTATTACATGAGCGAGCTGCCGGCGCGCGTGCTGCCGCGGGACGTGCTGCGGATCTGCGGGATCGCGTTCGCGCTCGCCTGCGTGTCGACCCTGTACCCGGCGTGGCGGGCGGCGCGGCTCGCGCCGGCCGACTCGTTGCGCAACGACTGAAGGAGCGAGGATCACGATGGAGCGCGCGAACGATTGGGTGCTCGAGGGCCGCGGACTCGTGAAGGACTTCGTCCAGGGCGGCACGACGCTGCGCGTGCTCGCCGGCGCGGACATCGCGGTGCGCCGCGGCGAGCGGATCGCGATCGTCGGCGCGTCGGGCTCGGGGAAGACGACCCTGCTGCAGCTGCTCGGCGGGCTCGATCTGCCGAGCGCCGGGACGGTGCGGATCGCCGGGGAATCGGTCACCGAGCTCGGCGACGCCGCGCGCGGCGCGCTGCGCAACCGGGCGGTCGGGTTCGTGTACCAGTTCCACCACCTGCTGCCCGAGTTCAGCGCGCTCGAGAACGTCGCGATGCCGCTCCTGGTCCGGCGCACGCGGCCGCGCGAGGCGCGCGCGGCCGCCGCGGCGATCCTCGAGCGGGTCGGCCTCGGCGCGCGGCTCACCCATCGCCCCGCGCAGCTCTCGGGCGGCGAGCGGCAGCGGGCCGCGGTCGCCCGGGCGCTGGTCACCCGCCCGCAGCTCGTGCTCGCCGACGAGCCGACCGGGAACCTGGACGGCGCGAACGCCGCCCACGTGTTCGAGCTGATGCTCGAGCTCAACCGGGAGCTCGGCACGAGCCTCGTGATCGTCACCCACGACGAGCGGCTCGCCGTGCGCATGGAGCGGATCCTCACGCTCTCGGACGGGCGGCTCGTCGAGACGGCGCCCCGCACTGTCTCGGCCGCGCTCCCATGAAGTATCATGCCGGCTCACGCCGATAACGAACGGGTCTGCAATGTGGGAAATCATCCGCGCGGGCGGCGGCTTCATCTGGCCGATCGTGCTGTGCTCGATCGTGTCCGTGGCGATCATCCTCGAGCGGCTCTGGGCGCTGCAGACGAGCCGCGTGATTCCGCGCGACCTCGGCGAGCGGGTCTGGCGGTGGATCGAGTCGGATCAGCTGAGCGATGAGTTCATCGCCGCGCTCGAGCGCAACTCGCCGCTCGGCGAGCTCCTCGCGATCGGCCTCGCGAACCGCCACAAGCCGCGCGAGGTGATGGTCGAGCGGCTCGAGGACGGCGGCCGGCACGTCGTCCACGACCTGGAGCGGTTCTTGAACACCCTCGGCACGATCGCCGCGGTCGCACCGCTCCTCGGGCTCCTCGGCACGGTCGCCGGCATCATCCATGCGTTCAACGCGATCACCGCGGGCGGCCTCGGCGACCCGCGCTTGCTCGCCGGCGGGATCGGCGAGGCCTTGATCACGACCGCGGCGGGCCTCTCCGTCGCGATCCCGTCGCTGATCGCGTACCGGTACCTGCGCGGCAAGGTCGACCGCCTGGTGATCCAGATGGAGAAGGAATCGATGAAGCTGGTCGACGCGCTCGACGAGCGCGCGATCGCGGCCGGGCGCGCGGCGCAATGAAGCTGCGCTCGCGGGTGCGCGACGACGAGCCCGAGATCAACCTGATCTCGATGATCGACGTGCTGCTCGTGCTGCTGATCTTCTTCATGGTCTCGACGACCTTCGAACACATGGCGATGATCCGCGTCGAGCTGCCGCGCGCGAGCGCGCAGCCGGTCGCGGGCGCGGGCGCGCCGCTCGTGGTCACGATCACCGCGAACGGCGCGTACCTCGTCGACGGCCGGCCGCTCGCGAGCGACCGGGAGGCGACGCTGCGCGCGGCGCTCGCCGGCGCCGGCGGGCCGAAGGCGGCGGCGCTCCTGATCCGCGCGGACGCGCGCACGACCCACCAGTCGGTCGTGACCGTGATGGACGTCGCCGGCCAGCTCGGCTACCGCCAGGTCGACATCGCGACCACGCACGAGGCCGGCGCCCCTTGAGCGAGCCCGTGGCCGCCGCCGCCGCGCCGAGCCGCACCGCGTGGGCGATCTATCGGCGGCTGCTCGCCTATGCGCGGCCGCACTTCGGGATGTACCTCTTCGGGGTGCTCGGGATGGTGCTGTTCGCGGCGACCGAGGCGGGGCTCGCATACCTCGTGCAGCGCTTCACGCACGGCACGTTCCTGCGGCACGATCCGAGCGTGCTGTGGACGATCCCGCTCGGCGTCGTCGCGCTGTTCCTCGTCCGCGGCATCGGCGACTTCGCGTCCAACTACTTCCCCGGGTGGGTCGGGCGGCAGGTGATCAAGCAGCTGCGCCACGACGTGTTCGCGCACTACCTGCGGCTGCCGTCCGCGTTCCTCGACGGCCAGCAGTCCGGACACCTGCTCTCGAAGCTCACCTACAACACCGAGCTCGTCGCGGCCGCGGCGACCAACGCGTCGGTCTCGCTGATCCGCGACAGCCTGAGCGTCGTCGGGCTGGTCGCGTACCTGTTCTACTGGAACTGGCGGCTCGCGCTGTTCTGCATCGCGGCCGCACCGCCGATCGGCTGGCTGATGCAGATCGCGAACCGGAGCTTCCGCCGCTACAGCGCGCGGATCCAGAGCTCGATGGGCGACATCACTCGCGTAGCGAAGGAAGCGATCGACGCGCACCGGCTGATCAAGATCTTCAACGCCGAGGACCATCAGATCGAGCGCTTCGAGCGCGTGAACGAGGCGAACCGGCGCTCGAACATGAAGCTCGTGCGCGCGAGCGCGATGAGCAACCCGATCGTGCAGCTGATCGCGGCGCTCGCGCTCGCGAGCGTGCTGTACGTCGCCGAGCGGCAGGTGTTCGCGCACGGGCTGAAGATCGACGTGTTCATCGGCTTCCTCGCGGCCGCGATGATGATCCCGCCGCACCTGCGGCGGCTGGTGAACATCAGCGGGCCGCTCCAGCAGGGCATCGCGGCCGGCGACAGCGTGTTCGAGATCATCGACCACCCGCCCGAGGATCGCGGCGGCCCGCGCCGGCTCGAGCGCGCGCGCGGCGAGGTCGAGTTCCGCAACGTGCGCTTCGAGTACGCGCACGACAAGGGCCCGGTGCTCCTCGACGTGAGCTTCCGGGTCCGCGCCGGCGAGACCGTCGCGATCGTCGGGCGCTCGGGCAGCGGCAAGACGACGCTGGTGAGCCTGGTGCCGCGCTTCTACGACGCGCAGCAGGGCACGGTGCTGGTGGACGGCCACGACGTGCGCGAGTACCGGCTCGGCGATCTGCGCTCGCAGGTGAGCCTCGTGAGCCAGGACGTCGTGCTGTTCAACGACACGATCCGCAACAACATCGCGTTCAACGCGGTCGGCAAGACCGACGCGGAGATCCTCGCCGCCGCGCGCGCGGCGAACATCGCCGAGTTCGTCGAGAGCCAGCCGCAAGGGCTCGATGCGCCGCTCGCGGACCGCGGCCAGAACCTCTCCGGCGGGCAGCGGCAGCGGATCTCGATCGCCCGGGCGCTGCTGAAGGACGCGCCGGTGCTGATCCTCGACGAGGCGACCGCGGCGCTCGACAACGAATCGGAGCGGCGGGTCCAGCAGGAGCTTGCGACGCTGATGCGCGGACGCACGACGCTCGTGATCGCGCACCGGTTGTCGACGGTGGAGAACGCGGACCGGATCATCGTGCTCGACCGCGGACGGGTGGTCGAGGCCGGGACGCACCGCGAGCTGCTCGCCGCCGGCGGCGTGTACGCGGCGCTGCACGGCATGCAGTTCGACGCCTGAGCGGGCGCGAGCGATGTCGGCGCAGGCACGGCTGAATCGCCTCTGGTACGGATCCCGCGCCCCGGCGGCGCTGGTGCCGGCCGAATGGCTCTACGGCGCGGTCGGCGCGCTGCGCCGGGGCGCCTACCGGCGCGGCTGGCTTGCGTCGCGGCGGGTCGCGCGGCCGGTCGTCGTCGTCGGCAACCTGACGGTCGGCGGTGCCGGCAAGACCCCGCTGGTCGCGTGGCTCGCGGCGCGGCTCGCGGCGGCGGGCGGGCGCC
>JAJYAM010000106.1 GCA_021779535.1 Pseudomonadota bacterium
CATGCCGTCCTCCCTCGTTTGCTGGAAGTGCGGGGCATCGCTCGCCGACCTAAGCCTACCGCTTCGACGGCTTGATGTCTGCAAGGCGTGTAACGCCGAGCTGCACGTTTGCAAGATGTGCGTCGAATACGACGTGAGCTACGCAAAACACTGCCGGGAGCCGATCGCCGAGGAGGTCAGGCGGAAAGACGAGGCGAATTTCTGCGATTTCTTCCGGCCGCGTCCGGATGCGTACCATCCGAAGGACGTGGCGGAGATAGCAACGGCGGTGAGTGCTCTCGAGGCGCTCTTCAAGAAGTAGCCTTGCGCTGCTTGGACTCGTCCGCGATCTTCCAGAGGTACAACGCCGCCGTCGTGCGGTAAGGCCGCCAGCGTTCGGCCTTGGCCAGTACCTCCCTTGGCGTGGGGATCTTCCGCTTGCGGTAAGCAAGCTGAAAGCCTTTGCGAATTCCGTAATCGGTGGCCGGCATCACGTCCGGCCGGCGTAGTGTGAAGATCATCAGCATGTCCACCGTCCAGGGGCCGACGCCTCGCAGACGGGTCAGCCGTTCATAGATCTCGAGATCCTCCAGGCGCCCGATTCCCCGCGCCTCGGGCACGTCCCCGGAGATTCGGCCGGCCGCGATCGCGCGCAACGATGCAATCTTGTTCCGAGACAAGCCGGCGCCGCGCAGGTCGGCGTCCGAGCGGGCGATGAGTTTCTCCGGATGCGGATCACGATCTTCGAACAAATCGAGCACCCGGTTCCAAATGGTCCCGGCCGCGACGCCGTTCAATTGCTGGTAAACGACGGACTCGAGAAGCGCCCGGTAGGGGTCGCGAGACCGTCGCGGGGGTATTCGTACCGGACCGAGCCGCGCGATCCAATCACGGAGCTTCGGGTCCACATCGCTCAAGTGCTCGACCGCGGAACGCGTCATGATGTTCGTATCCGTCTGCCCGGTCTCAGGCACCGGCCTCGCCGCCGGTCGCCTTCGCGGAGACCGCACGGCGGCGGCGCCCTGTCGCGACCCGTCGCCAGAGCCACGATAGCCGCGGTGGCGGCTAGTGACAAGATCTCGGCCGGGTCGCCGCTCGCCGGGGCGCGTCCCTCGCCGGTTGGGTGTGCTGCGACGCTCTGCGCTAAGATCCCTCCCAGCACTCGGAGGGCCCATCATGTGGATCGCCAAATCGGAGCAGGATGCACCGGGAGAAACCGCCGGGCCGGTCGACCTCCAGCGCAAGCGTCGCGTGCTGATCGTCGACGATCATCCGATGATCCGCCAAGGATTGCGTCGCGTGATGGACAACGAGAGCGACCTCATCGTTTGCGCGGAGGCGGAGAGCGTGCGCGACGCTCGCATCGCGATCAACCAGTCGTTGCCGGATGTCGTGATCGTCGACCTGAGTCTGAAGCAGGGCGACGGCATGGAACTCGTCCGGGAGGTCCGTGCGCACCATCCGCAACTGCCGATCCTCGTGCTGTCGATGCACGATGAGCTGATCTATGCAGAGAGGATGTTGTCCGCCGGCGCGAGCGGCTACATCATGAAGCAGGCGGCGAGCGACCAGCTCCTGGTCGCGATCCGACGCGTGCTCGGCGGCGGCATCTACGTGTCCGAATCCGTGGGCGCCAACCTGATTCAAAAATTCGCGACCCGGGGTGCCGGTGTCGCGGTGAATCCGGTCGATCGTCTGAGCAATCGCGAGATCCAAATTCTGCACATGATCGGCAAGGGGTTGAGTACCCGGGAGATCGCGCTGTCGCTGAATCTCAGCATCAAGACGGTCGAATCGCACCGCCAGCGGATCAAGCGGAAACTGAACCTGTCGACGGGTGCCCAGCTCGTCCAATACGCGGTCAATTGGTACGGCAACCGCCCGAAAGACGGTATCGAGTAACCGGCCGCCGCGCCTTCTAGCCCACCGCGGCATACGCCGCGGGCCGGTCCTCGGGACGCTCGGGTACCCACTGCCCGAGATCGTCCGCCGCCATCGGACGGGCGATGTAATATCCTTGCACCTGATCGCAGCCGCATTGGTGGAGCACGTCCAACGACGTCTTCGACTCGACGCCTTCACAGCAGACGCTGAGGCCCAAGTGGTGTCCGAGATCGACGATCGCCCGCACGATCATCCGCGCGGCAGGGGTCTGGGCGAGTTCCATGCCGATCGTCTTGTCGATCTTCACCTCGCTGAAGGGCAGCTTGTACAGCTGGGTGAGCGAGGAGTAGCCGATCCCGAAATCGTCGAGGGCGAGGCCGATTCCGCGGGCTCGCAGGCGCGAAAGGATCTCGAGGGTGCTCGGGGGATCGCCAAATGCGGCCGACTCCGTGATCTCGAGCGTCAGCTGGTCCGGTGCGACGCCGCGACTGAACAGGAAATCGCACATGCGGTCCGCGAAATCGACATCGGTCAAGAGCTTCGCACTCAGATTCACGCTGAGCCCGAGCCGATGGCCGCGCTGGTTCCATGCGGCGATCTGATCGATACCGTCTTGCAGTACGTAGTCGGTCAGGGCGCCGATCAGTCCGTGCGATTCGGCGAGTTCGATGAAGTCGTCGGGATAGACCAATCCATGTTCAGGGTGATTCCAGCGCAGCAGGGCTTCGATTCCGGCCAATTCCCAGCCCTGCGCGGCTCGACGCAGCTTCGGCTGATAATGGGCGCACAACTGTGCGCGGTCGACCGCGCGGCGCAAGTCGGTTTCGCACAGCTGCCTCGAGCGAATGAGCTGGGGCAGCAACACGGCTTCGAGCATCGACCGGCTGAGCGGCTTGGCCTCGGCCATCGCGACTTCGAGTCCGTACGCCATGTGGATTTCCTCCGGGGCGAGCGGGCACGGATCCTGCGCCGTGACGACGATCAGCGTCGAGCCGCCACGCCGCAACCCGAGCCAGCGCAGCGCATCGAAGTCCTGGGGAGCGAGCCCGAGGGGATCGATCAGGATCACCGTCGGCGCGAATCGACCGACGAGGTCGCGGAACTGGGCCTCGTCCGCGGCGTACGCAATCGTGTAGCCATGCGCGGCGGCGAAATCGCCGGCGATCCGGCGTGTGTCGGCGTCGGTATCGGCGATCAACAGGCGATTCGGACTGTTACGGACGTCCATCATGTTCGGCGAGCCTCAGGTCATGCGATCGAGATGTATTTAGACGGCGTCGTGAGGGGGGGCACGCCGATCACCCATGGGCCAGGGCTCGATGCGCAGGCGATATGCCGCTGCCCGGCCGGATCGCTGGTGCTTGGATTACCTTCGCCACCCGTGCAGTTTGCGCATGGTGTTCCCGAGGGTCTGTGAATTCCGTCAAGATCGGCGCAGGACCGCCGACCGGGCAGTCCATGGTGTGAGGTGGAGCAATCCAACCGATACCCTGCGCTATCATCGCGCACGCATCGCAGCGTGAGCATCCATGAAAACATCGTTGGAACGGCGTTTTTCGAAGCAATTGCTGGCCTGGTTCGATCGGCACGGGCGCAAGCACCTGCCGTGGCAGCGGAAGCCGACGCCGTACCGCGTGTGGATCTCGGAAGTGATGCTGCAACAAACGCAGGTTGTGACCGCGATCCCGTTCTTCGAGCGATTCGTCGATCGCTTCCCCAATGTGCGGGCGCTGGCGGCGGCTCCACTCGACGAAGTGCTGCACCTGTGGACGGGACTCGGCTACTACGCGCGTGCCCGCAATTTGCACGCCGCGGCGCAAGTGATCGTCAGCAAACATCGCGGCGCATTTCCGAAGGACCTGGCGACCGTCGAGTCCCTGCCCGGGATCGGTCGCTCGACCGCCGGCGCGATCCTGGCGCTCGCCGGCAACCAACGGCATCCGATCCTCGACGGCAACGTCAAGCGCGTGCTCGCCCGGGTATTCGGGATCGAGGGGGATCCGGGCAGCGCACCCGTGGTCGCGGCCCTGTGGGAAAAGGCGGAAGCCTGCACGCCGACGGGCCGAATCGCCGGGTACACGCAGGCGATCATGGATCTCGGCGCCACGGTGTGCCTGCGTGCGCGGCCGGCCTGCGAGGCCTGCCCGATGATCGCGGATTGCGTGGCGCGCCGTACCGGGCGGATCGACTCGCTGCCCGGTCGCAAGCGCACTCGAGTGCGGCCGTCGCGTCAAACGACGCTGCTGATCGTGGAGGCCGTGCGCGACGGCGATCCGTCGATCCTGATGCACAGGCGGCCCGCGCGTGGCGTCTGGGGCGGATTATGGGCACCCCCCGAGTTCGGTGACGAGGCGCAGGCGCTGGCGTGGTGCCGGCGTGAGCTCGGTGTCGCGCGCCGCGTGGACACGCCGTTGCGCCCGGTCGATCACGCGTTCACGCACTTCGACCTGCGGTTGATCCCGCTGCACGTGACCTGCCGGGCCGGTCGATCGCAACCCGGCGACGCGGATCGCATCTGGTACCCGCTGCGCACGCCACCTCGAGTCGGGTTACCGCAGCCGATCCGGCGACTGCTCACGGAACTCGGCGCAATCCGGGGCATTTCGGGGTAAAATTGCGATATGGCTCGACAGGTCCACTGCGCGCTGCTGAAGCGCGATGCCGAAGGTCTCGACTATCCTCCCTATCCCGGCGATCTCGGCCGACGAATCTACGAGAGCGTTTCCAAGGAAGCGTGGGCGCGCTGGGTCGCGCACCAAACGATGTTGATCAATGAGTATCGGCTGACGCCGATCGAACCGAAGGCACGCACGTTCCTGCGTGAAGAGATGGAGAAGTTCTTCTTCGGCACTGGTTCCGCGAAACCGAAGGAACATCAGCCCGAATAACCCCGGACCGAGATCGATGGGGGCCGCCGGCCAGCCGGTGGGCAGGGTCTAACTCCATGATTTTTCGTCCATTCATTGACGTTCACGCGTCGTGACTGTTTAATATCGCGCTCCCGTCCGGACGGCCAGGTAGCTCAGTTGGTAGAGCAGCGGACTGAAAATCCGCGTGTCGGGGGTTCAATTCCCTCCCTGGCCACCA
>JAJYAM010000004.1 GCA_021779535.1 Pseudomonadota bacterium
GCCGACGGCCTGGGGCTTCGGCG
The DNA here is from genome assembly GCA_021779535.1 of Pseudomonadota bacterium. Lineage (GTDB taxonomy): Bacteria > Pseudomonadota > Gammaproteobacteria > Steroidobacterales > Steroidobacteraceae > Bog-1198. Next base: position 24 of record JAJYAM010000004.1, read on the forward strand.
CCGCGCGTCGCTTCGCGGCCCGGCCTTGCCGCGGACGGCGGCGCGGTTTCGGACGGCTGCGGGCGGCGGCACGCGGCTTGGATCCGGGCCGCGCGCGCGACCCCGCGGTGGCACGAGCCATCGGCTCGCGCGACGTCGGCTCACCCCGCAGCTGCTCGAGGATCGCGGGGTTCTCGAGCGTGGACACGTCCTGGGTGATCTCCTCGCCACGCGCGATCGCGCGCAACAGCCGGCGCATGATCTTGCCGGACCGGGTCTTCGGCAGATTGTCGGTCAAGCGGATGTCGTCGGGTTTCGCGATCGGGCTCAGCTGCTCGGCGACCCAGGCCCGCAATTCCTCGACGAGCGCCTGGGCGGCCGCGCCGGCCGGCCGCGGACCCTTGGTCACGAGGAACACGAACACCGACTCGCCCTTGATCTCGTGCGGCTTGCCGACGACGGCCGCCTCGGCGACACGCGGATGGGCGACCAGCGCCGACTCGATCTCCATCGTGCCGAGGCGATGCCCGGCGACGTTCAGCACGTCGTCGATGCGGCCCATGATCCAGTAGTAGCCGTCGGCGTCGCGATGCGCCGAGTCGCCGGCCACGTAGAACCGATTCTGGAATTTCTGCCAGTAGGTGCGGACGTAGCGTTCGTTGTCGCCCCAGATCGTGCGCAGCATCGACGGCCACGGCCGCTTGATCACGAGATAGCCGCCCGCGCCGGCGCGACGCACCGAACGCCCTTCCTCGTCGACGACGTCGGCGAAGATCCCCGGCAAGGGTCTCGCACAGGAACCGGGCTTGGTCGGCATCGCACCGGGCATGGGCGTCATCATCACCGCCCCGGTTTCGGTCTGCCACCAAGTGTCCACGATCGGGCAGCGTCCGCCGCCGATCGTGCGGTGGTACCACATCCACGCTTCCGGGTTGATCGGTTCACCGACGCTGCCCAGCAGGCGCAGCTTGGACAAATCGTAGCGCCGCGGAATCTCGTCGCCGAGTTTCATCAGCGCGCGAATCGCGGTCGGCGCCGTATAGAAGATCGTGATCCCGTGCGTCTCGCACAGCTGCCAGAACCGGCCGCCGTCCGGATGGGTCGGCGCGCCCTCGTACATCACCACGGTCGCGCCGGCGGCGAGCGGCCCGTAGGCGACGTAGGTGTGACCCGTGATCCAGCCGACGTCGGCGGTGCACCAGAAGACGTCGTCTTCCTTCAGATCGAACGCCCAGCGGGTGGTCAATTTCGCCCCGAGGAGGTATCCGCCGCTCGCGTGCTGGATCCCCTTCGGCCGCCCCGTCGAGCCCGACGTGTACAGCAGGAACAGCGGATGCTCCGCCTCGACCCATTCGGGCTCGCAGGACGCGCTTTGCCCGGCGAGCACCTCGTGCCACCAATGGTCGCGTCCGGCGCGCATCTCGCATTCGCCGCCGATGCGCGCGTACACGATCACTCTCTGAACGCTCGCGCAGCCCTCCGCGAGCGCCTTGTCGACCGCGCGCTTGAGCTCGATCCGGTGGCCGCCGCGCCAGCCCCCGTCGGCGGTGATCACCATCTTCGCGCCGGCGTCCTCGATCCGATCCTTCACCGCGTTCGCCGAGAAACCGCCGAACACCACCGAGTGCAGGGCGCCGATCCGCGCGCAGGCCTGCATCGCGACGACCACCTCGGGGATCAGCGGCATGTAGATCACGACCCGGTCGCCCTTGCTGACCCCGTGCATCTTGAGCGCATTCGCGAACCGGCACACCTCCGCGTGCAGTTCGCGATAGCTCAGCTTGCGAACGTCCCCCGGCTCGCCCTCGAACAGGATCGCGGTCTTGTCGGGACGCTCGATCAAATGCACGTCGAGACAATTGTGGGAGACGTTCAGGACTCCATCGCTGAACCAGCGATAGTTCGGCGCGTCCGAGTCGTCCAGCGGCACGGTGAACGGCCGCCGCCACTCGATCTCGCGCTCCGCAAGACCGGCCCAGAAGCCGACGTAATCCGCCGCTGCGCGCGCGTGCATCGACTCGAGCGCCGCGGCGTCGATGCCGGCGCCGGCGGCAAACGCCGGCGGCGGCGGGAACCGCCGTTCCTCGTGCAGGACCGACTGGATGGTTTTCTGTGACACGTGATCGACTCCCCGGATGCGTCGCGAAACCATTCTACGCGCTGTCCGCCGGCGCGCGCAGCGCGATGCGCTCGACCTGGCGGCGCAGGCCCGTGCCGAACCCCTGAGCCTCGAGAAACGCGGCTAGCGCGACCCGATCGGGCTCGCGCGGCCGCAGATCCTCGAGCGTCGCGTCCACGGGCAGGTCGCACTGGATCGCGGTGAGCCGGCGCGCGAAGAATGCGGCCTCGCGATGCGCGACCAGCGCCCGCTGGACCCGGTCCGCGCCTCGCAATCCGAGCGATGCGATCCGGCCGAGATTGTCGTAGAGATCCTCGAGCGACTGAAACTCCGCGAACAGCCGCGACGCGGTCAGGCGTCCGATGCCCGGGACACCGGGAACGTTGTCCACGGCGTCACCGGTCAGCGCGAGGAAGTCCGCGAAACGCTCGGGCGTCGCGCCGAAGCGCGCGCCGATTTCGCCGTATCCGTAACGATCGCGGCCGCCGCCGTCCCAGAACAGATCGCCGTCGCGGATCAGCTGGGCAAGATCCTTGTCCCGCGTCAGCAGCACGTTGCGCAGCCCCGCGGACCGGGCACGCGCCGCGAACGTACCGATCAGGTCGTCCGCTTCGTAGCGCGCGCTGGCGAACTCCGCAACACCGACGAGCCGGCAGAATTCGCGGCAGAGCCCGAACTGGCGCGCGAGATCGGGTGGCGCCTCTTCGCGGTTCGCCTTGTACGCCGGGAAGATCGTGTGTCGATACGACGCTTCGGTGCCCGGGCCGGGGTCGAACGCGACCACGATGCGCGTGGGACGCTCGCGCTCGAGCAGATCGGCGAGGAAACGCGCGAACCCGTACAGCGCATGGGTCGGCTGGCCGTCGGCGTCCGCAAAATCGCCCGCGAGCGAATGGTACGCGCGGAATATGAAATAGCTCGCGTCGACGTGGTAGACGACGCCGGCCCGGTCCGCGCTCACATCCGCCAGAGCTGGATCCTCTCGTGCAGAGGACTCGATCGCGGGAAGTGCGCGAGCAGGTACTCCATCTGGTCCGCGAGCACGCGCCGGCCTTTCAGGTAGATGTACTCCGCGTAGGTCGGCGTGAACGGGACTGCGAGCAGCTGCATGCCCGCCTGTTCCGGCGTGCGCGACGCCTTCGCGTTGTTGCAGCGGCGACAGGCGGTGACGACGTTGGACCAGAGGTCGCGACCGCCGCGACTGAACGGCGTCACGTGATCGCGCGACAACTGCCCGTAGGGGAAGCGCGCACCACAATACAGGCACAGGTGCGCATCCCGGCGGAACAAGGTCTGGTTGTTCAACGGCGGCGTGTAGGCGGCGCCGCGCAGATTGCCGGGATTGCCGGTATGACCGACGGTCGCGATGATCGAATGGACCTCGACCACGGTGCGCCGGCCGGTGCGCGCGGAAGTTCCGCCGAACAGCCGGTACAGGCGGGTCCCGCACGCATAGGCGACCTGCCCCGTGTGATAGAGTCTGGCGGCCTCGCGGTAATCGACCCACTCGAGCGGCATGCCCGACACGTCGGTGCGCAGGACCTGTTGCGACAGCGGGTGTGCGGACGGCACCGCACCCGCGCGGGCGCGCGGATCGTCGGGCCCGAAGTCGTGCGTCGCGGCCACCATGGTCCGGTTAAGATAGTCGAGTCCTGTGCCATAATTCAACGTCGCTTGAGGAGAGCAAGCAGATGACCGTGACCGTCGGAGTCCTCACGGAAACCGCCTCGAAGGAGACCCGGGTCGCCGTGACTCCGGAAGTGGCCTCGAAGCTCAAGAGCCTCGGCGCCGCGGTGCTGGTGCAGCGAGGCGCGGGGGATGCGGCGCATTTTCCCGATGCGCTGTACGCGGACGCCACGTTCGCGGAGCCGGGCGCGATCCTCGCGCAGGCGAACCTGCTGCTCAAGGTCCAGCCGCCGTCGCTCGCCGAAGTCGAGGCGTTGCAGCCCGGCGCCGTCGCGATCGGCTTCATGCAGGCGTACGCCCGCCCGGACCTGGTGCGTGCGCTGCGCGACCGGCGGATCACGAGTTTCGCGATGGAACTGGTCCCCCGGATCTCGCGCGCGCAGTCGATGGACGCGTTGTCGTCGCAGGCGGCGGTCGCCGGCTACAAGGCCGTGTTGATCGGCGCAAATCAGCTCGAAAAGTTCCTGCCGATGCTCACCACCGCGGCGGGCACGATCCGGCCGGCGACCGTGCTGGTGATCGGCGCCGGCGTCGCCGGGCTCCAGGCGATCGCCACCGCGAAACGCCTCGGTGCGGTCGTCGAAGCCTACGACGTTCGCAGCGCGACCCGGGAACAGGTGCGCTCGCTCGGCGCGAAATTCGTCGATACCGGCGTCTCCGCCGAAGGCGCCGGCGGCTACGCGCGCGAGCTCACCGACGAGGAGAAGGCGAAACAACAGGCCGTCCTCGATGCGCGGATCGCGGCGAGCGACGTGGTGATCACGACCGCGTCGGTGCCCGGCCGGCCCGCGCCGCGGATCGTCGGCGAAGCGGCGGTGGAGCGCATGCGGCCGGGATCCGTGATCGTCGACATCGCGGCCGAACAAGGCGGCAACTGCGCATTGACCCGGGCCGGTGAGACCGTCGTCGTCCACGGCGTCACGATCATCGGCCCGGTGAACCTCGGCGCGACGCTGCCGTTCCACGCGAGCGAGATGTACGCGCGGAACCTGCTGAATCTCGTGAAACCGGCGTTCTCGAACGGCGAGTGGCGCATCGACTGGACCGACGAGGTTTTCGCCGGCGCCGTCCTGACCCATGACGGCCAGATCAAGCACGAGCCCACCCGCAAACTCGTGGAAGGAAATTGAACCCATGATCGACGGCGTGATCGCACTGTATATCTTCATGCTCGCGGCATTCACCGGTTACGAGGTGATCTCGCGGGTGCCGGTGATCCTGCACACGCCCTTGATGTCCGGATCGAACTTCGTGCACGGGATCGTGCTGGTCGGAGCGATGGTCGCGCTCGCCTCCGCGGACTCGACACTCGCGCGCGTGATCGGTTCGATCGGCGTGTTCCTCGCGGCCGGCAACGCCGTCGGCGGCTACGTGGTGACCGAACGCATGCTGCGGATGTTCGTCTCGACCGGCAAGAACAAGGGTCACCGACCATGAGCGGCGCGACGATGTCGGCCGGGACGCTGGTACAGCTGTCGTACCTGATCGCGGCGGCGCTGTTCATCCTGGGCTTGAAGCGCATGAGTTCGCCGGTGACCGCGGTCAGCGGCGTGCGCTGGGCGGGACTCGGGATGCTGCTCGCGACGATCGTGACGATCGTGTTCATGGGCGCGTCGCGGCTCGATCTCATCCTGGTGCTGATCGCGGCCCTCGTCGGGGGCGGTCTCGCGTGGGTGAGCGGCAAGCGGGTCGCGATGACGGACATGCCGCAGATGATCGCGTTGTACAACGGGATGGGCGGCGGGGCCGCGGCGGCGATCGCAGCGGTCGAACTGTATCGCGGCGGATCCGCGAACGCGACGCACATGACGATCGCGCTGATCGGCGGGTTCATCGGATCGGTGTCCTTCAGCGGCAGCCTGATCGCCTTCGGCAAGCTCCAGGGCCTGATCACGAAGTCGGTCCGCTTCGGCGGTCAAAAGCTCGTGAACCTCGCGATCCTGGTCGCGACGCTTGCGCTGGGAGCGACGATCGTCGCGCAGTCCCCGGCCGCCGCACCCGTGGTTTCGGGGTTCTTCGTCGGCGCGCTGCTGCTCGGCGTCGCGATGACCCTTCCGATCGGCGGCGCCGACATGCCCGTCGTGATATCGCTGTACAACGCGCTCACCGGTCTCGCCGTGGGGTTCGAGGGCTTCGTGCTCGACAATGCCGCGATGATCATCGCCGGCACCGTCGTCGGCGCGGCCGGCACGCTGCTCACCCAGCTGATGGCGAAGGCGATGAATCGGTCGCTCGGCAACGTGCTGTTCGCGAACTTCGGGGAAACCGGCGCCGCGAGCGGCGGGACCGCCACCGGCACGCAGAAGCCGATCGAAGCCTCCGACGCCGGCGTGATGCTCGCGTTCTCGCAGAAGGTCATCGTCGTGCCGGGCTACGGGATGGCGGTCGCACAGGCCCAGCACAAGGTCTGGGAACTGTGCCAACTCCTGATCGACCGCGGCGTCCAGGTGCGGTTCGCGATCCATCCGGTCGCGGGACGCATGCCGGGGCACATGAACGTGCTGCTCGCCGAGGCCGGGGTGCCTTACGAACTCATCGCCGATCTCGACGAGGTCAACTCGGAATTCGAGACCGCCGACGCCGCGTTGATCATCGGCGCCAACGACGTCGTCAATCCGGACGCGCGCAACAACCGCCAAAGCCCGATCTACGGCATGCCGATCCTGAACGCGGACAAGGCCAAGAACGTGATCGTGATCAAGCGGGGCCAGGGCCAGGGTTTCTCGGGCATCGACAACGCCCTGTTCGGTCTCGATCAGACCCGGATGCTCTATGGCGACGCGCAGTCGGCGGTGAGCCAGCTGATCCACGCGGTCAAGGCCGCCGGCTGAGGGCGTTCCGGCGGTCAGCGGCGCAGCCGGGGGGGGCGCACGGAACCGACTCGAGGCCGCGCGCCGTTGCATCGGCGTCATCCGGCGCCATTGCTCGCGCAATGCACGGCGTCGCGCCGGCGAGAGCGACGCCCAGGAGCGTCGAGCGCGTCGTCGACGTCGCGCAAGGCGATCGGCGCGATCCGGAACGCGCGACGCTCGATATCCGCCAAGAATCGATCGAGCTGCTCGGCTTGATCCAAAACGCCGCCCACGCGCGAGGGTTGACAGACGCCGCAGCGCAGGTGGAAGCGACGGATTACGCACACCGGAGATGACGGCGCATGTAACACTTCCGAGATACATCTCGACGACGGCCACGAAGAGATCTTCAACACCATGAATTCATTGGAAATAGATCAATTTCGCACGGAATTTGGTCAAATGCATCGGATCCCAAAAGGAACGGGCACTTGCGCTCGTTGATCCCGGCTTGCCCACAGACTTATCCACAGCAGTTGTGGAAAACTCCGACTCGCTGATCCTGCAGGTGGCGATCGACACGCCCTTGCGACGGGTGTTCGATTATCTGGCACCAAAGCACGTCGCCGCAGCCTCGACCGGCGCTGCCGAGTCGCCGCGACCGCAACCCGGCGTCCGCGTTCGGGTGCCGTTCGGTCGATCGACGAAACTCGGCGTCGTCGTCGCGATCACCGATCGATCCGTGCTACCGCGCGCGAAGCTCAAGCACGTGCACGAAATCATCGATCGCGAACCGCTGTTCGATCCCGTCGGCTTCGAATTGCTCCGCTGGGCGGCGGACTATTACCACCACCCGATCGGCGAGGTCTTCGCCGCCGCGCTGCCGGTGGCGCTGCGCGCCGGGCGATCCGCGCAAGAGCACCCGGTCGTCTGGGAGACTACGTCGCTCGGGATCGCCGAGACCGCATCCCCGTCGGATCGGCGCGCGCCGCAACAGCGCGCGCTGCTCGCGCACCTGTCGGTGAACGGCCCCCGCACCACCGCCGAGCTCGCGGTGGAATTCGATCCTGCGATCGTCCGTGCGGCCGTGGTGCGCGGCTGGATTCGGGAACGACCGGCGACGGCGCTCGCCGCCGGAGCGCCGCCCGGCATCGCCCCGGTGCTGCGATCGTCGTCGATCGAGCTCACCGACGCGCAACGGCTGGCGGTCGACACGATCGTCGAGTCGGGGAGGCGGTTCGCGGTCCACCTGCTGCACGGCGTGACCGGCAGCGGCAAGACCGAGGTCTACCTGCGCGCGATCGCGGCGCTGATCGGCGAACGGGGCCAGGCGCTCGTATTGGTGCCGGAGATCTCGCTGACGCCGCAGCTGGTGGAGCGCTTCCGGGATCGATTCGACTCGGCGCCGGCGATCCTGCACTCGGGACTGGCTTCGAGCGAGCGGCTCGAGGCCTGGCGACGGGCGCGCAGCGGGGAAGCCCGCATCGTGATCGGCACCCGCTCGGCGGTGTTCGCGCCGCTCCCGCGGCTCGCGTTGATCGTCGTCGACGAGGAGCACGATCCTTCGTACAAGCAACACGAGGGTTTCCGCTACTCCGCGCGCGACCTCGCGGTGGTGCGCGCGCGGCGCGCGGACGTCGGGATCGTGCTCGGCTCCGCGACCCCGTCGCTCGAGTCCCTGGAGAACGCGACGCAAGGTCGTTATTGCAAGCTCACGTTGCCGGAACGGCCCGGCGTCGCCCGCGCGGCCCGCATGCACCTCGTCGACTTGCGCCGCCACGCGGTGGATCACGGGTTCTCGCAGCCGGCGATCGCCGCGATCTCGACCCATCTCGCGGCCGGTGCGCAGGTGATCGTGTTCCAAAACCGCCGCGGCTACGCGCCGACCGTCTATTGCGCCGCTTGCGGTTGGGTCGCGACCTGCACGCATTGCGACGCGCGCCTGACGCTGCACCGGCATCCCGCCGGGCTGCGCTGTCATCACTGCGGCGCGCAGCGCGCCCCGGCGAGCCACTGCGAGGCCTGCGGTCGCGACCTGCATCCGGTCGGACACGGCACGGAGCGCATCGAGGAGACCCTCGCCCGGCTGTTTCCGGGGCAAGCGGTCGCGCGTCTCGATCGCGACACCGTCGCGACGCGCGGCGCGATCGACGCGCTGCTCGCGCGCGTCCGGCGCGGCGACGCGCGGATCCTGGTCGGCACGCAGATGTTGACCAAAGGTCACGACTTCCCCGAGATCGGGCTGGTGGTGATCCTGGACGCGGACCAGGGCTTGTTCGCGACCGACTTCCGGGCCGCCGAGCGGCTCGCGCAAACGATCATTCAAGTCGCCGGCCGCGCCGGCCGCGGCGCGCGTCCCGGGGAGGTGCTGATCCAAACGGAATTTCCCGATCACCCGCTGCTGCGATTGCTGATCGACGCCGGCTACGAAGCGTTCGCGACCCAGGCGCTCGCCGAGCGGCGCGAGGCCCGTTGGCCGCCGTACGCCCGCCTCGCCCTGTTGCGCGCCGATGCGAAGGACCCGGCGCGGCTCGACGCATTCCTGCACGCCGCCGCGCGGCTCGGGCAACCCGCGGCCGGGGGTGCCGGCGGCGTCAACCTGCTCGGGCCCGCGAACGCGCTGATCGCACGGCGCGCCGACCGCCACCGCGCGCACCTGTTGATCGAAGCGGAAAACCGATCGACCCTGCAACGGTTCCTCGGCGAGTGGTTGCCGCGCGTGGAAAACCTTCCGGCGCCGCACGGCTTGCGTTGGTCGCTCGACGTCGATCCTCTGGAAGTCGACTGACGAGTTTCGGGTAAACTGCCCACCCCGAGAACGGCGGACTACGAAACGGAATCGCGAGTGAAGACAACGATCGAAGCCCTGTTGCGGCAAGCACTGGCGGCGCTGCCGGAAGACCGGGTACCGCCGGCCGCCCGCGCGACCGCGGTCGAGGTCGAGCACACGCGGGATCCCGCACACGGCGATTTCGCGAGCAACCTGGCGCTGCGTCTCGCGAAGGCCGCCAGGCAGAACCCGCGCGCCCTGGCCACGGCGCTGGTCGAAGCGCTGCCCGTTCACCCGGCGATCGCGAAGGTGGAGATCGCCGGCGCGGGTTTCGTGAACTTCTTCGTGCGCGACGGCGCCTACCGCGCCGAGATCGCGCGGATTCTCGCCGCCGGACACGATTACGGACGCTCGCGGACCGGCGCGGGCCGGCGCGTTCAAGTCGAGTTCGTCTCGGCGAATCCGACCGGACCACTGCACGTGGGACACGGACGGCACGCGGCCTACGGCGCGACGCTCGCGAATCTGTTCGAAGCCACGGGCTGGCGGGTCGATCGCGAGTATTACGTGAACGACGCAGGCCGGCAGATGGAAATCCTCGCGGCGAGCACCTGGCTGCGCTACCTGGAGGCCTGCGGCGAGCGGATCGTATTTCCGGCGAACGGCTACCGCGGCGATTACGTCGCCGCGATCGCCGGTGCGCTCCGCGCGTCGATCGGCGAGGGCTTGCGGCGGCCCGCCGCCGCGGTGTTCCGCGACCTGCCCCCGGACGCCGGCGACGGCGGCGACAAGGATGCGTACGTCGATGCACTGATCGGTCGCAGCCGGGAACTGCTCGGCACCGAGTCGTTCCGGCAGGTGCTCGACTTCGCACTCGCCGACATCCTCGGCGACATCAAGGACGATCTCGGCGAGTTCGGCGTCGCCTTCGAGCGCTGGTTCTCCGAACGCAGCCTCGCCGAGGACGGGTCGATCGACCGTGCGCTCGCGGCGCTCGAGCGGGCCGGTCACTCGTACCGCAAGGACGGCGCGCTGTGGTTCCGCAGCACCGCGTTCGGCGACGAGAAGGATCGGGTCATGGTCCGCGAGAACGGCGTGAAGACCTATTTCGCGGCCGATATCGCGTACATATTCAACAAGCTCGAGCGCGGCTACGATCATCTGCTTTACGTCTGGGGCGCGGACCACCACGGCTACATCGCGCGCCTGCGCGCCGGGCTGACGGCGCTCGGCGGCCCGCCGGACCGTTTCGAGGTCCGCTTGGTGCAGTTCGTGACCCTGTACCGCGGCGGCGAGAAAGCGCAGATGTCGACGCGCTCCGGGGAATTCGTGACCTTGCGCGAGCTGCGGCGCGAAGTCGGCAACGACGCCGCCCGTTTTTTCTACGTGATGCGCAGCAACGACCAGCATCTCGACTTCGACCTCGAGCTCGCGAAATCGCGAACCAACGAGAATCCGGTCTACTACATCCAGTACGCGCATGCCCGCGTCGCGAGCCTGATGCGGCAGCTCGGCGACCGCGGCCTCGAGTACGACGAGGCGCGCGGGCTCGCGAACCTCGACCGGCTCGGCGAACCGCAGGAACTCGCGCTGCTCAAGCGCCTCGCGCTCTATCCGGAAGCACTCGAGCAAGCGGCTGCGCAGCGCGCTCCGCACACCCTCGTGCACTATCTGCGCGACCTCGCGAACGACTTCCACACCAATTACAGCGCGCATCAGATCCTCGTCGAGGATCCGGTGCTGCGCAATGCGCGGGTCGCGCTCGCGCGGGCCGTGCAGACGGTCGTGCGCAACGGACTCGAACTGCTCGGCGTCGGCGCGCCGCAAACGATGTAGGGGCTCCTCGATGACCCGCGATTACAAACCGCGGCGATCGCCGCAACGAGGGCCGCGCAGGGCCGGCCTCCCGGGGGGCGCCGGCCTCGCGATCGGCCTCGCGATCGGCCTCGCGATCGCGGCCGCGGTTCATTGGCACGACCGGCGCGCGACCCGCTCGGGCCCGCCGCCCGCCGCGCCCGCATCGGCGTCGGCGAGCGCGACTCCGGCCACCAAGCCGGCGGCGAAGCGAGCGCACGCCGCCGCGTCGACCGCGACGGCGCCGCCGGCAAGCTCCTACGACTTCTACAAGATCCTGCCGAGCTTCGAGGTCGTCGTCCCGAGCAACACCAAGGAAGCAAAGCCCGACGTCCGGCCCGCGCCCGAGACACGGCCCGGCACCTACGTGATCCAGGCCGGTTCCTACAAGCACTTCGCGGACGCGGATCGGATCCGCGCGCAGCTCGCGCTGCAAGGGATCGAGTCCACGGTCCAGAAGGTCTCGGTGGACAGGGACACCTGGCACCGGATCCGGATCGGACCGGTCTCGAACCTGCAACAGCTCAATCACATCCGCGACGTGCTGCGATCCGCACACATCCGCGCGCTGGTGATCCGCGTCGGCGGCTGAGCCCCGCGCGCCGCCTCACTCGTCGCCGAGCTGGCGGAAATCGACGCCGAGCGCGCGCAATTTGCGATAGAGGTGCGTGCGCTCCATCCCGACGCGCTTCGCGAGCTGACCGACCTTGCCGCCGCAGAGCAGGAGCTGTTGCTGGAGATAGGCGCGCTCGAACTGCTCGCGCGCTTCGCGCAGCGGCAGCGCGAGCAGGTCCTGCTTGACCAGAGGCTCGTCCGCCGAACGCTTGTCGGCGAGTTCCCGCTCCACCTCCTCGAGGCCGATATCCTCGCCGCTGCCGAGGATCAGCACCCGTTGCACGAGATTCTTCAGCTCGTCGACGTTCCCCGGCCACGGGTAGTTGCGCAGCCGGTTCTGCGCGGCGACGCTGAACCGCCGCAGCGGCAGGTGCCGCTCATCCACGAACCGGTCGACGTAGAAGCGCAGCAAGTCCGGGACGTCCTCCACATAGTCGCGCAAGGGCGGCACGCGCAGCGTGATCACGCCGAGATGCGCGAGCAGGTCGCGGCGGAACGGCTCGGCGCCGATGCGCTGCTCGAAGCCCTCGACCGCGGAGCCGATCCAGCGCACGTCGAGCGGCAAATCCTCGCGACCGCCGACCCGGCGGTACGAGCGCTGTTCGATCGCACCGAGCAGGAGCCGCTGCGCCTGCGCGTTCAGATCTTCGAGACCGCTCAAATACAGCGTTCCGCCGGCGGCCCGCTCGAGCGCTCCCGCCTCGGTCCGGCCGTCGCTCTCGGTTCCCAGCAGCTCAGGCGCCGGGTCGGCGCCGAGGCTCGCCGCAACCACGACGACGAACGGACGGTCCGCGCGCGCGCTCAAGCTGTGCAGGTAACGCGCGTGCGCCTCGCGGCCCGAACCCGCCTCGCCGATGAACAGCACCGGGGAATCGCTGGTCGCCGTCTGCTGAACGCGCTCGCGCAACAGCTGCGACGCCCGGCCCTTGCCGATCGGCACCGACAGCGCCGCCGGTTGCGAGCGCATCGCGACGCGCTTGCGCCGGCCCGCCTCGAGCGCGCGCTCGACGGTGCGCAGGAGCTTGGTCAGCGACAGCGGCTTCTCGACGAAGTCGAAAGCGCCGAGCCGGGTCGCCTCGACCGCGGTCTCGACGGTCCCGTGACCGGACATCATCACGACCGGCGACTCGTCCCGGCGCGTCTCGGACCACTCGCGCAGCAGCGTGATCCCGTCCGAATCGGGCATCCAGATGTCGAGCAACACGAGATCGTGGGCGTGAGCCGCACGGGCCGCGCGCGCCTCGGCCGCGTTCGCGGCGACGTCGACCTCGTACCCCTCTTCCGTGAGGATCTCCTGCAGCAGCTCGCGGATATCCTCCTCGTCGTCCACCACCAAGATTCTCGACGCGGTCATACGCGTTCTCTCCTTTTTTCGACCTTGCGGGGCTCGCGCGCGCCGGCGATCCGTCCGCTCTCGCCGAGCGGCAGCACGATTCTGACACGAGCGCCGCCTACCGGCCGATTATCCGCTTCAATGCGTCCGCCGTGTTCCTCGACGATCTTCTTGACGATCGCGAGACCGAGACCGGTCCCCTTCGGCTTGCTGGTCACGTACGGATCGAAAATCGTTCCGATCGACTCGCGCGGGAACCCCGGCCCGTTGTCCGCGACCACCACCGAGGCGGTCGGCGTGCCGCCGTCCTCGGCCAGGTGGGTCTCGACGTCGATGCACGCGCCCTCCCGCCCCTCGAGCGCCTCCAGCGAATTCGTGACCAGGTTGTTCAGGATCTGCCGGATCCGCATGCGGTCGGCCGAGATCTCCGGGAGGTGTTCGTCCAGGTGCAGTCGCAGCTGCACGTCGTTCGCCTGCGCGCGATACAGGTCGACGACCTCGGTGACGAGCTGATTGAGGTCGAAACGCGCGAAATGCAGGTCCGGTGCGCGCGCATACTCGCTGAACGCGTTGACCATCTGCTTCATCGCGTCGACCTGCGCGACGATCGTGTGCGTCGCGCGCTCGAGCACCTGCGCGTCCTGGGGGTTCATGCTGCCCAGGAACTTGCGCCGCATCCGCTCCGCGGACAGCTGGATCGGCGTCAGCGGGTTCTTGATTTCGTGCGCGAGGCGGCGCGCGACCTCGCCCCACGCCGCATCCCGCTGCGCCTGCAGCAACGTCGTGATGTCGTCGAAGACGAGCACCATGCCGGGCTCCGCGCCCAGGTCGTTCGGCAGCGCGGTGCACGCGCACATCAGCACCCGGCGTCCGCCCTCGGACGGCAGTTCGAGCTGTTCGCGCCAGTCCCGTTCGCGGGCCGCGAGGCGTTGCATCACGGGCCTCAGGAACTCGCGGAACAACGGCGCGTCGCTGATCGTCTCGTCGAACGGAGCGCCGACCGCGCTGTCCAGGTCGGCGCCCAGGATCGCGCTCGCGGCCTGGTTCGCGGTGCGCACGCGAAGGTCCGGCTCGAGCGCGATCACGCCGGTCGACAGGCGCGCGAGGATCACCGCGAGGCTCGCGCGCTCGGCTTCGACCGCCTGTTGACTGCGGCTCGCCTCGAGACGGGCGCGCGCGAGACGCTTGGTCATCTCGTTGAACGAGGTCACGAGGAAGCCGAGCTCATCGCGCGATGGCAGCGGCAACTGCGTATCGAAGTTCCCGCGCGCGACCGCACGGGTGCCGGCGATCAAATCCTGCACCGGCTGGACCAGGCGCTGCGCCGCGAAGAACGCGCCGTACACCGCGGCGATCAGCGACAGCAGCACGACGAAGGTGAGAATCAGGATGAACGTGGACTTCAGCGGACGGCGCAGCTGCACCAGATTCGCGTACTGGGTATACGAGCGCTGTACCGTGTCCGCGAGCTCGCTCAACTGCTGCGGCACCGGGTACAGCGCGATCAGCACGCGCGACGTGGGGTCCTCGTTGGTGTCGATCGGCGCGGCGGCGCGGATCACGTAGCCGCCGGTCGAGTCGGTGTCCAGGCTCGCGTACGAGCCGCCCCGGCGCACCGCGAGCAGCATCTCACGGGTCGCCGGCAGCGGCAGGGAGTCGAGCGGACGGTCCGAGCTCGTCGCGATGATCCGCATCCGCGGTCCGACGACCGTGAATTCCATCGCGGTGCTCTCGCGGCGCGCCCGATCGAGCGTCGCGATCAGGTCGAGGTCGGACAGCCCCGCGAGCGAATGCGCGATCGCCTCGGTGCTGCGACGGAAGTCACGGACGCGTGAATCCAGTGCGGCACGCGACAGGTTGCGCGTGTCCTTGAGGCCCTGGCTCACTTCGAGCTCGAACCAGCTGTCGATGCCGCGGTTGAGGAACTGCAGCGCGAAGTAGAAGACCACGAGAATCGGCCCGACCGCGAGCACGCTGAACACCGCGACGGTACGGGCCTTGAGCCGGGATCCCGGTACGTGCCTGCGATATTCGCGCCACAATCCGAGCAGCTTCCCGATCAGCAGCGCGCACAGCGTCAGCAGGCCCGCGATGTTGACCAGCAGGATCCACGGCAGCCATCGGTCGAATTTCTCCGAATTCTGCGCTGCCGCGGCGAGCATCCACAGCGCGACGACCCAGAGCACGACCCCGACGCCGATCAGTGCACTCGCACCGTAACGGCGGGTTACGGCTTTAACGTCCACGTGTACCAGTCGCTCTCGCGATGCCAGTCGTCGACCCAGAACATCAGGAGGCGGAGGGTCGTCGGGACGGTGCCGTAGTCCAGCTCCGCGCGCACGCTCGCCTCATAGGTCCCCGGCGCCGCGATCAAGGACTGGTCGAGCACCGGCAGCTGCTGCACCGTCGACAGTTCCTGCAGCGCCGCAGCGACCGTCGGCAGCGAGACCTGCTGGCCGCTGTTCAGGTTGCGCAGCATATAGCGGGCGCTGACCGCGTTGTACTGCAGCTGGTAGCGCTGCGCGAGTTCGGCGACGGTCGCGTCCGGCAGGAATCGACGCACGCGCTTGATCTCGAGGTCGACCTCCAGGGCGAGGGGCACGCCTGCGGCGAGACCGTGCTCGACCGCGGCACCCACCGGGAGCTTGAATCGCGCGTCCAGATGATAAACGCCGCCACTCAGTACGAGCCGCGCGGACTGCACCGCGAAGGACCCGGCGAGACCGTCCGCGTTCGCGAGCGGGGCGAGGAGCAGCGCCGCGATCAGGAACGCGGACCGAACGCATGCGGCGCCGGTCCCCGTCGGCGGCGGGACGGCGTGCGATCGATGCGGCTGTGTCGGGCGCGAAGTCATCGCTTGCTCAGAGCAGCATAATAGAAGCCGTCGGCCCCTGCCTCACCGGGGAGGATCTGCACGCCGCAGCTCCCCCGGACGCCGAGGCCGGGCCACCCTGGCCAGACGGCCGGATCGACGCTTTCGCCGTCGTCGATCGAGGCCATGAAATCGGCGACGACGTCATGATTCTCGGCTTTCGTGAGCGTGCAGCTGGCGTAGATCAATCGCCCCCCGGGAGCGAGGAGCGGCCATAACGCGCGCAGCAGACGCGCCTGCAGCAAAGGCAATTTCCGCAGATCGATCGGGGACTTGCGCAGCCGGACGTCCGGATGGCGGCGAATCACGCCGAGCGCCGAGCACGGCGCGTCGAGCAGGATGCGGTCGAACGGCTCACCGTCCCACCACCCGGCGGGCTCGCTGGCATCCCCGCATACCACCTCGGCCGCCAGCGCCCCGCGGCGCAAGTTCTCCCGGACCCGCTCGAGGCGCTTGGGGTCGACGTCGAGCGCGACGAGCCGGGCGAGTCCCGGTTCCCGCTCCGCGATCAACGCGGTCTTGCCACCCGGGGCCGCGCACGCGTCCAAGACCCGCAAGCCCGGCCGCAGCTCGAGCGGGAACACGACGCACTGCGCGCCGAGGTCCTGCACCGACGCGAGACCGTCGGCGAAACCCGGCAAGCGCAACACGTCGCAGGGCGGATCGACCTCGACGGCGTAGGGCACGCGGGGCTCGGTCCGTCCCCCGAGGCCCGACTCGTGCAGCGACGCGAGATACCGCGACGCCGTCGTCCGGCGCGCGTCGACCCGAAGCCACATCGGCGCCTGCGCATCGAGCGCCGCGAGGATCGATTCCCAGCGGTCCGGCCAGTCGGCGCGCAATCGCGCCGCGAGCCACGCGGGGGTCGCGTGGCGCTGCGCCGGATCGCTCGCGATCCGCGCGTCGATCGCCGGGCGCTCGCGAAGGTAGCGGCGCAGCACGGCGTTCACGAACCCCGCCGATCGGCCGAGTGCCGCCGCGCGCGCCACCTCCACCGCCGCGTCCACGATCGCATATTCCGGACTCCGCCGATCCTCGATCTCGTAGAACGCGACCGACAGCAGTGCGCGGACCAGGGGATCGAGGCGCCGCGCGGGCCGATCCCGCAAGGCCGCGAGCAGCGCCTCGTGGCGGAAGAATCCCCGGACCGCACCGTAGGCAAGCGACCGGATCGCCGGCGCGGCGTCCGCGTCGGCGGCTGCGCACGCCTCGCTCAACGCCGCATCGAGGTTCGCGCCGCGCGACACGACCGCGGCCACGGCGCGGGCGGCAGGCAAGCGCGCGGAGACGCCGGGATTCATCGCGGCCCGAAGCGCTCGCCGACGCGCGCCCCGGCGTTCACGAACGCGCGCGCGTCGACCGGGTTGCGGTTCGGTCGCTGCACACGCAGGAGTCGCAACACACCGCGCCCGCAGGCGACGTCGATGCCCTGCGCCGACGCGCCGACGAGCGTGCCCGGATCGGCGTCCGCGGAGCCCTCCCCGGGCGCGGGCATCGCCTGCAGGATCCGCAATCGCTCGCCGCGCCACTCGGTCTCGGCGACGGGCCAAGGAACGAATGCCCGCACGCGACGCTCGATGGCCGCGGCGTCGGCGCGCCAGTCGATCGACGCCTCGGATTTTTCGATCCTGGCGGCGTAGGTCGCGGCCGTCGGGTCCTGGGGTGTCGCGGTCGCGATGCCTCGGGCGAGCAAGTCGAGCGTTTCGCAGAGCAGTTCCGCACCGACGACCGAGAGCGTGCCGGCGAGGGACGGCGTGGTATCGGCCGGCCCGATCCCGACGCGCCGGGTCGCGAAGACCGGTCCGGTATCGAGTCCGGCCTCCATCTTCATGATCGACACGCCGGTCATTGCGTCGCCGGCGAGGATCGCGCGCTGTATCGGCGCCGCTCCCCGCCAGCGTGGCAGCAGCGATGCGTGGACGTTCAGGCAGCCGAGCGGCGGGACTGCAAGCGCCTCGGGTGCCAGGATCAACCCGTACGCGGCGACGACGAAGACGTCGATCTCGAGGTGGCGCAAGACGTCGATCGCCTCGGCCGCCCGGAAACTCGGCGGCTGGTGGACGTTCAACCCGAGCTCGATCGCCCGTTGCTTGACCGCGCTCGGCCGCAGCGCACGACCGCGGCCCGCCGGCCGGTCGGCCTGGGTAAACACGCCACGGATCTCGTGGCCGGTCCGGTGCAGCGAATCCAGCGTGGGCACCGCGAACGGGGGCGTCCCGGCGAACGCGACGCGCAGCCGGCTGCCTCGCATGCCCAAGACGCTCAGGTCACCGTCGCGCGCGCGCTGCGCTCGCCGGTATTCGCGCGCTGCCGCCGCTCCTTCTCGAGACGCCGACGGATCAACTGGCGCTTGAGCTCCGAGAGGTAGTCGACGAACAGGCGGCCCTCCAGATGGTCCATTTCATGCTGAATGCAGATCGCGCCGAGTCCCTCGGCAGCCATCTCGAATGGCGCACCGTCCCGACCGAGCGCCCGCACCCGGATCGTTTGCGCGCGCTCCACGCTGGCGTAGATCCCCGGCAGCGACAGGCAGCCCTCTTCGCAGATCGCCGGCGCCTCGCGCAACACCAATTCGGGATTCACGAGAACCACCGGACGGTTGTGCTCGGGACTCACGTCGCAGACCAGTAAACGCCGGTGTACGTCGACCTGGGTGGCCGCCAAGCCGATGCCGCGGGACGCGTACATCGTTTCCAGCATGTCGTCGGCGAGGCGGCGGACGGCATCGTCGACGGCGTCGATCGGAACCGCCTTGGTCCGAAGCCGCGGGTCCGGGTATTCGAGAATCGCCAGCGTGGTCATCGAAGTATTGAGAGCAACGTCGTGTTTTTAACCAGGAATTATTGCTAGAGTTCGCGTACCGCTTTACTTAATGCGCGCCGCCGGGGCTTCGCAGCAGTGCAGCTCAACACGGAAAATCGAGCACCACGTCCCGGTTTTACCGAACCGGGTCACAGTATATCAGTCGGCTGAGCGCCGCGAATCCGGCGCGCCAAGGGAGCAACGCGAATGCAGTCGCAGACGAACCGGCCCCTCTCGAATCGCCGCCGATGGGTGGCCACGCTCATTCTCGGCATCGCCGTCGGCGCCGGCGCCGGCGTGCATGCGTCGGCTTCGGGCCAGAGCGGCGATGCCGTGCTCGCGCCGAACGCGCCGAGCCACTACGTCGTCAAGCGGGGCGACACCCTCTGGGGCATTGCGAAATTGTTCCTCCGGGACCCCTGGTATTGGCCCGAGATCTGGCATTCGAACCCGCAGATCCACAACCCTCACCTGATCTATCCGGGCGATACCTTGCGGCTGATCTACGTCGCCGGTAAGCCGCAGCTCGTGCTGCAGCGCGGCGAATCGGGTTCGGCGGTCGAGCAAGGCGGAACCGTGAAGCTCGAACCCCAGGTGCGCAGTTCACCGCTCGCCACGGCGATCACCACGATCCCGTACGAAACCGTGCACGCGTTCATGACCAAGGCCGTGGTCCTGTCGCGAGACCAGATTCGTCATGCCCCCTACGTACTCGCGGCGTTGAACGACCATGCGGCGTTCGCGCAGGGCAACACGATCTATGCGCGCCGGCTGCGAGGCCCGGTGCATCCCGGGATGAGCTTCGACGTGGTGCACGTCGGCTCGGCGCTGCGCGAGCCGGGGAGCGGCAAGGTCCTCGGCTACAACGGGATCTACACCGGTTCGGCACGCCTTACGCGGCTCGGTCACCCCGCGACGCTCGTGATGACGCGTTCGACGCGTGAGACCGAGCCCGGCGACCGGCTGATCCCGAGCCAAGCGGAGCTGCCGCTGGACTTCGAGCCGCGGGCGCCGAGCGAGCCCGTGTCGGCGCGGATCCTCGCGGTCACCGACGGTGTCACGATGATCGGGCAGTACGAGGTGGTCGTGATCGATCGCGGCGCCCGCGACGGACTCGCGCCGGGAGACGTGCTCGCCGTATACAAGGAAGGCACGGTGGTGCACGACGACGTCAGCAAGGGATACCTGCGGGGCGTCTCGACGTTCTTCGCGCCGAAAGTGCGTCTGCCGAACGAACGGAGCGGCACGTTCATGGTGTTCAAGACCTTCCGCCGGGTCAGCTACGGGCTGATCATGGAAGCGACCAACATCATCCGGGTCGGCGATCGCGTCGAAAATCCTTAGAACGGCGGAGCTCGCGCGAGATTTCGCGCGAATCTCGGCATTGAGGCGCCCTCCCGGCCGCGACGCCGCTCGCGACGATCGGCGATAATCGGCCGGATGCCGACAACCCAGGACGGATTCGCATGGGCGGCGCTCACGCGCGCGCCGGAGCTCACCGTACCGCGGCTCGCGACCGCATTGGAGACGCTCGGCGGGCCGACCGGGATCCTGGGGGCGTCGGACGCGATGCGCGCACGCGCCGGCCTGTCGCCGGCGACGCGCGCATTCCTCGCGTCCGGCGAGGCGCAACCCACGGCGGCCGAGCAGCGCTGGCTGCAAGCGCCAAACCACGCGTTGCTCGGCGTCACCGACCCGGCTTTCCCGAACCTGCTGCGCGCGATCGGCGATGCCCCGATCGCGCTCTACGTCGACGGTTGCGCGGGCGCGCTGAGCACACCGCAACTCGCGATCGTCGGCAGTCGCAATCCCACCGCGCAGGGCCGGGACACCGCCTACGCGTTCGCAAAATATCTTTCCCAGCAGGGCCTTACGATCACCAGTGGACTCGCGATGGGCATCGATACACAAGCGCATCGCGGTGCGCTGGCCGGCACCGGAGCGACCGTTGCCGTGCTCGGCTCGGGGATCGACGTGATCTACCCGGGCGAAAACGCCGCGCTCGCCGCGTCGATCGCGGCGCGCGGCGCGTTGATCAGCGAATTCCCGCTTGGCACGCCACCCCGGCGCGAGCATTTTCCGCGTCGCAACCGCATGATCGCGGCGCTCGCGCTCGGAACCTTGGTCGTCGAGGCGGCGCGCCGCAGCGGCTCCCTGATCACCGCCCGCCTCGCCGGTGAATACGGCCGGGAGGTCTTCGCGATCCCGGGCTCGATCCACAACCCCCTCGCACGCGGCTGTCATGCGCTCATCCGGCAAGGCGCGACCTTGACCGAGAGTGCCGACGACGTGCTTCGGGAGCTGCGATTCTCGGCGAATTCCGGCGTCGCGGTGCCCGCACCGGCAGCCGACGCCCCCGACGCGGCCGGGCCCCCGGGCATGGACAAGGATCACAAAATCCTGTTAGATGCGCTCGGCTTCGATCCGGCGGACGTCGATACCCTGGTCGCGAGAACCGGGTTCAAAGCCGAGGCCGTCTCCTCGATGATGCTGATTCTCGAGCTCGAAGGCCACGTTCAGGCTGCCCCCGGCGGCCGATATTCCCGTGTCGCCAGGAGCGGATGGAGTGAAAGATAGCGTTCTCGATCTGCTGATCTACCTGTTCGAGCACTACATGAGCGCGGACGAAGCGCCGCGACCGGACCGGCAGACGTTGAAAACCGAGCTCGAGCGCGCCGGCTTCGGCGAGTTCGAGGTCGGGCGCGCGCTCGAGTGGCTCGACGGCCTCTCCGGGGACCCGCTCGGCCAGGTCTCCCAGGCGACCGCGCGCGCGGTACGCGTGTTCAGCGGCCAGGAGTTGTTGCGCCTCGATACCGACGTGCGCGGTTACCTCATGTACCTGGAGAACCTGCGGATTCTTTCCGCAGCGCAGCGCGAAGTCGTCATCGACCGGCTGATGGCGCTCGATGCCGATGAGATCGACATCGAACAGGTCAAATGGGTCGTGCTGATGGTGCTGTTCAGCCAACCGGGCCAGGAATCGGCGTACGCGCGCATGGAAGACCTCGTCTTCGAGGAACGCGGCGAAGCGCTCCACTGAAGACGTCCTTGAGCGCGAACCTCGTCATCGTCGAGTCGCCTGCGAAGGCGAAGACCATCAAGAAGTACCTCGGGAAGGATCACGAGGTCCTCGCCTCGTACGGGCACGTCCGCGACCTGGTCCCGAAGGAAGGTGCGGTCGATACCGCCCATCACTTCGCGATGAAATATCAGATCGTCGAGCGCAATCAGAAACACGTCGATGCGATCGTACGGGCATTGCGCAAGGCCGACACGTTGTACCTCGCGACCGACCCCGATCGCGAGGGCGAGGCGATCTCCTGGCATCTGCACGAACTGCTGAAGGCGAAGGGTGCGCTCGAGGGAAAGCGGGTGCACCGCGTCGTGTTCTACGAGATCACGAGGAACGCGGTGCGCGACGCGATGACGCACCCCCGCGACCTGTCGCTCGACCTGGTGAACGCCCAGCAGGCGCGTCGCGCGCTCGATTTCCTCGTCGGCTTCAACCTCTCGCCGCTGCTGTGGAAGAAGGTCCGTCCCGGCCTGTCGGCGGGCCGCGTGCAGAGTCCGGCGTTGCGGATGATCTGCGAGCGCGAGGACGAGATCGAGGCCTTCCGCGCGCGCGAGTACTGGACGATCGACGCGGAACTCGAGCAAGGCGGGCAACGGTTCCCCGGGAAGCTGATCGAATACCGCGGCGCGAAGGTCGAGCAGTTCAGTTTCACCAGCGAGGCGGCGGCACGCGAGGTCGAGCAAACCGTCACGCGGATCGCCGGCGGCACGCTCACGGTGAACACGGTCGAGCGCAAGCAGCGACGCCGCAACCCGGCGCCGCCGTTCACGACGTCGACCCTGCAACAAGAGGCCGCCCGGAAACTCGGCTTCAGCGCGCAGAAGACGATGCGGGTTGCCCAGCAACTCTACGAGGGCGTCGACATCGGCGACGGCGCGGTCGGTTTGATCACGTACATGCGCACCGACTCCTTGAACCTCGCGCAGGAAGCGGTCGGTCAGATTCGCGACGTGGTCGTCGAACTCTACGGCCGCGAGGGATTGTCCGAGGAACCGCGCGTGTATCGCACGAAGTCGAAGAACGCGCAGGAAGCCCACGAGGCGATCCGGCCGACCGCGGCGACGATCCTGCCGGCGCAGCTCGAGGGCAAGCTCGACCCGGATCAGTATCGGCTGTATTCGTTGGTCTGGAAGCGCACCGTCGCATGCCAGATGGCGCCGGCGGTGTTCGACACGGTCAGCGTCGACCTGCTCGCCGGACCGGACGGCGCGCACCGGCACGTGCTGCGGTCGACGGGATCGACGCTCGTCAAGCCCGGTTACATCTCCGTCTATCAAGAGGGGCTGGACGACGCGGTCCAGGACGATTCGGACCATGTGCTGCCGGCGATGCGGGAGGGCGACCGCATCGCCCTGCGTTCCCTCCTGCCGTCCCAGCACTTCACGGAACCGCCCCCCCGATTCTCCGAAGCCTCGCTCGTGAAGGCGCTCGAGGAATACGGCATCGGCCGGCCATCGACCTACGCGTCGATCATCTCGACGCTGCGCGATCGCGAGTACGTGGAGATCGACAACCGGCGGTTCACCGCGACCGACATCGGGAAGATCGTGAGCCGGTTCCTCACGCTGTACTTCACGAACTACGTCGACTACGACTTCACCGCAAGAATGGAGGACTCGCTGGACGCGATCGCATCCGGCGAGCAAGAGTGGGTGCCGCTGCTCGAACGGTTCTGGAAGCCGTTCATCGAACGGGTGCGACACACCGAGGCGACCGTGAGCCGCGACGAGGTCGCTCAAGCCCGCGACCTCGGGATCGACCCGGCGAGCGGCAAGCCGATGAGCGTTCGGATGGGTCGCTTCGGCCCGTTCGTGCAGATCGGCACGAAGGACGATCCCGACAAGCCGCGCTTCGCCGGGCTGCGTCCGGGCCAGAAGATGGATACGATCACGCACGGCGAGGCGCTCGAACTCTTCAAGCTGCCGCGCGCCCTCGGGTCCACGCCGAGCGGCGAACCGATCGTCGCGAACATCGGGCGCTTCGGACCGTACCTCAAGTACGGCGCCAAATACGTGTCGCTGAAGGTCGACGATCCCTATACGGTCACGCCGGAGCGCGCGCTCGAAGTGATCCGCGAGAAGGAGATCGCCGACGCGAATCGGTTGATCCTCGACTTCCCGGACGCCGGAATCCAGGTGCTCAACGGCCGGTACGGCCCTTACATCACCGACAAGGCTCGCAACGCGAAGATCCCGAAGGATCGGGACCCGAAAACGCTGACCCTCGATGAATGCCAGGCGTTGCTCGCCGCGGCACCCGCCCGCGGCTTCGGCAAGTGGGGACGCAAGGCGGGGGGTGCGAAGACCGCAGGCGCGAAGACCGCGAACGCCAAGCCCGCGGGTGCGAAGCCCGCCGCAGCGCGGGCGCGTGCCGCGACCGCCGACTCGATCGGCGCCGCGGTGAAGTCCGCGAGCACGGCGCGCGGCACGCGCAGCGCGGTCATCCCGCGCGGCAAGACACCGACGAAAGCGGCTGCTGGACGAGCCGCGGCGGGCAAGACGGGCACCGCGAAGCGCAAGGCCACGCCGCGAGCGCGGAGCGCGTCCGGCCGCACCCCGTGACGGCGTGATGGCGGGCGAGGCTTGAGCCGGTGAGTGCTCTTCGCGACTCGGCCGGTTGGACGCCGGAGACCGCCGGCGCCGCGGTGCGCGACTACCTGATCGCTCTTCAGCAACGCATCACCGACGCGATCGAGTCGGCGGATGGCACGCGGTTCCGTCGCGACGCCTGGCGACGCGACGAGGGCGGCGGCGGCGAGAGCCGCATCCTGACCGAAGGGCGCCTCTTCGAGCGCGCCGGGATCAATTTTTCCGACGTGCGTGGGACGCACCTGCCCCCGTCCGCAACCCAGGAGCGCCATCACATCGCCGGCGCGCCGTTCGAAGCGGTCGGCCTGTCGCTCGTGTTCCATCCGCGCAACCCGTACGTGCCGACGACCCACGCGAACCTGCGGTTCCTGGTCGCGACCCCGCCGGCGGAAGATCCGATCTGGTGGTTCGGCGGCGGATTCGATCTGACACCGTACTATCCGTTCGACGAAGACGTGCTGCATTGGCACCGCAACGCCCGCGAGGCCTGCGTGCCGTTCGGCGCCGGGCTCTACGAACGGTGGAAGGACTGGTGCGATCGTTACTTCTATCTACCGCACCGCGGAGAGACGCGCGGTGTCGGCGGCCTGTTCTTCGACGATCTCAGCGAAGGCGGGTTCGAGCGCTGCTTCGCGCTGCTGCGCAGCGTCGGCGATCGGTTCCTGCTCGGATATCTACCGATTCTCGAGCGACGCCAGGACACCCCGTACGCGGACCGCGAGCGCCGGTTCCAGCTGTATCGCCGGGGCCGCTACGTGGAGTTCAACCTGCTCTACGATCGCGGCACGCTCTTCGGGCTGCAATCGCGAGGACGCACCGAATCCATCCTGATGTCGCTGCCGCCGCTCGTGCGCTGGGAGTACGATTGGCAGCCGGGTCCCGGCACGACGGAAGCGCTGCTCGCGGAACGCTACCTGAGACCGAGGGACTATCTGGCCGAGCTCTCGTGACGACGCGCGCGCCGAGAAGGCGATGAACTACCGGCATCTGTATCACGCGGGCAATTTCGCCGACGTCGCGAAGCACGCCGCGCTGGTCGAGTGCCTGGCGGCGCTGAAGCGCAAGGACAAGGCGTTCTTCGCACTCGACACCCACGCCGGGGGCGCGGTCTACGACCTGCGCTCGGCGGAGGCGCGCAAATCCGGCGAGGCGGAGCGCGGCGTGCTGCGGCTGCTCGAACGCGGCTCGAGCGAGCCCGCGCTCGCGAACTATTTCGCCGCGATCGGCGCGCGCGCGGGGGCGCGTCTCGCCCGGTATCCGGGATCGGCGGCCTTGATCGCGGCGGCGCTGCGCCCGCAGGACCGCGCGATCCTCGTCGAAGCCGTGCCCGCCGAGGCGCGCGCGGCGGAGCGCGCGGTCCGCAGCCGGGGCCGGGTTCGCGTCGAGATCGCCGATGGTTACGCCGCGTTGAAGGCGCAGTTGCCGCCACTCGAACGCCGCGGTCTGGTGCTGATCGATCCGCCGTACGAGGCGGTCGACGAATGGCGCACGCTCCGGCACGCGTTCCTCGAGGCCTATCGACGCTGGCCGACCGGCCTGTACCTGATCTGGTACCCGATCCGGGACGTCGGACAGCGACGGGCGGCGCTCACGCGGCTCGAGTCGCTGCGAATCCCGAAGATCCTGAGCGCGGAACTCGCGATCTACACCGAGAGCGCCGCCGCCGGTCTCGTCGGCAGCGGTCTCGCGATCGTGAATCCGCCGTTCGGACTCGATGCGCGACTCGGCGAGATCTACGCGGCGATCCACCGGCACCTCGCGGCCGCCGGGGCCGGGTATGCGCAGGTCGCGCGCCTGACCGACGAACGGATGGCACAATGAGCGCGACACCGAAGGAGACTCGCATGGACACGGACCATCTTCGCAAACAACTCGCGGCCCTGCACGCCGAGCTCGCCGACGCCCGCACGGCCGACCCGCGCTTGCGCGGGCTCCTCGCCAAGGTCATGGAGGACATCGCGCGCCTCCTCGAGCGCCCGTCGGCGCCCGCCCCGACTTTGCCGTTGGCCTCGTCCGTGCCGCAAGAGTCGGCCGCGGACCGCCTCGAATCGGTGGCGGTGCAATTCGAGGCCGGCCATCCGGCGCTCGCCGCGAGCGTGCGCCGCATCATCGATCTGCTCGTGAAGGCAGGGTTGTGACGTGATCAAGGAATCCCCCGGCGGCTATCCCGCAACGCGCATGCGGCGCATGCGCCGCGACGAGTTCTCGCGCCGCCTGATGCGGGAAACCCAGCTCACGGTCGACGCGCTGATCTATCCGGTATTCGTGATCGAGGGGCGCGGCGAGCGCCAATCGGTCCCGTCGATGCCGGGCATCGAGCGGTTGTCGATCGACCTGCTGCTCGCCGAATGCGATGCGCTCGCGAAACTGCGCGTCCCGGCGATCGCGATTTTTCCGGTGACGCCGACGGAGAAGAAGACGCTCGACGCGCGCGAGGCGTGGAACCCCGATGGGATCGCCCAACGCGCGGTGCGCGCGGTCAAGAAGGAATTCCCGGAGCTCGGGGTGATCACCGACGTCGCCCTCGACCCGTTCACGACCCACGGGCAGGACGGCTTGATCGACGCCTCCGGGTACGTGCAGAACGATCTGACCGTCGAGACGCTCGTGCGGCAGGCGCGTTCGCACGCCGACGCGGGCGCCGATGCGGTCGCGCCGTCGGACATGATGGACGGCCGAATCGGCGCGATTCGAGCCGCGTTCGAGGCGGCCGGCCTCGTGCACACCCGGATACTCGCGTACGCGGCGAAGTACGCGTCGGCGTTCTACGGACCGTTTCGAGACGCCGTCGGATCGGCGGGCCAGCTCGGCAAAGGCAACAAGCACACCTATCAGATGGATCCCGCGAACAGCGACGAAGCGCTGCGCGAGGTCGCCCTGGACGTCGCCGAAGGCGCGGACATGGTGATGGTGAAGCCGGCGCTGCCGTATCTCGACGTGATCCGCCGGGTGAAGGAGCGGTTCGGGATGCCGACGTTCGCGTACCAGGTGAGCGGCGAGTACTCGATGATCATGGCGGCGGCGCGCAACGGCTGGATCGACGAGCGCGCAATCGCGCTGGAAACCCTGACCGCGATCAAGCGGGCCGGCGCGGACGGCATATTGACCTATTTCGCGAAGCGCGCGGCGGGATGGCTGCAACCGTGACCGGCGCGGGCGGCGACGGCGCTGCGGACCAGTACGGTCTCGCCGGTCATCCCGTCGCCCACAGTTGGTCGCCGTTCATCCACGGCATGTTCGCGAAGGCCACCGGGGAGAACATCGTCTATCGCCTGTACGATCTCCTGCCCGGCCAGTTCCGTCGGGAGGCGCTGCACTTGTTGACCAGCGGCGTTCGCGGCTTGAACGTCACGGTGCCGCATAAGCAGGCGGCGGCCGAGCTCGTCAACGAGTTGACCGCTCGAGCCGCGCGCGCGCAAGCGGTGAACACGATCGCGCTCCGCGACGGCGCGACGCTGCTCGGCGACAATACCGACGGTGAAGGGCTCGTCACCGATCTCGAGCGCAATCTCGGCATCCCGCTCGCGGATCGGCGGATCCTGCTGCTCGGCGCCGGCGGCGCCGTGCGCGGCGTGCTCGGCCCGCTGCTCGAGCGGTCGGTGCGCGAGATCGTTATCGCGAACCGCACGCCCGCACGCGCGCGGGCCCTGGCCGCCGAGTTTCACGATCTCGGCGCGGTCACGGCCGGCGGCTTCGCGGACGTCGACGGCCCGCCGTTCGACTTGATCGTGAACGGCACCTCGGCGTCGCTCGCCGGTGAGATGCCGGATCTGCCGCCGGGTGCCGTCGACGGACACACGCTGTGTTACGACATGGCGTACGGCCGCGGCGATACGACGTTCACTCGCTGGGCGCGGACCCGGCGCGCCGGCCGGGTCGAAAAGGGCTGGGGCATGCTGGTCGAGCAGGCGGCCGCCGCGTTCACGCTGTGGCGGGGCAAGCGTCCGGACACCCGCCCGGTGCTCGCGGCGCTCGCGCCGTTCCGCTGATACGCCGGCGCGATGACCCGGGATCACCCGGTCCCGCGATATCGATCCTTGAGCACCACGTACTGCCGGGCGCCGTAGAGCAGGCGGTCGATCTCTTGGTCTGCGAGTTCCCGCGCCCGCCGGGCGGGATTGCCGAGATACAACCCCCGGGTCGCGAGCGTCTTGCCCGGCGGCACGACGCTGCCGGCGCCGATGACGACCTCGTCGGCGATCACGGCCCCGTCCAGCACGATCGCGCCCATGCCGATCAGGCAGCGGTCGCCGATCGTTGCCGCATGCAACACCGCCTTGTGACCCACCGTCACGTCGGCGCCGACCCGCAAGCCGAGGCCGCCCGGCGTGTACGGCCCGTCGTGGACCACGTGGAGCACGCAACCGTCCTGCACGTTGGTGCGCGCCCCGATGTCGATGCGTTCGACGTCACCGCGCAGCACCGCGAGCGGCCACACCGAGGCGTCGTCACCGAGGGCGACCCGGCCGATCACCAGGGCCGTCTCGTCGACGAACACGCGCGCACCGAGCTGCGGCCATACTCCTTGGTATTCGCGGATCGCCATCCCGGTCACCGCATCGTCACGAGTTCTTCGGCGCTCGTCGGATGGATCGCGATCGTGTCGTCGAAATCCCGCTTGGTCGCACCCATCCGGATCGCGACCGCGAATCCCTGCAGCATCTCGTCGGCACCGGCGCCGATCACGTGGCAGCCGACGATCCGCTGCTGCGGGCCGGTGCACACGAGCTTCATGTCGGTGCGCGGCTTGCGCGCGGTCACCGCATGGTACATGCCGACGAAATCCGATCGGTACACGTGGACGTCGTCCCCGTGGCGTGCGCGCGCCTCGGCTTCGGACAGACCGATCGTTCCGATCGGCGGATGCGTGAACACGACGGTCGGAATGGCGTCGTAGTCGAGATGCCGATCCTTCGCACCGCCGAACAGGCGGTCGCTCAACCGCCGGCCCGCCGCGATCGCGACCGGCGTGAGTGCGGCCCGACCCGTCACGTCGCCGATCGCATGCACGCCGTCGACATTGGTGTCCTGGAACTCGTCGGTGATCACGAACCCGTCCGGATCCACGCGCACGCCCGCGCGCTCGAGCCCGAGATCCGCGGCGTTCGGGCGCCGTCCGATCGCCCACAGCAGCGCATCGAAGCCCTCGAACTCGCGATCGTCCGCGGCGATCAGCGCGAGCGCGCTTCGGCTCTTGCGCACCGCCGCGGGCGTGACGTGGGTATGCACGACGATTCCCTGGGCGCGCATCTCGCGCAGCAACGCTTCCCCGAGCATCTCGTCGAAGTGCGTCAACGGCCGGTCCTTGCGCACGAACAGATCGACCGCCGTGCCGAGGCCGTGGAACGCGCCCGCGAGTTCGCAGGCGACATATCCGCTACCGACGATCGCCACGCGTGCGGGCCGCTCCTCGAGCGCGAAGAACCCGTCCGAGTCGATGCCGAACTCGGCCCCCGGCAGCGCCGGCACGACCGGGCGACCGCCGGTCGCGATCACGAAGTGCCGCGCGCGAAATTGGCGGCCGGCGGCCTCGACGGTGCCGGCGTCGCGGAACGCTGCGCGCGCGGCGACGTACTCGACCCCTTTCGCCGCCAGATTGCGCTCGTAGATCGCGTTCAAGCGCGCGACGTAGCCATCGCGCTTGCCCTTGAGCGCCAGCCAGTCGTGTCCGCCGGGGGCCACGTCGAAGCCGTAATCCTTCGCGTCACCGATCGCCGCGCCGATCTGGGCCGCATTCCACATCACCTTCTTCGGGACGCAACCGACGTTCACGCAGGTTCCGCCGAGGCGATGCGATTCGATCACGGCGGCCTTCGCACCGTACTCGGCCGCCCGCTGAGCACAGGCGAGGCCGCCGCTGCCGCCGCCGACGACGACGAGATCGAGATATTGCGCCGACACGTGCAGTCTCCGTCCCGGGGGATCCGGGCGGCAATGATATACTGCTTCTCCTGCGGCGCATCGACGGCACGGCCGCGACCGACCGCCGACCGGAAGCGACCGCGTGACGAACCCCCTGCTCGAGACGACCGATCTGCCCTCGTTCGACCGCATCCGCGCGGAGCATGCGCGCCCGGCGCTCGAACGCGTGCTCGCGGAGAATCGGGCGCTCGTCGCAACCGTCGCCGCCCAACCGGAGCCGCGATTCGAGAACGTGGTCGTCCCGCTGGAGGAGGCGGGCCATCGGCTGAGCCGCGCGTTCTCGCCGATCGGCCACCTGAACGGCGTCGCGAACACGCCCGAGCTGCGCGCGGCGTACAACGAATGCGTGCCGCTGCTCGCCGAGTACGCCGCCGAGATCGGGCAGAGCGCGGCGCTCGCGTCCGCGTACCGCCGCATCCTCGAGCGCGAAGGACCGGCCTTGCCGGCGGACGCGCGCCAGCTGATCGCGAACGCGCTGCGCGATTTCCGGCTCGCGGGCGTGGACCTGCCCCCCGATCGACAGTCGCGCCTGCGCGCACTCTTGCAGCGCCTCGCGACGCTCGGCGCGAAGTTCGGCGAGAACGTGCTGGACTCGGCTCGGGCCTACGAGCGAGCGATCGACGACCCGGCACAGCTCGCGGGACTTCCCCCGGACTTCGTCGCGCGAGCGGCCGCGGACGCGGCCGCCGCCGGCCGGACCGGCTGGCTGCTGCACCTCGACCAGCCAACCTACGCGGCGGTGATGCATGGCGCGGAGAACGTCGCGCTGCGCCGCGCGATCTACGAGGCCTGGGTCACGCGCGCATCGGATCGCGGCCCCACGGCGGATCGCTACGACAACGCGCCGCTGATCGAGGAGATCCTCGCAGCACGCCACGAGCTCGCCCGGCTGCTTTCGTTCGAGACCTTCGTCGACTACGCGCTGTCGACGCGAATGGCGAAGACCCGGGAGCAGGTCCGGCGGTTCCTCGCGGATCTCGCCGAACGCTACCGCCCCGCCGCCCTCGCGGAATTCGCCGAGCTCGAACGATTCGCCGGACGGCGGCTCGATCCCTGGGACATCGCATTCTATTCGGAGCGGCTCAAACGGCACCGCTACCAGGTCTCGCAGGAGGAACTGCGCCCGTATTTCCCGCTGCCGAAGGTGCTGGAGGGCTTGTTCGCGGTCGCCACCCGGCTCTACCGGATTCGGGTGCGCGAGCGCGCCGGCGTCGCCGTGTGGGACGCTGCGGTCCGCTACTTCGACGTCGAGGACGGCGCCGGACGGCGGATCGCGGGCTTCTACCTCGATCCGTACGCCCGCCCGCGCAAGCGCAGCGGCGCGTGGATGGACGAATGCGTGGTCGCGAAGCGGCTGCCGACCGGGCATGCGCTGCCGGTCGCGTACCTCGTCTGCAATTTCCCGCCGCCGGTCGGCGCCGCCCCGTCGCTGTTGACCCACGACGACGTACGCACGCTGTTCCACGAGTTCGGACACGGCCTGCACCATATGCTGACCGACGTCTCCTATCCGAGCATCGCGGGCATCAACGGCGTCGCCTGGGACGCGGTCGAGCTGCCGAGCCAGTTCATGGAGAACTACGTCTGGCGGCCGGAAGTGCTGCCGTTGATCTCGGCGCACGTCGACAGCGCAGAGCCGCTGCCGACGGCACTGCTGGAGCGGCTCGTCGGGACACGGACGTTCAACGCCGCGCTCGACACGCTGCGCCAGATCGAACTCGCGTCCTTCGACCTCGAGCTGCACGCGAACTACGACCCGGGTCGCGGCGCGAACGTCGCGGCGACGCTCGCCGAGGTGCGGCGGCGCGTCGCGGTCACCCCGGCCGCCGAATTCAACCGCCTGCCGTCGAGCTTCACGCACGTGTTCGCCGGCGGCTATGCGGCGGGTTACTACAGCTACAAGTGGGCCGAGGTGCTGGCGGCGGACGCATTCGAAGCGTTCGAGGAGGCCGGCGTGTTCGATCTCGGCACCGCCGGCCGGTTCCACGACTCGATACTCGCGCGCGGCGGCAGCCTCGACGCGATGGACGCTTTCGTCGCGTTCCGAGGCCGTGAGCCGGACGTGGGGGCGCTGTTGCGGCAGACGGGCGTCGGCGGATGAACGCCCGGGCGCCGACGGGTCGCCCGGACGCGCCCGGCACGGCGGTCACGTTCGCGACCTGGAACGTCAATTCGCTGCGAGTCCGGTTGCCGCAGCTCGCGCAATGGCTCGCGGCGAATCCGATCGACGTGGTCGCGTTGCAGGAGACGAAGCTCGTCGACGAGGAGTTCCCTCGAGCCGAGATCGACGCGCTCGGGTATCGGGAGATCCATTCGGGGCAGCGTACCTACAACGGCGTCGCGATCCTGTCGCGCCTGCCGGTCGAGGACGTCGTCACGGCCCTGCCCAAATTCGACGACCCGCAACGGCGGGTGATCGGCGCCACGATCGGCGGTGTCCGCTTGATCAACGTCTACGCGCCGAACGGTCAGGCGGTCGGCTCCGACAAGTACGCCTACAAGCTGGCGTGGTACGCGGCGCTCGATCGATTCCTCGGCGCGGAGCTCGAGCGCCACGCTCGCGTGCTGGTGGTCGGCGACTTCAACGTCGCACCTGCGGATCGCGACGTCCACGATCCGGCGGCTTGGACGGGCTCCGTGCTGGTGAGCCCCGCGGAGCGCATCGCGCTGTCGCGCCTCGAAGCGCTCGGCTTCTGCGACGTGTTCCGCCGCTTCGATCAGCCCGCCGACACGTTCAGCTGGTGGGACTATCGCCAGGGCGCCTACCGCCGCAATCACGGTCTGCGCATCGATCTGATATACGCGTCACCGACGCTCGCGCCGCGGTGCCGATTCTGTCGCATCGACCGCGAGCCGCGTGCCTGGGAGCGGCCGTCCGACCACGCGCCTTGCGTCGCCGGCTTTGACTTATCCTAGGGGTCGCGCCGTGAACGCGTCACATCGGCGATACCGGCCGATGGCGTACGCACCGCGCACGGCATAAGATCCGGCCATGCGCGAGTTGCGGCGTAACGACTATGACGTGACGAACACCGTCCGGGTGAGTTCGACGTCGACGGTCGCCACCGCGGTTCGGGAACTGGTGCGCACGGAGTGGCCTGCGGAATCCTTCGAACGGCTCGACCGGGCGTTCGCGGCGTTCGACCTGCTGTTCACCGGCCGGATGCCCGGATATCACGGCGTCGACACGGTGTATCACGATCGGCAGCACACGCTCGACATGGCGCTCGCGACCGCGCGCCTGCTCGTCGGCCACGACCGCACCGCCGGGTCCACCGCGCGACTCGGCCCCGAAAGGGCGATTGCGACCCTCGTGACCGCGCTGTTCCACGACGCCGGGTACATCCGCGAAGCCACCGACCAGGAGCATCGCAACGGAGCGGAATTCACCCGCTATCACGTGACCCGCAGCGCCCGCTTCATCGCGCGTTTCCTGCCGACGATCGGTCTCGATCACTGGGTACCGGTCGCGACGCGAATCGTCCACTTCACCGGATACGAAGTCGCGCTCGCCGAGATCCGCCTCGACGATCGCCGCGACCGCAAGATGGGGCACCTGCTCGGGACCGCCGATCTGATCGCACAGATGGCGGATCGCTGCTATCTCGAAAAATGCCGCGATCGGCTGTATCCGGAATTCGTGCTCGGCGGAATCGCCGCGAGTGCCGAGAGCGGCGGGGCACCGCGCGTGCGCTACAGTTCCGGGCTCGACCTGCTGCGGCAAACACCGCGCTTCGTCCACGAGACGCGCGTCGTGCGGCTCGAACAGGAGTTCGAGCACGCCTACCGCCACGTCGAGCCGCTATTCGACGGCGCGAATCCTTACATGGAAGCGATCGACCGGAACCTCGCGCACCTCGACCGCGTGCTCCGGACGGAGCGCTGGCGGATGTTGCGCCGCAATCCCCCGCTGTTCACCGTCGATGACGATTCGTTGCCGCGGGTGCGCGGCTTGATGCTCGATCGGCTGAAGGCCTTGTGGGCCTAGCGGCCCGGGAAAGGCTCAGAACGTATCGATCGAGGCGACGTAGCGAGCGTGGATCCGGTGGATCGCGTCGAGCACCACGTCCTTGCCCTCGAGCGGCGCCGACGCGAGCGCGTCCCGCAGCGTCTGCACGTCGAGCGTGCGCACTGCGCGGTCGGCCACCGGCGCGAAGCTGTAATGCCAGGGTTCGGCCTGAACGCCGCTCCGGCGGCCGCGATAGGGTCGAAAGAAACCGAAGCGCGCCGCATACCGCTCTAGCCACGTGCTCGCGCGTTCGAACGGCCCGCCCGCCGCATATTCGGCCGGCTCGAGCCTCACCCCGACGTCGCCCGCAACGGCGCCGCGATCATAGAGATCGAGGTCCGTGCCCCAATGATGGCGGCTCGCGCCGGGCAACGCCGACCAGCACAGGATCGCTTCCACCCGCTCCGCCGGCGCCAGCCGGGTGATATCGACCGGCGTGCCGTCGGCGCCGGCGGTCGGTCGTCGGCCGGTGTATTTGCCGTTCCAGATCGCCAGCTGGCGCTCGAAATCGCGAAACGCGCTCGCCGGCACCAGATCGATCCCCGCGGCAAGCGCCGCATGCCGCATTGCGGAAAACGGCCCGACGACCGCGCGGTGCAACCCGCAGTCGAACTCCGCGACGTCGACCACGTGACTGCGCACCCGGCCAGTGAGTTCCGCGGGCGTCATCGGCGAGCGCTCAGGTCTCGTCCGGCGGCGCGCCGGGCATGGCAACGGCCTCGTCCATCGCAGCGGCGAGCGCGGCCGGTTCTTGGGCGCCGGACAGTGCGTACTCGCCGTTGAACACGTACGTCGGAACCCCCGAGAAACCCAAGCTGGCCGCATGGCGCTGCGCGGCGATGATCGCGTCCTGGCCGCTGCGCAGCGCAATCGCCCGGCTGGCCTCGCGCGCCTCCAAGCCGGCGTCGGCGGCAAGCCCCACCAGCGTATCGAAATCCCCGATGTCGGCGCCTTCTTCGAAGTAGGCTCGCATCAGCCGCTCCAGCATCGCGTCGGCGCAGCCCCGGCGCGCGGCGAGCGCGACCAGCAGATGGGAGCGACGGGTGTTCGGCACCCGCCCGATCCGCTCGAAACGGAACTCGATCCCCTGCGCGCGGCCCAGTTCGACGAGCATGCGATGCGTCCGATCGAGCGCCGCCCGATCGATGGAGCGGGCGGCCAGGTAGCTCTCCCGGTCGGCGCCGTCGACCGGCAGATCGGGATTGAGCTCGAACGGCCGCCAGGCCACCCGGGGTGCATGCTGCGCGCGAGCCGCGAGCGCGACCGCGAGTCGCCTCTTGCCGAGATAGCACCAGGGACACACGGTGTCGGCGTAAACGTCGATGCGTAGCGCTCGGATCATCCGCGCCATTCTACGCGGGCTCTTATCGGGGCGCGCCGGCGCGGGTATCATGACCCTCGGACGGCCACCACCGCGGCCGGTGAATCTCCATGCCGTCGAGCCTGCGAACGAAAACCCTGCTGATCGCGATCGCGATCACCGTGGCGTTTTCCGGACTCCTCGGCACCCTCGCCTATCTCGAGCATCGCGCCGACAGCGCCGCGGCGAGCGCCCTCGCCCACGGCGCCGTCGCACGCCGGCTGGAGTCCGAGCTCGAACACCGTGCGCGGCACCTCGCGCGCGCGGCGGCGATCCAACTGGCGCCCGCGCTCGCCGCCGGCGATACGGCCACGGCCGCCGCGATCGGGCGTGGGCTCCTCGACCGGACCGGCGTGCACGCGGTCACGATACGCGACGGCGCCGGGCGCGTCGCGTTCGCCGCCTCCCGGTCCGGGTCGGGCGCCACCGCCGGCGCGAACTACACCGCGACCGCGCCGGTCCTCGCGACGCCCGGCACCGGGAGTCGTCGGATCGGCACGATCGAGATCTCGTTCAGTCGCGCGGCCAGCGAACGCACCCTCGCGGACCTGCGCATCGAGATCGCGCGCAACGAGGCCTTGCAGAGCAAACGCTTCGCCACCGGCCTGCTCGGCCTCAGCGCGCTGATGCTGCTCGCCGGCATCGGCGGCGCCTGGTTTTTCGCCGACAGCCTCACCCGCCCGATCTCGCTGCTCGCCCGCAGCGCGGAACGCATCGGCCAGGGCGACTACTCGTACCCGTTGACGGTGCGCCGCAACGACGAAATCGGCGATCTACAGGCGACGCTCGAGCGCATGCGCCTGACGCTGAGTGAAACGACGATCACGAAGCAGCACCTGGACACGGTGCTCGACAGCTTGAGCGACGCGGTGTTCGTGACCTCGCCGGAGGGCCTGATCCGCAGCTGCAACGAAGCGACGTGCCGGCTGCTCGGGCGAACCGAGGAGGAGTTGCGGGGCAAGCCGCTGCTCGACATCGTCGACGCCGCGCACCGCGCCGCGTTCGATCCGACGCCGAGCGCCGGCGACGAACGCGAGACCGTGCTGCGGACCGCGAGCGGCCAGACGATCCCGGTATCGATCGCCGCCTCGACGATCAGCAGCGCCGATCCCCAGTTCCAAGGCAACATCTACGTCGCGCGCAACATCACGGAACGCAAGCGCGCCGAGCGCCGCATCCGCTATCTCGCCCGCTACGACACGCTGACGAAGATGCCGAACCGGATGCAGTTCCAGCACATGCTGCAACAGGCGATCGCCCGATCGCGGCGCAACCAGCGTTCGCTCGCGCTCCTGTATCTCGATCTCGACCGGTTCAAGGACGTCAACGACACCTTCGGTCATGCGGCCGGCGACCGCACGCTCGAGATCCTGAGCGAGCGGCTGGCGCGGGCCTTGAGCAAGGACATCGTCATAGGGCGGCTCGCCGGCGACGAGTTCGCGATGTTCGTCGACGACCTGCCGCCGGACGTCGACCACCGCGCCGCGATCGGCACGATCGCGAGACGGTTGCTCGACGAAATCAGCCGGGCGTTCTACGTGAATCACCAGGAGGTGTACCTGACCGCGAGCGTCGGCATCGCGCTCTGCCCGGGCGACGCCGAGAACGTGATCGACCTGATCCGCAACGCCGACGCGGCGATGTACCACTCGAAGCAGAACGGGGGCAATTCCTGCGCGTTCTACGCCCCCGCGATGAACGCCGCCGCGGTCGAGCGGCTGATGCTCAAGAGCAAGCTCCGTCGCGCACTCGAACGCGAGGAGTTCCTGATCCTGTATCAGCCCAAGGTGGATCTGCGCACGGAGCGCATCGTCGGCGCCGAGGCGCTGTTGCGCTGGCGCTTGCCGGGCCACGGCGACATCCCGCCGTCGCAGTTCATCCCGCTCGCGGAGGAGACGCTTCTGATCCTCGACATCGGCGATTGGGTGATGAACAGGGTCTGCGCGGACTACGCGCGATGGCGGACGCGGCTCCCCAACCCCGGCCGGATCGCGATGAACCTGTCGCTGCGCCAGCTGAAGCACGCGGGGTTCGTCACGCGGGCGCGGGCGATATTTCGCGACCACCAGGTCTCGCCGACCAGCTTCGAGCTCGAGGTCACGGAGACCACGTTGATGACCGACCCGAAACGCACGATCGGCTTGCTCAACGACCTCTACGCGATGGGGCTGCACCTCGCCATCGATGATTTTGGCACCGGCTATTCCTCGCTGTCGGCGCTGCAACAGTTTCCGATCGGCACCCTGAAGATCGATCAGTCCTTCGTGCGCGGCGTCGCGAGCGACCCGGACGCGGCGGCGATCGTCCGGACGATCATCGACATGGGCAAGAGCCTCGAGCTCGAGGTCGTCGCCGAGGGCGTCGAGCGCCCGGAGCAGCTCGCGTTCCTGCGCGAGCGCGGCTGCGAGTTCGCGCAGGGCCGCTTGTTCGGCGACGCGATGACCGGCCCGGAATTTCTCGCGTTGCTCGAACGGCAAGCGCGCGGCGGGAGCGAACTCGGCGACGCGACCCACCCGGGGGCGACCCGCCGGCCGCTGCAGGCTTCTTGATCGGCGCGGCCTCGACCCGGCTCGCGGCCCGTCGCATCGGGCGCGAGCGAAGGCGGCGGTCTTGCTGACCGCCCGCGGCTTGTATTTGCGGCGTGGCACGCTGTCGCTCGTCGAGGATGCGAGCTTCACGATCCATCGGGGCGAGAAGGTCGGGGTCGTCGGCGCGAACGGAGCCGGCAAATCGAGTTTGTTCGCGGCGCTGCGGGCCGACCTCGCACCGGATCGCGGCGACCTGGAAGTGCCCGCGACGCTCGCGATCGCCCACGTCGAGCAGGAAGTGGAAGCGTGCGATCAGGCCGCGATCGAGTTCGTTCTGGACGGCGACGGGCGGTTGCGGGACGCGCAGGCGCGAATCGAGAGCGCGGAGCGCGAAGGCGATGCGCTGCGGCTCGCGCGGGCTCATGCCGAGTTCGAGACGCTCGACGGTTACCGCGCGCGCGCGCGCGCCGCGGAAATCCTGCACGGCCTCGGCTTCACCGCGGCCGACCACGCGAAGACGGTGGCGCAGTTCTCGGGGGGCTGGCGGGTGCGCCTCGCGATGGCGCGGGCGCTCGGCTCCCGCGCGGACTTGCTGTTGCTCGACGAGCCGACCAATCATCTCGATCTCGACGCGATCGTTTGGCTCGAAGGCTGGCTCGGCGGTTTCTCCGGTACCCTGCTCGCCATTTCTCACGACCGGGAATTCCTCGACGCGATCGCCGGCCGCATCCTGCACGTCGAGAATCGCCGGATCCGGATCCATGCCGGCAACTATTCGCAGTTCGAGCGCAAGCGGGCCGAGGAGCTCGCGCAGCAAAACGCGCTGCGGTTGCGGCAGGAGCGCCGGATCGCCGAGATCGGCGCGTTCATCGACCGGTTCCGCGCGAAGGCGACCAAATCCCGGCAGGCGCAGAGCCGCCTGAAGACGCTCGAGCGGATGGAGCGGATCATGCCGGCGCACGTCGACAGTCCGTTCGGCTTCTCGTTCGAGCCGCCGGCGAAGGCACCGCGGCCGCTGGTGACGCTGGAATCGGCGGCCTGCGGGCACGGAGGACGGATCGTGGTCGCGGGAATCGACGCGTCGATCGGGCCGCACGACCGGATCGCGTTGCTCGGACCGAACGGCGCCGGCAAATCGACGCTCACGCGGTTGCTCGCGGGCGAATCGCCGCCGCTCGCGGGCACGCGTACGGCGGCGGCGGATCTCGCGGTGGGATATTTCGCCCAGCATCAGCTCGAGCAGCTGCGCGCGACCGAAAGTCCGTTCTGGCATTTGCGCCACTCCGGCGGACCCGAGTACGCCCGCTGCGACGAGCAGCGCGTGCGCGACCACCTCGGCCGGTTCGGATTCGGCGGTGATCGCGTGTTCGAGCCGGTCGGGCGGTTCTCCGGCGGCGAGAAGGCCCGGCTGGCGCTCGCGCTGATCGTCGCGAGGCGCCCGAATCTGCTGCTGCTCGACGAGCCGACGAATCATCTGGATCTGGAGATGCGCCACGCGCTCACGGTCGCATTGCAGGATTTCGGCGGCGGCCTGGTGGTGGTCTCGCACGACCGGCACCTGATCCGCGCCGTCGCGGACTCGCTCTGGCTGGTCGCAGACGCGTCCCTCCGGCCGTTCGAGGGCGACCTCGACGACTACCAAGAGTGGCTCCGGCGGCGCCGCAGCAGCGCTCGCGACGGCGCCCGGCCTCGCGCGCCGGCGGCGCGCGAGGCGGTCGCGCCGCGGCCGCGGCTCGCGCCGTTGCGCCGTGAGCTCGCGGATCTGGAAGCGCGGATCGCGGACCTCGGCGCGGAGCGCGCCGCGCTCGACCGCGCGATGGAGCGCGGGGAGGCCCCCGAGGGTGGCTACGCGCGCTATGGCGAACTCGTTCGCTCGATCGATGCACTCGAGGATCGCTGGCTCGAACTGGCCGAATCGATCGAGCGGCTCAAGGCCGCCGGCGGGGGCTGAGCGGCCGCGCGAGCCTCGCGTCGGTCGTCGCGACGACCCGGTCGAGCGCCGCGTCGGCGGCCGCCTCGAACGCGGCGACGATCGAGGTCATTCGATTCGCGATGGCGCGCCGCCGCGCGTCGGCGTCGATGCTCGCGATCACGCGGTCGGTCGACGCGTCGCCGAGGCGCGCGACGAAATGAGCGTCGATGGTCGGCGGGCCGCCGCGGCGCGGGTATTCGGCCTGGAATGCGGCCACTTCGATCTCCAGCCAATATCGCGGTCGCTCGACCGAGTGGTCCGGAACCACGGTGCGCAGCCCCGAGCGCGCACGGAACTCGCCGATCGCGAGCTGTTCGATCACCTCGTCGAGCGGCGCATTCCAGCGCGCGCCCGCGAAGTGGTCGACGCGCCGATCGGGGAACGACGCCGCGATGCGCGTCGAGTCGATCCCCGGCGCGACGATCGGCGTCAACACCTTCAAGCCCGTCGCGATGCCCGGGGCGCGAACGCCCGGGTGCGGCGACAACGCGTAGGAGGTCGGTGGCGGCCGGTCGCTGCGCAGGAACGAGCGGCTGCACGCGCCGAGGGCGATCGTCGCGGCGACGCACAGCAGCGCGTGCCGCGCGAGCGCCGGGCGGGTCACCTCGGCACCTCGACGCCGCGGCGCTGCGGGCGATACAGGATCTGCGACGGATCCTCGCGCAACGACTGCGACAGGTCGCGCATTTGGCGGGCCGCGTCGCGACTTTCACGAACCAACGCATCGAATTGGGGCAACCCGTCGCGCGTGAAGCGGGTCAGCGCCGGACCGTTCGCGGCGACTAGCTGATCCAGCCGC
The DNA here is from genome assembly GCA_021779535.1 of Pseudomonadota bacterium. Classification (GTDB taxonomy): domain Bacteria; phylum Pseudomonadota; class Gammaproteobacteria; order Steroidobacterales; family Steroidobacteraceae; genus Bog-1198. The sequence continues at coordinate 41,097 of JAJYAM010000004.1, forward strand.
CGGGTGGTGTCCGCGAGGTTGTCCGCAACCTCGGCGACGTGCTTCATCGTGGCGTCGATCTGCGGCGCGGACCGCTGCGAGATCGTCCGCAGCTGCACCGCGGCCGCATCCACCGCCTCGGTCGACGTGCGCACCTGCTGGACCAGCCGCTGGACGTCCCGGATCGTGGCCGGCAGCCGCTCGCTCGCGAGCTTCGCATTGTCGATCGTGACGCGCAGCGCGGCCACGTTGTGATCGCTGAACACCTGGTTCAGGCGGTCGACGAGCTCGACCGCGTGCGTCGTCAGTGCCGGAAGGCTGCCGAGCAACACGTCGAAATCCGACGGTGCCGACTGGATCACCGGATGGTGCAGCCCTTGCGCCAAAGGCCGCGGCGGGCCCGCGCGGGGATTCTGCTCGAGGTCGATGAACAGCAGCCCGGTGACGCCTTGCAGGCTGAGCGAGGCGCGCGTGCGGCTGTCGATCGGCGCCGTCGAATCGATGTCGGCGACCACCCGGACGCGCTTCGGATGGGACGGGTCCAGCGTGATTCGCGCGACCTTGCCGACGTCGACCCCGAGGTAGCGCACGGGGCTGCCCTTGGTCAAGCCGCTGACCGAACCCTCGAAATAGATCTCGTAGCGCGCAGTGGCGCGCCGGTCGCCACGCTCGGCGTACCAGAACACGAAACCCGTCGCGAGCGCGGCGATCAACAGCACGAACGCGCCGACGGCGACGTAATTCGCGTCCCTATCCATTGCGCCCCTCTCGCGACGCGCGGGCCCTCGGACCGTGAAAGTAGGCCTGGATCCACGGATGCGGGTTCTCGACGATCCGGTCGAGCGTTCCGCTCGCCATCTTCCCGTCGAGGATCACGCCGACCCGGCCGCAGGTCCGAAACAGCGTGTCCAAGTCGTGCGTGATCATGACGACGGTCAAGTCCAGTTGCGAATGCAGATACAACAGTAGCTCATCGAACGCCGCCGCGGAAATCGGATCGAGACCCGCGGTCGGCTCGTCGAGGAACAGGAGTTCCGGCTCGAGCGCGAGGGCGCGCGCGAGCGCCGCCCGTTTCGTCATCCCGCCGGAGAGCTGCGAGGGGTATTTGCCGGCGGCGTCGGGCGGGAGACCGGCCATCGCGAGGCACAGACGGGATTGCTCGTCGAGCGCCGCCCGGGCGAGCCGCCGGTACTCCCGCAGCGGCAGTTGCACGTTCTCGGCGACGGTCAGCGAGCCGATCAACGCGCCGTTCTGGAAGGTGACGCCGAACCGCTGCACGACGTCGGAACGCTCGGCGCGCGACATCGCGCCGACTTCGCGCCCGTACAATTCGACGCGGCCGGCGGTGGGCGGGTGCAGACCGAGGATCGTCCGCAGCAACACCGATTTTCCGGTACCCGAGCCACCGACGATCCCGAAGATCTCGCGCGCGCCCACTTCCATCTCGAGACCGTCGTGAACGACCTGGCCGGCGAAGCGGTTCACGAGCCCGCGCACGCGAATCACCGTTTCCGCGGCGTCGAACATCGTCAAAAGCCCAGCCGCACGAACAGCACCGCGAACAAGGCATCGGCGAGGATCACGAAGAAGATCGATTGGACGACCGCGATCGTCGTCTGCCGGCCGAGTTCGCGCGGCGATTCGCGCACGCGCATCCCGCGATAGGTGCCGACGACCGCGATCAGGACCGCGAACACGGGTGCCTTGATCAACCCCGCCCAGAACGTGGTCGGCGCGATCGCGGCGCGCAGCCGGTCCGCGAATTGCGGCCAGGAGATGTGCGCTTGATAGTGCGCGAGCAATCCGCCGCCGAGCAGGCCGGTCGCGTCGGCGATCACCGTGAGCAGCGGCAATGCGATCGTCAGCGCGAGGATCCGGGGCACGACCAGCAGCTCGACCGGGTCCATGCCCATCGCCCGCAGCGCGTCGATCTCCTCGTTGAGCTGCATCGCACCGATCTCGGCCGCGAAGGCGCTGCCCGAGCGGCCGGCGACGATGATCGCGGTCAGCAGCACCCCCATTTCGCGGAGCACGGCGATCGCGATCAGATCGACGACGAAGATCTCGGCGCCGAACAGCCGCAGCTGCTGCGATCCCAGGTAGGCGACGATCACGCTGATCAAGAACGCGATCAGGCAGACGATCGGGATCGCGGTGACGCCGGTCTCATGGACGTGCCGCGTGAGCGACGGCAATCGCCACGACCGCGGCCGGCGAACGGCGCGCACGAGCACCGCGACGATGCGACCGACGAACGATGCGAACTCGCGCGCCTCATCGCCCCGGGAGAGCACCCAGCGGCCGAGCCTGGCCAGCGCGCCGTTCGGACCTGCGTCGTCCGCGGGGATCCCGGTGCGGGCGCGGTCGCGCAAGGCCTCGAGGAAGACGACGTGCCGCGGCGGCGAGACGTGCTGGATCCGCACTCGTCCGCCCCCGATCGCTTCGAGTCGCATGAGCAGTGCCCACGCGGGCCCGATCCCCGGCGACTCGGCCGCGGACCAGTCGCAAGTCAACGTGCCGGCGAGCGACGGCGGCAAGTCCCCGAGCCGGATCTGGACCTCGGCGAGCGCGCGGGCCGACCAATCGCCCGCGATCCGCAGATGCCAGTCGTCGCCGCCGCCGTCGAGCGCCAACGAACTCGGCATCGCCGGATCAGCCGGTCGACGGCGCCGCGGTCTTCTTGTGCGAGCCGTCGCAGAACGGCGGAGTCGCCGTGCGCTTGCAGGCGCAGAACCATACGCGCAGGTCGGCGCCCGCCTGGTGCTTCATCGGCGTGAACTCGGTGCCCTTGTGCGAACCGTCGCAAAACGGTTGCCGCGCGCTCTTGCCGCATCGGCACCACCAGTAGGTCTCTCCGGCCTTGACGTCGACCGCTATCGGTTCCATCAGCGGATCTTATCAGGCATGGGGATTCGTGTCGCCGCCATTGCCCCGGGCGCACCGCGGCCGTAAGGTCGGGCACGCGATGCGCGCGGACCCACTGCTGCAGATCCTGATCCTCCTGACGGCCTCGGTGGGAGTGGTCGCGCTCGTTCGTCGCATGGCCCTGCCCGCGATCCTCGGCTATCTGCTGGTCGGCGCGGCGCTCGGACCGCACGCCCTCGCACTGGTCGACGACACCGCGACGACGCGGCTGCTCGCCGAGTTCGGCATCACGTTCCTGTTGTTCACGCTCGGCCTGGAGTTCTCGAGGCCCCGGCTGGTCGCGATGCGCGCCGAGGTCTTCGGCGTCGGCGGGCTGCAGGTGTTGCTCACCGCGGGCATCGTCGCCGGAATCGGCATCGCCGGATTCGGGATCGCGCCCGCGACCGCGATCGTCATGGGCGGCGCGATCGCGATGTCCTCGACGGCGATCATCGTCGCGCAACTCACCGAGCAGTCCGAAAACAACCGGTCGCACGGCCGGCTCGCGGTCGCGATCTGCCTGTTCCAGGATCTCGCGTTCACCCTGCTGCTCGCACTCGAATCGTCGTTGCGCGACGGCGGCCACCCGGGCGGTGCGCGCCGGGTCGCCGAATCGATCGCGTTCGCGGCGCTCGCGCTCGCGCTCGTGCTCGCGGCGGGACGCTGGCTGCTGCGTCCGCTGTTCCATGCGATCGCGTCGGTGCGCTCGACGGAACTGTTCGCATTGACCGCCCTGTTGGTGGTGCTCGCGGCCGCGTGGGCGACCCGCGCCGCGGGCCTGTCGCTCGCGCTCGGCGGTTTCCTGGCCGGGATGATGCTCGCCGAAACCGAGTTCCGTCACCAGGTCGAGGCATCGATCCGATCGTATCGCGACGCGCTGGTCGGATTGTTCTTCATCGGCGTCGGCATGCTGCTCGACGGTCGGCTGCTGATGCGCGACTGGACGCTCGTCGCCGGCTTGCTGGCCGGCGTGCTGGTGCTGAAAACCGGCGTGATCGCGCTGGTCGCGCGGCGCGCCGCCCGGAGCTGGTCGAAGGCGTTGCGCACCGGCATCGTCGCCGCCCAGGGCGGGGAATTCGGGTTCGCGCTGCTGACGCTCCTGCTGCAACACCGGCTGCTCTCGCCCGCGGTCGCGCAGCCGCTGCTCGCCGCGACGGTATCGAGCATGCTGCTCGCGCCGTTGTTGATCCGCCACAATCGCCGGATCGCCGGCGCGCTGCTCGGTCGGTTCGATTCGGCGGGACCCGAGATCGCGATGGAGACGCGTGCGACCTTCGCGGTCGCCGAGCGCGAGCACGTGCTGATCTGCGGATTCGGGCGGGTAGGCCAGAACGTTTCGCGGGTGCTCGAGCGGCGCGGTTTCGAGTACCTCGCGCTCGAGGTCGATCCGCGGCGGATCCGATCGGCCCGGCAAGCCGGCGATCCCGTCGTCTTCGGAGATGCCGCGCAGGTCGAGGTCCTGCGCAGCGTCGGCGCGATGCGCGCGAGCTGCGTCGTCGTGACGTTCGCGAATCCGCCGGTCGCGTTGCGGGTGGTGCGCGCGATGCGCTCGCTGCGCACCGACGTGCCGGTCCTGGTACGCACGCCCGACGATTCGCATCTCGAGGAACTGCAGGCCGCGGGCGCGACCGAAGTCGTCCCGGAGACCTTCGAGGCGAGTTTGATGCTCGCGTCGCACTTGTTGTTGTTGCTGAAGGAACCGGTCTCGCGAGTGGTCCGGACGATCGACGAGATCCGCAAGCACCGCTACGCGCTGCTGCGCGAAGTCCTGCCCGACGAGGCCCCGCCGGTCGGCCGCCACGGCGAACGGCCCGGCAAGCGCCTGCACAGCGTCGTGCTGCCGCCGCACGCCTGGGCCGTCGGCAGGACCGTGGAGGCGCTCGCCGCGCGCGGCTCGACGGCGCGCGTACGGGCGATCCGCCGCGACCGCATCGTCGGACGCGACCCCGAAGCCGGGACGGTCTTCAAGTCGGGCGACGTCGTGATGCTCCATGGGACGCCCGAGGCGATCGAACGCTCCGAGCGCCTGCTGCTCGCCGGCTGAGATTCGAAATTCGAGACGGAGTCGATGGTATTCGCATGAGCCCGGCCGGGACCCCCGGCATGGCCCTTTACAGGCGCTCCGCGCCATCGCATAGTGAAACCACTGTTCAAGGGCAAACCCGCTGAAAGGCGGGGACGCAAAGCCACCGGTCTACCGGACGCCCCACGGGGCGCCCCACGACAGCGGAGCCGCCAGTGCCTTCGATCGTCGCGCCCACGCGCTCCGGCGTCGGGACTCGCGCGCCCGGAACAGCCGGAAGCCGCTCCGAGAGCGGCCCGACTGCCGAGGGATGATCGAAATGGCATTGAATGGCACGCGCTTCCCGGGCGCGAGTCGGCCGGGCCTGCAGCGCCGACCGCGCATCACCGTTCGACCCCGGACCGTCGAGGATGTCGCCGCGATCCTCGTGAATCCAAAAGCGCATCCTTCGCCGGTGCGCCCGATCGGGGCCGATTACTCGATCACGCGCTGTGCGAACACCGACGGCGGCACCGCACTGCACCTGGATGCGTTCGACAAGATCCTGGGATACGACGAAGGTTGCGTCCGGGTACAAGCCGGGGTGCGCGTCGCGGCCCTGGTACGGGCGCTCGCCGAGCGCGGGCTCGAGTTGCCGCTGACCCCGGAGATCGGCAACATGTCGGTCGGCGCGCTCGCCGTGTCGACGCTGCCGCAGCCGTCCTATCGCGAGGACTGCGCGCAGATGGCTGCCTGCGTGACCGAGATCAAGCTGGTCACGCCCCAAGGCCGGCAAATCACGGTGACCGAGCGCGACCGCGATCTCATGCGCGTGTTGCGATCGAGTCACGGTCTGCTCGGCGTCGTGCACGAGGTGTCGCTGCGCGTCGAACCAGCGACGCCGGTCAAGATCGAGTATCGCAACCATACCTTCGCGGAGTTCGCCGGGCGTTACGCGCGCATCGTCGAATCGCCCGGCGCACTGCGCTTTCACGTCGCGCCATTTTCCGACCGGGTCACCGTCGAGCGACGCCTGCGCGACCCGGACGAGAGCGTCACGCGATCGGGGATCTGGCAGATCCGTCAGTCCGTGATGCGCAACGTGCTGCCGGCGTTCGGCTCTTCGATCGGCAGCGTGCTCGCGACACCGGGCCTGCGCAGCGCGGTGCTCACGGGCGTGCACCGCGCGCTGCACGCGGCGCAGCCCCGCGCCGCGCGCGGCGTCGTGATGTACGCGCACGAATGGATGCGCGAGCTGCCCGCGGATCCGGCGAAGGCCCGCCATGCGTACAGTCTCTGGGCGTTTCCGCAGGCGGATTTCCCGAAGCTCCTCGAGGACTACGCCGCGTTCTGCAACGCCCACCAGAAGCGTTACCGGTACCGCTGCAACCTCGTCACCGTCGCGAGCCGCCTGCACCGCGACCGCAGCGCCTTGTTCAGTCCGAGCCACGCGGGCGACCGGGTCACGCTGGAGCCGTCGTCGCCGGGCGATCCGGGGTTCGAGGATTTCCTGATCGACTTCAACGAGTTCGCGTCGAACGCCGGGGGCACGCCGACCCTCAACCAGACGCGCGCGCTCACGGTCGAGCAACTCACGAGGGCGCTCGGCGAGCGCGCCCGGCTGTTCGCCGCGCTGCGCCGCCGGACGGACCCGGCGAACCGGATGCGAAACAGCTACTTCGCGCAGCTGCTCGGCTGAGGGCCCGCCACCGCCCTCACGCCTTGTCCTGCAGGTGCGCCTCGAGGAACCAGAGGTGCTTGTCCAGGCCTCGGGAGATGCCGGTGAACAGATCCGCGGTGTCCGCGTCGCCGAGTTCGGCGGTGGCTTCGATCGCGGCGCGCACCGACTTCCCGAACGCGGCCAGCTGGGTCGACAAGTAGTAGAGATGGTCCTTGCCGGAGGTGATGCTGAGCGGGTAGTTCTTGAGCCGGCTGCGCTTCGCGGCGACCGCGACGGTGCCCTCGGCGGTGCCGCCGAGCGCGGTGATCCGCTCGGCGATATCGTCGATTTGATCGAGCGCCGCATCCGAAATCTTGTCGAACAGCTCGTGCAGCGCGATGAAGCTCGGGCCCTTCACGTTCCAATGCGCCTGCTTGATCTGGCTCTGCAAGTCGATCGCATCGGCCAGCCGGTCGTTCAGGATCGCGATCACGTTGCGACGGGTCTTTTCGGGTAAGTCGATCTTCGTCTTGTACATGCCGATATCCTCTGAACGTGGAAGAGAGCGTCAGGTTTCATTGTGCACGATCGAGCCCGCACGCACCAACGGCGCGGGTCGCCGGCCGCTCACGGGTCGACGTTGCGCACCCGCACGCGGATCGCGACGCCGATCAGCACCGCGCCGACGGCGGCTCCGGCCCACGTCGCGGGCGCCGCGACGAACCGAAGCGGCGCGAGCAGTGCCCACACGCTCGCGGGCGCGGCCGCCCGCGATGCGCCGGGGAAGCCGAACGCGCCGAGGAGCGATCCCGAGAGATCGTGAAACGCGGTGGCCGGATAGCCGTCCACCAAGCGAATCGCGAGGATCCTCCCGACCCAGTTCGTTCCGAGCAGCACGCGTTCGACCCAGACCGCGGCCAGCGGAGGCAGGAGCGACCAGAGCACCGTCGCGCGGCGCACCGACGCGGACACCAGCAGCAGCCAGCCGGCAACCGGCAAGAGCCAGATCGCGAGGGTCGCGATCAGGTAGAGCCACAAGGCTTGCAGCTGAAGCCACTGCCCCGGATGCCACATCGCGTTCCCGATCCACGCCCGCGCGCGCAGGGACACGATGAACGCGATCGCGAGCGTCGTCACGTCCGCAGCCGCGAAATAGATCAGCGGGATCGCGATCAGGCCGGTCGCGAGCTTCGCGATCACGGTCTGCGCATCGCCGATCGGAAGGGATTTCCAGAACAGGATGCTTCGATCGCGCCGGTCGGCGTTCAGGCAATCGAGCAGGTACCAGGACGAGTACGCCAGCATCACGAACAGGAACACGATCCCGAACCCGAACAGCAGCGCGCCGCCGAGCGCATCGGGGCCGGGCCGGGCGCCCGCGATGTCCACATCGACGTGACCGAAGGAGGCCGCGAGCACGAGCAGCCCTCCGATCACCGCCGGCAGGATCCATGCCGCGCGGTATTCCCAGAGTTCGCGGCGGATCAGCCACAGGAAGCGGATCATGGTGCGCCACCGGACAATTTCGCGACGAACAGGTCGGCGACGTCCGGCGCGTGCAGCTCGCCCAACGCGGCCAGCGCGGCACGGTCCGCGCCCTCGTAGTACAGCAAGATTTTACCGAGGGAGCGCCGCTCGTAGAACGGGCCGAGCGCGCGCGCCTCGGCCAGCCGCGCCGGGTCGACGCTGAGCGCCGCGTAACGCGTGGCCAACGACTCGACCGACCCGTCGAGAACGATCCGGCCACGATCGACGAACAGCACGTCGGTCAGCAGGTTCTCGACTTCCTCGACCTGGTGGGTCGTCAACACGATCGTTCGGGATTCGTCCATGAAGTCCTCGACGAGCGCGTCGTAGAACGCGCGCCGCGCGAGCAGATCGAGACCGAGCGTCGGTTCGTCGAGCACCAGGAGCTTCGCGTCGATGCCCATCGCGAGCGCCAGGTGAACCTGGGTCCGCATGCCCTTCGACAATTCACGCACCCGGCGGTGAAGCGGGATCTGCGTCTTCGCGAGCATCGCGCGCGTGCGGTCGCGGCGGAAGCGCGGGTGGACCGCGGCAACGAAGTCCACCGCGCGATCGATCCGCAACCAACCCGGCAGCACCGCCGCGTCGGGGATGAACGACGCCTCGCGCATCAACCCGGCCCGCTCCCGCCACGGATCGCGCCCGAGCACCCGCACGGTGCCTTCGTAACGGGTGAGTCCGAGCAGTGCGCGCAGGATCGAGGTCTTGCCGGCCCCGTTCGGACCGATCAGACCGACGATGCGGCCGGGCTCGACCGAGAAGCAGACGCGATCGACCGCGAGGACGGCGCCGTATCGCTTGGTGAGGTCGCGCGCTTCGATGACCGGCGGCATCTCGAGTCTCCGCGCCTCAGGCGCGATCGGCGTCGCGAGCGAGGAGATCCTCGATCGACAGGCCGAGACGGCGGATGGACGCCGCAATCCGCGGCCAATCTTCGTTGAGAAAGCGTTCGCGTTCGCCGGCGAACAGCGCCGCGCGCGCGCCGGCACCAACGTAGAAGCCGAGGCCGCGCCGCTTTTCGACGAGTCCATCGTCCACCAGCCGCTGATAGGCCTTCATCACGGTCAACGGGTTCAGCCGACAGTCGGCTGCGACGCTGCGGACCGACGGCAGGGGGTCGCCGTCGCGCAAGGATTGGTCGAGGATCCGCGCGATCAGCCGATCCTGCAATTGCCGGTAAATCGGCTGGCGGTCATTCCATTCGTCGCGCATTTTACATACATACACTGGTATCTATGTACAACACTAAACCGAAAACCGGCGCCGATCAAGCCCGGCCGGTGTCGCGATAACCCGCCGAGCGCGGTCGGCACGTTAATGGCAACGGCGAAACCCGCACACGTATGCTTACGCCCCATGGAGCGGGTCGACCACGATGCGGAACTGATGCTTCGCTATGCGAGCGGCGACGTCGGTGCGTTCGAGAGGCTCTATGCACGGCACAAGGGTCCGTTGTATCGCTACCTGCTGCGGCAGGTCCATGATCCGGCGATCGCGAGCGATCTGTTCCAGGAGGTTTGGTCGCGGATCATCGCGGCGCGCAACCGCTACGAGATCCGGGCGAAGTTTGCGACGTTCCTGTTCCAGGTTGCGCATCATTGCACGATCGATCACTACCGGCGACGGCGCACCCTGCCCGGCGAGGAATCCTTCGACGAGAAATCGTCGATCGAGATCGAACCGGCGTCGCCCGAGCACGAGCAACCCGACCGGATCGCGGAGCGCGGCGAGCAGCAGTCGGCGCTGCTCGCCGCGATCGCCGCGTTACCGGCGGAACAACGCGAAGCGTTCCTGCTGCGCGAGGAGGCGGGACTCGACGTCGAGGAGATCGCGCGCGTGACCGGCGTCGGCATCGAAACCGCGAAGAGCCGGGTGCGCTACGCGATCCGCAAACTCCGGCACGCGCTCGCCGAGCGCGCGACCGCACCAGCCGTCACGATCGAAGAAGCCGTCGCGGAGAGCCCCTGCGCGCGCGACATGAGCGGATGAGGACCCGAAGATGATCGACCTGGAGCCTGGAGAACTGGAGCGTTATCTGCGCGGCGACGACGAATTGAGCGCCGCGTACCGGCGCCTCCCGCAAGCCGCGCCGCCGCGCATCGCGGACCGGCGCGTGCTCGAACGCGCGCGCGTCGCGGCCCGGCACCGCCCCCGACGCGAAGCGCTTGCCTACGCCGCGAGTGCGCTGCTCGCGCTCGCGGTGTTGTTCGCGTTCGAGATCCATCCGGGCGACCGGCGCTCCGCGGACGACGCTCCGCACTTCGTTCGAACCGCGATGCGCAGCAACCGCGCCGCCGCGTGGCGGGTGACCGATCCGGCGACGAACCGCGCGATCGGCTCGACGCGTTGCGCGACCCGACCCGTGCGACCCGCACCGGATGCCGGCGATTCCGCGAGAGCGGCCCGGGGTTTCCCATCACGCACCGCCGGGGCACGCCCAAAACTGCGCGAACCGTGCTCGCCGCGCGGGCGTTTACGCTAACATCGGCCTTTTCGACCGGAGCCTTCGGATGAAATCACCCATCACCGTCACGATCACCGGCGCCGCCGGCAACATCGGCTACGCTCTCGCGTTTCGCGTCGCGTCGGGGGCGATGCTCGGACCCGATCAGCCGATTCGACTGAACCTCCTCGAGATCCCTGCCGCGGTTGGTGCAGCGCGCGGCGTCGTGATGGAACTCTGCGACTGCGCGTTTCCGACGTTGCAGTCGGTGACGGCGACCGACGATACCGAGACCGCGTTTCGTGACTGCGGCGTTGCGCTGCTCGTCGGGGCGCGTCCGCGCGGGCCCGGAATGGAGCGCAAGGACCTCCTGCTCGCGAACGCGCAGATCTTTTCGGCGCAAGGCAAGGCCCTCGATCACGTCGCGCGCCGCGACGTGCGGGTACTCGTCGTCGGTAATCCGGCGAACACCAACGCACTGATCGCGCAGCGCAACGCGCCGTCGCTGCCGGCGGGCAACTTCACCGCGATGACCCGCCTCGACCACAACCGCGGAGTCGCGCTGCTCGCCGAGAAGACCGGCCGATCGGTCACCCAGGTCCGGAAATTCGTGGTCTGGGGCAACCACTCGGCGACGCAGTACCCGGACCTGCATCACGCCACCGTCGACGGCCAGCCGGCGCTCTCGAAGGTCGACGCGAACTGGTTCCGCGAGACGTTCATCCCCACCGTGCAGCAACGCGGCGCGGCGATCATCAAGGCGCGGGGCAGCTCCTCGGCCGCGTCGGCGGCCTCGGCGGCGATCGATCACGTGCGCACCTGGGTGCACGGCACCGCCGACGACGATTGGGTCAGCATGTCGGTGCCGTCGGACGGCAGCTATGGGATTCCCGCGGGGGTGATCTACTCGGTCCCGGTGACCTGTCGGGGCGGCGAGTACCGGATCGTGCAGAACCTTCCGATCGACCCGTTCAGCCGCGAGAAGATGGATGCGACCCTTCGCGAACTGCACGAGGAACGCGACGGCGTGAAGGATCTGTTATGACGCGACCCGGCGCGCCCTGAATGGAGCCGCGGTCGATCCTGCACGTCGACATGGACGCGTTCTATGCGTCCGTCGAGGTGCGGGACCGGCCTGAACTCGCGGGGCTTCCACTGATCGTCGGTCATCCCGGCCCGCGCGGCGTCGTCGCGGCCGCCAGCTACGCGGTCCGCCGGTTCGGAGTCCACTCGGCGATGCCGATCGCGGCGGCGCGCCGGCTGTGCCCGCAAGCGATCGTCGTGCCGCCGCGAATTGCGCGTTACCAGGAAGTCTCGGCGCAAGCCTTCGCCATCTTCGAGTCCTTCACGCCGCTGGTCGAGCCCTTGTCGCTCGACGAAGCGTTCCTCGACGTGACCGCGAGCCGGCGCCTGTTCGGCGAACCGGTCGCGATCGCCGAACGGCTCAGGGAAAGAGTGCGCCAAGCGCTCGGTCTGACCGCCTCGGTCGGCGTCGCGCCGAACAAGCTGGTCGCGAAGATCGCCTCGGATCTTCGCAAACCCGACGGACTCTGCCGGATCGGGGCCGACGAGCTGCCGCACGCCCTCGACGATCTGCCGATCGAGCGTCTCTGGGGAATCGGGACGAAGACCTTGCCGCGCGTGCACGCCGCCGGGATACGGCGCTTCCGGGACCTGCGGATCGCACGCGAGGAAACGCTGCGCGCGCTGTTCGGGCGGCATGCCGGCGCGATGCGCCGGCGCGCCGCGGGAATCGACGAGCGCCCGGTGGTTCGACCGAGCGAGGAGCGGTCGATCAGCGCCGAATGCACGTTCGAGTCCGATCTCGACGACCTCGGCGCGTTGCGCACCGAGCTGGCTCGCCTGGTCGACCGGGTCGGGACCCGGTTGCGACGCACCGAAGCGGCCGCGGCACAGGTCGCGATCAAGGTACGGACCGCGGACTTCGCGACGAACCACCGGCAGCGCTCGTTCGAGCCGCCGGCACGCGACACCGCAACGCTGTGGCGCATGGCCGACGCGATGCTCTCGGAATGGCTCGCCGAACGTCCGCGGGCCTCGATCCGCCTGCTCGGCGTCGCCGTGTCGGACCTCGAAACCCAAGCTCAATCCGACCTGTTCGGGGCGCCGGACGCGCGGGCATCGCAGATCGATACGACGGTCGACGAGGTCCGCCGGCGCTTCGGCGCGTCGCGCATCCTGCGCGCGACCCAGATCCGAAGGGATCCGCACTGAGCGCCGTCGCCACGCGCGGCTTGGTATCATCGGCAACCGGCATGTACACGAGCTACTTCGGCCTCGGCGAAAAGCCGTTCTCGATCACGCCGGATCCCCGTTATCTCTACATGAGCGGACGGCACGCCGAGGCGCTCGCGCACCTGCTCTACGGAATCAACGAATCCGGCGGTTTCGTGCAGTTGACCGGCGAGGTCGGCACCGGCAAGACGACGGTCGTCCGAACGCTCCTGTCGCGGATGCCGGCCCACGCGGATGTGGCGCTGATCCTGAACCCACGCGTGACGCCGACCGAGTTCTTGCAGAGCATCTGCGAGGAGCTCGGCGTGCCGATCAGCGACGCGGAACGCCGCAGCCTCAAGCGCCTCGTGGATGCCCTGAACCGGCGCTTGCTGTCGGCGCACGCCGCCGGGCGGCGCGTGGTCTTGATCGTCGACGAAGCGCAAAACCTCTCGCCCGAGGTGCTCGAGCACGTGCGTTTGCTCACCAACCTCGAGACCCCGACGCAAAAGCTCCTGCAAATCCTCCTGATCGGACAACCGGAACTTCGCACGCTGCTCGACCTGCCGGAGTTGCGCCAGCTCGCGCAGCGGGTCACGGGCCGCTACCATCTCGAACCCTTGACCGGCGCGGAAACGCGCCACTACGTGCGCCATCGGATGCGGGTCGCGGGCGCGACCAGCGAGATCTTCACGGCCGGCGCGCTGCGCGAGGTGCACCGCATTTCCGGCGGCATTCCGCGGGTGATCAACGTGTGCTGCGACCGGGCCCTGCTCGGCGCTTACGCGTCCGAAGCGCGCAAGCTGAACGCGCGGCTCGTGCGGCGCGCGGCCGGCGAGGTCTACGGACGGCGCTTCGCGCCGGCATGGCTCGGCTGGATCGCCGCCGCGGTCGCCGCACTGGGCGTGGCGACCGCGCTCGTCGGCGGCTGGCAAGCGTGGCGCGGCGGGCCGCGAGATCCCGCGAGGACCGCGGGCGACGCTGCGCGCGCGATCGGGCCGATCGCCCGCGGGTCCGTCGAATCGCGGGGCAGGATGCGGGGCGAAAGCCGGTCCGCGCCGCCGGCGCCAGCGCCAGCGCCAGCGCCAGCGCCGGATTTGACGAGCGGCGCGCCGCCGCGCTCCACGGACTGAGGAACAAGCGGGATGTCGTTCATCCTCGACGCGCTGAAGAAATCGGAGGCCGAGCGGCAACGCCAGGCGAGCCCGGGCCTGATCGAGCCCGCGATGGTGCGTCCGCGCGGCAGCCCGAGGACGCTCACGATCGGACTGCTCGCGTTGCTCGGTGTCAACTCGTTGGTACTCGGGATCGTGCTGCTGCGACGCCCCTCGGCGAGTGCCCCGTCCCGCGCGCGGCCCGCGGCGACCGCGACGGCGCTCCCGGCGTCCGCGGCAGTCCCTGGTGCACCGCACTCGAGGCCGGACGCCGCGCCGATGCCGAGCGGATCGGCGCTGCCGTCGGCGGGCGACGCCGCGGGGTTTGCGCCGGAAGTCCCGGTAACCTCGCCGGAGAATCCGATCGTCGCCGAAGCCCGCGCGCGATTGAACGCGGCCGGATCCCCACCGTCGGCACCCGCGGACGGCACCGCACCGGACGATCACTCGAACCTCGAGACATTGCCGACGCTCGCGCAGGTGCACTTCGCGGGCACCGACACGCTGCCGCCGCTGCACCTGGACGTCCACGTGTATTCGCCGGACCCGGCGCAACGGTTCGTGTTCATCAACGGACACAAATACGTCGAGGGCTCGACCCTCGCCGAAGGCCCCCGGATCGTGCGGATCCGGCCCGACGGCGTCGAGCTCGCCTATCACGGCCGTCGGTTCCTGCTGCCGCGGCGCTGATTCGGAGCGCGGAACGTCATCCGGTCGACGAGGAGGCCCACGGGTCGCCGGGTGTCGTTCGATCGCGGTGGCTTGCGCGACAGCCCGTCGCTACCATGGGGGGTGCGAGCCGTGGGGGTTCGCGAGGGCCGCTGTTCGTGGATTCCAGATCGATCATCCGCGCCGCCTGCGCAGTCCTGATCTATTGCGTCTCGTTGGGCGCCGCGGCGGCGGCGATTCTCGGCGGCACGATCCGGTTTCCGGGCAGCGACGACCCGGCGATGACCGTGTACGTGTATTCGCTCGACGCCGCGCGATTGCGCGCGCTGTCCGTACCCCATGGGCGGCGGGGTTTTCATTTCGCGGTACCGTCGGGCCGATACGTCGTGTTCGCCGCACCGAACGGCGCGGGCGCACCGGACGTCTATGGCGGATACACCCACTGCAGCGGCAGCCCGCCGCCGAGCAGCCCGACCCGGTGCGACGATCACAGCCTGCGCACCGTCGTCATCGATCGTCGAACGCGGCGCGTCGACGTCGCGATCGACGATTGGTCGTTGAGCGATGCGGACGCGAACGCGCTCGATCGGATCCGTGGATTGTCGGCGACGGCCGGCCCTCCGCCCGAAGGGGCGCCGCGATTCTCCGAATACCCGGCCGCCGCGGCGATGGCCGCCACGACCAAACTCGCGGCACCCGCGGCCAGGCGGCTGGGACGCCTCGCACTGAGCCTCCGCGACCGCATGAAACTGCGCGACGTGCTGGCCGCCGGGCCGAATTTCGCCGGCGACGTGACCCTCGACGTGGCGCACTGCGGCGCCCATTGCTTGCGTATTCTCCTGCTA
Source organism: Pseudomonadota bacterium (assembly GCA_021779535.1). Taxonomy (GTDB): domain Bacteria; phylum Pseudomonadota; class Gammaproteobacteria; order Steroidobacterales; family Steroidobacteraceae; genus Bog-1198. Next base: position 56,515 of record JAJYAM010000004.1, read on the forward strand.
GACTGGCGCGGTGGTGGCGTGGTCGACGTACCGGATCTCGCCGCGGTCGACGACGACCTGCCGTGCAGGACGTCGGAAGCGGTGCTGTTCCGGCGCGACAGCCGGTTGCTCAGCGTGACCCGGATGCGCGGTCGCGTGATCGCGACCCAGTATTATCTGTGGGATCCGACGGCCGCTTCGCTGCGCTTGCTCGCGGTGTACCCGCGTAAGCCGAGCCAATACTGCGCGGTCGATCCGCCGTAGAGGCGCTCGGCCGGGCCGGGCGGCAGCCGTGCTGCGAAGAGTTCAGAACGACGATGCGAAAAATATTCACATTGACGATGCGCGGGCTGGTCACGGTCCTGCCGGTCGCGCTGACGGTATACGTGATCTGGTGGGCGGTACACTCGGTCGAGCTGATGCTGCGCCATCTGCTGATCACATTCGACATCGTCAGTCCCGCACACTACTGGCCGGGTCTCGGCCTGCTCGCCGGCTTCCTGGTCCTGCTGCTGATCGGCAGCCTGGTCAACGCGTACGCCGGCCGGATCGTCCTCAAATACTGGGACGAACTCCTGGGGCGAATCCCGTTCGTGAAGACCCTGTACGGGGGATTTCGCGACGTCGTGAGCCTGTTGCCGTCCGGCAGCGGTGACCGTCGCGACTTGCAACGCGTCGTGGTCGCGCACTTCGGCGAAGTGCGCGCGATCGGCTTCGTCACCCGTGAAGACGTGCCGGCGGCACTCGCCGCACGCGACGGCGAGGACCTGGTGACCGTCTATTTCCCGATGAGTTACGCATTCGGCGGTTACACGATCTACCTGCCGCGCCGGCTCCTGGAGCCGCTCGACATCTCGGTCGAGGACGCGATGCGTCTCGCGATCACCGCGGGACTGACCGCCGCCGGCTCGCGTCACGGCGCTCCATGACTCGAAGTCCGGGACTCGCGCGAGCGCCCGCCGCACGCAGCGGCCCGTTCGCCCGGTCACTCCTCGGGTTGGTGCTCGCCGCTGCGGCGTGTCTGGCGGCCCGGCAAGCCGAGACCGCGCCGGCCGCGAGCGCGCGCACCACCGGCGCTCCGCGTCCGGCGCCGTGGTTGGGAGCCGCGATCGGCCTGCTCGGCACCCGCGGCGACGCGAGCTCGCTTGCCACCGCGGCGCTGCTCGGGCGCAGCGGCGCGAGCGCGCTCGCGCTCGCCAACCGCGCGGCGCAACTCGCGCCGGACGACGCGGCGATCGGATGGGTTGATTTACGCGTCTGCGCATCGACGCCGGGGTGCGACAGTCGCGGCATCGCCGCCGCGATGCGCTGGCTCGATCCGGACAACGCCGCGGCCTGGCTGCCGACCCTCGACTCGGCGGTCGGCACGCACGACGACGAGGAAACGAACCGCGTGTTGACGCACATGGCGCGCGGATCGAGCTTGGATTTTTACTGGAATCCGATCGTCGCGCGCGCGTTCGATGCGTTGCGCTCGATCGCCGCACGCATACCCGGCCATCCCCTCGATTCCGACGCCGCGATCCTCGCGGCGGTCGAGCGGGCAGCCGGGCGCTCGATCGTGCCCCCCCTGTCCGCGCTCGCGACGGTATGCCGCAGCTCACGGTCGGGCAGCCCACGGCGCACCGCCTGCGAAAAGATTGCGCAACTGCTGCGTCACGCCGACACGATCGACGCCCAGTACGCGGGTTACTCGATCGGGCGACGCTTCGCGCGTTACGGAAGCCCGGGTTTCCGCGCGCTCGGCGAAGCGCGCCGGGTGCTCGAGTGGCGCGTCGCGAACGCCGCGCGCTTCGACGCGCCCTTGCTGCCCTGGTTGCGCAGCGCACACGCGCGCTGGCGCGTCGAACAGATGCGAACGCTCACGCGGCAGGAAGACGTGATCGTCGCCGTCCTGCGCCATCAAGGGATGCCCATCGACCCGCCGCCACCGCCCCCGGCGCCGACACCGCCCCCGGCGCCGCCCGAGCCGTTGCACAAGCGCCCTCCCTGACGATGGCTGCCGAATTGCCCGGGAGCGAACCGCTGCTCGCTGCCGATGAGCCGTCGCCGGTCGAAGTCCTGCGACCGCGGGGTCGCTCGGCGTTCCTGATCGTGTGCGACCACGCCGGCGCACGCATCCCGCGCGCGCTCGGGTCGCTCGGGCTCGCAAACGCGGATCTCGCGCGACACATCGCATGGGACATCGGCGCGGCCGCGGTCGCACGGCGTCTGTCCGAAACCTGGGATGCCTGCACGGTCCTGCAGCGCTACTCCCGGCTGGTGATCGACTGCAATCGACCGCCCGGCGGCCCGACATCGATCGTCGCCGAGAGCGAACGGACGCCGGTTCCGGGGAACGCCCGGGTGGATGCGATCCAACGGCAGAGGCGCGAACGGGCGATCTTCGCCCCGTACCACGCACGGATCCGTGCGCTCCTCGAGGAACGCGCCGCGACGCGCCGGCCGACCGTATTGATCGCGATGCACAGTTTCACGCCCGTCTACCTCGGCATCGCCCGGCCCTGGCACGTCGGCGTCCTCTATCATCGCGATCGGCGGCTGGCGGACGCGCTGCTCGCGGTGCTACGCGCCGATCCGGCGCTGGTCGTCGGCGACAATCAACCCTATGCGGTCGGCGACGCGACCGATGTCGCGATCCCGGAATACGGAGAGAAGCGCGGTCTGCTGCACGTCGAAATCGAGGTGCGTCAGGATCTCATTGCGACACCGACCGGCCAGCGCCGCTGGGCGGCGAGGCTCGCGGCCGCGTTGACCGGGTCCCTGGATCGGCGCCCGCGCCGCTGAACCGCCGGCGCGAGCGGTCTCAGGCGACCGAACTGCGGGACAACGTGACGCTCGGCGGTTCCGCCGCGAGCGCGCCGATCTCCGCACCGATGCGCATGTCGTCGATCGGACCGAACGCGTGCTTGCGGATCACACCGTCCCGATCGATCAGCACCAGACTCGGCGTCCCGCGCATTCGGTATCGTTCCATCGTGAGCGGAATCGGACCCGACGCGCCCGGCGCGTCGACCGCCACGGGGAATTTGAGGCGGTACTCGTGGATGAACGCCTCGACGACCGCCCGCGTGATCGCGGTGTGGTGCTCGAAGGTCGCGTGCAGGCCGATCACCGCAACGTCCTTCGGCTCGAACGTCTCGTATATCCGGCGGATCTGCGGAACGCCGAAAGCGACCGATTGCGGGCACAGAACCTGGAACGCGCCGAGCACGACGACCCGGCCCCGCAATGCCGAGAGCGCGATCGGATGATCGCTGTTGTACCAGTGGCGCACCGACCACTCTGGCGCGACCTTCGGCGAATCGTTCATTCACACCCCTGAGGCGGTCCGAGCGACCGCACCGACGCCATCGATTCCCGACCGGCCCGGCGCACCGGTCCTGCTACTGTTTGCCTCAGCGCGAGGAGAATTACAAGAGGCCGTTCTCGCCCCGTTTCGGATCGACGCTCGCCTCGAATAGCGCGAGATCGCCGAGCAAGTCGCGGAGTGGAACCGCGCGCGCAACCGCGAATCCCTGGCCATAATCGACGCCGAGATCCGCGATCCGGGCCCGCAAGGCGTCGCTCTCGACGTGCTCGGCGATCGTGCGCAGACGCATCATCGTCGCGAGCTGCGCGATCGCCTTGATCATCGCGGCCGAGCGGGGCTGCTCGATCGCGTCGCGAACGATCGTGCCGTCGATCTTCAGCGCCTCGACCGCGAACTCGCGCAGAAGCCCGAGCGTGCCCGCGCCGGTGCCGAACTCGTCGAGCGCGAAACGGCAGCCCGAACCACGGAGCGCATCGATGCAGCGCCGCGTCGCGTCCGGATGTCGCGCCGCGACCGCCTCGGAGATCTCGAAGCCCAGCGAGCCGCGCGGCACGCCATCGGCCGCGAGCCGTTCCTCCACGAAGCCGACGAACGATTCGTCGAGCAAGGACTCCGCATCGAGGTTCACCGTGAAGCACGCGCGCTGCTCACCGATCTGGCGGCCGTACGCGCCGAGCAGCGCGCAGACGCCCCGCACGACCCAGCGATCCACCGCGCGCGTCAGCCCGCACGCCCGGGCGACCGGCAGCACCTTCCGCGCCGCGAGCAGTTCGCCGCGCTCGTTCGGCAATCGCAGCAAAACCTCGAACAAGGCGCCCCCGTAACTGCCCCGCAGGGGCAGGATCGGCTGCGCGATCAGGTGCGGCTCACCGGTCGCGAGCGCCCGCCGCAGCGCGCGCGCGACCGCCGCGTTCGTCGCGTGGCCGTCGCTCGCGCGCTCCGGGGCCAACGCGACGCGATTGCCGCCGAGCGCCTTCGCGCTCTTGCAGGCATCCTCGGCGGCCGCGAGCGCGTGTGCGAGCGGCTCGTCCGCGTCCACGACCGAAGCGACGCCGATGCTCACGGTCGGCGACGGAGCGGACGCGACGCCGCGCGTCGCGAACGCACCGCGGACGCGCTCGGCGTTCGCGCGCGCCGCGTCGACGTTGGTGTTCGGCAACAACGCGGCGAGCCGGTCACCGGTCAACCGGGCGCACGATGCGTCGGCGGGCAGCGTCGCCTGCAGGCACGCGGCGGCCGCCGCAATCGCCTCGTCGCCGGCGGGCATCCCGAACGCCTCGTTGAGCGCCCGCATGCGATCGACGTCGAGGTACAGCAGGCTGTGGGCGCCGAGGGGCGCCCCGGTCGCGAACACCCGCCGGGCAGCCCGATCGAACGCGACGTCCGTCAGGAGGCCGGTTCGTGCATCGTGAGCCGCATCGATCACCGTCGACAGGCGCCGCGCCGCCGCCTCGATCGCGACGACCGCGGACGGTGGAAAATCCGCAGCACTCGGCGGGTTGAACAGCGCGAGCGCGCCGAGCACCCGGCCGGAAGGGTGCCGCACCGGACTCGCGAGGATCTTGTACGGTGCCGCGTCGACCGTCGCCGTCGGCGCGATCCGGTTCACGACGATCGTGCGCTGTTGCAGGCGGACCCACGCGAGCAAATGCCGTTCCGCGCGCTGCAACGCGAGCGGCGCGAGCGGCTGCCCACTCGGCGTGAGGGTGCGCGAGATCTTGCGTTCCGGCACCCATAGCGCCGCGAGCGTCGCTCCGGTGCGGTGCATCGTCCGATGGAGCCACCGGTCGATCTCGTCGTTTTCGTCTCCTTCGCCGGCTTCGTCGGCTTCCCGGTCCTCGGCATCCTCCGGCGGCACCGCGCGCCCCCGCGCATCGGCCGCGGCGGCGATCGCCGCGGTGGCGCGCTCGGCGAGCGCGGTCCGCAACGACCATTCGCCCCGCCAGCACGCGAGCGCGGGTGCGACCATCGATTGCACGTACGGGAGCGCGCGCGGCCCGGACGGCGAGCCGGTCGGCGCGAGCGCGAGCATCACGACCCCGTGCCAGCCCTGCTCGCGCGCCAATGCGAATGCGTACAACGCGACGTCCGCGTTCACGACCTGCATCGCGGCCGGAAATTCGCCGGTCCCGGTCAGCGCGGCGGCGGTCGCCGCCGCGGCGACCGCCTGCGCGGTGGCCTCCTCCACGGCCCAATCGGCCGACGCCCAGATCCGCCGGCCGTCGCCGTCCCGAACGCACATCGCGCACAAGCTCGGCAGCAGCACTTTCAAGAGTCTCGCCCACGCCTCGAAGCCGCCCCAGGCGTCGAGTCCTCGCGCGGAGGAGGCCGGCGGCCCGGTGCCGGCGGGAAGCGGTGGTTGTGTCACGTTGGTCATCCTGACGGGGTCGTGAGCCCGGTGATCCTCGATCCTCACATGCACAATGCGCCGGATCGGTGACCGCGACTTTGATCGCCGTCGCAAATCGTCAACCGGTGTCGACCGGCCGTCGCCGCCGCGAGAGCCATCCGATCAGCGCACTTCCACCCGGCCACCGGGCGATCCAGACGACCGCGCGCCAAAATCGTCGCGCTCGTCGATCATACCGCGCCAGCGGAAGCGCCGCGTAGAGCTCGGCGCACGGCTCGTGCAAGAGTCCCGCCGCCGCGCGCAACGGCGTCTCGCGGTCGTCCGCACCGAACCCCCATCGAACCTCGCCGCCGTCCCATTCGAGCCGAATCGCGGACGAGGGTGGAACGGCGAACCCCTGACGGCCGCTCGCGGAATCGTCCGCGCCGCCGGAATCGCGCAAATACAATTCCCAAGGAAACCTTCCGCGCCCGTGCAGGCGCCACCAGCCGCCGGGAAGCGGCCGGGCTCCGCCGGCGGGCGCGCGCAAGGTTCTCGACGTCGATGTCACGCGTGCGGTCCGTTCAGCCGGGGCTGTGCGCTCCGATCGCGGGAATGTATCATTCCCCCGCGCCCGCGAGGGCATTTCCTTCGAACCCCCCAGCGAGCCTCAAACGATGCGCCGTATCCTGATTCCCTGCCTGTTCGCGTGCTCCGTCGCCGTCACAGCTTTCGCCGCGCCGCGGCTCGCGCCGCCGCCGATCGAGCGCGTGATCGAGCAGGGGCACTTGCCGTACGCGTCGGTCAGTTACATCGTCGAGGACGCGAACACCGGCGCCGTGGTGATCGAACGGAATCCAGGGATTGCGCGCGGGCCCGGATCCGTGATGAAGATGCTGACGACGTTCGCCGCCCTCGACACGCTCGGGCCGCAGTTCAAGTGGCACACCCGCGCGCTGGTCGACGGCCCGATCGTGCACGGGGTCCTGCACGGCAATCTGTACCTGCAGGGCGGCGGCGATCCGTACCTGACGATCGAGCGCTGGTGGCGGTTTGCGGCCGAGCTGCGGGCGACGGGCCTGCGAACGATCGACGGCGACGTCGTGATCGACGATCACGAGTTCTCGTTGCCCAACGAGAACCCGGCGGCGTTCGACGGTCATCCGAACCGCCCCTACAATGTGATACCGGACGCGCTGATGGTGAATTTCCAGTCGATCGACTATCGCGTCGCGCCCGATCCCGGGGCTCACCGGGTCGCGGTCTCGGCGTTGCCGCGACCGGTGAACTTCGGGATCGAGGACGACATCCGGCTGGTCGGCGGACGTTGCGCGGGGTACGGCGATCGCATCGGCTACCGGGTCGTTTCTCCCCAGCGCGATCGGGTCGTGTTCAGCGGCACGATGTCGATGCATTGCGGACCGGAGCTGTTCACGCGAGCGGTGATGCAGGCGCCGGAATATGCCTACGGCACCTTCGTCCAGTTGTGGCGCGAGCTCGGCGGCCGGATCGCCGGCGGCTACGCGCACCGGGCGGCGCCGCCGCGCGCCCGCGCAGTGCTCGATTTCGAATCGCTCCCGCTCGCCGAGATCGTGAGGCTCACCAACAAGTTCAGCAACAACACCATGGCGCGCACCATCCTGCTGACGCTCGGCGAGCGGCGCTACGGCGCGCCGGCGACGCTCGGCAAGGGGATCACCGTGATCGAGGACTGGGCCCGCGAGCACCGGATTCCGCTCGACGGCACGGTGATCGTCAACGGCTCCGGCTTGTCGCGGCGAACGCGGATCGATGCCGAGACGCTCGCCGCGCTGTTGCGGGTCGCTTATCACAGCAACTTCGCCCCCGAATACCTCGCGTCGCTCCCGATCGCCGGCGTCGACGGCACCCTCCAGCGACACATGCAGGAGACCCCGCCGGGCGCCGTGCGTCTGAAGACCGGACACATCGACGACGTGAGCGCGGTCGCGGGCTACGTGCGTACGCGCAGCGAACGCACGTTCGTCCTGGTGTCCCTGGTCAACGATCCGAGGGTCGCGACCGGCGCCGCGGAACGCCTGCACCAGGCGCTCGTCGACTGGATTCTCGCGCGCGGTTGACGGCCGGCGCGGGTCGTTCGAGTTCCCACTGGCACGTTTCGACGCCGCGGCGAACCCAGACGCCGCAACCGACGAAGCGAAATCGCCTCGCGAGACGCCGCCGATACCAGTCGGCCGGGCGCAAATGCACGGCGCCATCGGTGAGCCGCTGGTCGCAGTAATCGCGCCAGTCCACGTGCGTGAGCGCCGACAGGTAGATCGCGAACCGCGCGAGCCGCGTGAGGTTCGCGAGGGCTCTCGCGGCGGTGCGATCGTCGAGATACTGCAGCACGTCGTAACAGACGACGAGGTCGTAGCTGCGGTCCGGCGCGAAATCCGCGACCGAGCCTTGGATCCATCCGTAGCGCGCGCAGAGGTACTCGCTGCGCTCCAGCCCCGTGTAGGTCGCGGTCGGCCAGAGCTTCGCGAACGGCGCGCGCAGCGCGCCGACGCCGCACCCGGCGTCGAGCACGCTGCGCACCGGCAGCTCACAGCGATCCAGCACCGCGGTGATCATCCGCGCCTTCGCGCGCATCTCCGCCGGCGAGGTCACGCGCGTACGCGGATCGAAGTAGAAGCGCCGGAAGTAGGCCTCGTCGAACGGATTCGGCGTGACCGCCGCCGCGGGGTCGGGTGAGCGTCGCATCGGCGCCGATCTTGCCGGCGATCGCGCGACCGAGCAAGCTGGTCCGCGGATGGCGGGACGACGGGAGCAAACCGGACGATGAACGGCGACGGCAGCGGCGTCCCCCACGGGGCGCGTGATCGGGGACCGGAAGGCGGCGTCGCGGCCGCCGGCGCCGGGCGGAGCTGACCGCATGGAGGATCGGTGGCTCGCCTGGGCGAAGCGCCTGCACGCGATTGCGGCGACGGGACTGCACTATGCCGAGGGGCCGTTCGACCGCGAGCGGTACGCCGAGGCCGCGTCGATCGCGAGTGAGATGCTCGCCGCGCTCGCCGACGTTCCGCCTCGACGCATCCGGGAGCTGGTGCCCGATTTCGCGCGTGGCTACGCGACGCCGCTCGTCGAGGTCCGGGGTGCGATATTCGATCGCGACGCCCGCATCCTGCTGGTTCGCGAGGCGAGCGACGGCCGGTGGACCCTGCCGGGCGGCTTCGCCGACGTCGGCCGTTCACCGGGCGAGAACATCGTGAAAGAAGTGTTCGAAGAGGCCTCGGTTCGCGTCGACGCGCAGGCGCTGTACGCGGTCCGGCACAAGGCACGGCACCGATACGATGCGGACACGCGCGATTTCTACAAGCTGTTCTTCCTGTGCGAGCGGCTCGACGAGGCCGCGCCGCGGCCCGGCCCGGAGACGACCGACGCGGCGTTCTTCGCCGAGGACGCGATTCCGCCGCTGTCCACCGGACGCACGCTGCCCGAGGACGTCGCCGCCGCGTTCGCGCGCGCCCGGGATCCGTCGCGCCCGGTCGAATTCGACTGAGCGGCGGCGCTCGGGAATCGGCCGCGCCGGCCCGGGAAAGCGGGACCCGACGCACGACCTCCGGGGGCCGTCGCAGATCGGTTAAGATCGCGCTCGTGAAAGTCGCGGGCGTCCCCTATCGCACCCTCTGGATGGCCGACGACGCGGTACGGGTCATCGACCAGTCGCGACTGCCATTCGAATTCGCGACCGTCGATCTGCGTTCGACCGCCGATGCCGCGCGCGCGATCGCCACGATGATCGTGCGGGGCGCGCCGCTGATCGGCGCGACCGCGGCCTACGGGCTCGCGCTCGCGGTGCGCGAGGATCCATCGGACTTCGCGATCGAGGCCGCCTCGCGAGCGCTGCTCGCGACCCGGCCGACCGCCCACAACCTGGCGTGGGCGCTCGATCGGATGCGCGCGGCGCTCGCGCCCGTCGCGCCCGCCTCCCGCGCCGATGCCGCGTTCCGCGAGGCCGCAGCGATCTGTGACGACGACGTCGCGCAATGTCGTGCGATCGGCGAGCACGGCGCCGCGATCCTGCGCCGTCTCGCCCGCGCGGCGACCGGCCGGCCCCTGAACGTGCTGACGCATTGCAATGCCGGCTGGCTCGCCTGCGTCGACTGGGGCACGGCGCTCGCGCCGGTCTATCGGGCGCACGACGAAGGGCTCGCGCTGCACGTCTGGGTGGACGAGACCCGGCCGCGCAATCAAGGTGCGTCCCTGACCGCGTTCGAACTTGCCGCCCACGGAGTCCCGCACACGGTGATCGCCGACAACCTCGGCGGACACTTGATGCAGAGAGGCCGGGTCGACGTCGTGATCGTCGGCAGCGACCGAACCACGGCGGCCGCGGACGTCTGCAACAAGGTGGGCACCTATCTGAAGGCGCTCGCGGCGCACGACAACGGCGTGCCGTTCTATGCGGCGCTGCCGGCGAGCACGATCGACTGGTCGATCGCGGGCGGCGAGAAGATTCCGATCGAGGAGCGGTCCGCGCGCGAACTCACGCACCTGACGGGCCTCACCGACGGCGGCGGGCTTGCGACCGTACGGGTCGTTCCGGTGGGAAGCCCGGTGCTGAACCTTGCGTTCGACGTGACTCCCGCGCGACTGGTGACCGGCTTGATCACCGAGCGCGGCGTGTGCCCGGCGACCGGCGAAGGGCTCCTCGGTCTCTATCCGGAGCGGCTGAGTCGATGACTCGATCGGCGACACGCGCGGCGGAGGGGGATCCGCGCAGGGACGCGGCCCTGCGCGCCGCGGTGATCGACGGCTGCCGGCGGCTCGTCCGCGACGGACTCGTCGTCGGCACCGCCGGCAACGTCTCCGCGCGCCGGGATGCCGACCACTTCCTGGTCAGTCCGACCGGAACGCGCTATGAGGAGCTGAGGTCCGACGACGTGGCGCTCGTCGATCTCAGCGGGCGCTGGCACGGCGCGCGACGGCCATCGAGCGAATGGCGCATCCATCGCGATCTGTATCGAGCACGGCCCGAGATCGGCGCGGTCGTGCACACGCACTCGCGCGAGGCCACCGCGCTCGCATGCACCGGGCGTGCCATACCGGCATTCCATTACATGGTGGCCGTGGCCGGCGGCACGGACGTGCGCTGCGCACCGTACCGGGCCTTCGGCACGCAGGCCCTGTCGGAAGCCGCGCTCGCGGCGCTCGCCGATCGACGGGCCTGCCTGCTCGCGAATCACGGCGTGCTGTGCGTCGGGACCGACGTCGAGGCGGCGCTCGGTCTCGCGGTGGAGATCGAGGATCTCGCGGCGAAATACCGGATCGCACTCGGGCTCGGCGGCGTCGAGATCCTCTCCACCGCACAGATGCGCGAGGTACTCGATCGGTTCGCGAGTTATGGCCGGCAGGACGGCACGGATCCGGACTTGGTCCACGCCGCGGATCCGCCGCCGGGAGCGCGGGGGGACCCGCGATGAACACGACGCCGGCGGCGCGAGCCGGCTACCGCACGCTCGATACCGGGTCGCTCGGGAGCTGGCTCGCGGCATTGCCGGCGGTGCGCGAGCGGCTCGGCGGCGCGCCGGAGCGCTGGACGGTGCGCGAGGTCGGGGACGGCAATTTGAACCTGGTATTCCTCGTCGACGGCCCCGGGGACTCGATTTGCGTGAAGCAAGCGCTGCCGTACCTGCGCGTCGCGGGGCCGTCGTGGCCGATGACGCTCGAGCGCGCGTATTACGAGCAGTCGTACTACGCGGCCGTCGCTCCGCACGTCGGCGCCGCGATTCCGCGCGTTTTCCATTACGACCCCGAGCGTTATGCGATCGTGATGGAGTGCTTGACGCCGCATGTGATCCTGCGGCGCGGCTTGATCGCCGGCCATCGCTATGCGAACGTCGGACGGGACATCGGCGACTACGTCGCCCGCGCGGGGTTTTTCACGTCCGATCTGGCGGAGCCGTTCGAGCGGAAATTCGACCGCATCGCCCGCTTCGCGGGCAACACCGATCTGGTGCGGATTTCGGTCGATCTGATCTTCACGGATCCGTACCGCGAGCACCCGCGAAACCGGCATACCCGGCCGCACCTCGATTGCGACGTCGCGACGCTGCGCGGCGATGCCGCGGCGAAGGCGGCCGCCGCCGAACTCGGGCGGCGATTCCTCGGCGAAACGCAGGCACTGATCCACGGCGATCTGCACTCCGGTTCGATCATGGTCACGGACGCGGACACGCGCGTGATCGATCCGGAATTCGCGTTCTACGGGCCGCTCGGATTCGACCTCGGGGCGTTCCTCGGCAATCTCGTGCTGGCGTGGTGCGCCCAGCCTGGTCTCGCGTCCCGCGCCGGGGAGCGCGACGCGTATCGCGACTGGATCCTGGAGCAGGCGAAGGCGTTCTGGACGGTGTTTCACGACCGCTTCCTCGCGCTATGGCGGAACGAAGGGCACGGCGACGCCTGGCCCGCCGCGATGTTCCGCGAGGCCGGCGACGGCGCGGCGCTCGAGACGGTGCGGCGGCAATATCTGGAAGCGCTGTTCGCCGACATGCTGGGCTATGCGGCCTGCAAGATGATCCGCCGGGTCGTCGGTTTCGCGCACGTCGCGGATCTGGACGGCATCGCCGATCCGGCGCTGCGCGCCCGCTGCGAACGCAGCGCGCTCGGGATCGCGACGCACTGGCTCAAGCGCCGGCAGGAATACCGGTCGATCGAGGACACGCTCGCGGCACTGCCGGAGATCTCCGCGCGCTGAGCGCGGCGCTCCGGCCGGGCGGAATTCAGGCGTCCGGCGGCCCGTACTCGTTCGGGCCCGGGGATCCCCGCTCGACGAGGAATATCAAGACGACGATCCAACCGACGATCGGCACCAGCCACAGCAACAGCCAGAAACCGCTCCGGCCGGTGTCGTGGAGCCGGCGAACGCCGACCGCGATCGACGGCAGGATCGTCACGAGTGCGGTGATCGCGTTGACGACGTCGCCGAGGATTCGGGCCGCGGCGGTGACCACGAGGACGAACAGCGCGAACCACCAGTATTCCGGGCGCGCGGCGCGCCCCTGGAACTGCGTATATCTCGAGAAGCACCGCTTGATCGCGTCGCTGAATCCCATCGCGCCTCTCCCGGCCGTTTGTTGTTGTTCGATCCTTCCGATCGCGATCTTGCGCGCGGCGGCCCGATCCTGTCGAGCCCCGTCGCCCGCGCTGAGCGGCGCGCCGCTCAGCGCGCGATCGCGATCGCGTCGGCGGCGCGCAGGCGGGCGTGCCGCGCCGCGAGACATGGCCGGTCGGCCCGCATCCCGTCGAGCGGGACGGCGGCGACGCCCGAACGCCGCTCGAGGGTCGCCGCGAGCCGGCGCGGCGTCCCGAGATCGTTCCACCCGCAGGCCGGAACCCGCTTCACGAGAAGCTCGGTTTCCGCACCGGCGAGCAGGTGGCGCGAGAAATCGAGCGCGCGCATCTCGGAATATTCGGCGCAGAGCGCCGCGCCCCCTTGGGAACGGTACCCGTCCCGCGCGAGGGCGTGCTGCATCCGGTCGACGAGTCCGGGCAGCCGCCGGTCGAAGAGGTCGAGCAGCGCGCGAGCGGTCGCGGCGAAGATGAACGAATTCCACAACGCCCCGCGGCCGAGAAGATCGGCCGCGACCGACGGCGCCGGTTTCTCCACGAACGAATGGACCGTGTGCACGCCCTCGGCGATCTCGAAATCCGGTACGACGTAACCGAGTTCCTCGTCCGCTTCCTCCGGCTCGATGCCGAGCAGCAGGAGGCCGGAGGCCTCACGCACGGTCGTCGCGGCCTCGCGGAGCGCCTGTCCGAGGACCGCTTCGTCCTGGACGTGGTGATCCGACGGCAGCCACACGATCACCGCGTCGCGCTCGCGCGCGGCGATGTGCAGCGTCGGAAGCAGGATGCCGTTCGCGGTACCGCGATTCTCCGGCTGCACGAACACGTTCGCGTCATTCAGAGCGTCGACCTCGGTCCGCCACCAACGCCGATGCTGCGCGGCGACGATCGTGCCGATTCGCTCCGGCGACGACACCGCCTGCGCACGCCGCAACGCGTCGCCGAGCAGAGTCGTCGCACCGTACAGCGAGCAGAACTGTTTTGGCGTCGCGGCACCCGCCGGGTCGCTCGTCAGGCTCTGGAGTCGCGTGCCCTCGCCGGCCGCGAGCACGATCGACCAAGGTTCCACCGGATCTTTCATCGCCCACTCCTCCGGTCGCCGCGCACGCATCGACAATCGACGTACTGCGCTTCGATCGTTGGATCTTGCGGAAAGTTCCTGAACGTCGAGTGACGTTTTGGTTGCGGTTACGTTTCGTGGGCGGTCGACGTCCGGGGGAGCGATCCGGACATCAGCGGCGCGTCGCGACGACGTAGTGGCGTGCGCCGTCGCGCGGATCGAAATAGACGGCGGTCAGGCGCCCGCTCGACGGATCGACGAAGCGCTCCCCGGTATCGGTCCACGCCGCGTCGGGACCGGTATCGATCAACGGCTTGTAACGCCAGCGCTCGATCGCGAGGCCCACGACGAGCAACAACCCTCCGATCAACAACTGCGGCACGAGCGCGACGAACAGACCGGTCAACGCCGCCACGCCGGCGCCGACCAGCAAGATCCCGCCGAGCGCGTACAGAACGATCGGCAGCACTCGCGTCCCTTCAGGTCGCAGGCTCGATCACGACGGCGGTGCCGTACGCGACGATCTCGCTCATCGTCTGGCCGATCTCGGCGGAGTCGAACCGCATCATCACCACCGCGTTCGCGCCCATCGCCTGTGCGTTCGTCACCAGACGATCGAGCGCATGGCGACGCGCCTCCTCGAGCATCTGGGTGTATTCGTGGATCTCCCCGCCGACCAGCGAACGCAGGCCCGCCATCACGTTGCCGCCGAGCCCCCGGCTGCGAACGACGACGCCAAACACCTGGCCCTTGACCTGCGAGACACGCTGACCGGGTACGTTTTCCGTGGTGACGACGAGCATCGGTGCAACTCCTCTTCGGAGGACCGCCCGCCGCGGTGCGCCGGCGGACGACCGGAACCGTCCGATTGTCGGCGGAGGACCCCGGCCGGTCAAGGTGCGTCCGCGCCGGGGCCGCGGCGCGCGGCGGCCGGGCGTCCGCGACCGCCGCGATTGCGCATCGCACGACGTCCGGCTTACCATCGGCACCCGGCGCTTTATATTAGCGAATCTGGATACTTTCGCGACACCCCGGGCTCACGGGGTCCGCATCGACAACGAATCGAAGGAGCAGACCACCATGACCGTCACCCGCAGAGATCTCCTGGGCATCGTCGCGACGACCGGCATCGCCAGCGTGGCGCTGGACCCCTTCGTCAGTGCCAGCGCGCAGCCCGCGGGCGCGCCGCTTCCGCCGCTGATCGAGTCCGGCAGCGGCCATCTGAAGGCGCTGATCGCCGCGCTCGAGAAGGCGCCGCGGCGCCGCGATTTCAAGGAAGTGCCGATGATCCTCACTACGCCCGGGCAATGGGATCACGAGGCCCTGGCGTTGCTGACCCACTACCGAGGCGGCCCGAAGCAGGTGTGGGACAACACCGCGATCGACAGCCCCTGGCTCAACCTGATGCGCAATTCCCTGAATGCCCAGATCTGGGCCTTCAGGCACCCGGACTTCCTCGTGGTCTCCGCGACCCATGGCACCGCGCATCTTGCGCTGTACGACCAGCACTTGTGGGACAAATACGGGCTCGCGAAGCTCACCGCGGGAAAATTCGCGCGCAACACGCTGCTCGACGTTCCCGCGGCGGCGCACGGCGATGCGGCCGACTTCGAGAACCCGGCGGGCGTGTTCTCGCCGAAGGACAACAGCATCCCGAGCTTGCAGGCGCGCGGCGTCGTGTTCCTGGCATGCCACAACGCGATCTTCGAGCTCTCCTCGAGACTGCATGCGACGGGCGTGAATCCGGACAAACTCAGCCTCGCGAAGATGGGCGCGGAGTTCACGAACCACTTGATCCCGGGCGCGGTGCTCACGCCGGGAATCGTCGGTACGCTGCCGGAGCTCGGTGCGGCGGGCTTTCATTACGCGAAGTGAGGAGACGGGCGATGCGACAACGAATCTGGACGACGGTCGCGGTGCTCGCCGCGTGCGTCGCGTGGTGCGGCTCGGCCGCGCGCGCCGCGCAGGGAGCGGAATCGATCTATCCGCCCTGGAGTCACGGCACCAACGATCCGGCGGTGCGGCGTGGCCTCGAGTTCACGGTGCCGGAGGTCGACGACCTGCCGGATTTCCACGGCAATCCGTGCAATGCGCGGCTGACGATCTTCGTCGGCGGGAACTACTACTTCGCGATGGCGCCGCTCGTCGCGGCGTTCGAGAAGACGCATCCCGAGCTGCGCGGTGATATCTACTACGAGACGATTCCACCGGGACTGCTGGTGCGGCAGATCGTGAACGGGGGCACGATCACGGTCGGCAACATGACCTGGAGCGTGCGGGCGGACGTGTTCGCGGCCGGGTTGCGCGGCGTACAGGCGATGATCGGCCGGGGTTACGTGCTCGGACCGGCGGTTCCGTACGTCACCAACGATCTGACGATCATGGTGCCGAAGGGCAATCCGGCGCACATCGCTTCGCTCGCCGATCTCGCGCGTCCGGGGGTGCGCGTGGTGATGCCGAACCCGCACTTCGAGGGCGTCGCGCGGCAGATTCAGGGCGCGCTCGTGAAGGCGGGCGGGCCCTCATTGGAGGCCGCCGTCTACGACACCAAGGTCAAGAACGGCGAGACGATCCTCACGCACATCCATCACCGGCAGACGCCGTTGTTCCTGATGCAAGGCAAGGCCGATGCGGGCGTGACCTGGAAGTCGGAAGCGATGTTCCAGGAACAGGCCGGGCATCCGATCGCTCACGTCTCGATCCCGTCCGCACAGAACGTGACCGCGATCTACGCCGCCGGGGTCCTGAAGAGCGCACCGCACCCGCGCGCCGCTCACGCTTGGATCGATTTCCTCAAGTCCCCGCCGGCGCTCGCGATCTTCGCGCGCTACGGCTTTGCGCCGTATCACCGTTGAACCGCCGAACGGAGACCTCCGGAGGAACGCGTGTTGAATGGCCCCCTTTCGAGCGACGGCTTGGAGCGACGGCGTATCGCGTGAACGGCTGTTAGTCGGTCCCCGAGGATCGCCAGTAGATCTGCTTGCGGACCGGGACGATGGCCGGGCGTACCTGCTGTACGCTGATCGCGCTGCTCACGGATCCGGACAGCTGCGCCGCGCCGAGCACGACGGTCTCCGTCTGGCCGCCGACGTTTACCGTCGCGATCACCGGAGACGGCGGCAGGCCGCCACCGACCAGCATGGACGAACGGCGCCCGCCACAGGATGCTCCCGCGACGCCGATCCCTCCCGATCCGTTGAACAGATTGACCCAATACCCTTCTGCATCGCCGAGCGTCGCCGAGCAAGTGCCCGCCGTCGCCGGGACCGGGCGGTTCGTGCTGAACGCGACCATGCCGGCGGCGATCAACGCCGACGTCACGGTCTGCTCGCCCTGCCCGTATTGGTTCAGGTCCATGAACCACCCCTTCATCCCGCTGGTCGGAAAGATCCCCGGCGTGCCGCAGCTGGTCATCGCGGTGACGTCGAGCATCTGATCGGTGTCGTCGAGATCCGTCGCGCTCGTGGAAGACAGATTGTCGAGGTACACGTAGAAGCGGTTGAGCACGGAACTGTACGGATATTCCGCCTGCAGCGGGTGCTCCCGGTCGCCGGATCCCAGCGCGACGTAGACTTTCCCGCCGGGCGCCGCGAGCAGCGCAGGCGCGAACAGGAACTTCCGTCCGCTCCCGTGGGTATAGGCAACCTCGTTGATGGTCCAGCTGCTCACCGATGAACCGAAATCGATCCGATAGACGTCACCTCCGGTGTCGACCGCATAGGCATGATCGACGATACCGGCCGTGCCGACGGAGATCAGCGCGACGTCCGCCGCAACGCTGCGTGCGGTCGGGAAGAAATCGATCAGGTTGCCGGTGAACGCATCGAGCACGTAGACCCCCGCGCCCTTTTCGCCCGCACAACTCGGCGTCGCGGTATTGGCATCCTCGCAGGAATCGTAGCCACCGCCGACGACGATGACCGGTCCGGAATAGCCTTGGATGCTCGCCGCAACGACCGGGGTCGACCAGGTCTGTCCGATCCCACTCATGCCCTGCGTGCACCCCGTATCACTGGTGAGCGACGGGCAACCGACCTTCCACTTGAAGACCGGGGCGGCCGGGTTGGTCACGTCGAACGCGTATATCATCCGGCCGCCGCGGCGCATGGTCGGATAGATCCAGACGCTCGTGTTGTTCGCCGCCTGATACAGACCCGTGGATCCGTCGAAATAATAGTTCTTCGGCACGGGCGTCGGCGTGATTCCGGACGGCATCCCGAAGTAGCTGATCTGCGGGCTGTCGTACATCAGGCGCGCGAAGCCGGTCGGCGTCGATGGGGGCACCGCGGGCGCCGGATTGTAGAACTCCGGTGCAATGAACGCCCACAACTCCGCCCCGGTGTCCGCGCTGACCGCGCGATAGGTGCCGTCGTTCGAGCCGTAGTACACCACCACGCCGGTCGTGCCGCCGTAATCGACCGGCATCGGCCGAGAATGGATCTCGTCGCCATGCAACGACGGCCGGGTCGCGGTGGACGGGCCGTTGCTGGTCTCGCCCATGACGTCCTCGCCGATCATGAAGTCCACGAGCGAGCTTGGCAGGCCGGTCGTCGACGCATTGAACGGCACGAGGCTGGTGCCGCTGAGCCCGGGCAGCGTGTAGATCGTGCGATTGACCGCCCAGGTCGGGTTGGTGTTCGTGGCCGGCGGGTTGTTGCCCTTGCGGATCACCTCGGCCACACCGCCTTTCTCGACGAACGGACCGTCCGGCGCGTCGGACCACGGGCTATAGGACGTGTTGGCGCTGGGGCAGGTTCCCTTCGCGGCGGGATTCTCGGGCACGTTGCTCCAGTACGTGCCCGAATCCGTGGTGGCGAAGCTCGTCGCGCAAGCGGTGGGAAATCCCGTAAGGGGGTTCACCACCTCGATCGGCGGATTGGAATAGTCGCCGAGATCCGTCGAGCCACCGCTGGTGTTGATGAGCTGGTACCGCTTCATGTTCCCCATCCAGCGCGGCGCCGCGTTCGGGTCGGGACGGAACATCGGGATGAACACCTGATTCTCGTTCTGCGCGCGATTCGTCGCGTTGATCGGCAGGCTCGCCGAAGCAAACGTCGAGTTCACCGCCTGCACCTCCGCCAGGATCGTCGACAGCGCGGAAATGATGGCGGCCTGGCTGCCGACCTGGAAATACTTGCCGCCGCCCATCTTCGCGGCACTGATCAGCGAATTGGAGTAGCCCACGTTCTGCTGCGCGTCGTACGCGTCGAGCACGTAGGTCACCACCGAGCCGTTGTTGTTTCCGCTCGGGACCACCACCCCGTTCATGAACAGGAACTTGGTCCACTCATCGAGCCAGGTATCGACGCCGGGCGTGGCAACCAGCGCCGGCGACGCGTTCGCGATCGACGGCTGGTACG
This sequence comes from Pseudomonadota bacterium, assembly GCA_021779535.1. GTDB lineage: Bacteria > Pseudomonadota > Gammaproteobacteria > Steroidobacterales > Steroidobacteraceae > Bog-1198. Next base: position 75,648 of record JAJYAM010000004.1, read on the forward strand.
CCGCCTGGCCGAGCGAGCCGATATTGTTCGCGTTGTTCGCGATGTAGATGATGTAGGTGCGTGCGCAGGGGTTCAGGGTATTCAGCGGCGACTGATAGACCCCGTTCTGCAGCGCGAATCCGGAGGTGAGCAACTGGCTGGCGCCGGTATACGGGTTGGGATTCCCCGGCACGTCCACCAGCTCGTTCTGCGGTGCGTAGAAGGCGCCATACGGCCCGGTGAACGGCGCCATGCCGGAGAGGTACTTGTAGATCTCATAAAACGCCGCGCTTTCGTCCTTGCTCGCCATGCCCGACAGCTTTTCCTGCGGGGATGTGACGTCCGCCGAGATGCCCTTGAGGATCGCTTGCAACGCGTTCAGATTGCCCGCGTTCGTCATGTCGCGGACGCCGAAACGGATGTAGCCGCCGCCGGTGCCCGGCGTCGACCCACCATCGGTCGTGCCGGCGTAGGAGGACAGCAACGCGAGTCCCACGTTCATCGGCATCGTGGAGGTGAACGAGCTCAGCACCGCGCTGATCGCGTTCAGTTCCGCGACGCCCTGAATGCCGTTGTTGTCCGGCCAATGCTGCGCCGCGCGGCTCCAGTTGGGACTGTTGTCCACCAGAAATATGATGTTGGGCGCGTCCGCAGCGCTGCCGGAAGCGCCCATGTACAGGTCGATGTCGTCGGCGGCCGCCCTGCGTGCCATCGACGCGCATGCGCCGACGATCAGCAACACCAGCAGGATTCGAAACGAACGGCGAAGGTCGGGCATTGGCTTCACCTCGATCACGGGCAATTGCTGGACGATGGCACGCGTACCGCGGTGCCCTCGTGAATGGTGTAGGTCGCGCTGGTGACGGCATCCTGCGCGGTCGCCTGCGAGTCCCAGACGCTGTTCGAGCACATCGAGCTCGCGCTCGTCCCGCCGACGACGCCGAAGCTCTGGCTCGCGCCGACGAGGCATCCGGCGTCGTTCGGGTTGCTGAAATCCAGCGAGGAAATCGGTATCGGCTGGATCCCGAGGCAGTTCAGCTTGATGGTCACGGTGATATCGGGGATACCGTCGCCGTTCACGTCGGTGCAGGTCGTGTTGGGGACGCCGTTGCAAGGATTCGGAATCGCGTTCGCGGGCGTCACGGTGAACTGCGTGCTGCTGACGACCTGCTCGATCGCCGCCTGCGCAGCGGCCATGGCGGCCTGGCGGTGCTGCATGTTGCCTGCGATCTGCAGATTCGCACTCGCGAGCCGGAACGTGGTCACCGCGAGGATGGTGATCAGGAGCAGCATGATCAGGCTGATGATCAACGTCATGCCGCGTTGCCGCGCGTGAAAATTCGTCACGGCGTATTCCTCCCGGAAACGTTGTTGAGGCGCACCTCGGCCTCGTAGACATGCCGCTTGTAGCCGTCGTTGAACGGACCGACCGTATTCACGCTGCCGTCGGCGTTCCGGCCGAGCGTGTAGGTCTTCTGGTCCACGTATCCCAGCGTGGTCGTCGGATTCCGGCTCAGCAGGTCGATCTTTACCGCCACGACGTTGCGCCAGTAGCTCATGCAGAGCGCCGGCGCGCAGGCGTTCAGCTGGTCGGGAGCCGCGGTGAACACCGCGGGCGCACCGGTCGTCGGCACGGAGGTGTCGATCCCGTATTCGATCTGCAGATTCTCGATGCCGTCCACCAGCGGCACGATCACGAAACCGCCGGAACCGAGCTCCGCGCGCTTCAGGGTCGGGACGCCGTCGCCGGGCTTGTCGTCGTTCGCGATGAAATAGATGTGCGTTTCGTACTGGTGCCACGCGGCGGTCGTCGTGCAATCCTTCAGATGCAGCTTGAGGCTCGCCACGCTCGTGTCGAGCGCGTAGTAGGTGGTGAAGTTACCCGATCCGAGCTCCGTGCTGTCGTTGCAGTCCGACGCCTGGAAATACGGAGCGCCGCTGACGTACGGATCGCAGCCGGGATCGCCGACCGCACAGGTGCTCGCACGGCGCACCACGAGGATGTCGGTGCCGGCGCGCAAGTCGCTCAGGCAGGTCGGCGCATTGGCGCCGTTGTCATAGCCTTGTACCGAGAGCGCAAGGGCCCCGTTGAGACCGGCCACCGACGTGTCGCAAGGGTCCGGCTTGGTCGCCGGCGTCGGCAGCACAACGGGGTTGAACTCGGCGAGATAGCCCGCGTTGTGCAGGTCGTCGGTGAGAAGCTGCATTGCGTAGCGGCCGTTCTCGATTTCCTGGTTGGCGCGATCGATCTCGTTCCGCGCACGGCTGTTGTTCGCGAACAGCGTCGCGAGGCCGGCGAGGATCAAGAGGCCGATGGTCACCGCGATCATCAGCTCGACGATCGAGTAGCCGGCCTGCGGCGATGGCGGCGCACGCCCGGTCCGAGGTCGCATCGCACGGTGCCGCGTCACAAGCATGTGGTCGTCCCCACGTACACGGCCGTCGAGACCAGGTGCCGGTATGCATCGTTCGCGCCGTAATCGCCGGCGGCGCAGGACCGGGCGGGGGTCGTGGTGGGGCTGATGCCCTGCCAGGCGACCGATACCCGGTAGATACCGGGCGTGCAGACGCCCGGCGCGGGATTCGACGCCTGAACCTGCACGATGCAGCCGCGCGCACCGATAATGCCGCCCACGTTCGCGGTCAGGCTTTCTTCGGACGCGCCCTTCAGCTCGTTACTCCACTCGCATAGGTCGCGGGCGGGTCCTACGGCCAGCGTCGTGCAATCGCTCGGCATGCTGTCGCCCGTGCCGACCGTGCCGGTGGTCACGTAACTCGCAGCCTGGTCACGATCCGCGCTGATCCTCTCCACCATGTCATTCATCGCGATGACCGCCTGCGAGCGCTGGTAGGACTCCATCTGCGCAAGGCTCATGTTCGTCTGCAAGGCCGCGACCCCGAGCAGGCCGATCGCGAGGATCACGAGCGTGATCAGCACCTCGATCAACGAAATGCCGTGCTGGCGGTTGCGTTGCGCAGGGGCATGGGTCAGCACGTAGTGCCCTCGACCAGGTACGGGCGACCCGTCAGGTCGACCGACAGGCATTGCGAGAACACCGCGGATCCGGCAGTCGCGGTCACCAGGAAGACCGGCGCGGTACCCGCCAGCAGGCGTCCGGACGCCTCGTACGTGACCGCCGCCGTCGGACCTTGGATCACGACCCCGGTCACCGCGCCATGGTCGTCGAGCACGTTCGACTGATTGGCCGGATCCAAGACCTGCCAACCGCCATCCCAGCCGCCCGCAACGGGAGTCAGCGACACGCTGGCATTGCGGGTGATGGCCTCAGAGCGCGCCGTCAGCAGCGACTCGAACAGTTCGCTCGAAGCCGCCTTGGCACGCTGGTCGGCGATCAGACTCGTGAATCCGGGAACCGCAATCGTCGCGAGGATCGCCCCGATCGCGATCGCGACGATCAGCTCGATCAACGTGAAACCACGGGCGTCCACGCGGGTCTACCAGACGCTCGAAGGCGATTTCGCGCCGGTGTTGTCGATCGAGAGCGTCACGTCGGAAGCCTGCGCCGTGCCTGGAATCGGCACCGCGCTCGCAACGAAAGTGGGCGGCACGGCCGAGGCCGGCGCGGAAATCGAAACCGTATAGAAGGCCGACACGCCTGCGGGAATCGTGACGTTCAACGTGGCGACATCCGGCGCATAGGCGCGGGCATCAAGCAGGTATTGCTGCTGGCGCTGTGCGATGTCCATCAACACCGACTCGGCGTCGCTGCGACGGCCTTTGACGACCGCGTATTCGTAACTCGGATAAGCGATCGCCGCCAGGATCGCGACGATCAACACCACGATCATGAGCTCGACGAGCGTGAATCCTCGCGAGATCGTCCGAGCACCGGCGGTCCCCGTGCTGATTGACATGGCCGAAAGCTCCCCTTGCACACCAATTGGTACTTTTCCGGCCGCGCGGGATCGAGACACCCGCTGCGGCCGAAGCAACCACGCCTCAAATTAGCGGCTAATCAAGCGGTACTCATGGACATAATTCACGGTTATCGCGATCGGACCTATGCATTGCTCCCCAAAATCGGCGTCCCGAGCGCCAATCCCGGGCCAGGGAACGCCGCGCCGCCCGCGCCGCGCCGCGTTGCATCGCCGCATTGACGGTGTTCACCAACACAACATTCGCGCATCCCGCGGATGCCCGCGAGGAGGGCGCCGAGCGGGGTCCTGCCACGTGCCGGTCGGCAGCGTCAGCAGCCCGACCCGTAACCTGGAGCGACGCGCCGGCAGCGACGGTCCGGTCACCACGATCATCGGGCGGGTTATCGTGCACGCGCCGGGATGTTATCGTGTCTGCCCCGCCCGCGGGCGCCGGGCGCCTCGAAACGACCATGCCGATCCGCGCGCATAGTCCCGTCTCCCCGCCGTGCGCGCCGTGCCGGCCGCACGGCCCGACACTCGCACACCACGGGCGATCGAAGTGCGCGGGTCGGCCGACAGGATCCACCCCCTTACGCAATTCTCGTTGAAAGAGGTCCGCTCCATGCCTACCGATGCCAAGACCACCGGGACCCCGCGATCCGCCGACTGGCGGATCGCGGGTATCGCGCTGCTCAGCGCGCGCTTCGTGCAAGGATGGATCTATTGGGGCGGCGGGAGCCGTCGATTCATCTACGCGCCGAAGAAGCTCGATCCGCATGCGGCGCACTGGATGGCGAACAAGTTCCAGACCGCGATGCCGGGCGCGCTGCTCGGGACGGATCACCTGGTCAGCTACCTGCTGCAGCATTTCTACCTGCTCTATGCGGGCATCATCATCTTCAGCGCGGTGGAGCTCGTCTTCGGTCTGTTCCTGATCTTCGGCTTCCTGACCCGGCTGAGCGCGCTCGTCACGATGGGCCTGAGCGTCGTGCTGATGTTGCTGTTCGGTTGGCAAGGGGCCACCTGCATCGACGAGTGGACGATGGCGGCCTGCAATTTCGGGATCGGTGCGACGCTGCTCGCGGGCGGTGCGGGTGCCTATTCGATCGACGCATGGCTCGAACGGACGCGGCCGGCGCTCGCGGGCAAGTCGTGGTTCCGTTGGATCGCCAGCGGTGCTTTGCCGGAGAAGACCCTCGAGTCGCTCGGCAAGGCGCTCTGGGTCGTGACGATCCTGTTCGTGGTGTCGACCTATCACTACTACCGCGGTTCGGTCGTGACGCCGTTCCACTCCGGTCCCGTGAGCCCGTCGAAGCATCACGTGACCCTGAGCGCCGCGGTCGTGCGCGGCGACGGGGGCGTCTCGTTCCACGCCTACCTCGACGGGGGCACGCCGGCCGTCCCGGCGCACATCGTGCGGATCGTGCTCCGCGGGCCGGATGGACGCACCGTCGAAACCTGGAATGGCGCGAGTCTGGAAGCGCTTCCGAAGTCCGCGTTCTCGAACGATTACCTGTACAACCGGTTCGGACCCGGGTTCGAGAGCATCCAGGCGGGCGTCGGCTCCAAGGCGACCATCGCGTTGCCCGCGGCTCGGGCCGGACTGCTGCTCGCGCCCGGCCGTTACGTGATCGAGGCGACCACGATCGACGCGAATCGGTTCACGACGAGCGCGATGCTCGGCACCACCGGTTGACCCGAGCGCCCACGGGGTGGCGCGGTGCGCGACCCCGCGGGTTCCGCGAGGCCCCCGGGGGGCGCGCAGCGGGGAACTGTCGCCGATTGGCGACCCGGGAACTCCGCGGCCGCGATCGAGTCGATCTTGTCACAACGAACCACCGTGGGGGATTCCGATGATCAAACGATGCTTGCCGCTCGCGGCACCCTTGCTCGTATTGTCCGGCACCGCCGGCGCGGCCGGATTTGGGACGTCCCAGTACGACTTCGCACCGTACGTCGGTGCGAACATCGGGATCCTGCGCTACGACGAAAGCGGGCTGACGACCGTGAGCCCCAGCTTGATCATCGCGCGCGTCGGCATGCCGTTGTCCGATTATTTCGGCATCGAGGGCCGGATCGGGACCGGGCTCTCGAGCGACAACAGCGCCGGCGCCGCGGTGAGCGTCGGAACGGTCGGCGGCGCGTATCTCAAGGGTTCCTACCCGATCTTGCCGACGTTCTCGGTCTACGGCGTCGCCGGACTCGGCACGCTGAGCCTGAGCCGCAACTTCGGTGACGGGCACACCACCACCACCGGCCTGTCGTTCGGCGTCGGCGGCGACGTCGCGTTGCGCGGCGCGCTCGGATTGAACTTCGAATGGACGCATTTCCCGGGCGGCACCGACGCCGGGTATTCCTACAACTCGGACGTGTTCAGCGCCGGCGTGAGCTGGCGCTTCTAGGGTTGCGCACCGGACGCGGGCGCAGCGCGGGAGGCGGTGGCGGCGCGGGGCACGATGGTGCCCCGCGCGATCATTCGATCGCTTCGCCGTGCAATGCGATATCGAGTCCTTCGCGTTCTTCGTCCGTACTCACGCGCAGTCCGATCGTGAGGTCGATCGCCTTGAGGATCGCGACGCTCGCCAGGAAGCTCCAGGCCAAGGTCGCGACGACGCCCTTCGACTGCGTGAGCACGCTGCCGGTCGCGCCGCTGACCGCCTTGCTGACGAGCGCGCCGGTCAGCAATGCACCGAGAATTCCGCCGACGCCGTGGACACCGAATGCGTCGAGCGCATCGTCGTAGCCGAGCCACTTCTTCATCGACGTGGCCGACGCATAACAGACGACTCCCGCGAGCGCGCCGATCAGCACCGCCGAGTTCGGCGTGACGAAGCCCGCGGCCGGCGTGATCGCGACGAGTCCGGCGACCGCGCCGGACGCGATGCCGAGCACGCTCGGCCTGCCCTTCAGCAGCCATTCGGTGAACATCCAGGTGATCGCCGCGGCCGCCGCGGCGACCTGGGTGGCCAGGAACGCCATGCCGGCGCGACCGTCGGAGACGAGCGCAGACCCCGCATTGAACCCGAACCATCCCACCCACAGCAGGGCCGCGCCGATCACGGTCAAGGTCAGGTTGTGCGGAGCCATCGCCGTCCGGCCGTAGCCGACGCGCTTCCCGAGCATCAATGCCGACGCCAGGCCCGCAATCCCGGCGTTGACGTGGACGACGGTGCCGCCGGCGAAATCGAGCTGCGTGGCGGCGAACCAGCCGCCCGGTGCCCACATCCAATGCGCGACCGGGCAGTACACGACCAGCAACCAGATCGACATGAACCAGAGCATCGCCGAGAACTTCATCCGCTCCGCGAGCGAGCCGCAGATCAACGCCGGCGTGATGATCGCGAACGTGCCCTGGAACATCGCGTACACGGACTCGGGGATCGTCGGCGCGAGCGGCGACACGCTGACCAGGCCCGCGTCGTGCAGGTAGACGATGCCGTCGAAGAACGCCCGTCCGAGGCCGCCGAGGTACGGCGTGGGACCGGTCGTGAACGCGAGCGAGTAACCGACCGCCCACCACAGGATCGTGACCACGCAGGTGATCGCGAAGCTCTGCATCAAGGTCGACAGCACGTTCTTCTTGCGAACCATCCCGCCGTAGAACAACGCGAGTCCCGGCACCGTCATCATCAACACGAGGGCGGTGGACGTGAGCATCCACGCGGTATCGCCGGCGCTGATTCGAGCGAACGGAACGACGTCCGGCTGGACCGGGGCCGCCGCGGCGCTCGCGGCCACGAACAGCGCGGCCACCGGGGCACCCTGCAGCCAGAACGATCTCGGCGAGTGACTCATCGATGCAACATCCTTACCGTGCCCACGAGCAGTCGCGCTCGAACCGGGCCCTGCGAGCACGGAAGCAATTCCGATGCCAAACCAGGATCGCGAGGGAAATCGGCCGTCCGTGCGCCGGCTACGCGATTTTTGCAGCGCGCACCCGGGCGTGACGCACCGGTCCGGTGCGCCACCGCACCACGGCGGTGCGCAGCGCACCCGCGCGGGCTGCGCGCGGACGGCGGGCTGGTAGGATACGGTCCGGCTGCCACCGCACCGGGATGATCCGAGGTCAACCGAAAGGACAGCACGCATGCGACTGTACGTCGACTCCAATTACGTGAGCCCCTATGCGCTCACCGCGTACGTGAGCCTGGTCGAGAAGGGCCTCGCTTTCGAGGTCGAACCGCTCGACCTCGCCCGGCGCGCGAACGAGGATGCGCCTTACGCACGCGCCTCGCTCACCCACCGCGTCCCGACGCTGATCGACGACGGCTTCGCGTTGTCGGAATCCTCGGCGATCGCCGAATACCTCGACGAGGCCTTCCCGCGCGGCACCCGCCTCTACCCGGGCGGGCCACGCGAAAGAGCGCGGGCGCGCCAGGTGCAGGCCTGGGTGCGCAGCGACCTGATGCCGATCCGCGAGGAGCGCCCGACGGTCGTCGTCTTCTGTGGGACGAAGCGGCCACCGCTGTCGTCGGCGGCCCAAGCCGCGGCGGACAAGCTCACGACGGCCGCACTCGCGTGGCTCGACGGTCCGCGGGAGCACCTGTGCGGGGACTGGTCGATCGCCGACGTGGACCTCGCGATGATGTTGCAGCGATTGGTCGCACACGGCGATCCCGTGCCGGCGCCGCTCGCCGAGTATGCGCACCGGCAATGGCGCCGCCCGAGCGTGCAGCGCTGGATCGCGCAGACCCGTCCCCCCGGCATCGACTACTGAACACCCCCCGCGGGCGCGCGCCGGCGCCCGTGATCCGATTCACGTTGTGAGTGCTTGTCACCCTGAGGGGTGACGTCAGGCACGCACATCCCGGGTACCGTCTCTCGCGCTCAGTTCAATCAGCGGGGTGAGGCATCGTGGACGGCACAGTCGGCATTCTCGTTCGGGGCATCTATCGAGGACTCATCATGGCGACGTTCCTCGCGGTCGCCGCCTGCGGAGGCGGCCACGGCGGCGGGGGCGGAACCGGATCGAGCACCTACACGATCTCGGGCACCATCAGCGGCACCCCCGGAGTCAGCGTCGCACTGAGCGGCGCTGCCAGCACGACCACGACCACCGATGCGTCCGGCAATTACCAGTTCACCGGACTTGCGAACGGGGCCTACACGATCACGCCGACGCTCGCCGGCGAGACGTTCAGCCCGACGAGCCTCTCGGTGACGGTCAGCGGCGCCAACCTCAGCGCCGAGAATTTCACCGCCGCGGCCGTGACCTACACCCTCACCGGCTTGGTGCAGACCTCGAACGGCGGCGCAGTCAGCGGCGTCACGCTGCAGTTGAGCGGTGCGGCCAGCGCGACTCAGACCTCGAACGCATCGGGCCAGTACTCGTTCGCGAACCTCGCCGCCGGCACCTATACGGTGACCCCGACGCTTGCCGGATACACCTTCGCGCCGGCGAATGCTCAGGTGACGATCTCGAACGCAAATGCGAGTGCGACGACCTTCATCGCGACCGCGACGCCCCCCGCGACCTATTCGATCTCCGGGACCGTGAGCGGCGCGGTCGCGAGCGGCGTCACGGTCACGCTGTCCGGTGCGGGCACCGGCACGACCACGACCGCCGCCAACGGCACCTACACGTTCAGCAGTCTCGCCGCGGGCAACTACACCGTGACGCCTTCGCTCGGCGGCTACACCTTCTCGCCCACCGGCACCGCGGTCACGATCAACAGTTCCAACGTGACCGGCACGAACTTCACCTCGACCGCGGTCGTCGCGACGACCTATTCGATCTCCGGCACCGTGAGCGGCGCGGTTGCGGGCGGCGTGAAGATCACCTTGTCCGGTGCGGGCACCGGCACGACCACGACCGCCGCCAACGGCAGCTACACGTTCGGCAGTCTCGCCCCGGGCAGCTACACCGTGACGCCGACGCTCAGCGGCTACACCTTCTCGCCGACCAGCACCGCGGTCACGATCAGCAGTTCCAACGTGACCGGCACGAACTTCACCTCGAGCGCGGTCGTCGCACCGACCCATTCGATCGGGGGCACCGTGAGCGGCGCGGTCGCGAGCGGCGTCACGATCACGCTGTCCGGCGCGGGCACCGGCACGACCACCACCGCCGCGAACGGCACCTACTCGTTCAGCGGGCTCGCGGCGGGCAACTACACCCTGACGCCCTCGCTCAACGGCTACACGTTCTCGCCGACGAGCCTGACCGTCGCGCTCGGCACCGCGAACGTGACGGGCGAGAATTTCACCTCGAGCGCGGTGGTCGTACCGACCTACTCGATCGCCGGCACCGTGAGCGG
>JAJYAM010000107.1 GCA_021779535.1 Pseudomonadota bacterium
GATCGCCGCACAACAGGCGCTCGGCGCGTTGCAGGATGCGGTGCAAAGCCCGCTCACCCTGAGCCCCTCCCAATTGCAATCCGCACAAAACTTTCCTCACTCGGCACGTCCATGAAATCCCGCACATTGATCATCGCTGGTATCACCGCCTTGAGTATCGCGCTCGGCGCGTACGCGCTTCTCAGATCGCACGGCGAGAGCTCCGCGGCCGCTGAGCAATCCGATGCGTCCAAGCGCCCCACAGTCACCGTTCAAGTCGCTGAGTTGAGGCGCATGACCCTGCACCGATATGTGCGCGGCTACGGTGTGGTGGAGCCGGCACCGGCGACACCGCAACGGCCCGCAGCCGCCGCTGCGATCGCCGCTCCCGTCAACGGTGTCGTTACCCAAGTGGCCGTCGCCGCAGGCCAGCGGGTCGAACGCGGCCAGCTGCTGGTCGAGCTGAATTCGAGCACGTTGACGGAAAGCTACGCGGAACAGCAGGTGACGCGACTCCAGCGGCTTTACGCCGAGCATAACGCCTCACTGAAGGCCTTGCAGAGCGCACAGGCGCAACTGGCGTTGCTGCGTGTCACTGCACCGCTCGGCGGGACCGTTGTCAGCGTCAATGTGAAGCCTGGCGCTGCGGTGGAGTCGAGCACCGTGCTCGCCGAGGTGATCGACCTCGACCGCCTCGTCGTACGAACGGATATTCCCGAGGCCGACGCTTCGCAGCTCAAGCCCGGAGAGCCCCTGCAGGTGCCGGGCGCCACGCCGATCTCAACGAGACTCGTCTATGTCAGCCCGACGATCAGCGCCAGCGATGGCACCGTGATGACCTGGGGGAACCTGCCGGCCAAGAGCGGCCTTCGACCGGGCCAGTACGTGCACCTGCGCATCGTGACGGCGACCGAGCCCGACGCGCTCGCCGCGCCGAGCGAGAGCGTGATCAGCAGCATCGCAGGCGGCCGCAGCGTCCTCTCCATCGTGCGTGGCGGCGAAGCGATCCGCGTCCCGGTTGAGACCGGCTTGCAGGAAGCCGGCTGGGTGGCGGTGACCGGTGCCGGCCTGCGAGCCGGTACCCGGGTTGTTACGGTGGGTGCGTATGGCCTGCCGGACCGGACCGCGATCCAGATCGTCGACTCCTCGAGCGGCCAAGCCGCCCCATCGCCCTCACTGGATGTTCACAAGCGATGAGCACCCCAGCAGCCGCGAGCACGGGCTCGTCCCTGGGCCGGTTCGCAATCCGATACACGGTCGCCATCGCATTCATCGCGGCCGTACTCTGTGCCGCAGGCGTGTTCGCGGCCCTGAAGACGCCCTCGTCGGTATTTCCGGCGACGGCCTTTCCACGCATTGTCGTCAACATCGGCAACGGCATCATGCCGGCCGACCAGATGATGGCGACGATCACACGGCCGGTCGAGCAGTCCTTGAAGAGCATTCCGGGCGTGACCTCGGTGCTGTCCACGACGACACGGGGATCGGCGATCGTCAACGTGAAGTTCGCTTGGGGCACGGACATGCACCGCGCGGAACTCTACGTGCTCGGGCGGCTCTCCGAGATGCGCAGCGAGCTGCCGCCCACGGCGGTCACCAGCGCCGAGCGCGTCGGGTTCTCGCTGAGTTATCCGATCATCGGCATCAGCCTGACGGCGAGCAACCACAACCTCATGGACCTGTGGAATACCGCCACCTACACCATCAAGCCGCTCTTTCTGCAGATCCCCGGCGTATCCAGGGTGGAGATCATCGGCGGCCGCGTGCCGGAATACCACGTGGTGGTTGACCCGCTCGAGCTGCAGGCGGCGCATCTGGCGCTGCCGGAGGTGACCGCAGCGCTGGCGCGCAACAACATGGTCGCCTCCGCGGGGTTCCTGGCGCAGAACTACCGGCTGTACCTCACCACAGTCGACGGCCGGGTGTATTCGGCCGGGCAGATCGGCGACGTCGTGATCGCCGACCGTGGCGGCCATCCGATCCGCGTGCGCGACGTGGCGCGGGTCGTCCGCGCACCGGCGCCGGTCTACACGAACATCACCGCCCAAGGACGCCCCGCGGTGTTGTTCGATATCGAGAGCCATACCAACGCCAGCACGCCCGCAATCGCAAAGGCGCTGCAGGCGCAACTGCAGTTGCTGCATCGCGAGCTGCCCACAGACATGCATCTCGGGTTCTTTTACGACCAATCCTCGTTCGTTCGCTCATCCATCAGCAACGTCTGGGACGCCGTCATTTTCGGGCTGATTCTCTCGGCGGTCATCCTGTATCTATTCCTTAAGAGCTGGGGCAGCGTCTGGACGGCGATCGTCACCATTCCGATCTCGGTGCTGATCACCTTCGTGGCGATGAAAATCGCCGGAATGAGCTTCAACATGATGACGCTCGGCGGCATCGCGGCCTCGATCGGTCTCATCATCGACAACGCCATTATCGTGGTCGAGGCGATGTGCCACCGCTTCGCCCTCGGCGGTCCGCGCCTCGCGCGGATCCAGGAAGCCATGGGCGAGATCCTGACGGCGCTCGTCGGTTCGACCCTGACGCCCGTCGTGGTATTCCTGCCTCTCATGTACCTGCCGGGGCTCGCCGGCGTGTTCTTCCGCGCCCTCGGGATCACCATGGTGGTCTCGCTGTTGGTGTCGCTGGTGCTGGCCGTGACCCTGACACCGTCGCTGGCCGCCTGGCTGATCCGTGGCGGCCCGCAGGTGGGGGAGGACGGTGGCTTCATCTTGAGGCCCATCCTGCGTGCCTACGAATACGCCGTGCGCTGGTCATTGCGGCATGCCGCCCTCACGCTGCTCGCCTGCGCCGCGATCGCGGTCGGTGCGGTCTTGATCTACGGGCAATTGCAGACGGGCTTCCTGCCCGAGTTCGACGAGGGTGGGTTCAACATCGACTACTCGGCCCTCCCAGGCACGAGTCTCGACGAGGCCTCACGGGAGCTGGATCAGGCGGAGCGGCTCATCCGCGCCGATCCCGACGTGCAGGCGTATTCGCGCCGGCTCGGCACTCAGCTCGGCCCGTTCCTCGCAGAACCCAATGTCGGCAGCTTCCTAATCAAGCTCAAGACCCACCGCAAGCACACGACCGAGCAGGTCCTCGACCATCTGCGCGCCGAGTTCGACCAGCGCTACCCGATGATCCGCTGGGACTTCAAAGGGTTTCTCACGGACTTGGTTGGCGACCTGCAGCTCGCCCCTTATCCGGTGGAAATCCGGCTCTTCTCCCCGGACCGGGCCTGGCTCGAGAAGACCGCGCCACGGGTCGAGGCACAGATCAAGAAGATCCCGGGCCTGGTCGATACCTTCGACGGGTTGGTGGTGAGCGGACCCACGATCGACCTGCGCGTGCGCCCCGAGCAAGCCGGGCGCTTCGGGCTGACGACGCAGGACATCGCCGGCGCGGTCAACAACGCCCTGCTCGGCAGTACCTCTTCGTACGTGCTGCAGGGCGATCGGGTCGTGGACGTGCGCGTGCTCGCCGCTCCGAGCAGCGTCGATCGATTCTCCGCGCTAGCCGATCTGCCGCTCCGTACGCCAACGGGCGCGATCGTGCGGCTCAGCCAGGTGGCGACCGTGCAGGAGCGCCCCAACGAGGTGGAGTTGAATCGCGACAATCTGCGCCAGGACGTCATCGTATCGGCGCGCCTGCAGGGCATCGACCTCGGCACCGCGATGGGCGAGGTGCGCGCGGCGCTCGCCAAGGATGCCTGGCTACCGCCAGGGAGCGTGCAGTTCGCAGGACTCTATCGGCTGCAGCAGCAGTCGTTCCAGGATCTCATGGCGGTGCTGCTCGCAGCCATCCTGCTGGTCTTCACGGTGCTGGTGATCGAATTCCGTTCCTTCCACGAGCCGATCGCGATCGTCTTCGGCGCGGTGCTCGCGCTCTTCGGGGCAATGGTCGGCCTCTGGGTGAGCGGCACCACCTTGAACATCGTGTCTTACCTCGGCGCGATCATCGGTGTCGGCATCGTCGCCAAGAACGGCATACTGGTGCTCGACTACTGCCGGCAGTTGCGCGGCGAGGGCGTGGAACTCGTCGAGGCACTGGTACGCGCCGGTCATCGCAGGCTCCGGCCCGTTCTCATGACATCGCTCGCGGCGGCCCTCGGCATGGTACCGCTCGCCTACGGTGCCGGCGCCGGCGCGCAGATGCTGCAGCCCCTCGGGATCGCGGTCATCGGCGCGCTGTGCTTCTCCGTGCTGCTGTCGCTGATCGCCACACCGGTGGTTTATTGCCTGCTCATCAGGCTGCACGAGAGATACATCACGAGGCATCCCGCCCCGGGGGCACCCCCGGAGGAGGCACTCGGTTGACGACATCGCATGAGGGGAGGTGGCGCGCCGGCGGCGACCGGGGAGTATCGCCCGATCACACGGAATTCCGGAGACCCCTTGTTTGAGCCTTGCGGGATTTCCGCGGGAGTCAGTGCCGCTTCGTCATGCGCCGACGTGACAAATGCAACGTCGTCTCGGCGGCCGTTGTTTCGCAAGGCACTGAATTCAAGAAAAGTAAAATTTCCTCAAAATCAACGTTGGTAATCTTCCCGGAGCCATGAACCCGAAGGCCGGGGGTTCGGCGACAGCACCGCGTAATTTCTGGGGGCGCGCCACATAATGACGCGCCGATCACCCGAGCCAACCGGTCTTTTGCGGGACTGGGTCGAGCATTCAAACGCGATCGACCGGTTCGGCGAAACTTCGTTCCGAGATCGACGTCATCCGCGGTCAAGATCTCCGGCGTTCAGCGGAGTCGAGGATGCGTCGGCCTCCAGGCGCTCGTTCATGGGATACAGCATCAGCCTCGACGCGGACTCGGTGCCG
>JAJYAM010000108.1 GCA_021779535.1 Pseudomonadota bacterium
GCCGGCCGCCGCGGCGCCGGCCGCCGACGCGCGCCGCTCCGCCCTCGCCGAGCCACGCGGCGCGCAGGACACCGCCGCGTCGCCGGGGACGATCGTGCACGCGATCGACGAGGCGGGCTTCTCGAAGGCCCACGCGAGCCCGTCGGTTCGCAAGTTCGCGCGTGAACTGGGCGCCGACCTCGCCGGCATCCCCGGGACGGGGCCGAAGGGCCGGATCACGTCCGACGACGTGAAGGCGCACGTGAAGCGATTGCTGAGCGCGCCGTCCGGCGCCGGCGCATCGGCGGGGTTGCCCAAGGTCGCGACGGTCGATTTCGCCGCGTTCGGACCGGTCGAGATCGCTCCACTGTCGCGCATCCAGAAGATCTCCGGCGCGCGTCTGCAGGCGAGCTGGCTCAACCTGCCGCACGTGACGCAGCACGAGCTCGCCGACATCACCGCGCTCGACGCGGAGCGGCAGCGGATGCAGGACAAGGCCGCCGACGCGGGCGTGAAGCTCACGGTGCTCGCGTATCTGGTGCGCGCGTGCGTACTCGCGCTGAAGGAGTTCCCGCGGTTCAACGCCTCGCTCGATCCGGGCGGCGAGAACCTGGTGATGAAGCGCTATTTCCACATCGGCTTCGCGGCGGACACGCCGAACGGGCTCGTCGTGCCGGTGATCCGCGATGCGGACCGGCTCGGGCTGCTCGACGTCGCCCGTGCGCTCGCGACGTTGTCGGCCAGCGCACGCGCGGGCAAGCTCACCGCCGCGCAGATGCAGGGCGGGAGCTTCACGATCTCGAGCCTCGGCGGGATCGGCGGCACGTCGTTCACGCCGATCATCAACGCCCCGGAGGTCGCGATCCTCGGCGTATCGCGCGCGTCGCATCAACCGGTCTACGAGTACGGCTCGTTCTGGCCGCGGCTGATGCTGCCGCTGTCGCTGTCCTACGATCACCGGGTGATCGACGGGGCGGCCGCCGCCCGCTTCGTGGTGTTCCTCGCGAAGACGCTCGGCGACGTGAAGGCGCTGCAATGAGCCTGATCGAAGTCCGGGTTCCGGATCTCGGCGAGGTCAAGGACGCCGGGGTCGTCGAGGTGCTGATCGCGCCGGGGGCGACGGTCGCGGTCGACGATCCGCTGCTCACGCTGGAGTCCGAGAAGGCGTCGATGGACGTGCCGTCGCCGGTTGCGGGGATCGTGCGGGAGGTCAAGCTCAAGAAGGGTGATCGGGTCGCGTCGGGCGCGCTGATCGGCGTCGTCGACGCTCCGGCCGGTGCGGCCGCGCCGGCCACGGCCCCGCCTGTTGCGGTCACGCCGGCCACGGCCCCGCCCGGCGCCGTCGACCTCGTCGTGCTCGGCGGCGGTCCCGGGGGCTACACGGCTGCGTTCCGCGCCGCCGATCTCGGGATGCGGGTGACCTTGGTGGAACGCGGGCCGACGCTCGGCGGCGTATGCCTGAACGTCGGCTGCATTCCGTCGAAGGCGCTGCTGCACGCCGCGGGAGTGATCGAGGAGGCCGCGGCGCTGGCCGCCTGCGGCGTGGAATTCGGCGCGCCGCGGATCGATCGCGGGGCGCTGCGCGCGTGGAAGAACCGCGTGGTCGGAAAGCTCACCGGCGGGCTCGCGGCGCTCGCGAAGCAGCGCAAGGTGGAGGTCGTACGCGGCGAGGCGAAGTTCTCCGGGCCGCACACGCTCACCGTCGCGACCGACAGCGGCTCGCGGCAGCTCGATTTCCGGCAGTGCATCGTCGCGGCCGGATCCTCGCCGGTGCGTCCCGCCGGGCTCCCCGCGGACCCGCGCGTGATCGATTCGACCGGTGCGCTGGAGCTGCCCGAGTGCGCCCGGTTGCTCGTGGTCGGCGGCGGAATCATCGGCCTCGAGATGGCCTGCGTGTACGCGGCCCTGGGATCGCGAGTGACGGTCGTCGAGCTCGCGCCGGGCCTGATGCCGGGCGTGGATCCGGATCTGGTGCGGCCGCTGCAGAAGCGCCTCGAGAAGCGCTATGAGCGGATCCTGCTCGCGACGAAGCTCGCGGCGCTCGACGCGCGGCCCGATGCGCTGCGGGCGACCTTCGAGGGCCCCGGTGCGCCCGCGCCGGCCGAGTTCGACCGGGTGCTCATCGCGGTCGGCCGGGTCGCGAACGGGCGCGCGATCGATGCGGCGGCCGCCGGGATCGCGGTGAACGACCGCGGCGTGATCCCGGTCGACCCGCAGATGCGCACCAACGTCCCGCATATCTTCGCGATCGGCGACGTCGTGGGACCGCCGATGCTCGCGCACAAGGCGAGCCACGAGGCGAAGGTCGCGGCCGAGGTCGCGGCCGGCCACAAAGCGTCGTTCGACGCGCGCTGCATCCCCTCGGTCGCCTACACGGATCCCGAGATCGCGTGGGTCGGCCTCACCGAGACGGAGGCCAAGGCCCGCGGCATCGCGTACGGCAAGGGCGTCTTTCCGTGGGCGGCGAGCGGCCGTTCGCTCGCGCTGGACCGCGACGAGGGGCTCACCAAGCTGCTGTTCGATCCGCAGACGCGCCGGGTGATCGGCGGCGGCATCGTCGGCCCGAATGCCGGCGAGCTCATCGCCGAGGTCGCATTGAGCATCGAGATGGGCGCGGATGCCGCGGACGTCGGCCTCACCGTGCACCCGCACCCGACGCTCTCCGAAACGGTCGCGATGGCCGCGGAGGCGTTCGAAGGGACGCTGACCGACCTGTACCTGCCGAAGCGCTGACGCGGCGGGCGTGCGCCCGTGCCGCTCAGCGCCCGCGCCGCTCAGCGTTCGAGCGCGGCGCGCGCGAGCGCGAGGTAGCGGCGCTCGTCGGGGGCGACCCCGGCGCGCTGCGCCTCCCACAGCGTTCGCCCGAGCGCGTCGGCCAGCAGGTGATCCGCGGCGTGCGCATCGCCGAGTCTCGCGATCGCGCGGCGATGGATCGCGGCGACGCCGGGCGGCCGGTCGATCGCGAGCTGCTCGCGCACCGCGACGTGCAATCCCAGGTGCAGGAACGGGTTCTCGGCGTCGCCGGCCGCGCTCTTTTCGTGGCCGAGCGCGTCCTCGAGGTCCGCGATCGTCGCGTGGTATTCCGGGTGCAACGCGACGACGTCGGCGAGCAAGGCCTCGAGCGGCGTCAGCGGCGCGCCCGCGCGCGCCTTCGCCCAGGCCTCGACGTAGGCCTTGCGCAGCGCGTCGCGCGAATAGCCGCCGGGCTCGCTCATGCGCGCTCCGCGGGCGTCTTGTCCCGGTAGCCGCATAGATCGCGAATCAAGCAGCGGGGGCAGTCCGGGCGGCGCGCCTTGCAGACGTAACGGCCGTGCAGGATCAGCCAGTGATGCGCATCGTGGCGGTATTCCCCGGGCACGACCTGCATCAGCCGGTCCTCGACCGCGCGCGGCGTCTTGCCGGGTGCGATCCCGGTCCGATTCGCCACCCGGAAGATGTGCGTGTCGACCGCGATCGTCGGCTCGCCGAACGCGACGTTCAATACGACGTTCGCGGTCTTGCGCCCGACGCCCGGCAAGGCCTCGAGCGCCTCCCGGTCGTGCGGCACGCGCCCGCCGTGCCGCTCGAGCAGCAAACGGCAGGTCTCGATCAGGTGCCGCGCCTTGCCGCGATACAGGCCGATCGACTGGATGTAACGCGACAGACCGCTCACGCCGAGCGCGAGCATCGCCTCCGGCGTGCCGGCGTCCGCGAACAGGCGCTCGGTCGCCTGGTTCACGCTCTTGTCGGTCGCCTGCGCCGAGAGGATCACCGCGACCAGCAGCTGGAACGCGCCGTGGTAGCGCAGCTCGCTGCGCGGCGCCGGGTTCGCCGCGCGGAACCGCGCGAAGATCTCGCGCCGCTTCGCGTCGTTCATCGCGTCGCCGCCGTCCGCCCGGCGAGCGCCTTCTTCGCGGCGATCGCTTGCGTGCGCTCCTGCGCGAGCCGGGCGGCGCGGGCACGATGGGCCGCGTAGCGCGTGCGATTGAGCCCGGGGTCGTTGCGGTGCGACGGTGGCGCGGGCTGCATCTCGATGCAGTCGACCGGGCAGGGCGGGAGGCACAGCTCGCAACCGGTGCAGCGCTCCTCGAGCACCGCGTGCAGGTGCTTCGGCGCGCCGACGATCGCGTCGACCGGGCAGGGCGCGAGGCACTTCGCGCAGCCGATGCAGCGCGCCTCGTCGATCACGGCGACCCGCGGCGGGCCCTCGGTGCCGCAGGCGGGGTTCAGCGGCAGCGGCGTCCGGCCGAGCAATTGCGCGAGCGCGGCGATCGTCGCGGCGCCGCCCGGCGGGCAGCGATCGATCCCGGCTTCGCCGGCGGCGATCGCGGCGGCGTAGGGCGCGCACCCGGCGTAGCCGCAGCGGGTGCATTGCGTTTGGGGCAGGCGTGCGTCGATGTCGGCGGCGAGCGCGTCCGCCCGGGCGCCGCTCATCTCACTTCACGCGCATGCCCGGCGCAGCGCCCGCGTCCGGCGACAGCAGGAACACGTCCGGCCCTCCCGGGCCCGCGGCGAGGATCATGCCCTCGGACACGCCGAAGCGCATCTTGCGCGGCGCGAGATTCGCGACGACGACCGTCAACCGGCCGACCAGCGTCGCCGGATCGTACGCGGCGCGGATCCCGGCGAATACCTGGCGTTCACCGAGTTCGCCGAGGTCGACCCGCAGGCGCAGCAGCTTGTCGGCCCCGTCGACGTGCTCCGCCGCGAGGATCTTCGCGATCCGCAGATCCACGCGACCGAACTCGTCGATCGTCACGGCCGGCGCCGCGGCCGCGGGTGCCGCCGCCACGGGCGCCGCGGCCACTGGCGCCGCGCTCGCCGGCCGCGC
>JAJYAM010000109.1 GCA_021779535.1 Pseudomonadota bacterium
TTCTCGCACCATGCGTCGAATTGGCTGCGGATGTCGCTGCTTGGTCCGGGCACGACGAAGCGCTGGCCCGCGGCGTCCGCGGGCAACCGGAAACGCTTCGACCGGGGGCGCGGCGGCCCGACGAGGCAGACCGACTGCC
The DNA here is from genome assembly GCA_021779535.1 of Pseudomonadota bacterium. GTDB lineage: Bacteria > Pseudomonadota > Gammaproteobacteria > Steroidobacterales > Steroidobacteraceae > Bog-1198. The sequence goes on from JAJYAM010000109.1 coordinate 140, forward strand.
GATCGATCCGCACGCAACGCCAGGGCCGTCCCGAATCGGCGACCACCGGGCGGTTCGAGAACACGACGTCGAGGTTGTGGACCTGCAGGCGGCCGAGCAGCTCCTCGAGCGTCCCGGACTCGAGACTCAACCGGATCCGCGGCTCGCCCAGGATCGGCCGCAGCAGGTTGTCGACGAAGTTCCTCGACAGCGTCGCGACCGCGCCGACCCGCAGCTGCTGGACGCGCCGGCCCATCCCGCCTCGCACCGTCGCCATCAGCTCCTGGCCGAGGCCGAAGATCTCGTCCGCATAGCCGAGCACGGTCGTGCCGAAGTCGGTGAGCGTCAGGCGGCGACCGACGCGGTCGAACAACGACTTGCCGAAATGGCCCTCGAGCAGGCGGATCTGCGCCGAAAGCGCCGATTGCGAGACCCGCAACTCGTTCGCCGTGCGCGTCAGGTGGCCGCTCTTCGCGACGTGCCAGAAGTACAGCAGATGCCGGAAGTTGAGTGACTGCATGTTCTTTTTTAAAGAACGCAATGTTCTGATCATTCTATTTTACTGGAATCTCCTCCGACCCGATACTGCGCCCGGTCGCGTCGTTCGGAGGACACTCGATGATCGCAATCATCCCCGCACTGGCCTGGGGTATCCCCGCCGCGTATCTCGGGGCGGCGCTGCTCGCGGCGGCCCGGCCGAGGACCCGCTGGCGTTCGCTCGCGACCGCGACCCGCGTCGCGCTCGCGCTGGCCGTGACCTGCACGGTGATGGCCCTGGCGTCCGGACGGGGGCAGCCGGTGGTGTCGATCCCGGACGCCGAGGCGCTCGTCGTGCTGCTGATCGCCTACCTCGGCTGGATCATCGGCGACTATGCGCGACGGTATCTCGACGGGGAACCCGGGCAGACCCGCTTCGTCGCCGCCTATGGCGCGACCCTCGCCTCGGTGAGTACCGTGGTCGTGACCGGCAATCTCGCGGTGCTGATCCTGGCGTGGAGCGCGAGCAGTCTGGCGCTGCATCAACTCCTCACGTTCTATCCCGACCGCTCGGCGGCGGTCATCGTCGCGCACAAGAAATTCCTCGCGAGCCGGCTCGCCGAGGCCTGCCTGATGGGCGCGGCGGTCCTGCTCTACCGGCAATGGGGAACGCTCGACCTCGGCACGCTAGCGCGGCTCGCGCGTGCGGCACCGGCCTTGCCGGCGCCGGCGGGGCTCGCCGCGGCCCTGATCGCGGTCGCCGTCCTGCTGAAGTGCGCGCAATTGCCGCTGCACGGCTGGTTGATCCAGGTGATGGAAGCGCCGACGCCGGTGTCGGCGCTGTTGCACGCGGGAGTCGTCAACCTGGGCGGCTACGTGCTGATCCGGCTGGCACCGCTCATCGGCGCCGCACCGGCCGCGCGGACGCTGCTCGTCGGGATCGGCGGCCTGACCGCCGTGCTCGCCGGACTCGTGATGCTGACCCGGATCACGGTGAAGGTGCGTCTCGCGTGGTCGACCTGCTCGCAGATGGGCTTCATGGTCATGGAATGCGGGCTCGGCCTTTACGATCTCGCACTGCTGCACCTGATCGCGCACGCCGCGTACAAGGCGTACGCGTTCCTCGGTGCGGGCGAGACCGTGCAAGCGAGTCTCGCGCGGCGAATGGCGAGCGACGCGGTGCCGCCGACGCCGGGCCGAACCCTCGCCGGTCCGATCCTCGCATGGCCGATCGCGTGGAGCGTGGTGCTCGGGTCGGCTGTCCTTTGGCACCGCGCGGTGGGACTGCCGCCGCTCCCCGGGGTCGTGCCGGCCTTGCTCGCGAGCGGCCTCGCCACGCTCCTGTGGTCGCGTGCAACCACCTCGTTCCGGCAGTTCGGCGTGCGGCTCCTCGCGCTCGCCGGCGCGACACAAGTCTACCTTCTGGTACACACATTCCTGTCGGCGCGGGTCGGGATCGCCGTCACGCCGGTACCGGCACCGCTCGCCGATGCGGTGTTGGCCGGCTTCCTGGCGCTCTATCTCGCGCAAGCGGTGCTGGTGACGCGCGGTCCGCACGCACTCGGGCGGTCCGCGCTCTCGGCACGGCTGTATGCGTGGGTCTACGCCGGGTTCTACCTGGATGAGCGGTTCACGCGCTGGACCTTCCGGCTCTGGCCGGCCCGTGCCGGCGAAGCCGTCGCGAACGCCGGGTATCTCGAACCGAACGGGAGTGAACGATGACCCGCGTGCAAACCCACGCGCCGCGGTCAGCCCCGTTCGCCTCGGCGATCGACGGTGCATGCCGCGCGATCGCACCGAACTGGCCCCTGGATCGGCAGATCGCCGTCAACCCGTTCTGGGGTTTCATCGACCGACCGTTCGTGGACGCCGCGGCGACGATCGCTCGTCTCACGGGGAGCCGGATGACGCTCGCTCCGGAAGACTATCGACGCGCGTGGCGCGCCGGCGAGATCACGCCGGCGGCGCTCGCGCGTGCGCTGGCCGAGCACCGTGCGTCCGCCTCGCTCGACGACGCCATCGCCGCCTTGCGGGCGAGTCCACTGCGAGCCCCGGCGCTCCCGTTGCTCTCGGACGTACTGGACGGCGACCCGGGTCTGCCGAGCGGACTGCGCTGGCGCGAGACGATCACCCAGCAGATCAGCCAATACTGCGCGTCGTACTTCGACGAGCTCCAGGCGGACTGGCATCGCGCCCCGGCCGGCGGGCTCTTCGAGGGTTGGCGAAGCGGCCTGCAGGTGGACCACGCGCTCGAGCCCTTGATGCACGCGCCCGAGATCCGCGCGCGCGCGCACGAACTGCCGCCGACCGCGGATGCCGCGCTCGCATGGTCGCTCGACCGGCTGGGCATCGCGGACGACGCCGAGACGTTCCTGCGGGTCTGCTTGTTGCGCATCAACGGTTGGGCTTCCTGGTGCGCGTACCTCGGCTGGGAGGCGGGCCTCGCGGGCACGTCGGATCAGGCCCTGCGGGCGCTGCTCGCGATTCGTGCGAGCTGGGAAGCGCTGCTCGACGACGGTCGGCAGTTTCCCCGGTCGCACCCCGAGCGATGGCGCGAACAGTGGCGGCGCGCCCGCCGGGTCCCGCCGGCACCGCAGGACGCGTTCGGCGCGATCTGGCAGCGGGCGCAGGAAATCAGCTACCAGGATCGGTTGATCGGCGCTCTTCGGGCTCGCGCGGCCGCGGCGGACGCGCCGCACGAATCGCGCACGAGCGCCGCGCAGCTCGTATTCTGCATCGACGTGCGCTCGGAGCGCTTCCGCAGAGCGCTGGAAGCGGCGGATCCCGGGCTCGAGACGCGCGGTTTCGCGGGCTTCTTCGGCCTCCCGATCCGCTACCGGCCGATCGGCACCCACGCCGCGCGCCCGCAGCTGCCCGGGCTGCTCGCCCCGTCGCTCGAGGTCAGCGACTCGACCGGCGATGCCGGCTTGGATCGGCGGATCCGCGACCGGCGCCGCCGCGCACTACGGGCTCAGGCCGCGTGGCAGCCCTTCCAGCGACTGCCGACCGGCAATTTCTCGCTCGTCGAGACGCTCGGCCTCGGCTATCTCGCCGCGCTGCTGCGGCGACGCATCGGTCGCGATCTTGAACCACTGGCGACACGCGGACTCAGCGCCGCCGACGCCCGCGGCCTGCGTCCGCAGATTCAGCCTGGCGATGCCGGCGACGTCGCCCGTCGTGCGGATCTCGTCGCCTCGATCCTGCGCGCGATGAGCTTGACCTCGGGGTTCGCACGGCTGCTCGTGCTGGTCGGTCACGGCAGCCAGAGCGCCAACAACCCGCAGGCCGCCGCGCTCGACTGCGGTGCCTGCGGCGGGCACACCGGCGAGGTGAACGCCCGGGTGCTCGCGGCGCTGCTGAACGATCCTGCGCTGCGATCCGCGCTGCTCGATCGCGACATCCATATCCCCGCCGACACGATCGCGATCGCCGCGCTCCACAACACGACCACCGACGAGCTGCGCCTGTTCGACCTCGACGCGGTGCCGGCCAGTCATGCACCGGACGTCGAGCGCCTGCGGGCCGCGCTCGCCGACGCCGGCCGGCGCACGCGCTCCGAGCGCGCGCCGAGCCTCGGTCTCGGCGCCCTCGCGGAGCGCCCCACCCCGTTGTTGCGGGAGATTCGCCGGCGCGCGCGCGACTGGGCGCAGACCCGCCCGGAATGGGGCCTTGCGGACAATGCGGCATTCATCGTCGCGCCGCGCGCACGCACGCGCGGCATCGACCTCGCCGGCCGCGCGTTCCTGCATGACTACGCCTGGCGCGAGGATCGCGACGGTCGGGTGCTCGAGCTGATCATGACGGCGCCGATGATCGTGACCCACTGGATCAACCTGCAGTACTACGCATCGACGGTCGCGCCGGAGCGCTACGGCAGCGGCAACAAGGTGCTGCACAACGTCGCCTGCGGACACATCGGCGTGTTCGAGGGCAACACCGGCGACTTGCGGGTCGGATTGTCGCGGCAATCGGTCCACGACGGCGCGCGGTGGATGCACACGCCGTTGCGACTCTCGGTGCTCATCGAGGCGCCGCGGGATATGATCGACCGGGTGATCGCCCGGCACGCGACGGTGCGCCAGCTCGTCGAGAACGAGTGGCTGCACCTGTTCCGCATCGACGGCGACGGATCGATCGAGGG
>JAJYAM010000047.1 GCA_021779535.1 Pseudomonadota bacterium
CGGTACGCCGCAGTTGATCACAAGATTGCACCGATTCGCAATCATGCTCGCCACGGCACAACGCGCGGCTACGGCGCGGCGAAGAACACCGTGCCTTTTCACAGGCTGATGCCCGAAGGCGGTGTACCTGCGCGCAAATCGTTCCCCGGCGTTATACTTCCCGGGTACGGGCTGACACGCCCGATCCGCGGGCGAATCACACGTGCTCGCGCGATCGGTAGACAAGACCTGCGGCTGTGAAGGGGAGTCACCATGGGTATTATCAGTTGGATAATCATCGGTCTGATTGCGGGCTGGGGCGCCGGCAAGGTGATGAAGGGCGGCGGCTACGGCGTCGTGATGGACATCGTGCTCGGGGTCCTCGGTGCCCTGTTGGGCGGCTGGCTGTTCGGGGCGCTCGGGATCTGGCACGGCGGCGGCCTGATCGGTTCGCTCATCGTCGCCTTCATCGGGGCGGTGATTCTCGTCTGGATCACACGGCTGATCAAAAAGGCGTGAGCCGCGTCCGCTGACCGCCGGCCGAAGCGGCCGTCGGTCAGCGGACCCGTCGTCGGTTCACGCACGCAGGGAGAATGCGTCCTGAGCGCCCGCACGCGATGGTACCCGCCCGGCGAATCGGCCGGTGCCGGCACCATGAATCCGGCACGCTTTCTGGAGCAATATTTTTATCTTGGCATGGCGCTGCTGATCGCCGCGACGGTCATGTACGGCTTCAGCCAAACGATCGAGACGAACTTGATCCACGCGGTGCCGGCGCGGCCGCTGCTGCTGTACCTGCACGCGGCGGTCTTCTCCGGGTGGCTGGCATTCTTCATTTGCCAGTCCCTGCTGATCCGGGTGCACAACCTGCGCTTGCATCGCACGATGGGCTGGCTCGGCGTCGCGCTTGGCAGCGCGGTATTCTTGGTCGGCATCTGGACGGCGATCGTCATGTCGCGCTTTCGAATCCTCCACTTCGCGGGGAGGGGCGCGGTGCCAATTCTCGGGCTTTCGTTCTACGACATCGCGGCGTTTGCCGTCCCCTTTGCGCTCGCGATCGTCTGGCGCAAGAGACCGGAGTACCACCGGCGGCTGATGCTGCTTGCGACGTGCGCGTTGACGTCCGCGGCGTTCGGACGTTTCCCGCCGCAAGTCATGCCGCGTCACTGGTTCTTCATCGGCGTGGACATGCTGGTCGCGCTCGGAGTCCTGCGCGACTTGATCGTCAGCCGGCGCATCCACCGGGTGTACCTGGTGGGGCTGCCGGCGTTCGTGCTGTGTCAGAGCGTCGTGATGTTCATCCTCGTGAGCCATTCTCCCGACTGGGCCAGGATCGCGAACGCGATCCTGCGCTGACCGCGAGGGAAGGGAATCCGGGCACGCGCTCAGGCGGTGCTGACCGCATACCCGGCGTCACGCCACGCGTGAATCCCGCCCTGCAGCGGCCGCACGGGTTTGAAGCCGCGCGCGAGCAGTTGTTTCGCGACGCGCGCCGCGGTGGCATCGTTCGGACAGGCGCAATAGACGACGACTTCGCCGATCGAGACCTCGGAATCCGGCTCCGCGGCCAGCGTTTCGAACGGTACCGCGCCGGGGATGATTCCATCCCGGAGCCGGCTGGTCGGTGCACGCGCGTCCACGATCATCGGCGGTCGTCCGGTCGCCACCATTTGCGCCAACTCCTGCACCGAGATGCGGCTCATGCGCAGCTGCCGGAAGAACAGGTGCCGGCGCCAATACTTGATGGCCAGGAATCCACCGATCATCGCGAGGACGATCCAGAGTCCGTCCCGACCGAGCGCGCCCAGCTCGGTGAACACCGCGTCCACCGCGCCGTGAAAAGTCTCTCCAAGCAGTACGCCCGAGCCCGCCCAAAGCGTCGCACCCATCGTGTCGTAGACGACGAAGCCCGTCACGCCGGCCCCGACGACCCCGGCCATTGCCGTGGTGACCGCTCCCAGGCCGGGCAAGAACTTGGCGATCAATAATGCGCGGGTACCGAACCGGGTGAAGACCCGCTCCGTGTCATGAACGCACGAGTCGGGCTCCAACGACAACTTGCACATCGTGCGCAATACGCGGCTTCCAAACCGCTGGCCGGCGGCATACCAGCCCAGATCGGCGATCAGCGAAGCGATTACGGCGACGGCGGTGATGCGTGCCGCGGACGCGCCTCCCGCCACGGACCAGGAGCCAGCCACGATGAGGAGCGTGTAGCCCGGCAACGGCAAGCCGATCTGCTCCACGAGGATCAGCAGAAAGATCAGCGGGAGGCCGATATGTCTTAAGATCGAGACCAGCCACACCATGATGCCGGCCTAGGACCGACCGCACCGCGAGCCGCCGCGGCCGGAGTTTGGTCGGCAAGCTGCCGCCGCATGGCGGGATACCTGCACCTCAGCGCGGCTCATCATCGAAAACGACCTCGCTCTCTCGTGCTCGACATTGCGCCCTCGCCAAGCTATCCGTCCGCGCGTTCGGTCTCGAGCCCGGGATGCCATTTGCCCTCGGAGGCGAGGCCGTTCATGTGCGCGCGATGATAGAAGGCGGTTTGCGCCGATCGTACCTGGTCCACGCGACCTTTCCAGATCCTGAGTGCCGGGTTCTGCAGCGCACGCGAATACGAGAAGCTCAGAGGCCACGGCGATCCCTTCATCACCGCCATCGCATTCAGATGCGCGGTCGCATCCAGATCCGACTGTCCGCCCGACAGGAAAACGACGCCGGGCTGCGCCGCGGGCACCGTGCGCTTGAGCACCCGCACGGTGCGTTCGGCGACCTCGTCGACGCCCGCCACGCGCGCGCAATCCTTGCCCGACACCACCATGCTCGCCTTGAGAATCGTATGCTCCACGCTGACCCGATGCATCGCGAGTGCGGTATAGGTCGCGCGCAAGGCCATCTCGGTGACTTCCTCGCAGCGTTCGATCGTGTGATCGCCGTCGAGCAGCACCTCGGGTTCGATGATCGGCAGGATCGATGCTTCCTGGCACAGCGCGGCGTAGCGGGCGAGGGCATGTGCATTGGCTTCGAGACAGGCGTGCGTCGGGACATCCCGGCCGATGGCAATGACGGCCCGCCACTTCGCGAAGCGCGCACCGAGCTCGAAGTAATCGGCCAGACGTTCACGCAGGCCGTCGAGCCCCTCGGTCACCTTTTCACCCGGGCATAACGCCAGGTCCTTGGCGCCCCTGTCGACCTTGATGCCGGGAACGATGCCCTTGGCGGCCAGGTAGTCGGCGAACGGCACCCCGCCATCGGTCTTCTGGCGGATCGTCTCGTCGAACAGGATCACGCCGGATATGAATCGCTCTATATAGGGCGTGCTGAACAGCAGGTTTCGATAGGCACGTCGATTCGCCTCGGTGGATTCGACGCCGATCGACTTGAAGCGCTTTTCGGCGGTCGCGCTCGATTCATCGGCCGCCAGCAAACCCTTGCCGGCGGTCATCAAGGTGGCGGCAGTGTGGGCAAGCATTGCGTGATCCATGGCGATCCTCGCCGGCTCGGGTAAGGAATGGTACCGCGTCGCGTTCCCGTTGCGCGGGCCATGTCCGTGGCGATCGCGTTCGAAACGACTTCGAGCAAAATCGACGTTAACTGCATAACATAATGAATTTATTAGATTAATATCTGGACGCCATCGGACAGCGAACCAGGATTGTCCGCCGGCGACGATCGAGCGTACTATCGGCTGAAACTAAAAGTACTCATCCACTGAAAGTACTGTTCGTCAGCAAATAACTTCAACTCAAGGCGCTCGAAGGAGACATCAATGAAAGGGATTTATCTTGTCGCCGTCCTAGCGTGCTTTTCGGTTACAGCAAAAGCGGCGCCGACGTGCACATCGACGGGGTTCTATCGCGACGGCTACAACCTGACCGCGGCGCTGATCAATCCGGTGGAAACGGTATCCGGGGAGGTGGACGCCAGCGGCTGCAATATCGGCGTGTACTACGACGTCGGCCAGGGAACCGTGTCGAACGCGGACATTCATGGGGCGAATTACTTCGGGGTCGTGGTGGACGGCAACACCACGGTGGTGACGGTGAACGTGCTGCAGAGTTCGATTCACGACATCGGCGAGAGTCCGTTGAACGGCGATCAGCACGGGGTGGGGATCTATTACGCTGCTTTCGACGGCGGCAGCGCTTCCGGGCGGATCGTCGGGAACTCGGTCTGGAATTATCAGAAGGGCGGGATCGTCGCGAACGGCCCGGGAACGACGGCGGACATCGAGAACAACATCGTCACGGGGCAGGGTCGGATTGCCTATATCGCGCAGAACGGAATTCAGGCCGGATGGGGCGCGACCGCCCAGATCATGCGCAATACGGTGACCGGCAATTCCTATATCGGACTGAACTGCGCGTCGTCCGGCGGGATTATCGCAGTGGGCGGGCCGCTGTACGGTCCTCCGTATGTGTACACGACCGGGACCCAGATCGTGGGAAATACGGTGGTCGACAACGACGTCGGGGTGTACCTGTCGAATTGGGATCTGACTGGTCCGCCGTCGACGATGACGAACATCAAGGTGGTCGGCAATACGATCACGAACGACAGTTTGGCCAACATCAGCGGGAACGAGCCCCAGTCTTCGTGCGGGAATCCGAATTTAGGCGGGGGCTACCAGGCGGGGGTTAGCGATGTCGGGAACAACGACAAGATCATCGACAACGTGATCTTCGGGGTGGGATATGCGGCGTCGGGGACGTCGGCGGGCGGATACTCGGTATACGCGATACCGGTGGACGCGAGCACGACGTTCACGAACCTCCCGAAGGTGCACGCGACGAAGTAGGGATTGAGGGATTTCGGCTGATCTCCGGGTAGAACCCGCGTTTACCCGGAGATCGTTGAGACGAGCCCGTCGAAACCCGGTAACCCAGGCTTTGCGCGCCGCTAGCGTTCTTGCGGCGCGAACCGCAACGCGACGCCGTTCATGCAATAGCGCTCGCCGGTCGGCTCGGGACCGTCGGGGAACACGTGCCCGAGATGCCCGCCGCAGTGCGCGCAATGCACTTCGACGCGCGGCATCCCCAATCGCCGGTCGACGGTGGTGCCGACCGCGCCGGGGAGCGGTGCGTAGAAGCTCGGCCAGCCGGTGCCGCTGTCGAATTTGGTCGTGGACTCGAACAGGGCTGCGCCGCAGGCCGCGCAGTGGTACGAGCCCGCGCGGTGCTCGAGATTCAACGGGCTCGTGCCGGCCCGCTCGGTGCCGTGACAGCGCATCACCTGATAGGTCTCGGACGGCAGCGTCTTGCGCCAGTCCTCGTCGTCGGGTGTCGGTTCGGCGGTTTTCGAATCGCTCATCGCGCACTCCTCGTCGCAGGGTTCGGCGCCGGGTCAGGCCGGGTCGAGCCGGCGCGGCATCAGCAACTTCGCGATCAATCCGGTCCAGCCGGTCTGGTGGGACGCGCCGCAGCCGCGGCCGAGATCACCGTGGAAGTATTCATGGAACGGGATGTAGTCGCGAAAATTCGGGTCGCTCTGCACGCTCGGCTGGTGCCGCATCACCGGGCGGCGGCCGTTCTCGTCCGCGAGGAAGATCCGCGCGAGCCGGCGGCTGATCTCGGCGGCGACCTCCTCGAGCGAGAGCGTGCGCCCCGAGCCCACCGGGCACTCGACCTTGAAGTCGTCGCCGAAATAGTGATGGAATTTCTGCAGGCTCTCGACGATCAGGTAGTTCACCGGGAACCAGATCGGTCCGCGCCAGTTGGAGTTCCCGCCGAACGCGCGGGTGTCCGACTCGCCGGGCGCGTAGCGGATCTCGAACGTCGTGCCGTCGCAGGTGAACCGGTACGGCTGGTCGCGGTACACGCGTGACAGCGCGCGGACGCCGAAATCCGACAGGAACTCGGTCTCGTCGAGCATGCGCCGCAGCAGACACTGGATCCGATGGCCGCGCAGCAGCGACAGCAGCCGCCGCTCGCCCCGGCCGGGCTCATGCCACCGCGAGACCAGCGCCGCGAGATCCGGACGCGCTTCGAGCAGCCACTCGAGCCGGGCGTGGAAGCCCGGCACCTTCGCGAGCAGGGCGGGCTCGAGCGTCTCGACCGCGAACAGCGGGATCAAGCCGACCATCGAGCGCACCCGCAGCCGCCGATGCGCGCCGTTCGGCGGCTTGAGCACGTCGTAGTAGAACCCGTCCCCCTCGTCCCAGAGCCCGTCGCCCTCGTTGTACTGCGTGCTCATCGCTTCCGCGATGTGCAGGAAATGCTCGAAGAACTTGCTCGCGATGTCCTCGTAGACCGGGTTGTGCTGCGCGAGCTCGAGCGCGATGCGCATCAGGTTGAGCGAGTACATCGCCATCCAGCTGGTCCCGTCCGCCTGACTGAGGCAGCTGCCGTCCGGCAGCGGCTGGTTGCGGTCGAACACGCCGATGTTGTCGAGACCGAGGAAGCCGCCCTGGAAGATGTTGTTGCCGGCGGGGTCCTTGCGATTCACCCACCAGGTGAAATTCAGCATCAGCTTGTGGAACACGCGCTCGAGGAACGCGAGGTCGCCGACCCCGGTGTGCTTGCGGTCGATCTGGTAGACGCGCCAGGCGGCCCACGCGTGCACCGGCGGGTTCACGTCGCTGAAGGCCCATTCGTAGGCGGGGAGCTGACCGTTCGGGTGCATGTACCACTCGCGCGTGAGCAGCACGAGCTGATGCTTCGCGAAGCGCGGATCGATCAGCGCGAACGGGATGCAGTGGAACGCGAGATCCCAGGACGCGTACCACGGGAATTCCCACTTGTCGGGCATCGACACGATGTCGGCGTTGTCGAGCGTCCCCCACTCGGTGTTGCGGCCGGCGCGCCGTTCCGGCGGCGGCGCCGGCTGCGTCGGATCGCCGGCGAGCCAGCGGCGGATGTCGTAGTGGTAGAACTGCTTGCTCCAGACGAGTCCGGCGAACGCCTGCCGTTGTACGCGCCGCTCGTCGGCCGATGCGAGGTCCGCCTGCAGCTCGGCGTAGAACTCGTCCGCCTCGCCGCGGCGCGCGTCGAACGTCGCGTCGAAGTCGCCGAACGGCGCCGCGCACGACTCGCGCGTCAAGCGCAGGCGCACGCACCACGATCCGCCCGGACCGATCGTCGTGCGGCGCCAGGCGCCGGCCTTGCTGCCGCGCCCGGCCGGATTCACCGCGTCGGCGCGGCCGTGGACGACCCGATCGTGGAACGCGTCCTTGAAGTAGCCCGGATCGCCGCAATCCCACAGCCGCGGCGCATTCGACTCGTTCTCGGTGAACAGCCACTGCGGCGCGCCCTCGCAGTACCAGTACCGCATCCCGAGCGTCGCCGGCCCGATCTCGACGTGTCCGGCGTCGCGCGCCTCGATCCACGGGCGCGGCGCCTGCGGCCGCCAGCTCCAGGTGTTGCGCAGCGTGATCTGCGGCAGCAGGTGCAGCTCCGCGGCCTCGGTCCCGCGATTGAACGCGCTGATCCGCATCAGCAGGTCGCCGGGCGCGGCTTGCGCGTACTCGACGAACACGTCGAAGTAGCGGTTCTGGGCGAAGCAGCCGGTATCGAGCAGCTCGTACTCCGGATCCTCGATCCCGCGCCGCGCGTTCTCGGCGACCAGGTCCTCGTACGGAAACGCCGCCTGCGGATACTTGTAGAGCATCTTCAGGTACGAATGCGTCGGCGTCGCGTCGAGATAGTAGTAATGCTCCTTGACGTCCTCGCCGTGGTTGCCCTGCGCGTTGGTCACGCCGAACAGCCGTTCCTTCAGGATCGCGTCGCGGCCGTTCCACAGCGCGAGCGATACGCAGATCCGCTGCTCGGCGTCGGCGACGCCGGCGATCCCGTCCTCGCCCCAGCGGTACGCGCGGCTGCGCGCGTGGTCGTGCGGGAAATAGTCCCAGGCGGTGCCGTTCGGGCTGTAGTCCTCGCGCACGGTGCCCCACTGGCGCTCGCTGAGGTAAGGACCCCAGTGCTGCCAGCCGTCGGGCCCGCGGGAATCGTTCCGCAGCCGGTCGCGCTCGATGCTCATCCTCCGCCTCCGCCCGCCGGTTCCGCGAGCCGTTCGAGCCGGACCCACGCGTGCAAGGTCTGCGCGACGCTCCAGGCCTGTGCGAAGCAGCCGCGCGCGGCGTGCGGCGCGTCGCCGTCGAAGATCTCGCCGAGGGTTCCGATCGCGTCGGCCTCGAGCAGCTGCGCGGCCGGCTCGAGATACGCCCGGGCCGCGCGCGCATCGCCATACGCGAGATAGTGCGCCCACGCGAACGGGCCGAGCAGCCAGACCCACCCGGTGCCCTGGTGATAGGCCGAGTCGCGCCGGTACGCATCGCCCGCATACCCGCCGAGGTAGCCCGGCTCGCGCGCGCCGAGGCTGCGCAGGCCGTAGCTCGTGAGCAGCTCGCGCGCGCAGACGTCGACGATCTCGCGCCGCTCGGACGCGGTCAGCGGCGAGTACGGCAGCGCCGCCGCGATCAGCTGGTTCGGACGGAGCGAGGCGTCCACCGCGGTGCCGCCGTCGACGTCGATCACGTCGTAGAGGCAGCCGCGTTCGGCGTTCCAGAAGCGGTGAAAGCTCGCGGTCGCCGCGGCGCGCAGCCGCCGGCAGGCCGCGTACGCGTCGCGATGCGAGTGCCGCTCCGCCAACCGCATCGTGAGGTCGAGCGCGTTCAGCCACAGCGCGTTGATCTCCACCGGCTTGCCGACCCGCGGGGTGAACGCATGGTCGCCCTGCTTTGCGTCCATCCAGGTGAGCTGCGTGCCGGGCTCGCCGGCGCGCAGCAGCCCGTCGGCCGGGTCGACGCCGATCGAGTAGCGCGTGCCCTGCACGTGCGCCTTCACGATCTTGAGCAGCGTCGGGAACAGTTCCACCTCGAGGTCCGGATCCGGCCGCGCGGCCAGGTGCTCGTGCAGCGCGTGGAACAGCCACAGGGTCGCATCGGCGGTGTTGTACTGCGGGGGCGCGTCGTCGGCCGGCAGGCAGTTCGGCAGCATGCCGCGATCGACGTGGCGCGCGTAGCTGCGCAGCACCCCCGCGGCGAGATCGTGGCGGCCGAGCGCGGTCGCGAGCCCCGGGAGCGACACCATCGCATCGCGGCCCCACTCGCCGAACCAGGGGTAACCCGCGATCACGCCGGTGCCGCCGTCGCCGCGGCGAACCAGGAACTGGGTCGAGGCGTGCGCGAGCGTGTGGATCCAGCGCGGCGCCGACGGCGGCAGCCGGGCGGCGGCCGCCGTGGCCGCGGCGACGACGCGGCGCTCGACCACGGCGCCGTCCGCGGGCGCCGCGTCCTCCGCGGTCGCGACGAGGTAGGCGCGCTCGCCGACCCCGAGCTCGCGATGGAATCGGCCCGGCATCCACAGGTCCTCGATCGCATCCAGGCCGCGCTCGGCTTCGGCGCGGTGAAAGAAGTTCCAGTAACAGTCGCCCGCGGCCTCGAAGCGGCCGCCGTCGAGGACCAGCCGGTACGCGCGTGCGCCCTCGAACGCGAGCACGCGGCAGTCCGTGCCGTCGGTCTCGATCCGGTAGGACGGCGCGCCGCGCGCCTGCGCGTGGTGGCCGCGGTAGGTCACGTAGGGCTTGATCTCGAGGCGCGCGCGCGCCGCGCCGCGCAGCAGCGCGAAGCCGACGTAGCTGGTCGAGGCGAGCGGCGCCATGAACAGGCGCATCTCGAGGAGCGCGTCCGCGAACGCGTAGCGCCAGGTCGGCACGCCGTCGCGCAGCGCGAACGACTCGAGGTGCACGAATCCGCGCGGCGCGATCGCGCCGCCGGTGAACTCGTTCGCGCCGAGCTCGAACCGGCGGCCGTCGTACTCGACCGTCGCGTCGAACTTCGCGACCAGGAGCGTGCGCCGGCCCGGCGGGACGAGGCTCGCGATCAGCAGCCCGTGGTAGCGGCGGGTGTTCGCGAGCGCGATCGTGCCGCAGGCGTAGCCGCCGAGGCCGTTGGTCACGAGCCACTCGCGACCGCTCGCCTCGCGCCAGTCGCCGCACAGCGCCCGGCCGAAGATCAAGGCCGCGCTCCCGCGCGCGGCGCAACGTCCGGACCGCATCCCCATCGGCCGTTGCGAGCTCGACCTGCCATCCGCGGATCTTAAACGAAAAACCCCGGCGCCGCGTCACTCGATCCCGGCGCGCAGCGCCCGGTACACCGCGACCGCCGCCACCGTGAGCGCGCACATCACGCCGGTCATCGAGCGCGCGCTGCCGTCGTAGAGCGCGCTGACCGCGGCGCCCGCGAGGCCGGCGAAGGTGAACTGCATCGTGCCGTACAGCGCCGCGGCGGTTCCGGCGGTCGCCCCGTACGGCGCGAGCGCGAGCGCGAAGCCGTTCGCGAAGTTGAAGCCGAGCAGCGACACGAACAGGAACAACGGGATCGCGAGCGCCCAGAAGCCGCCGCGCCCGAGCAGCGCGACCGCGAGCAGCGTCGCCGCGAGCGTCGCGGTGCCGAGCATCGCGCGGCGGAACAGGAACTCCGGCCCGAAGCGCGGCACGAGATGCGCGTTGAGCCGTCCGGCCGCCATCAGGCCGAGCGCGTTCACGCCGAACAGCCACGCGAACCGCTGCGGCGTCAGGTGCAGCCGATCGATGAACACGAACGGCGCGCCGGCGATGTACGCGAACGTGCTCGCCGAGATCAGGTTCGCCGGCAGCGCGAAGCGCAGGAAGCGCCGGTCGGCGAGCAGCCTGAACCACAGCCCCGGGCCGGGCGCGGGGCCGCGCGAGATTGGGCGGGATTCGACGAGCATCGCGTTCGCGGCCGCGAGCGCGCCGAGCGCGAGCGCGGTGAGCACCCAGAAGATCATCCGCCAGCTCGCGATCTCGAGCAGCAGGCCGCCGACCTGCGGCGCGAGGATCGGCCCCAGGCCGCTGATGATCCCGAGCAGGGACATCGCGCGCGCGACGTGGCCGACCTCGAAGCGGTCGCGCACCACCGCTCGCGGGATCACCGTCGCGCTGCCGACGCCGATCGCCTGGAATATCCGCCAGACGGTCAGCGCGAGCGCGCTGCCGGCGGTCGCGCAGCCGATCGAGGTGATCGCGACCGTCGCGAGGCCGATGAGCAGCGGCGGGCGCCGCCCGAACCGGTCCGACAGCGACCCGAACAGCATCTGGCTGACCGCGAGTCCCGCGAAGAACGCCGGCAGGGTCAATTCGATCGCCGCCGGGCTCGCGCGCAGGCCCCGCGCGATCGCCGGCAGCGCCGGCAGGTACATGTCGATCGAGAACGGCGCGAGCAGGGTGATCGTGCCGAGCAGCACGAGGAGCGGCGACATCCCCGGCGCCGCGGTGGCGCCCGCCGGCGGCTTGGTCATCGCGCCTCGCGGGCGCGGCCGTGCAGCGGCCGGTGGCGGTTTGCCTGTAGAATGAGCCTGCGTCCCCAATGAAGAATGGATGGTGCCGGTGCCGGAGCGAAATCTGCGCGCGCTGATCTGCGGATCGGTCGCTTATGACACGATCTTAATTTTCCCCGACCGGTTCAAAGAGCACATCTTGCCGGAGAAGCTGCACCTGCTGAACGTCGCGTTCCTGGTGCCGGAGATGCGCCGCGAGTTCGGCGGCTGCGCGGCGAACATCGCCTACGGGCTCGCGCTGCTCGGCGACCACGGGATCCCGATGGCGACCGCGGGACACGACTTCGGGCCCTACGCCGAGCGCTTGAGCGGACTCGGGATCGAGCTCACCCACGTGACCGTGGTGCCCGAGGCGTTCACCGCGCAGGCCTACATCACGACCGATCTCGACGACAACCAGATCACCGCGTTCCATCCGGGGGCGATGCAATACGCCCATGTGAACGAGGTCCGGGCGGCCGGTGCGGTCGCGCTCGGCGTGGTCGCCCCGGACGGGCGCCAGGCGATGATCGAGCACGCCGGGCAGTTCGCGGCCGCCGGGATCCCGTTCCTGTTCGACCCCGGGCAGGGCCTGCCGATGTTCGGCCGCCAGGAGCTCGAGGTGTTCCTCGCGCAGGCCCGCTGGGTCGCGGTCAACGACTACGAATGGGGCCTGATGCAGCAGAAGACCGGCTGGACCGAGGCCGACGTGCTCGAACGGGTCGAGGCGTTGATCGTCACGCGCGGCGGCGACGGCTCGACGATCCACACCCGCGGCGGCCGCCACGAGATCCCTTGCGCCGCAGCGCAGACGATCGTCGACCCGACGGGTTGCGGGGATGCCTATCGCGCTGGTCTAATCCACGGCTTGTTGCACGGCTTGCCGTGGGAAACGGCCGGTCGGGTCGCCTCGCTGATGGGGGCGGTCAAGATCGAGTCGCGCGGCCCGCAGAATCACCGCTTCACCCGCGCGCAATTCGCGCAGCGTTACGTACGAACCTTTGAACAACCGGCCCCGGGAAGCCTCATATGAGCAAGCACTTTTCGTTCACGTCCGAATCGGTCTCGGAAGGACATCCGGACAAGGTCGCGGACCAGATCTCGGACGCGATCCTGGACGCGATCCTGGCGGCGGACCCGAAGGGCCGTGTCGCCTGCGAGACGATGGTGAAGACCGGCGTCGTGATCGTCGCCGGCGAGGTCACGACGAACGCCTGGGTCGACGTCGAGGGCCTGGTCCGCAAGACGGTGCTCGACATCGGCTACGACAGTTCGGACATGGGCTTCGACGGCGCGAGCTGCGGCGTGCTCAACGTGATCGGCAAGCAATCCCCGGACATCGCGCAAGGCGTCGACCGCAAGGACGAACGCAAGCAGGGCGCGGGCGACCAGGGCTTGATGTTCGGCTACGCGACCAACGAGACCGACGTGCTGATGCCCGCGGCGATCACGCTCGCGCACCGGCTCGTGAAGCGCCAGGCCCAGGTGCGCAAGAGCGGCAAGCTCGAGTGGCTGCGGCCCGACGCGAAGAGCCAGGTCACCCTGCGCTACGAGGACGACCGTCCGGTCGGGCTCGAGGCGGTCGTGCTGTCGACCCAGCATCACGAGGGGGTGTCGACCAAGGCGCTGCGCGAGGCGGTGATCGAGGAGATCCTGGCGCCGGTGCTGCCGCGCAAGTGGATCGACAAGCGCACCAAGTACCACATCAACCCGACCGGGCGGTTCGTGATCGGCGGTCCGGTCGGCGATTGCGGCCTCACCGGCCGCAAGATCATCGTCGACACCTACGGCGGCTTCGCGCGCCACGGCGGCGGCGCGTTCTCCGGCAAGGACCCGTCCAAGGTCGACCGCTCGGCGGCGTACGCGGCGCGCTACGTCGCGAAGAACATCGTCGCGGCCGGGCTCGCGGAGCGTTGCGAGGTCCAGGTCTCCTACGCGATCGGGGTCGCCGAGCCGACCTCGATCATGGTCGAGACCTTCGGCACCGGCAAGCTCCCGGACGAGAAGCTCACGCGGCTCGTGCGCGCGCACTTCGATCTCACCCCGTACGGCTTGCGCGAGATGCTGAATCTCACCCGGCCGATCTACCAGAAGACCGCCGCCTACGGCCACTTCGGCCGCAAGGAGCCCGAATTCACCTGGGAACGCACCGACAAGGCCGAGACGCTCGCCGCCGAGGCGAAGTCCGCCCGCGCGGCCTGACGCCGGCGCACCCCGCAAGACCGAAGGAGTTTCGAACGATGAACGCCGTAGCCAAACCGAACACCGATTTCGCCGTGAAGGACCTCGCGCTCGCCGAGTGGGGCCGCAAGGAGATCCGGATCGCCGAGACCGAAATGCCCGGTCTGATGGCGATCCGCGAGGAATTCGCGGCGACCCGGCCGCTGCGCGGCGCCCGGATCACCGGCTCGCTGCACATGACGATCCAGACCGCGGTGCTGATCGAGACGCTGAACGCGCTCGGCGCCGAGGTGCGCTGGGCGTCGTGCAACATCTATTCGACGCAGGATCACGCGGCGGCGGCGATCGCGGCGGGCGGGACCGCGGTGTTCGCGGTCAAGGGCGAGTCGCTCGCCGAGTACTGGGACTACACCCACCGGATCTTCGAGTGGCCGGACAACGGGTACTCGAACCTGATCCTCGACGACGGCGGCGACGCGACGCTCCTGCTGCACCTCGGCGCGAAGGCCGAGAAGGACCCCGCGGTGCTCGCGCACCCCGGGAGCGAGGAAGAGGAATTCCTGTTCGCCGCGATCAAGGCGAAGCTCAAGACCGAGCCGGCCTGGTACTCGACGCGGCTCGCGAAGATCAAGGGCGTCTCCGAGGAGACGACGACCGGCGTGAAGCGCCTGTACCAGATGGCGCGCGACCGCGAGCTCGCGTTCCCGGCGATCAACGTGAACGACTCGGTCACCAAGTCGAAGTTCGACAACCTGTACGGCTGCCGCGAGTCGCTGGTCGACGGGATCAAGCGGGCGACCGACGTGATGATCGCGGGCAAGGTCGCGGTCGTCGCCGGTTACGGCGACGTCGGCAAGGGCAGCGCGCAGGCGCTGCGGGCGCTGTCCGCGCAGGTCTGGGTCACCGAGATCGACCCGATCTGCGCGTTGCAGGCGGCGATGGAAGGCTACCGCGTGGTCACGATGGACTACGCCGCCGACAAGGCGGACATCTTCGTGACCGCGACCGGCAACCTGCACGTGATCACCCACGAGCACATGCGGCGGATGAAGGACCAGGCGATCGTCTGCAACATCGGCCACTTCGACAACGAGATCGAGGTCGCGGCGCTGCGCCAGTACCGCTGGGACAACATCAAGCCGCAGGTCGATCACGTGATCTTCCCGGACGGCAAGCGGCTGATCCTGCTCGCCGAGGGCCGGCTCGTGAACCTCGGCTGCGCGACCGGGCATCCCTCGTACGTGATGAGCTCCTCGTTCGCGAACCAGGTGCTCGCGCAGATCGAGCTGTACGCGAACACCGCGAAGTATCCGATCGGCGTCTACGTGCTGCCGAAGCCGCTCGACGAGAAGGTCGCGCGGCTGCAGCTCTCGCGGCTCGGCGTCGAGCTCACCGAGCTCACCGACGCGCAGGCGCGGTACATCGGCGTCGCCAAGCGCGGGCCGTTCAAGTCCGATCACTACCGGTACTGAGCGCGATGACCCAGACGGCGACGTTGCTCGACGGCAAGGCGGTCGCGGCGAAAGTGCGCGGCGAGGTGAAGGAGCGGGCCGCGGCGTTCGCCGCGCGGCACGGCCGGGCGCCCGGGCTCGCGGTGGTGCAGGTCGGCACGGATCCGGCCTCGAGCGTGTACGTGCGCAGCAAGCGCAAGGCCTGCGAGGAGACCGGCATCCGCTCGTTCGCGCACGACCTGCCGGCCGGGGTCGGCCGCGGCGAATTGCTCGCGCTGGTCGTGCGGCTGAACGCCGATCCCGCGGTCGACGGGATCCTGATGCAGCTGCCGCTGCCCGCCGGTCTCGACGCGAACGAGATCATGGATACGATCGACCCGCGCAAGGACGTCGACGGCTTTCATCCGCAGAACACCGGCCTGCTCGCGCAGAAGCGGCCGCGCCTGCGGCCGTGCACGCCGTTCGGCGTGATCCGCCTCGCCCAGGAGTACGGGATGAAGCTGCGCGGGCTGCGCGCGACGGTGGTCGGCGCGTCGAACATCGTCGGACGGCCGATGGCGCTCGAGTTGCTGCTCGCGGGCTGCACGGTCACGGTGTGCCACACCGGCACGCGGGATCTCGCCGCCGAGGTCGAGCGCGCCGAGCTCGTGGTCGCCGCGGTCGGCAGGCCGGGGATGGTCCGCGGCGGGTGGATCCGGGAGGGCGCGAGCGTGTTCGACGTCGGAATCAACCGGACCGAGAGCGGCAAGCTCGTCGGCGACGTGGAGTTCGAGACCGCGGCGCAGCGTGCCGGCGCGATCACGCCGGTGCCCGGCGGTCTCGGGCCGATGACGATCGCGATGCTGCTGTCGAACACGCTCGACGCGGCCGACGCGATCGCGCAGGGCAGGGGCCGATGAGCGCGGTGCGCGGCAAGGTCCATCCGGACGCGGTGAGCGCGCTGCGCGACGTATTGCGCGACGGCATGACCTTGATGTCGGGCGGCTTCGGCGCGTGCGGCGTCCCGGAGCACCTGATCGCGGCGGTGAAGGCGCTCGGCGCGCGCGATCTCACCGTCGTGTCGAACAACGCGGGCCTCGATGGCTTCGGTCTCGGCGTGCTGCTCGCGACGCGGCAGATCCGCAAGATGATCTCCTCGTACGTCGGCGAGAACAAGGAGTTCGAGCGCCAGTACCTCGCCGGCGAGCTGGAATTGGAGTTCAACCCGCAAGGCACGCTCGCGGAGCGGATTCGCGCCGGGGGCGCCGGCATCTACGCGTTCTACACCCGCACCGGCGCGGGCACGCTGGTCGCCGACGGCAAGGAGCAGCGCGTCGTCGACGGGGAGACCTACATCCTCGAGAAGGGCTTGACCGCGGACATTTCGCTGGTGCGCGCGTGGAAGGGCGACACCGAGGGCAACCTCGTGTACCGCAAGACCGCGCGCAACTTCAACCCGTCGATGGCGACCGCCGGGCGGATCACGATCGCGGAGGTCGAGCACCTGGTCGAGCCCGGCGAGATCGACCCGGACCACGTCCACACCCCCGGGATCTACGTGCAGCGCCTCGTCGTCGGCACGAATTATTCGCGGTTGATCGAAAAACGCACGACGCGCAAGCGTCCGGGAGGCGCCGATGGCGTGGTCGCGTGAGGAGATGGCGGCGCGCGCCGCCCGCGAGCTTCGAGACGGGTTCTACGTGAACCTCGGGATCGGGATCCCGACGCTGGTCGCGAACTACATCCCGGACGGGATGCGCGTGGTGCTGCAGTCGGAGAACGGGATGCTCGGCATGGGCCCGTTCCCGGTCGAGGGCGACGAGGACCCGGACCTGATCAATGCCGGCAAGCAGACGGTGACCGAGCTGCCGATCACCTCGTACTTCTCCTCGGCGGACAGCTTCGCGATGATCCGCGGCGGGCACATCGACCTGTCGGTGCTCGGCGCGATGGAGGTCTCGGAGCACGGCGACCTCGCGAACTGGATGGTGCCGGGCAAGATGGTCAAGGGAATGGGCGGCGCGATGGATCTGGTCGCCGGCGTGAAGCGGGTCGTCGTGGTGATGGAGCACAGCGCGAAGGACGGCTCGCCGAAGTTCAAGCCGCACTGCGAGCTGCCGCTGACCGGGACCAACGTCGTCGATCTGCTGATCACCGAGATCGCGGTGTTCGCGCGCGACACGCGGCAGGCCCCGTTCCGCCTGATCGAAACCGCGCCGGGCGTGAGCGCCACTCAGGTGCGCGCCCAGACCCCGGCGCGCTACCTCGAATGACGGCCCGGCGGTAACCCGGCGGACGCGAGACGGCAATGATGGCGCGGCTCCTCTGGGGCATGTTGTTCAGCTCGATCGGGGTCGGGTACTTCATCTACGGCAAGAAACAGCAGTCGTGGATCCCGCTCGCCTGCGGGATCGCGCTGATGGCGTACGTCTATTTCATCACGAACGTGTACCTGATCGTCGCGCTCGGCGTCGTGATCGCCGCGGTCCCGTACTTCCTGCGGGACTGACGCGCTATCATCCCGGGCACCGCGAGCCCGTCACGGGCCCGTCGCGAGCCATTCCAAGGAGTCCGTCCGATGAGCGTGTCACTGTACGAAGTTTCCGTCCCGCCGATGATCCATGCGCTGTCGAACCTGTCGACGCTGATCGACAAGGCCGGCGCGCACGCGGAAGCGAGGAAGATCGATCCCGCGGTGTTCGTGCAGGCCCGCCTGTTCCCGGACATGCTGCCGTTCTCCCGGCAGGTGCAGATCGCGTGCGACAACGCGAAGGGCGCGGCCGCGCGCCTCGCGGGCCTCGAGGTGCCGAAGCACGAGGACACCGAGAAGACCTTCGAGGAGCTGAAGGGGCGCATCGCGAAGACCATCGAGTTCCTGAAGTCGATCGACGCGCAGCGGATGCACGATGCCGAGCGCCGCGAGATCGAGCTGAAGACGCCGTCGCGCACGCTGCGTTTCACCGGGGTCGATTACCTGAACCGGTACGCGCTCCCGAACGTGTATTTCCATTGCGCGATCGCGTACGCGTTGCTGCGCGAAGGCGGCGTCGAGGTCGGCAAGCGCGACTTCCTCGGCCCGATCCAGTGAGCGACGGGTGATCGGCGACCGCGCCGGGCCGCGGGTGCTCGCGGTGAACGCGGGCTCCTCGAGCGTGCGGTTCGCGCTGTTCGCGCAGGGCTCCACGCGGCTGTTCCGCGGCAAGATCGACCGGATCGGCGAGCCCGGCACCACCGTCGAGTGGGCCTGCGCGGACCGGCCGCTCGAGCGTCGCGAGATCGTCGCCGCGGGTCACGGCGCCGCGGCGCAGGTGCTGATCGAGTGTCTCGAGGCGGCGCGCCTCGGCGAGGGGATCGCCGGCGTCGGCCACCGCGTCGTCCACGGGATGGGGCGCGCGCAGCCGGTGCGCGCGACGCCCGGACGGCTCGCCGAGTGGCGCCGGTTCGCCGCGTTCGATCCCGAGCACCTGCCGCACGAGATCGACCTGATCGAGGCGCTCGCGGTGCGCTGGCCGCAGGTGCCGCAGATCGCCTGCTTCGACACCGCGTTTCACGCGACGATGCCGGCGCACGCGGTGCGCCTGCCGATCCCGCGGCGCTACGCCGACGAGGGCGTGCGCCGCTACGGCTTCCACGGGCTCTCCTACGCGTACTTGCGCGAGGAGCTCGTGCGGCTCGGCGACCCCGCGATCGTGCGCGGCCGGGTGATCCTCGCGCACCTCGGCAACGGCGCGAGCATGGCGGCATTGCGCGACGGCCGCAGCATCGACACCACGATGGGATTCACGCCGGCCGGCGGCCTCGTGATGGGCACCCGCACCGGCGACATCGATCCCGGGCTCGCGTACTACCTGCAGCGCAGCGCCGGCCTCGATGCGAACGGCTTGCAGACGCTGGTGAACCACGAATCCGGCCTGCTCGGGATGTCCGGCACGAGCGCGGACGTGCGCGATCTGCTCGCGCACGAGCGCAGCGATCCGCGCGCCGCCGAGGCGCTCGCGGTGTTCTGTTACCAGGCGCGCAAGTGGATCGGCGCGCTCGCGGCCGCGCTCGGCGGCGTCGAGACGCTCGTGTTCAGCGGCGGGATCGGCGAGAACGCCGCACCGATCCGCGCGCGGATCTGCGCGGACCTCGGCTTCCTCGGGGTGCAGATCGACGCGGCCCGCAACGAGCAGCATGCGCCGCGGATCTCGCCGGAGCACGCGCCGGTCACGGTGCGCGTCGTGCCGACCGACGAGGAGCGGATGATCGCGCGCGCGACGCTCGCGGCGGTCGAAGCCCCGTCGGCGTCGCCGTGACCGGCGCGCGGCGACTCCTGAGCGAGGCCGGGCGATGGATCCGAGCCCGGTTGAAGTTCACGGCCTCGGCCGCGGTCCTGCTGCTCGCCGGCTGCACGGCGGCCCGCCCGCCGATCCCGACGGTCGCGCACGTGGACCTCACCCGCTTCATGGGCCGCTGGTACGTGATCGCGGCGACGCCGACCTTCTTCGACGAGAACGCGTACGACGCGGTCGAGTCGTACCGGCTCGCGCCGGACGGCACGGTCCTGACCACCTATACGTTCCACGCCGGCGGCTTCGACGGACCCGTGAAGACGCTGCGGCCCCGCGCCCGGGTGCTCGACCGGGCGAGCAACGCGCGCTGGGGG
>JAJYAM010000048.1 GCA_021779535.1 Pseudomonadota bacterium
CGCAACTGTTGCGCGCGGCGGCGGCCGACGGGAGCGCGCAGGCCGACTATCTGCTCGGGATGATGATCCTGAACGGGGTCGGTCGGGTGCCGAGCGCCGCGGGTGCCGAGCCCTACCTCGAGGCGGCGGCCGATCGGGGCCACGCGCCGGCGGCGTTCGTGCTCGCGGCGATCGCGGCGCAGGCGGGTCGCGTGGCCGACGCCGACCGCTGGCTCGCCGCGGCGGCTCGCGGCGGATACCCGCCGGCGCAGCAGGCGCTGCGGGCTCACCGGTTGCCGCTCGCGCGGGAGGTCGTCGGCGCGACCGATCGGCAGCTCCTGCTGCCGTGGGTGCTCGATTGCGTGCGTCGTGACGACGCCGCGGACCTGCGCCGGATCGGGCCGCGCGCCGCCAGGATCCGCGACCCGTTCGGCCGCACCGCGTTGATGCATGCGGTGGCCGACGGCCGGCTCGTGGCGGTGCGAACCTTGCTCGATCTCGGCGCGGCGGTTGCAGCCACGGACCGGGCCGGGACGACCCCGCTGATGCTCGCCGCGGGACGGCCCGACGCGACGCTCACGCAACTGCTGCTACGGCGCGGCGCGACGCCGGCCGCGGTCGATGCGGCCGGGCGCACCGCGCTGTTCTACGCCGCGCGCGCCGGCAGCGTGCCGAACCTCGAGGCGCTGCTCGCCGCCGGCGCCAAGCTCGCCGCCCGCGACGATCGCGGCGACGATGCGCTCGATGCCGCGATCGCCGTCGATGCGACCGCGACCGCGGCGCGGCTTCGCGCGCTCGGCTTGCGGCCACGGATCGCGCCGGTCCCGGCCGCGTCGGTCGGCACGGTCGATCCGCAGCATCCGGGGACGCTGTACCGCGGCTGGCCGGCGATCGCCCTCGCGATCGCGCGGAACGACGTCGACGACACGCGCCGGGCACTCGCGGCCGGCGCCGACCCCGATCAACGGCTGCCCGACGGGGAGTCGCTCCTGTCGCTCGCGTGCACCGCGCAGGCCACCGCGGTCGTGCCGGTGCTGATCCGCCACGGCGCGAATCCGGCCGCGGTGGACCGATCCGGGCACACGCCGCTGTGGCTCGCGGTCGCGCACGGCGACCTCGAGGTGCTGCACGCGTTGCTCGCGGCCGGGGTGAACCCGAACGGGCACGCCGCGGCCGAATCGCCGCCGTTGATCGCCGCGGTGATCGCGCGCCGGCCGGACGTCGTCGCGATGTTGCTCGGGGCACGAGCCGATCCGGATGCGGCGGACCGCGACGGCCGGGCGGCGTTGATCTGGGCCGCGATCGACGGGGATGCCGCGCTGGTCGCGCCATTGCTCGCGGCGCACGCCGCGGTCGACGCGACCGACGCGTGGCACCGCAGCGCGTTGTGGTACGCGGCGGCGGCCGGCTCGCACGCGACCGTCGCCGCGTTGCTCGGCGCCGGCGCGGACGCGCGGATCGCCGACCGTCGCGGCCGCACCGCGTTGATGGCCGCGGCCGCGCAACCCGATCCGGCGATTCCGGCGCAGCTGCTCGCGGCGCGGGCGCCGATCGACGGGCGCGACGCGCGCGGCGACACCGCGCTGTGGATCGCCGCGGCCCGCGGCGAGGAGCCCGTCGTTCGCGCCTTGCTCGCGCATGCGCCGAGCGTCGATGCGCGCGACCGGTCCGGCGACACGCCGCTGATCGCCGCCGCGCGCGCGGGTCACGCGCAGGTCTGCGCGTCGTTGATCGCGGCCGGTGCGAATCCGGCGCTGCGCGACCGCGACGGACGGTCGGCCCGCGACGTCGCCGGCGAACGCGGCTTCACGCCGATCGTCGCGCTCCTCGAACCGCGCGGCTGAGCGCGTCAGGCCGGCGCGGCGAGCTTGCGCTGCAGGTGCGCGGCCAGGTCGCGGATCGTCGGATGGTCGAAGAGCTCGGTGAGGTCGATCTGGCCGGGGTAGTCGCGGTCGATCGTCTCGTGGATCTCGATCAGCTTCAGCGAGCTCGCGCCGAGCTCGAACAGGTTGTCGTCGATCTCGATCCGCTTGCCGGGCAGGGCGGCCTCGCAGATCGCCCGCAGCCGGCCCTCGAGCTCCGTTCCGCGCGCCTGCGCCGCGCCGCTCTGGCTGCCGCGCAGCGCCGCGAGCTCGGCGAGCTCGGCGTCGAACTCGCCGTCGACCATCGACTGCACGAGCAGATGCCGCTGGATCTTGCCGCTGGTCGTCTTCGGGATGCGCTTGACCGGAACGACCTCGGTGACCTCGAGTCCCGCGTGCTCGTTGATCAGCCGCGCGACCGCGGTCGCGGTCGGCAGGAATTCGGGCATCCCCGACCGGTGCAGCACGAACATCACGAGGTCCTCGCCCTGGGCGCCGGCGCGGCGCACGCCGGCCGCGACGACCTTGCCGAGCTCGAGCCCGGGCGCGCGCTGCCCGATGTTCTCCAGGTCGTGCGGGTAGTAGTTCTGGCCGTTCACGAAGATGATCTCCTTCGCGCGGCCGGTCACGTACAGCGAGCCTTCGTGGTAGATCCCGAGGTCCCCGGTGTCGAGCCAGCCGTCCGCGTCGATCGCCGCCGCGGTCGTCTCGGGGTCCGCGAAGTAGCCATGGGTCACGTTCGGCCCGCGGATCAGGATCCGGCCGACGCGGTCCTCGGCGGCCGCCGCGCCGGCGGCGTCGGCGATGCGGACCTCGGTGTCGGGGATCGGTTGCCCGACGCACATCAGCTCGAGCGCATCGCGGGCGTTCGCGGGATTGCGCTCGATCGCATCGCCCGGCGCGAGCTTGTGGCGGTTCACGCGGATCCATCGGTACTCCGTGTCGGGTACCGGCATCGCGACCGCGAGCGAGGCCTCGGCCAGGCCGTAGACCGGATACATCGCGCGGCGCTTGAGACCGGTGTAGGCGAGCGCGTCCATGAACTCGTTGCACAGCTCGACCGAGATCGGCTCGGCGCCGTTGTAGATCAGGCGGATCGAGGACAGATCGACGCCCTCGAGCCGCCGCGCGCCGAGCACCTTCAGGAAGTGCCGATAGCCGAAATTCGGCGAGCAGGTGATCGTCGCGCGCTTGCGCGAGGCGATCTGCAGCCACAGCAGCGGGCGCCTCACGAACAGCTCGGTCGGCATCAGGTTCACGTGCACGCGGTTCGCGAACTGCATCCAGAAGAAGCCGATCAAGCCCATGTCGTGGGTCAGCGGCATCCAGCTCAAGGACACGTCGGACTCGTTGAACCGGTCGAGCTGGGTCGCGCTGCGGGTGTTTGCGACCAGGTTCGCGTGCGTGAGCACGACGCCCTTCGGCTCGCTGGTCGATCCGGAGGAAAACTGGATGAACGCCGTGTCCCCGGGCGCGGGGCGGTGCAGCTTTCCCGGCCGCGAGACGTCGGTGATCGACTCGACCAGGAAGCAGCGCGCCTTGAGCTCGGCGAACAGCGCCGTCTCGCCGACTTCGGCGGCGAACGCCTGCAGGCGCTCGAGGTTCCTCGCGTCGGTGTACAGCCAGGGCTTGCCGAGCTTGCGCGCGACGCGCAGCAGCTTGTGACGATGCTCGTCGCTGATCCCGACGGCGAGCGGCACCGGCTGGATCCCGCCGCAGACGCCGGCGAGGAAGCCGTCGATGAACTGCTCGTTGTCGCTGAGGAACAGGATCATCGGATCGCCGCGCGCGGCGCCGAGCGACTGCAGGTGGTGCAGGATCCCGAGCGCGCGCTCGTAGAGCTCCGCGTAGCCGACCCGCCGTTCGGAGTTCTCGCCGTCCACGTAACAAACCGCGCGGTCGACGCCGCGGTTCATCTCCAAAATGTCGACCAGGGTGTTGTAAGTCATCGTTCCTCTACCGTCATCAATAGTCGTGACCGGGGACGCAGGTTGATCTGCGCCTCGAATTCCACCGGATCCTCGTTCGCCGGCGCGATCCGGAAGCGCCGGCTCATCGTGTGCACGTGCACGAGCATCTCGAACATCGCGAGGTTCTCGCCGACGCAGTGTCGCGGTCCGGCCGAGAACGGCAGGTACGCGAACGGGTGCCGCTCGGCGGCGTCCGGGCCCGCGAAGCGTTCGGGACGGAACGCCTCGGGGGCATCCCAGTGGCGCGGGTGACGATGCAGCACGTACGGGCAGATGAACACGTCGGTGCGCGGCCCGACCGGGAAGCCGCCGAGCGAATCCGCCTCGATGCTGCGGCGGGTGAACAGCCAGCCCGGCGGGTACAGGCGCAAGGCTTCCTGGATCACCTGGTGCGTGAACTCGAGCGACTCCGCGGCGGCGAGCCCGAGCGGCCGGGCGCCGGCGGCTCGATCGGCCTCCGCGCGCAGCCGTTCGCCGACCCCGGGGTGGCGGGCGACGAGGTGCCAGGTCCACGCGAGCGCGGCCGCGGTGGTTTCGTGGCCCGCGACGATCAGGGTCAGCACTTCGTCGACGAGCTCGGCGTCGGTCATCGCCTCGCCGGTATCCCGCGCGCGCGCGCTCATCAGCATCTCGAGGAAGTCGAACCGCTCGGCGGGCTCGCGTCGGCGCCGCGCGGCGAGCTCCACGACCAGCTTCCCGAGCGAGCGGAAGCGGAACGCGAATCGCAGATCGCGGTCGGCCACCTGCGCGACCAGCGCGAACGGGTTGCCGTCGAGCTCGCGCTCCAGCCGTCCGAGATCGTCGCCGAAGATCGAGCGCAGCACGATCTCGAGCGTGAGCGCGCTCGCCTCGTCGGCGACGTCGACCGGCTCGCCGCGCGCCGCGTGCGCGGCCCAACGGTTCGCATAACGGTCGTTGACCTCGTCGATCAACGCGGCGAAGCGCGCGAGCACCCTGCGGTGGAACGCGGGCTGGATCATGCGCCGCTGCCGCCGCCAGAACTCGCCCTCGCTCGTCATGATCCCGTTGCCGAGCAGGAGCTGCACCCGCTCGATGCCTTCCCCCTTGGTGTAGTTGCGGTGGTTCGACAGCAGCACGTGCTTGACGTCGTCGGGATCGTTGATCACGTAGAAGTACGCGCCACGGCCCGGCGCGAACACCCGGTAGGTGTCGCCGTATTCGGCGAAGTACGCGCACAGCCGGGCAAGGGATTCTTCGCTGCCGCCGAGATCGAAGCCCTCCGCCGGCCCGGGCGGTATCGCCTCCTGATACATCCGCCCATTGTAACGTAAGCGCCCGCACGAACCGGTGCCCGCGGTCGGGAATCGGCCCGTCCCGGCGAACCCGCGGTTGCGCGCCGGTGCGCGCTTCCCGAGAATGCGGCCCGTGCCACACGACTCGGACGACGATCGGCTTCGCAACACGATCTACCGGCAGCAGACCCGCTCGTCGCGGCGGCTGACGCCGCTGCGCGCGGCCGCGTATCGCGTGCTGGTGCCGATCGGGCTCGCGCTCGTGCGCCTGGTGTGGCGCTGGGCGCGAAGCGTGCGGATCGACGGCGTCGAGCACCTCGACGCGGCGCTCGCCGCCGCGCCGTCGTTCATCCCGGTCTACTGGCACCAGCACCAGCTGTTTTGCGTGAAGGCGCTGCTCGACCAGCGCGCGCGCGGCGTGCGGCCCGGCTTTCTGGTGAGCCCGTCGGTCGACGGCGAGATCGGCGCGATGCTGATCGCGCGGTTCGACGCCGTCGCGATCCGCGGATCCTCCTCCCACACCGGTGCGCGGGCGCTGCGCGACTACTACCAGGCGCTCGTGCGGGACGCCGTGTCGCCGTCGATCACGCCCGACGGGCCGCGGGGCCCTGCCTGGAAGGTGAAGCCCGGCGCGATCCTGCTCGCGCAACTGTCGCAGCGCCCGATCGTGCCGATGAGTTACGCGGCCTCGCGTGCGTGGCTGTTCCACTGGGACCGGTTCGTGATCCCGCTGCCGTTTGCGCGCATCGCGATCGCGTTCGGTGAGCCGATCTGGGTGCCGAAGAAGCTCGATGCCCGCGAGTTGGAGGCGCTGCAAGCGCGCCTGGAGGAGCGCCTGAAGGCGCTGTTTGCCGAGGCGCGCGCGCGGCTCGATTGATTTTCGCGATCCCGGCCGTCCAATTGGGATGCGGATCTTGGGGGCGGGAGCGCGAATCGGTGCAAATCGTTGCGGAAAGTCCATATGTGTGAGAAAAATCCACATATGCCGGACGATCTGCGATCCGTCTTGCTCTCGTCGGTGCGGCTGATGCTGCGGCCGATCGTGCGGGTGCTTCTGCGCGGCGGCATCCCGTTTCGCGAGTTCAGCGAGCTCGCGAAGTTCACCTACGTCGACATCGCGACGACGGAGTACGGCCGGCGCAACCGGCCGACGAACGTGTCGCGGACCGCGATCCTGACCGGGCTCAATCGGCGCGACGTCGCGCGGATCCGCGCGGCGGAGCCGTCCGCGATGCTCGAGGCGGTCTACATGAGCCACGGCTCGCGGATCCTGGCCGGCTGGCATCTGGATGCGGACTTCGTCGATGCGGGCGGGCAACCGGTCCGGCTGCCGCTCGAGGGCGGTCCCCCGAGTTTCCAGGCGCTCGCCCGCCGCTACGCGCCCGACCTGCCGCACATCGCGCTGTTCAAGGAGTTGTCCGCGGCGGGCGCGGTCGAGCTCTGCGACGATGGCCATCTGCAGGCGCTGATGCGCAGCTACATTCCGAAATCCTTCGATCCGAATCAAATCCGCCTGTGGGGAAGCATCTTGCACGACGTGGCCTCGACCCTCGCCTACAACGTGACCCGCGCGCCGACCGTCGCCGCGCGGTTCGAGCGCCGCGCGATCCACGCGCGCGTGCGCCGGTCGGCCGCGCCGGAATTCCGCGAGTTTCTCGAGCGCGAGGGCCAGCGCTTCCTGGAGCGCATCGACGGCTGGCTCGCGGAGCACGCGGCGGACGAGGCCGACGGCGATGACCCGGGCCAGACCGCGCGGCTCGGCGCGGGCGCTTATTTGATCGAGGAGCCGGTCGCGAAGGGAGCGCCGAATTCATGAACGCGCGAGGGTGGCTGGGCCGGCTGGCGTTCGCGCTGGGCGCGCTGCCGATGTTGTCGTCGTGCGGCGGCGGGACTCTCGCGGGGATCGAAGGCACCGGCACCGCGCAGGTCGCGGCGGCGTCCTCGGGGCCGATCAGCCGTTTCGGCAGCATTTTCGTGAACGGCGTCGAGTTCGATACGACCCACGCGTCGATCTCGATCGACGGGCAAAGCGCGACCGCGAGCCAATTGAGCGTCGGCGACGTCGTCGAGGTCCAAGGCTCGATCGCCACCGGCGGCACCACCGGCACCGCCACCACGGTCGGCTATCGGACCGAGGTGCAGGGACCGATCAGCGCGGTCGACGCCGCGGGTTCGAGCGTGACGGTGCTCGGCCAGACCGTGCAGATCGGCCCGCAGACTTCGCTGGGAGCCGAGGCCGGCGGAACGCCGAGCTTCGCGTCGCTGGTGCCCGGCACGCTGGTCGAGGTGAGCGGCTTCCCGGCCGCGGGCAATGCGGTGGCCGCGACCCGCGTCGAGATCCAGGCGCAGCTCGCGTCCTACGAGCTGACCGGCGTCGTCTCGGCCCTGGACCCGGCGACCTTGCAAGTCGTCGTGAATGGCGAAACGGTCGACTTCAGCGGCGCGCAATTCTCGGGATTCCCGGCGGGTGGCGGCCTGCAGGTGGGCGATCGAGTCCAGGTCGAGATACCGCCCGGCCCGGTCGCCGGGACGCTCCTCGCGACCGGGATCACCCTGCTGCCGGCCCTGTCGGCCGCGAACGGCGCGCAAGGCGCGGTGCAAGGCGAGGTGGACGGGTATGTCTCGCCAACGCAGTTCCAGGTCGACGACACACCGATCTCGACCAATGCGCAAACCCAGTATCAGAACGGGACCGCGGCGAGCCTGGCCGCCGGCGTCGAGATCGCCGTCCAGGGCACCTTCGATGCGACCGGCACCTTGGTCGCCGCGACGGTGCAGTTCGCGCAAACCAATCCGATCCTGGTGCGCGCGACCGTGACCGCGGTCGATCCGACCGCCGGGACCCTGACCGTGCTCGGGATCGCGGTCTCGACGGACGCGCTGACGCGCTACGAGGATCAAACGACGAACCCGGTCACGCCGTTCAACCTGGCCGCGGTCGCGGTCGGCGATTATGTCGAAATCCACGGCCACCTGAGCGCGTCCGGCGTGCTCCAGGCGAGCGTGCTGACCCGCGAGGATCCGGGTACCGAGGTCGAGCTGCGTGCCCCGCCGAGCGCCGTCGCGGCGCCCTCGTTGAGCGTACTCGGGGTCACGGCGCTCACGAGCGGCGCGACGCAGTACTTCGGCAGCGACGAGTCCTCGATCAGCAGTGCGCAGTTCTTCGCGGCGGCGGCCGGCGGGGCGACGGTCGATCTCACCGGCACGATCTCGGCCGGCGCCTTGCAGGTGACGACCGCCGATCTGCCCGGAGAGGCGGAACTCGGGAACTGAAACGACGAATTCCCCTTTAATACAAAATCTTAGCTTGTATTTCTGAGAAGTTATGCGAAAATTGCGTCATAAAGCCTGAATCGGGAGAACTCAGGAACTGTGTGACGCGTTCGGTCACCGGTTGACACGGGATGGCACACTCCCCGCTCATCTGAAGGATTCCGGACACTGAAGGTACCGCTCGGCCCATGGCGATAGCTCCGAACGAACCGCGGTCCCCCGATTTCACCGCGTCGGACATCCTCTCGCCGCACGTCTGGCCGCGTCGCGGCGGCGCGCCGCCGGTCGGCCTCGACGTGATTTGCATCAAGATCGCGGTCGATTTCCAGTCGATGACCGCGGGCACGGTCGCCCAGCGGCTCGCCGCGAGCCTCGAGTTGCTGCGTGACGCGACCCAGTCGGACGCCGCATTCCATGCCGCGGTCGATGCGCAGACCGGCACGTTCACCGACGTGTCCGCCGCCTGCAACCCGATGACCGTCGGCACCCCCGAGCAGCTGCGCGGCCGCAGCCTCGAGTCGATGCCCTGGCTGCGGTCGCGCTTCGCGCCGCTGCGGATCTCGGAGCTGCGCGACACCGGCCGGGCGCGCGGCGAGCAAGCGACCGATGCGGTGGCCTGGTGCGAGCTCGGGATCGGCTCGGTGCTCACGATCGCGTATTTCGTCGAGAATCGTCCCGCCGGCGTGCTCGGGATCGCCGGCGCGCGGCCGCGCGAGCAGTGGGACGTGCAATTGCACCTGATGCTGAAGCTCGTCGGGTCGAGCCTCGCGAGCGGACTCGAGCGGCTCGCGATCCAGGCGCGCCTCGCCGATCTCAGCGAGCGCAACGAGCTCGCGATGCACAGCGCGAACGACGGCTTGTGGGATTTCGATACCCTGAACAATCGCGTCTACCTGTCGCCGCGCTGGAAGGCGATGCTGGGCTACGACGAGTCCCAGGTCGGCCAGGCGCCGGACTGGCGGACGCTGGTGCACACCGACGACATGTCGCGCGTGCAGGCCGCGATCCGCGACCACGTCGCCGGCAAGACCGCGATGTTCGAGAGCATGCACCGGATGCGGCATTCGACCGGCGAATGGCGCTGGGTGATCAGCCGCGCGAAGGCCAAGGTCGACGACAAGGGCCGGCTGCTGCGCCTGGTCGGCGTCGAACTCGACATCACCGAACGCAAGCTCTACGAAGAGGCGTTGTTCCGCGAGAAGGAGAGCGCGCAGATCACGCTGCAGAGCATCGGCGACGGCGTGATCACGACGGACTCGAAGGGCGTGATCGACTACGTCAACCCGGTCGCCGAGCAGCTGACCGGCTGGCGTCTCGAGGACACCCAGGGACGCCCGATCGAGGAAGTGTTCCGCGCGTTCCACGAGGAGACCTGCGAGCCGCTCGAGAATCCGCTGGCCGTCGCGATCCGGCGCACGCGCTCGATCAAGTCGGTGCGGCCGATGCTGCTGATCCGGCGTGACGGCAACGAGATCTACATCGAGAGCACCGCCTCGCCGATCCGCGACGGGAGCGGCGCGGTGTCGGGCGGCGTGCTCGTGTTCCACGACGTCAGCGAGGCGCGCGAGCTCAACCGGCGCCTGTCCTACCACGCGAGCCACGACGTGCTCACCGGCCTCGTGAACCGCCGCGAGTTCGAGCACCGGATGGAGCGCGCGCTGAAGAGCGCGAAGGCCCGGGAGACCTCGTACGCGCTGTGCTACCTCGACCTCGACCAGTTCAAGATAGTGAACGACACCTGCGGCCACAGCGCGGGCGATGCGCTGCTCGGCCAGGTCGGCGGGCTGCTCAAGTCGAAGGTGCGCTGGCGGGACACCCTCGCGCGCCTCGGCGGCGACGAATTCGCGATCCTGCTCGAGAACTGCACGCTCGACGAGGCGATGCGGATGGCGGAGACGCTGCGCGAAGCGGTGCGCAACTTCAAGTTCACCTGGGAGGAGCGCACGTTCCGTCTCGGCGCGAGCATCGGGGTGGTGCCGATCGCGGCCGAGAACGTCGACGTCGCCTCGGTGCTGAGCGCGGCCGACAACGCCTGCCAGGCCGCGAAGCAGGCGGGCCGCAACCGCGTGCACAGCTTCGAGGAGAACGACCTCGACCTGATGCGCCGGCGCCGCGAGATGCAGTGGGCCGCGCGGATCAGCACCGCGCTCGAGGAGGACCGCTTCGAGCTGTTCCGCCAGACGATCCTGCCGCTCAAGGACGAGGAGAAGGGCGCGCACTTCGAGCTGCTCCTGCGCATGCGCGACGAGGGCGGCAAGATCGTCACGCCCGACAACTTCATGACCGCGGCGGAGCACTACGGGCTCACGCCGAACATCGACCGCTGGGTGATCGAGAACGCGTTCCGCTGGCTGGTCTCGGACGCCGACGAGCGCGAGAAGCTCGCGATGTGCTCGATCAACCTGTCGGGCCTCTCGCTCGGCGACGACAAGTTCCTGCCCTTCGTGATCGACCAGCTGACCCGCAGCGGCCTCGACGCGACCAAGATCTGCTTCGAGATCACCGAGACCGCGGCGATCGCGAGCTTCGCGCAGGCGAACCGCTTCATCCAGTCGCTGAAGGAGCTCGGTTGCAAGTTCGCGCTCGACGACTTCGGTTCGGGACTGTCCTCGTTCGGCTACCTGAAGCACTTCCCGGTCGACTTCCTGAAGATCGACGGCTCGTTCGTGAAGGAGATCGTGCACAACGACATCGATTCGGAGATGGTGCGCTCGATCAACCAGATCGGACATCTGACCGACAAGCGCACGATCGCGGAATTCGCCGAGAACGCCGCGATCATCGACAAGCTGCGCGAAATCGGGGTCGACTACGCGCAAGGCTACGGGATCTCCCAGCCGCAGCGCATCGTCATGGCCGCGGCCTCGAAGCAAACCTGAGGTTCCGCGCGCGGGCGGCTCAGTCGCTCCAGGCGAAACGCATCGACAGGTCGACCGCGTGCACGTGCTTGGTGATCGAGCCGGCCGACACGAAGTCGACGCCGGTCTCGGCGATCGCTCGAACGTCGCGCTCGCCGACGCCGCCGGAGGCCTCGAGCGCGAGCGGCCGCGCCGCCGCGCGGTTGAGCGCGACCGCCTCGCGCATCTGCGGAATCGTGAAATCGTCGAGCAACGCGGAGTCCGCGCCGGCCGCGATCGCCTCGCGCAGTTCCTCGAGCGATTCCACCTCGACTTCGACCGGCGCGCCGCGCGCGCCCGCGCGCGCGAGCGAGACCGCGGCGGTGATGCCGCCGGCGGCGACGATGTGGTTTTCCTTGATCAGGATCGCATCGTGCAGACCGATCCGATGGTTCTGCGCGCCGCCGACGCGGACCGCGTACTTCTGGGCGGTCCGCAGCCCGGGGATCGTCTTGCGGGTGTCGAGCACGGTGCAGCCGGTGCCGAGCACGAGGGCGGCATAGCGGCGCGCGGCGGTCGCGGTCGCCGACAGCAGTTGCAGGAAATTCAGCGCGGTGCGTTCGCCGCTCAGCAGCGCCCGTGCGGCGCCGGTGATCTCGAACAGCGTCTGCCCGGGCTCGGCGAGCGCGCCTTCCTCGATCCGCCAGTCGATCCGCACCCCGGGGTCCAGCGCCGCGAAGCACGCGTCGGCCCAGGGCCGGCCGCAGATCACCGCGGGCTCGCGCGCGATCACCCGCGCATGGCCCCGCCGCGCCGGCGGGATCAGCGCGGCGGTCAAATCGCCGGGGCCGATGTCCTCTTCGAGCGCGCGGGCGACCTGTGCGGCGAGGTCCGCGGGTGGCGGCGGGAGGCTCCGCGGTCGCGCGGCCGCGAGCAGGGTCGCGTCGATCGGGGGCCGGGACTCTATGGGAGCGCTGCTCATCGAAGGGCTGGAAGAATAGGTGACGGACCCCGATAATTCAACGATCGACCCCCGATCGTCCACCCTGGAGCTCGCCTATGAACGCCATCGACCGCATCAAGACTCAACTGACCTCGGCACCGGTCGTGCTGTACATGAAGGGAACCCCGGACTTTCCGCAGTGCGGGTTCTCGGCGCAGACGGTCGGCGCGCTGCGGGCCTGCAACGCGAAGTTCACCCATTTCAACATCTTCGAGGATCCGGAGGTTCGCGAGGCGCTGAAGACGTATTCGAACTGGCCGACGTTCCCGCAGCTCTACGTGAACGGCGAGCTGATCGGCGGCTGCGACATCGCGCTCCAGATGTATCGCTCCGGCGAGCTCCAGAAGCTCCTGTCCGAGGCCGGCGCGGTCCCCGCCTGAGCGCGCACCGCGGCGGGGGCGCGGGCGGCGCGTCAATCGCCCGGGGCGTCCTCGCCCGGGCGCGGTAGCGGGCCCATCGAGGCGAGCCGCCGCCGGCTGGTCTCGTACACCCCCTGGAACTGGTTGCAGACCGCGCAAAACAGTTCCGCGGTGCGCTCGGCGTCGTAAGCGGCGGAGTGCGCCGCGGAGGCGTCCCAGTCGAATCCGGCGGCGAGCGTCGCGCGCATCAGCACGGTCTGGCCGAAGGCGACGCCGCCGAGGGTCGCGGTGTCGAAGCTCGAGAACGGGTGGAACGGATTGCGCTTGATCTGCGCGCGCTCGACCGCCGCGTTCAGGAAATTCAGGTCGAAGAACGCATTGTGGCCGACCAGCACCGCGCGGGTGCACTCGGCCGCGCGGACCGCGTTGCGGACCTGCTGGAAGATCCGCTGCAGCGCATCGCCCTCGGGGATCGCGGGACGCAGCGGATGGTACGGATCGATCCCGTTCACCGCGAGCGAGGCCGGCTCGAGGTTCGCACCCTGGAACGGCTGCACGTGGTATCGGTACGTCTCGCCGCGCGCGAGCGAGCCGTCCGAGCGCATCTCGAGCAGCACCGCGGCGATCTCGAGCAGCGCGTCGGTCCGCGCATTGAATCCGCCGGTCTCGACGTCGACGACGACCGGCAGGAATCCGCGGAATCGGGTCGCCATCGTCACCGGCGGCAGCGCGGTCATGTGCCGTCCTGCGCGTCGATCCGCCAGCGCACCGTCGCGCCGGCGCGATACGGCACCAGCTGGCCGTCGCCGAACGGGTAGCTCGCCGGCACCGTCCACGGCGCGGCGACCAGGGTCAGCGTCTCGCGGTGCGGCGCGAGGCCGTAGAACGCGGCGCCGAAGCGGCTCGCGAAGCCGGCCAGGCGATCGAGCCGGCCCGCGGCCTCGAACACCTCCGCGTAGAGCTCGATCGCCGCGTGCGCGGTGAACATGCCCGCGCAGCCGCACGCGCTCTCCTTGGCGGCGCGCTCGTGCGGCGCGCTGTCGGTGCCGAGGAAGAACCGCGGCTCGCCGCCGGTCGCCGCGTCGACCAGCGCGCGCCGGTCCTCTTCGCGCTTCAGCACCGGCAGGCAGTAGTAGTGCGGCCGCAAGCCCCCGGCGAACAGCGCGCCGCGGTTGTGCAGCAGGTGCTGCGGCGTGATCGTGGCCGCGACGCCGTCGCGCGCCGAGCGGACGAACTCGACGGCGTGCCGGGTGGTGATGTGCTCCATCACGATGCGCAGCGACGCGAAGCGTTCGGCGAGCGGCGCGAGCACCTCGTCCACGAAGCGCGCTTCGCGGTCGAACGGATCCACCGCCGGATCCGCCGTCTCGCCGTGCACCAGCAGCGGCATCCCGAGCTCGGCCATCCGCTCGAGCGTCGCGAAGGTGCGCCGGACGTCGGTCACGCCGGCGTCGGAGTGCGTGGTCGCCCCGGCCGGGTAGAGCTTCACCCCGTGCACGACGCCGCCCGCCTTCGCGCGCGCGATTTCCTCGGGCGCGGTGCTCTCGGTCAGGTACAGCGTCATCAGCGGCTCGAAGCGGCTGCCCGCGGGGAGCGCCGCGAGGATCCGCTCCCGGTAGGCGCGCGCCGCGTCGGCGGTCGTGACCGGCGGGCGCAGGTTCGGCATCACGATCGCGCGGCCGAAGCGCCGTGCGGTGAACGCGACGACCGCCGCGAGCGCCGCGCCGTCGCGCAGGTGGAGGTGCCAGTCGTCCGGGCGGGGAATCGTGATCCGCGTCATGCGGTGCCCGGCGCGCGCGGCCAGCGCCGCGCGAGCAGCTCGAGCGTGAAACGCACCCCGAAGCCGGTCACGTCGGTGCCGACGTGCGCGAGCCCGCCGCGTCGCTGGCCCGCCGCGAGATCGAGGTGCAGCCAGGCGACTTCGCGAGGCACGAAACGACTCAGGAACCGCGCGGCGAGGATG
This sequence comes from Pseudomonadota bacterium, assembly GCA_021779535.1. Taxonomy (GTDB): domain Bacteria; phylum Pseudomonadota; class Gammaproteobacteria; order Steroidobacterales; family Steroidobacteraceae; genus Bog-1198. Next base: position 14,500 of record JAJYAM010000048.1, read on the forward strand.
TGGTCGCCCTTGCCGTCGACCGAGCATTGCAGGACGTCCGCGATCGCGCTGTCGAGGTCCGTGTCGTAATCCCGGTCCATCGGAAAGCACCAGACGCGCTCGCCGCTCGCGACCCCGGCCGATTCGATCGCGTCGCGCGTGGCCAGTCGGTTCGTGAACGCGCCGCTGTAGCGTTCGGTGAGCGCGCGGACGCAGGCCCCGGTCAGGGTCGCGTAGTCGATGATCGCGCGCGGTCGGGTCGCGGCCGCGAGACTGAGCGCGTCCGCGAGCACCATCCGTCCCTCGGCGTCCGTGTGGATCACCTGGATCGTCGTGCCGTCGTGCGCGCGAACGACCTCCTGCGGCAGGTACGAGGTCGGCCCGATCCGGTTCTCGGTGATCGCGAGCCAGCAGTCGACCGCGGTCCGCTCGCCGAGCGTGTGCAGCGCGTGCAGGCAGCCGAGCGCGACCGCGCTGCCCTGCATGTCGGTGTGCATCTCGAGCATGCCCGCGTGCGCCTTGAGGTTCGTTCCGCCGGTGTCGAAGCAGATGCCCTTGCCGACCAGGCACACGTCCGCCCGACCGGCGCCGCGCGGGCGGTACGACAGGCGCGCGATCCCCGCATCGCGCGCGGCGTTGCCGCGCGCCACCGCGAGGAACGCGCCCGCGCCGAGCCGGCGCAGGCGCGCCTCGTCGTAGAACTCGAACTTCAGGCCGTTGCGGCGCGCATACCCGGCGAGCAGGCGGCGGTACGCGGCGGCGTCGAGCAGGTTCGGCGGCAGCGCGGTCAGCCAGCGCGCGAGGTTGTTGCCGGCGGCGCTCGCGAGCTCGCGCTCGAGGCCGGGCGGGCGCGCGGGCGCGGCGAGAGCGATGCGCTCCAGCGGCGCGCCCGGCTGCTCGGCCTTGAAGTTCGGCAGGCGGAACGCGGCCGCTTGCAGTGCGGCGACCCCGGCCCGCAGCGCCGCAACCGCGAGCTCGGGCGCGAGCCCCTGCGCGAGGAGCAGCACGCGGCGGGGCGAGTCCTCGAGCGCGGCGCGCGCGGCCTTGCCGGCCGCGAGCAAGCGCTCGTACGGGCTCATCGCCGCGTCGACGATCGCGACCGCGACCCGCGTCCCGCCGTGCGCACCGATGCTTCCCGTGAACGCATCGCCCGGGCGGCGTCGCTTCGCGGCGAACGCGCGGCGCAGCGCCGCCGACCCGTCGCCGAGCGCGGCCCAGTCGGCGCGCGACGGCGCCGCCGGCAACAGCACGAGCGCCGCCGGATGACGGGCGAGCGTCGCCGCGCTCGGGCGGGAGCGGATCGTGCGCACCGGCACGAGCAGGCGCTCGAGCGGCGGGCGCGCCGACATTTCGTGTGAGCGCAAGCGTTGGGCTCGCTTGACCATGAAAAATCAAACCCCGAAGATAGCGCTTTGGTGAAACATCGGTGGTCGACGCTGCGCCGGCGCCGCGACGCATTCAGTAGTTTAACAGGACGCGTGCGCCCCTGCATGGACGCCCGCCACCCCGAAGGTTCCCTATGACCGAACGATCGCCCTACGAAGACATCGATCCGATCGAGACCCAGGAGTGGCTCGAGTCGATCGACTCCGTGATCCGCGCGGAAGGATCGCAGCGAGCGCATTTCCTGCTCGAGAAGCTCGTCGACTTCACGCGCCGGTCCGGCACCTACCTGCCGTTCAAGCCGAACACCGCGTATCTCAACACGATCTCGAAGATCCACGAGCCGGAATACCCGGGGGATCGCGCGCTGGAGCGGCGCAACGAAGCGTACATGCGCTGGAATGCGATGGCGATGGTCGTGCAGGCGAACCGCGAGAACGCCGAGTTCGGCGGCCACATCGCGACCTACGCGTCCGCGGCCACGCTGTACGAGGTCGGGTTCAATCACTTCTGGCGCGCCCGCGGCGCGAAGCATCCGGGCGACCTCGTGTTCATGCAGGGACATTCGAGCCCGGGCATCTACGCGCGGGCGTACCTCGAGGGGCGCCTCGGCGAGGCGGAGCTCATGCGATTCCGCCGCGAGGTCGCGGGCGGCGGCCTCTCCTCGTACCCCCATCCGTGGCTGATGCCCGATTTCTGGCAGTTCCCGACGGTGTCGATGGGCCTCGGGCCGATGAACGCGATCTTCCAGGCGCGGTTCATCCGCTATCTCGAGCACCGGGGCCTGATGCCGGACTCCGACCGCAAGGTCTGGTGCCTGCTCGGCGACGGCGAGATGGACGAGCCGGAATCGATGGGCGCGTTGACGATGCCGGTGCGGGAGAAGCTCGACAACCTGATCTTCGTGATCAACTGCAACCTGCAGCGGCTCGACGGCCCGGTTCGCGGCAACGGCAAGATCATCCAGGAGCTCGAGGCCGCGTTCCTCGGCGCCGGGTGGAACGTGATCAAGGTGCTGTGGGGATCGCGCTGGGACCCGCTCCTCGAACGCGACTCCAAGGGGTTGCTGAAGCGCCTGATGGAAGAGTGCGTCGACGGCGAGTACCAGAACTTCAAGTCGAAGGGCGGCGCGTACACCCGCGAGCACTTCTTCGGCAAGTACCCGGAGCTTCGCGAGATGGTCGCGAACATGTCCGACGAGGAGATCTGGCGGCTCAACCGCGGCGGCCACGATCCGCAGAAGGTGTATGCGGCGTATGCCGCCGCGGTCGCGCACAAGGGCGCGCCGACCGTGATCCTCGCGAAGACCGTGAAGGGCTACGGGCTCGGCAAGGGCGCCGAGGGGATCAACGCGGCGCACCAGCAGAAGAAGCTCAACGAGGATTCGCTGAAGGACTTCCGCGACCGGTTCAACATCTCGATCACCGACCAGGAGATCGAGGGACTCTCGTTCCGCAAGCCGCCCCCGGACAGCGAGGAGATCCGCTACCTGCAGGAGCGGCGCCAGGCGCTCGGCGGCCATCTCCCGGCGCGCACCGACGACGCGCCGCCGTTGGTCGTGCCGCCGCTGGAATCGTTCAAGGCCTTGCTCGAGGGCACCGGCGAGCGCGAGATCTCGACGACGATGGCGCTGGTGCGACTCCTGACCGCGCTCGTGAAGGACAAGAACATCGGATCCCACGTCGTGCCGATCGTTCCCGACGAGGCGCGCACCTTCGGGATGGAGGGCATGTTCCGCCAAATCGGCATCTACTCGTCGGTCGGCCAGCTGTACACGCCCCAGGACGCCGATCAGCTGATGTACTACCGCGAGGACAAGCAAGGCCAGATCCTCGAGGAAGGGATCAACGAGGCCGGTGCGCTGTGCTCGTGGATCGCCGCGTCGACCGCGTACTCGAACCACGGGATCAACATGGTTCCGTTCTACGTGTTCTACTCGATGTTCGGGTTCCAGCGCGTCGGCGACTTCATCTGGGCCGCGGGCGACAGCCAGGCCCGCGGATTCCTGATCGGCGCGACCGCGGGACGCACGACGCTCGCGGGCGAGGGCCTGCAGCACCAGGACGGCCACAGCCAGCTCGTCGCGACCACGGTGCCGAACTGCGTCGCCTACGATCCGACCTTCGCGTACGAGCTCGCGGTGATCGTGCACGACGGCATGCGGCGGATGTACCAGGAGCGCGAGCGGGTGTTCTTCTACATCACCTGCATGAACGAGAACTACCCCCACCCGCCGATGCCGGCCGGCGTCGAGCAGGGGATCCTGAACGGGATGTACCTGCTGCAGATCGGCGGCCGGGGCAAGGTGCGCGCGACGCTGTTGGGGTCCGGCACGATCCTGCGCGAGGTGATCGCGGCGGCCGCGATCCTCGAAGGCGATTTCGGCGTTCCGGCGGACGTGTATTCGGTGCCGAGCTTCAGCGAGCTGCGCCGCGAAGCGCTCACGGTCGAGCGCTGGAACATGCTGCATCCGGAGGAGCCGCCGCGCAAGCCGTACGTGGTGCAGGCGCTGGGCGACCGCGACGGGCCGTTCGTCGCGGCGACCGACTACGTGAAGACCGTCCCGGACCAGATCCGCCAGTGGGTGCCCGGGCGCTACGTCGTGCTCGGCACCGACGGGTACGGCCGCAGCGACTCGCGGGCCGAGCTGCGGCGGTTCTTCGAGGTCGATCGACACTACATCACCGTCGCCGCGCTGAAATCGCTGGCCGACGAAGGCAAGATCGACCGCGACACCGTGGTGCGGGCGATCAAGCAGTTCGGGATCGACCCGGACAAACCGAATCCTCCGGGCGTGTAGGCGCACCATCGTGTCCCAGATCATCGAAATCCACGTCCCCGACATCGGCGGCTTCGCCGACGTCGGCGTGATCGACGTCCTCGTCGCCGAGGGTCAGACGATCGCGAAGGAAACCCCGCTGATCACGCTGGAAACGGAGAAGGCGACGATGGACGTGCCTTCGCCCGAGGCCGGCCGCGTCGCGCAGCTCAAGGTCCGGCGCGGCGACAAGGTGTCGCAGGGGTCGCCGATCCTGATGCTCGAGGTCGAGGCTGCCGCCGCCGCGTCAGCCGCGCCCGCGACCCCGCCGTCCCCGGCCGCCGCGGCACCGCCGCCCCCGACCATCACCGCG
>JAJYAM010000110.1 GCA_021779535.1 Pseudomonadota bacterium
CCCTGCGGCGGCTCGGCGCGCCGGCGCGCCTCGACTGGATGCGCCGCGTGAAAACGCTGTTCGACCCGAACGGGATCATGAATCCCGGCAAGGTGCTGTAGGCCGCACCGGGCCGGCGGGCGGAAGGGTCACCGGCTCTGCGGTCGCCCGTGGGTGACCGCAGAGCCGGGAGTGCCCTTGGACCTTACTTGAGCTCGGCCTGGATGCCGACGTAGTACGTCCTGCCCACGACGTCGTAGGTGGCCGCATCGGTGCGCATCGGGGCACTGGCGATTTCAGGCGGCCCCTTGTCGAACAGGTTCGTGAGCCCGGCGGTGAGCTTGATCTGATCGGTCACGCGCCAGTTCGCGTCCAGGTCGAAGTAGTTGTACGCCGGCACCTGCGGCACGCCCGCGGTGCCGAGGTCGTTCATCGCGCTGATGAACCGCCAGTGGAGCGCGCCGGAGACCGGTCCGATCGCATAGCCGAACATCGTGTTGGCCTTCCAGTGCGGGTGCGACAGATCCGAGATCGTCGTGCCGTCCGCCGCGAACACCGTGCCGGTGTCGCCGATCCCGCCGGCGAAGTTGAGCGACGACGATCCGAGCACGCCCGTCTCGGTGAACGAGTTCAGGTAGGAGATGTACGACTGGATCATCACCCGGCCGGAGTCCTCGGGCAGTCCGAGGTCGTGCAGCGCGAAGCCCCAGTGTCCTTCGATGTCGGCGCCGTCGGTCGTGTAGGAGCCGATGTTCAGCGAGAACTCCTTGCCGAGCGTGATGAATCCGTTGCTGTCGCGCTGGATCTGCTGGCAGTAGAAGTTGCTCTCGCTGTAGCTCGGGTTCGCACCGCCCGCGTTGAAGCAGCGCGACAGGACCGCATCGAGGCTGACGCCCGCGATCGCGTTGCTCAGCTTGATGTGGTAGTAGTCGACCGACAAGCCGAGGTCCCGCGCCATCGGCGAATCGAACTTCGGCGTCAGCACGAAGCCGAGCGAGTACGTGTTCGCGGTCTCAGGCTGCAGGGTCGGATTGCCCTGGAAGATGCCCGGTGCCGAGCTCACGCCGTAGGTGAACGTCGACAGCGCCGCCGCCGGCACGCCCTGCGCGGCGCACAGCGCCGCGACCTGCGCCCCGCTCGCGCCGGTCCGGTACGAGCTGTTGTACTCGCACGGATCCACCGAGATCGAGTCCTGGGCCTGCACGATCGGGTTGTAGAGTTCCTGCAGGCTCGGCGCCCGGATCGCGCGCTCGAAGCTGCCGCGGAACATCAACGCGCTGCTGGTCTGCCAGTGGAAGTCCGCCTTCCAGGTGTTGACGCCGCCGAACAGGTCGTACTGCGAATGGCGCACGCCGAGATCGACCGCGACGTTCTTCGCGAACGGCTTGTCCTTCAGCACCGGCACCTGCAACTCACCGTACACTTCGCGCACGTTCTGCGTGCCGCCCGTCGAGCTCACCAGGTCGTACGACGGCGAGATGATGTCCGGCGGCAGCGGCGACGGCAGCACGTTGAACGCCGGGTTGAGACTCGGGTCGGCGCTGTAGCTGAAGCTCTCGCCGCGATAGTCCGCGCCGACCGCGAACTTGAGGTTCCCCTCGGCGAGCTTCATCACGGTACCGCTGAGATCCGCCTCGAAGTTCTTCTGCGTGATCGTGTTGGTGTTGTGGGCGGTGCCCGTCGCGTACGCGCGGCAGCCCGCGCTCATCGGCTGCGCACCGAGCGGATTCCACGCATAACCGACGCAATTCTGGCCGTTCGCGCCTTGATAGTTCGCGGTGCCGTACAGAATCGTCTCGATCGCCGGAATGTTGATGTTGTTCGCTTGCGCGCTGTCGAACAAGGTCTGCCCGTAGGAACCGTAGACGTTCCAGGTCAGGTCCGTCGAGCCGATGCCGCCCTTCAAGCCACCGGCGAGCTGGTAGTCGTTGTAGGTGAAGGTCTCGATGCGCGGCCCGAGCGCGGTCAACCAATCCTCGACCGACAGCGGCCCGGTGACCGGGGTCGTGCTCGCGCCGATCAGCTGTTGCAGGGCGGCGTTGTTCTGGACGTACGGGTTGTTCAACGGCACGTAGAAGAACTTGCCCGGCCCGATGTACGAGGCCGCCTGCAGGTCCTGCGCGTAGGAGTGCATGAAGTTGACCTGCCCGTACGCCTGCAGGTTGTCGTTCACGTCGTAGGTCACGCGCGAGAACAGGTTGTAGCGCCGCATCGGCACCTGGATCGCGAAGTAAGGCCCGAGGTACGACTTGACCTGCGTGCAATCCGGGGTGATGTGCAGGCCCAGGGTCTGGCCCACCGGTCCCTGGTAGTTCTGCACGCAGTTGCCCGGGTCGCGCGTCGTGAACAGCGAGCCGTTGCCGTTGATCCCGAAATAGCCGGGATAGTTGCCGGTGCCCGTGAGCGGCGTCGTGCCGGGGTAGCCGGCGAGGATCTGGTTCACCGCGGAGATCGGAATCGTCGCGCCGAGCTCGCCGGCGTTGAAGATCGCCTCCGGACCGCGCGGCACGCCCCGGTTCATCGTGTCGATGTTCGAGAAGAACGCCCGATCCGCGCCGGTGATCCCGCCGCGCTCGTTGTATTCGAGGTCGAGCACCGCGTTGCCGCGATCGTGCGCGAAGTTGCCGCCGAGCAGGACGCTGACGCTGTTCTCCTGGCCGTCGCCGTGCGTCGATGCGCCGTGCTGGTAGGAGACCTTCACGCCGTGGAAGTGTTGTCGCAGCCGGAAATTCACCACGCCCGCGATCGCGTCGGAACCGTAGACCGCCGACGCGCCGCCGGTGATCACGTCGACGCCCTTGATCAAGGCCATCGGGATCACGTTGAGATCGACCGCGCCGTTCGGGTTGGTCGGCACCAGGCGCTGGCCGTCGAGCAGCACCAAGGTGCGCTGCGGGCCGAGTCCGCGCAAATCGGAGTAGGACTGACCGCCCTGGAACCCGGTCGAGCCCTGCACGTCGCCGACCTCGGCGTGGCCTTGGGCCGCGGCGAACTGCGGCATCTGCGCGAGCGCCGAGTCCAGCGAGACCTGTCCGGTCGCCGCGATCTGCGCCGCGCCGACCGCGACCAACGGGCTGTCCGAAGTCTCGCCGGGGCTCGCGATCCGGGTACCGGTCACGACGACCTGGTTCAGCACCGAGGTCGTGCTCGGCGCCGCGGAATCGGCGGACGCGGCCGCCGGCGCCGGCGGATCGACCGCGGCGAGCAAGATCTTGCCGTTCGGCGATGCGGGTTGGCCGTTTCCCGGGTTTGGCGCGGCCGCAACACCCACCGTGGCCGCGCCCAGCGCGACCGCGAGGCCTGCGAGGCTAGAGAGCCTTGCCCGTGAAATCAATGAGTTGGACATCGTGAACCCCTGTCTCCGAACGCATTATTCGAGCCGCGGCCGTGCCCCGAAAATCTCCGGGTGGCGTCGGCGATACGTTAATTTAACTGATCAGGATCAGTTATTACAAGCGCGTGACGACCGCGCCGCGGAGCCGACGCGGGGCGCTCGGCGTCGTTCCTGGGCGCTCGGGGAGGAATCCGTCCCGGGGTGATCCGGATCCGATCAGGCCGCGGTCGCGGCCTTCGCGACGTCGCGCGCGGGGGTCGCGGCGCGGCGCTTGAAATCGGTCAGCGCCTTGGTCAAGGCCGCTTCGGTGAGGTCGAGATACGAGCGCCAGAGCGCTTCGGCCCGATCGGCGTCGCGCTGCGCGAGCGCGTCGCGAATCTGCTGTTGCCGGTCCACGATCTCGCGGCGCAACTCGAGGTCGCTCAGCGTCGCGCCCCGGATGAAATGCAGATGGCCCGCGAACTGCGCGATGACCGAGCTCAGCACCTGGTTGGAGATCGCGTCGAAGATCGCGTGCCGGAAGTCCTCGTTCGCCTTCGCGAACATCCCGGCGGAGGCCCGCGGCGCCGCGCGCGATTCCGCGTCGATCGCCTTGGAGATCCGGTCGATCTCGGCGGGTCCGTACTCCCCGGCGGCCATGCGTACCGCGGCCGGCTCGAGCAGCCGCCGCACCGCGATGATCTGGCGTATCTCCTCGATCGACGGCGACGGCACCACGTAGCCGCCGCCGACGCGCGCCCGCAGGATTCCCTGCTTGGTGAGCTGCCCGAGCGCCTCCCGGATCGGGGTCCGCGACACCCCGAGCCGCTTCGCGAGGCCTTCTTCGGTGATCCGCTCCCCCGGCGCGAAGCGGGCGCTCTTCAACTCGCTCACCAGCACTTGGAACACCTGCTCGCGCAGGGTCGCTTCCTTCTTGATCGGAGACGATCGCTTCATCGGCATCCTTGACTGCAACGGCGGGCCGGACGACTCGCGGTCGCGGTGACGACGCGTTCACGGCGTCGGCGCGGGGTCACCCCTGATCCTCGATGCGGGCGCATCCTGATGATTGCGAGATCGCACCGCATTGTTATGGAGCCCTCGCATCGCGTCAATCGCCGCCGACCCGCCCCGCCCGCCGCCGGCCGGCCTAGGCGCAAATAAGCATACCGTATACACTCGATCGGGTGCATCGCGATCGCGAGCGACCGGTCCGGGAGCCTCAGCGGATGAAGACGAACAAGATCGACCACATTTGCATCGCGGTGCG
>JAJYAM010000005.1 GCA_021779535.1 Pseudomonadota bacterium
CGGGCAGCTCGCCGCGGCGGCGCGGCTCGACGCGCTCGCGGCCGAGCTCGATCGTCCGCGCGCGCCCTGGCGGCTGCGGATCGCGCGCCGCCTCGGCCGCGGCGCGGGACCTCGCGGCGTGTACTTGTGGGGCGGCGTCGGCCGCGGCAAGACGCGGCTGATGGACCTGTTCTACGACTCGCTCCGGGTCGTCGCGCGTGAGCGGGTCCACTTCTACGTGCTGATGCGCTCGGTGCACGCGGAGCTGCGCGCGATCGGCGAGCGGACCACGCCGCTCGAGCTCGTCGCGGAGCGTCTCGCGTCGCGCGCCCGCCTGCTGTGCCTCGACGAGTTCTTCGTGTCCGACATCGGCGATGCGATGCTGCTGACGGGCTTGCTCGACGGCCTGTTCCGCCGCGGCGTCACCCTGGTCGCGACGTCCAACCAGCCACCCCGCGATCTGTACGAGGACGGGCTGCAACGCGCGCGATTCCTGCCCGCGATCGCGCGGCTGGAACAGAACCTGGACGTCGTCCACCTCGACGGCGCGATCGACTATCGCTTGGCGAGCTTCGCGGGGACCCGCACTTTTTTCGACGCCGCCGACACCGGCACCGGCACCGCGATGCGGAATCTGTTCCTCACGCTCGCGACCTCGGCGCCGAGCGGCGCGACCGCGATCGACGTCGGCGGCCGGCCGCTCGCCGCGCGCGACACGGCCCAGGGAATCGCCTGGTTCGAGTTCGCCGCACTCTGCGAGACCGCGCGCGGCGCGAACGACTACCTCGAGCTCGCGCACCGGTACCACACGATTTTCCTCTCCGGGGTGCCGGCCCTGACCGCGGAGCGCGAGGACGCCGCCCGGCGGTTCCTGACCCTGGTCGACGCGCTCTACGACCGCGGCGTGAACCTCGTGCTGTCCGCGGCGGCCGCGCCGGACGCGCTCTACCGCGGCGAGCGGCTGCGATTCGACTTCGCGCGCGCGGCGAGCCGGTTGATCGAGATGCAGTCCGCGCAATACCTCTCGAGCGCGCATCGGGCCTGAGCGCGGGCCCGGGCGCGAGCAACCCACGCGGCGCCCTGGCATAATTCGCCGATGCGCACGGTCATCGAATTCCGGGTCGAGTACCTGCAGCGCCTCGATCCCGACGGCAACGCGGTCGGCGAGCTGCCGGCGTTCGCGCGGGATCCGGACGAAGTGCTGCGGATGTACCGCGCGATGACGCTCGCGCGGGCGTTCGACGCGAAGGCGGTGAACCTGCAGCGCACCGGACAGCTCGGCACCTACGCGTCCTGCCTCGGTCACGAGGCGACGCACATCGGGATCGGCGCGGCGATGCGCGCCGAGGACGTGTTCGCGCCGGTGTACCGGGAGGTCGGCACGCAGCTGTGGCGCGGCGTCACGATGCGCGAGATCCTGCTGTACTGGGGCGGCGACGAGCGCGGCAACGACTTCTCCGGCCCCCGCGCGGACTTTCCGTGGTGCGTCCCGATCGCGACCCAGACGCTGCACGCGGCGGGCGCCGCGATGGCGTTCAAGATCCGGCGCGAGCCGCGTTGCGCGGTCGCGACCATCGGCGACGGCGGCACCTCGGAAGGGGCGTTCTACGAGGCCCTGAACGTCGCGGGCGCGCGCGCGTTGCCGGTCGTGTTCGCCGTCGTGAACAACGGCTGGGCGATCTCGGTCCCGGTCGCCGCGCAGACGGCGGCCAGGACGCTCGCGCAGAAGGCGATCGCCGCCGGCATCCCCGGCCTGCAGGTCGACGGCAACGACGTGTTCGCGGTCCGGGAGGCGATGTCCGCGGCGCTCGAGCGCGCGCGCGGCGGCGGCGGTCCGACGCTCGTCGAGGCCCTGACCTACCGGCTGAGCGACCACACGACCGCGGACGACGCGAGCCGCTACCGCAGCGCGCGCGAGGTCGACGACGCGCGCGCGCTCGAGCCGCTGCTGCGCACCCGGCGCTTCCTCGAAAAGGCGGGTCGCTGGAACGCGGACCGCGAGCGCGAGCTCCTCGCGGAGTGCGCGCGGACGATCGACGCGGCCGTCGCGGACCACCTCGCGGCGCCGCGGCCGTCGACCGACGCGATGTTCGACCACTTGTTCGCGAATCTGCCCGAGCGGATCCGCGAGCAGCGCATCGCAGCACGCCGCCACGCCGGCACGGACGGGCACTGAATTGCCGAAAGTGACGATGGTCGAGGCCATCGCGATGGCGCATGGCTGGGAGATGCAGCACGATCCCGCGGTCGTCGTGATCGGCGAGGACGTCGGCGCGAACGGCGGCGTGTTCCGCGCGACCCAAGGGTTGCAGCAGCGCTTCGGCGCCGAGCGCGTGCAGGACACGCCGCTCGCCGAAGCGGCGATCGCCGGCATCGCGATCGGCATGGCCGCGCAGGGATTGAAGCCGATCGCGGAGATCCAGTTCATGGGTTTCCTGTATCCCGCGCTCGACCAGATCATCAACCACATGTCGCGGCTGCGTCACCGCACGCGCGGGCGCCTGACCTGCCCGATCGTGATGCGGATGCCGCACGGCGGCGGGATCCACGCGCCCGAGCATCACTCCGAGAGCGTCGAGACCTTGTTGTGCCACGTCCCGGGGCTGCGCGTCGTGAGCCCCTCGTCGCCCGCGCGCGCCTACGGACTGCTGCTCGCGGCGATCCGGGATCCGGACCCGGTGATGTTCCTCGAGCCGACCCGGCTGTACCGCGCGTCGCGCCAGGAAGTCCCCGACGACGGCCGCGCGCTGCCGCTCGACCGGGCGTTCGTGCTGCGCGAAGGGGCCGACGTGACGATCGTCGCCTGGGGCGCGATGATCGCCGAGACCCTGCAGGCCTCGGCCGAGCTCGCCGACACCGGCGTCGACGCCGAGGTGATCGACCTGGCGACCTTGAGTCCGATCGACGCGACGACGATCCTCGACTCGGTCGCGAAGACCGGACGCCTGGTGATCGTCCAGGAAGCGGCGCGCAACGTCGGCGTCGGCGCCGAGATCGCCGCGATCGCCGCCGAGGACGGCTTGTTCGACCTGCTCGCACCGATCCGCCGCGTCACCGGCTACGATACGGTGATGCCGCTCCACCGGCTCGAACGGGAGTACATTCCGAGCGTCCGCCGGATCGTCGACGCGGTCCGCGGCACGATGGCCGACCCGCGATGACGACCTTCCCGCTGCCGGATCTCGGCGAAGGGTTGAGCGAGGCCGAGATCGTCGCGTGGCACGTGCAGCCCGGCGACCGCGTCGCCGCCGATCAACCGATGGTCTCGGTCGAGACGGCGAAGGCGGTCGTCGAGGTCCCGGCGCCGTTCGCGGGCACGGTGCTCGCGCTGCACGGCGCGCCGGGCGACGTGATCGCGACCGGCGCGCCGCTGATCGATTTCGACGACGGAACCGTCGTCGGCGTGATCCCGCGATCGAGCGTCGAACTGCCGCCGGAACCGGTCGCCGACGCCGGGCGGCACGACGGCCGGGGCGCGACCCGGCGCGCGCGCGCGGTGCCCGCCGCGAGAGCGCTCGCGCGACGCCTCGCGATCGACCTCGGGTCCGTCGCCGGGACCGGCCGGGCGGGCCTGATCACGATCGACGACGTGCTCGGCGCGGCGCCGCGGGCCGCCGATCCCGCGACCCAGCCCCTGCGCGGGCTGCGACGCGCGATGCGCGCCTCGATGACGCTCGCCCATGCGCAGGTCGCGCTCAGCACCGTCTGCGACGACGCCGACCTCGGCGGCTGGGAACGGGCGGGCGGCTACACGCCGCGGCTGATCCGCGCGATCGCGGCGGCGGTCCGGGTGGAGCCGGCGCTGAACGCCTGGTTCGACCCCGAGCGCGATGCGCGCACCCTGCAACCGCGTCTCGACCTCGCGGTCGCGGTCGACACCGCGGACGGTCTGATCGTCCCGGTGATCCGCGACGCGGGCACGCTCGACCCGGCGGCGCTGGCCGCCGCGCTCGCCGAACGCAAGGCCGCCGCGCACGCCCGCACGCTCGCACCGGAGGACCTGCGCGACGCGACGTTCACGCTGTCGAACTACGGCATGGTCGCCGGGCGCTACGCGGTCCCGCAGGTCGTGCCGCCGGCGGTCGGCATCCTCGGCGCCGGCATGGTGCGGGTCGAGCCGGTCGCGCTCGGCGAACGGATCGTCGCGCGGCGCCGGTTGCCGCTCTCGCTCAGCTTCGATCACCGCTGCGTGACCGGCGGTGAAGCATGCCGGTTCCTCGCCGCCGTGATCGCGGACCTGCAGGAACCCCGTTAGAGACGGTCGATCGTCGGCCGGAAGGAGATCGGTCCCATGTCGTTGACGATGTCCGAGTCCCAGCAGCAGGCGATCGCGGCGATCGCCGCGACCGTGCGACGCAGCCCCGTCGCCGGCGTGCACGCCGCGTCGTACCTGCGCGCGTACTTCGCGAACGTCGATCCGCAGGATATCGCCGCCCGCGAGCCCGCGGAGCTCGCCGCGAGCGCGCTCGCGCACCTGAAGTTCGCGCGCACGCGACGCCGCGGGCGCGGCTCGGTCCGGGTGTTCAACCCGACCGTGCGCGAGCACGGATACGCCTCGCCCCATACGGTCGTCGAAATGGTCGGCGAGGACATGCCGTTCCTCGTCGACTCGATCGGCCTCGCGTTCCAGCGTCGCGGCCTCACGATGCACTTCCTCGCGCACCCGATCTTCGCGGTCGCGCGCGACTCGCGGGGGAACCTCACCGCGTTGCATCCGCGCACCGCGCGCGAGGACGCGCGCGCGGCCCGCCTGGAGTCGTTCCAGCACATCGAGATCGACCGCATCGTCGACGCCGCCGCGCTCGCCGCGCTCGCCCGCGAGATCGAGCGCAACCTCGACGACGTGCGGCTCGCGTTCACCGACTGGCACAAGATGGAGGCGGCGGCGCGGGAGATCGCGCACGAGCTGCAGCACGGCCCGGTGCGCGGCGACGAGCGCGACGCCGAGGAGACCCGGACCCTGCTCGATTGGATGGTCGACCGGCACTTCACGTTCCTCGGCTATCGCGAATACCGGCTCGGCGGCGCCCCCGGCCGCGAGACCCTGGTTCCGGTCGAGGAGTCCGGCCTCGGGATCCTGCGGCGCGGGCACGCGCGCGGCGCGCAGGGTGCGCGGGCGCTGCCCGGCGACATCCGTCGCGAGAGCCGCCGCAGCGAGCTCGCGTTGGTCACCAAATCGAACACCCAGTCGACCGTGCATCGCGCCGGCTACCTCGACTACGTCGGCGTGAAGCGGTTCGACCCGTCCGGACGGCTGCTCGGCGAGCGGCGGTTCCTCGGCCTGTGGACCTCGAGCGCGTACAACGCCAATCCGCGCGACATTCCGCTGGTCCGCCACAAGTTCGCGCGCGTGGTCGCCGAGTTCGCGCTCGCCCCGGACAGCCACGACGGCAAGGCGCTGCAGCACATCCTCGAGGCCTTTCCGTGCGACGAGCTGTTCCAGGCGAGCGTCGCGGATCTCGTGCGCATCGCGAGCGGGATATTCGGCCTGCAGGAACGGCCGCGCGTGCGCCTGTTGATGCGCCGCGATCCGTTCCGCCGTTTCTACTCCTGCCTCGTGTTCGTGCCGCGCGAGAAGTACAACACGCAGGTCCGCCAGCGCATCGAGCGCGTGCTGCAGGAGGCGACCGAGGCGTTCCATCTCGACTCGCAGGTCGAGATCGCGCAGTCGAACCTCGCCCGCATCCACGTCGTCGCGCGCACGCAGCCGAGCGAGACGCAGCGCGTCGACGCGGCGGCGGTCGAGCGCGCGATCGAGGCGGCCGTGCGCTCCTGGGCCGACGGGTTCAAGTCCGCGTTGCTCGCGCGCCTGGACGAGGCGCACGCGCTCGAGTTGTTCGAGCGATACGCGCCGTCGTTTCCGGCGGCCTACACCGAGGACTTCGGCGGCGAGGTGGCCGCGAACGACGTGTCGTTCCTCGAAGCGATCGCGCGCGAGCCGGCGAAGCCGCAGCTCGACCTCTACCGCGCCGACCCGAAACGCAGGGACCGGGTGTTCCTGAAGATCTTCCGTGGCGGCGACGCGATCCCGATCTCGGACCTGCTGCCGATGCTCGAGAACATGGGGCTGCGCGTGATCGCCGAGCGGCCCTACGGACTGGATTACCCGGACGGTCAGCACGGCTGGATCCAGGACCTGGAGCTCGAGGTCCCGGCCTCCGTCCAAGCGCGCTTCGAGGCGCGCGCCGCGGAACTGAAGAACACGTTCACCGCGGTCCGGGCGGGCCGGATGGACAACGACGGCCTCAACCGCCTGACGCTGCACGCGGGCGTGCCGTGGCGGCTCGTCAACATGCTGCGCGCGTACTCCCGCTACCTGCTGCAGACCGGCCTCCCGTACAGCCAGGGCTACGTCGCGCAGGTGCTCACGCAGAATGCGGGCGCCACCCGGCTGCTCGCCGACCTGTTCGTCGCGCGCTTCGATCCGCAGATCCCGGCCGGGCCGCGCCGCGCGGCCGAGAAGCGCCTGAGCACCGCGCTCGGCACCGCGCTCGAGGCCGTCCGCCGGTCGGACGAGGACCGGATCCTGCGGGCGCTGTGGAACGCGATCGACGCCACCGTGCGCACGAACGCGTGGCAGCGCGACGCGGCCGGGGCCGAGAAGGAATACCTGTCCTTCAAGATCGCGAGCCAGCGGCTGCGGGAGCTCCCGCTGCCGAAGCCGCTGTGGGAGATCTTCGTGTATTCGACGCGGATGGAGGGCGTGCACCTGCGCATGGGACGGGTCGCTCGCGGCGGCATCCGCTGGTCGGACCGTCTCGAGGATTTCCGCACGGAGATCCTCGGATTGATGAAGGCGCAGAACGTCAAGAACACGATGATCGTGCCGGTCGGCGCGAAGGGCGGATTCGTCGCGAAGCGGCTCCCGGAGGGAGGGCGCGACGCGCAGCAGGCGGAGGTGGTCGCGTGCTACCGCACGTTGATCCGCGGCCTGCTCGACCTGACCGACAACATCGCCGGCGAGCGCATCGTGCCCCCGCGCCAGGTCGTCCGGCACGACGAAGACGACCCGTATCTGGTCGTCGCCGCGGACAAGGGCACCGCGACGTTCTCCGACATCGCGAACGAGATCTCCGCGAGTTACGGCTTCTGGCTCGGCGACGCGTTCGCGTCCGGCGGTTCCGCCGGTTACGACCACAAGAAGATGGCGATCACCGCGCGCGGCGCGTGGGAATGCGTGAAGCGGCACTTCCGCGAGATGGGCGTCGACATCCAGCGCCGCGAGTTCACCGTCGCCGGGATCGGCGACATGGCGGGCGACGTGTTCGGCAACGGCATGCTGCAGTCTCCGCACATCCGGCTGGTCGCGGCGTTCAACCACCAGCACGTGTTCATCGATCCCGCCCCGGACGCGGCGCGCTCGTTCCGCGAGCGCGCCCGCTTGTTCAAGCTGCCGCGCTCGAGCTGGGAGGACTACTCGGCCGACGCGCTGTCGAAGGGCGGCGGGATCTATCTGCGCAACGCGAAGAGCATCCCGCTGTCGCGGGAGGCGCAAGCCCTGCTCGGGCTGCCGGCGCAGACCACGCCGAACGAGGCGATCAAGGCGATCCTCGGGCTCGACGTCGACCTGCTGTGGAACGGCGGCGTCGGCACCTACGTGAAGGCGAGCCACGAGAGCCACGCCGACGTCGGCGACCGGACCAACGACGCGGTTCGCATCGACGCGCGCGACCTGCGCTGCAAGGTCGTCGGCGAAGGCGGCAATCTCGGCCTGTCGCAGTCCGCGCGGATCGAGTACGCGCGCCGCGCCGGGCGCCTGAACACCGACTTCATCGACAATTCGGCCGGAGTGAACACCTCCGACGTCGAGGTCAACCTGAAGATCCTGCTGAACGGGGCGGTGCACGCGGGCGAGATCACCCGCGCCGCGCGCGACCGCCTGCTCGCGAAGATGACCGACGAGGTCGCCGCGCTGGTGCTGCGGAACAATTATCTGCAGAGCCTCGCGATCAGCGTGACCCAGGATCAGGCGAAGGAGCGCCTCGGCGAGGGCGCGTTCCTGCTGCGCGCGCTCGAGCGCGCCGGACAGCTGAACCGGGCGCTCGAGTCCCTGCCGAGCGACGAGGAGATCGCCGAGCGGCGCAAGTCGGGCGAGGGCTTGACGCGTCCCGAGATCGCGATCGCGCTCTCCTACGGCAAGATCTGGCTCGACAAGGCGTTGATCGACTCCGACGTGCCGGAGGACGATTACCTCGCCGACGAGCTGGCGCGCTACTTCCCGGCGCCGGTGCGTTCGCGCTTCGCCGTGCGCATCAAGCGCCATCGGCTGCGCCGGGAGATCATCGCGACCGCGGTCACGAACGGGCTGATCAACCGCATGGGCCCGGTGTTCCCGGTGCGCGCGGTCGAGGACACCGGCGCGGATCCGGCCGCGGTCGCCCGCGCGTACACGATCGCGCGCGAGGTGTTCGGGATGCGCGAGACCTGGGTGCAGATCGAGGCGCTCGACAACCGCGTCGCCAGCCCGATCCAGTACGACGCGCTGGAACAGACGACGCGGATCCTGCGGCACATGACCTACTGGCTGCTGATGCAGAAGCGCGGCGACCTCGGCGTGCGGCGCGGCGTGCGCCGCTACGCCGACGGCGTGCGGGAGCTGCTGCGCGAAGTCCACTCGACGCTCGGGGCCGGGGAGCGGGCGCGCTACGATGCGGCGCGGATGCGTCTCGCCGGCGAGCGCGTCCCGGATGCGCTCGCGGCACGGATCGCGGCGCTCGCGTCGCTCCATGGCGCATTCGACCTGGTCGAGGTGTCGGCGGCGGCCCGCGTGCCGGTCACCTTCGCGGCGCAGGCCTACTTCGCGCTCGGCGAACGCATCGGCCTCGCCTGGTTGAAGGAGCAGATCGACGCGCTGCCGACCGACGCGCACTGGCACGCGGTCGCGCGCGCGACGCTGCGCGATACGTCGTTCGCGCTGCAACGGAAGATCACCGGCGCGGTGCTCGCGGGCCGCAAGGGCTCCGCCGCGGCGCGCGTCGAATCCTGGCTCGACGGGCGGCGCGCCGAGATCGCCAACCTCGACGGGCTGCTCGCGGATCTGCGCTCGGGGGCGGGCGCGGACTTCGCGACCCTGTCCGTCGCCCTGCAGTCCGTGCGCCGCCTGGCCGGCGAGTGAGAGGGGAGCGATCATGCCCGGAAAATTGATCCTCGTCCGTCACGGACAGAGCGTGTGGAACCTCGAGAACCGCTTCACCGGTTGGGTGGACGTCGATCTGAGCGACCAGGGACGCGCCGAGGCCGAGCGGGTCGGCCGGGAACTGCTCGCCGAGCGCATCGAACCGCAGATCGCGCTCACGTCGGTGCTGAAGCGCGCGATCCGGACGCTGTGGATCGCGCTCGACACGATGGATCGGATGTGGATCCCGGTCGAGAACAGCTGGCGGCTGAACGAGCGCCACTACGGCGCGCTGCAGGGGCTCGACAAGGCGCAGACCGCGGCGCGCCACGGCGAAGCGCAGGTGAAGACCTGGCGCCGCAGTTACGACGTCCCGCCGCCGCCGCTGCCGGCGGGCGACCCCAGCCATCCCCGCTTCGACCCGCGCTATGCGGGCGTGGACCCGCGGGAGCTGCCCTCGGCCGAGTCGTTGAAGGACACCCTGGTCCGGGTGAACCCCGACTGGGGCGCGAGAATCGCGCCGCGGCTCGCGGCGGGCCAGAACGTGCTGGTCGTCGCGCACGGCAACTCGCTGCGCGCGCTCGTGAAGATGCTCGATCGGATGTCCGACGCCGAGATCGTCGAGTTCAACATCCCGACCGGGGTTCCGATCCTCTACGAATTCGACGCGAGCCTCGCGCCGACCGGGTGGCGCTTCCTCGGCGACCCGGCGACGATCGCGGCCGCCCAGGAGGCGGTCAGCCGCCAGGGCCGCAAGCAATGACCGGCGTCAGGTATCCGGGGCGATCGCGACCTTCAAGCCCTCGAGCGCCTCGGTGAAGTCGACCTGGCAGGACAGCCGCGAGACCTCCGGACGGTAGTCCGACAGCTCGGTCAACAGGTCCTGTTCGTCGCTCTGCTTCTTCGGCAGGCGGTCGACCCACGCGGGGTCGACGTAGACGTGGCAGCTCGCGCAGGAACACAGTCCCCCGCAGATCGCCGCGACGCCGTAATCCAGTTCCCGCAGGATCTCCATCAATTTCAAGCCCGGCTTCGCATCGACCACGTGCTCTTTGCCGTCCCGGTCCACCACCGTCATCCGCGTCATGCCTGAACCCCGTTGAATTCGCCCGCCGGCGGACGATACGGCCGCCGAACTCGCTATTTTGCCTCAACCGGCGCTCGTGCGGCAACGAGCGGCGATTCGAGCCGCGCGATCATCCGCCGCGCACGCGCACGCGCGTCCGCCGCCTCCGCGTCCCCGGCGCGCCGCAGGAACAGCTCGCTCCACAACACGCCGACGTAGTCGTAGAGCCAGCCGACCGCGGTGAAGCGCGCCCATTCGCGAGCGCTCGGCGCGCGACCCAGATAGCGTTCGAGCAGGACCGCGCGCGTCGCGTCCGTCCAGTCGTTCGCGCAGCTCCAGCCGACGACGTCCCAGAACGGATCGCCGACGTGCGCGTACTCCCAGTCGAGCGCGACCAGTCCGGCCGGCGTCTCGATGAGATTCAGCGCGTGCAGGTCGCTGTGGCACAGCGCCGCCGCGCCCTCGCCGGCCGGTTCGAGCACGCCCAACCGCACCCCGGCCGCGGCGCGCAGCGCGGCGCCGTCGTCGACGAGCGTCACCGGTCCGCCGAGCGCGCGTTCGTAATGGGCGATCCAGTCGGCGACGCCGATCCGACGGGCGGGCTGCGGCGGCGCGAGCGCGTGGATCGAGCGCATCAGCGCCGCGACCGCGGCGATGCGCCCGGGGTCGTCGACCGCGACCGCGTCCCAGCAACGCCCCTCGACCCAGCGTGACACGAGGATGCCGGCGGCCGGGTCGGAGCGTACGACCTCGGGGGCGAGGCCCGCCCCGCCCGCGACCGCGCGGACCGCGTGCTCCCACTGCGGGTCGAAGCCCTCGCCCCGCTCGTCCGTGGGTGCGAGCCTGAGCGCATACGCGCACCCGGCGCGCTCGGCGCGATAGGTGCGGCTCCCGAGCCCGGTGCCGATTCGTTGCAGCCGCACCGGCCCGCGGCCCGGGATGCATTGCCGCGCGATCCGCTCTATCCCGGCGGGCGCCGCCGGCTTCACGCCGGCAGGCTCCGCCGCCATTCGCGGATGCCGAATCCGATCATCACCAGGTACACGCCGAACAACAGCATCGTCGGGTACAGCTCGCGGCGCCAGTACACGAAGATCGCGACCGAGTCGATCACGAACCACCAATGCCAGTTCTCGTAGACCTTCACGGCGACCAGGTAGGTCGCGAACGCGCTCGACCAGGTCACCATCGAGTCGACGAACGGCCACGCGGCCGGCGTGTAGCGGCGCAGGAAATACGCGCTGCACAGCGCGCACACGACGACGCCGGCAAAGCCGAGCACGTGGCGCCCGATCGGCCAGCGCTGGACCCCGGCGTTCGCCTCGCTCGAGCGGCGCGACCACTGCCACCACCCGTACACCGCGATCGCGGCGTAGAACACGTTGAGCACCGACTCCATGTAGAGCCGCGCGTGGAACATCACGATCACGTACAGCGCCGAGCTGGTAAAAGCGGCGATCCAGCAGCTGCGCCGCTGCCCGATCGCGAGCAGCAGATACAGGATCGCGAGCACCGCCGCGACGATCTCGATCCAGCTCGCGGTGTGCCAGGCCACCGCGAGCTGGGCAAGGACTTCACGCATCGATCAGGTCGCGGCGGGCGCCGCCGGCGCGGCGAGCTTCGGCAGCACCTTCATCACGAAGATGAGCTGCGGCCCATCGGCCGCGGCGCGCTCGAATTCCTCGGTGAGCACGGTCATGATGCGTCCGAGGTCGCCCCAGATCTGGGTGCTCAGGTCGTTGGTGACGACGCGCAGGTCCCGGTGGCGGTTCAATCGCTCGATGAACGCGAGGATTCGGGCGATGTAGTCCTCGCCGAGCGGATACAGGCTGATTTCGACGGCTGCTTTCATTTCGACCACTCCCTACGCCGGTACTAGCCGGATCAGGTTCGACGGGTTCGCCCCGCAGGCCGACGTCGCGACCGCAGGTGCATCTCAGGCCTCTCGGCCACCCCTTGGGCGCGATCAGTGTAGCGGCGCGGCGGCGCCCATGCAAAACTCCCGGCGATCTCACCGGCGCCGGAGGAGGAATCGCGTGCGGATGTTCCATGTCGATGCGTTCACCCTGACCCCGTTCGGCGGGAATCCGGCGACGGTCGTGCTCGATGCCGACGGGCTCGACGACGCGCGAATGCAGGCGGTCGCGCGCGAGTTCGCCCACGCCGAATGCGCGTTCGTGCGCCCTCCGGGTTCACCGGACGAGGACGTCGCGATCCGCTTCTTCAGCACGCGCCAGGAGGCGCCCTTCGTCGGCCATGCGACCCTCGCGGCACACGCGGTGTTGCTCGCGACCGGCCGCCGCGCACTCGGAATCGCGCGGCAGCGCTGCGGGATCGGGATCGTCGACGTCGACGTGCGCCGCGACGCGCGGACGAGCGACGCGGCGCCGCTGATCGAGTTTCGACGGGCCGCGCCCCGGCTCGAGGCACCGCTCCCGCTGAAGACGGCACTGCGGGTCGCCGAGACCCTGGGACTCCCGGGGGAGCGCCTGCACGAAGCGCTGCCGGCGCGCGCGTGCCGCGACGGCGGCGCGAGACTGCTGATCCCGCTCGCGGACGCGGACGCGCTCGAGCAACTCGCCCCGCGGACCGAACCGCTGCTCGCACTGGGGCGCGAGTTCGGGGTCGACGGGTTCTTCCCGTTCGCGTTCCGGCGCGGTCCCGACGGCGCGGTGACCGAGTCGCGCATGTTCTGTCCGGCGATCGGCATCCCCGAGGACCCGGTCAGCGGCAACGCGCACGCGATGCTCGCGAGCTATCTCCTCGAGGCGGCGCTGCTGGATCCGGCCGATCGCGGTTTCGTCGGCCTGCAGGGCGCGCACCTCGGTCGCCCGGGGCGCGTCGAGGTCGGCTGGGATCTGCAGGGCGGCCGGCCGGCCGCGGTGCGCATCGGCGGGCACGCGGTGATCATCGGCGAGGGCACGCTCGCGGTGTGAGCGACGCGCACCGGCGGTGGCGGGCGCGAGCGCGCCCGCCACCGCTGCGGTCGAGGTCAGTTCGTCGGCGCGGGAGCCGGGTTGTCGCCGGCGTCGCCCGCCTGCGGCAATTGGAACTTGATCGACTGGGCGAGGCTCTGCAACTTCGTCTGCACGTCCTTCACCGCGGACACGGCTTGGCCGAGGTGGCCGCCCGTGAAGTCGCTCTTCGCGGTGGCCCAGGCGGAGTTCACGTCGTCGAGGCTCTTTTTCGCGGCCGCGAGGTCGATCCCCTTGCGCAGGCGCGCGTTGTGGGAGAGTTCCTCGATCCGCTTCTGGATCGCGGCGACGTTGGCGGGCAGGTTCGCGGAAATCCGCGACCACTGCTCGTTCAGCTCGCCCATCACGACCATCTTCTTCTGCGCGGCGGCGGCCGCGAGCCCCTGCGCGGACGCGAGCACCGCGGGCGCGGCGGTGATCACCGAGCCGTAATCCTGCTGGGCGAATGCGGTCTTCAGGTTCGCGACCTTGTCCTGCACGTCCTTCAACTGGTCCGGAACGTACTTCGCGGCCTCGGGCTGCGCGGCGGCGACGACCGCTTCGATCTTGGAAATCATCTGCTGCGCGGGCTGCATCTTGCTCGCGCACGCGGCGAGAGCGACGGCGGCGGTCGCGATCACCGCGTAGGCTCTCAATCGGTGGGTCCGGGTCATTGGGTTAACTCCTCCCCGTGGGTGGTGTTCTTGGAATTCGCCCCTGGAAGATTACCGCGTTCGCACACCGCGGCGCCAGCGGAGCCTACCCGAGCTCCCGGCGGGCGATCCCGAGCCACTCGGCCTGCGCCCGCCGGTAGTGCGCCGGGGCGATCCGCGCCGCCTCCAGCAGGTCGCGGAATTCGCGCGCGGCCGCCTCGGCGCGGCCGAGGCGCTTCAGCAGCTGGCCGTACCTCAGCCGGGCCTCGGCGCCGGGGAAGACCGGCGCGACCCTTGCATATTCGCGCAAGGCTTCCTCGAGCGCGCCCCCGGCCTCGAGCGCACGGGCGTACAGCAGTTTCGCGTCGGCGGACCCGAACTCCGGATTGTGCCGCTCCAGGCGCTCGAGGCTCTCCCGGGCCGAGGCGTAATCCCCGGTCGCGAAGCTCGCGCGTGCGAGTTCGAGGAGCAGCGTCGGGTCGTGCTCGAACACGCCGACGAGTCCGCCGCGGCAAACCTCGATCGCCTCGGCGTAGCGGCCCCGCCGGGTCAGTTCCTCGGCGAGCCGGCGGCGCGCATCGACGTTGCCGGCGACCTCCACCTCGGTTCGCGCCTTGCGCAGCGGACGATCCGGGTCGACCCAGCGCCCGAGTCCGCGGCCCGCGCGCCGCGCGGTGCGGCCGCCGGCGAGGTCCGGCAGGACCTCGACCACGAGGTAGGCGAGCGACCCGGCGAACGGCAGCAGCCCGATCGCGAGGATCCACAGCGTGTTCCGGCCGGTTCTCAGCACGTGCACGATCAGCGCGACCTGGATCAGCAGCGACAGGACGATCAACGACACTTCGGGTTCCCCGGCTTCGGACGAGACGCCGCGCGTGGTCGCATTGTATGCGTGACACGGACACGCCGCGACTCGAGCACGAGGCACCCCGCGACCGCCACCGGCAGGTCCTCGAGGTGATGCACGGCGACCACCAGGGTCGTGCCGGTGCGCGCGAGCCGCGCGAGACCCCGGTTCACCGCCGCGCGTTGCCGCGGGTCGAGGCCGGTCAGCGGCTCGTCGAGCAGCAGCAGCCGCGGCGCGTGCGCGACCGCCCGCGCGATCAGCGCCCGGCGCAGTTGACCGTACGAGAGCTCGCGGGGCCTGCGCCGCGCGGCCGCCGCGAGCCCGAACAGCCGCAGCGTCGCCCGCGCGCGCGCGAACTCGGCCGCGGCGAGCGGCTCGGCGATCCCGATGCTCGCACGCGCACCGCTCGCGACCAGCGTCGCGAGGTCGACGTCCGCGTCGTAGCCGGCTTGCAGGTCGGCCGACACGTAGCCGGCCGTGCGCTTCCAGGCGTCGATCGGCGCGCCCGGCGGGCAACCGGCACGCTCGACGCGGCCGCCGAGCGCGGGCGCGAGATCGCCGTACAGCAGCTTCAGGAAGCTGCTCTTCCCGGCACCGTTCGCGCCGACGACGGCCCAGTGCTCGCCGGCCCGCAGGGTCCAGTTCACCGCGCGCAGCACGCGGCGATACTCGACGTACAGGTCGACGTCGCGCAGCTCGACGAGCGGCGGGTCGGCCGCCGCGGCGGCGCCGCGCGCCGCACCGGTGCGAACGGGCGCTCGGGCGGCGCGGTCGAGTGCGCGCCGGTGCCGGTGCTCGAGCGGCCCGGCCGCGACCAGGCGGCCCGCCCGCAACCACAGCCCCTCGGTGGTGCCCGCCGGCAGGTCCGCCGCACGGTGCGCGGCCACGACCCAGGCTTGCCCGCGCGCCCGGGCACGCGCGAGCAGGCGGTCGGCGCGCTCGCGAAACGCCGCATCCAGCCCGTTGTAGAACTCGTCGAGCAACAGCCAGTCGGGTTCGCCGATCAGCGCGCGCGCGAGCAGCGCGATCCGTTTCT
This sequence comes from Pseudomonadota bacterium, assembly GCA_021779535.1. Taxonomy (GTDB): domain Bacteria; phylum Pseudomonadota; class Gammaproteobacteria; order Steroidobacterales; family Steroidobacteraceae; genus Bog-1198. The sequence goes on from JAJYAM010000005.1 coordinate 15,651, forward strand.
GCCCGTACGACAACGACAGGAACCGGTGACCGAGCAGCGCCGCGATGCCCGCGCGCCGCGCGACGCGCGCGATCCGCCGCCGCTGCGTCGCGGTCGGCGGCGTGAGCGGCAGATCGGTGCCGTGCAGCCCGGTCGCGAGCAGCTCGCCGACCCGCGGGTTCCAGCCGTAGCGCGCGTAGCGATCCTGGCGCTCCGCGCCGAGGTAGGCGATCCGCGCCTTCGCCTCGCGGACCTCGAGCGGCCGGCCGTCGCGCAGGTAGCGCAGCGTCTCGCGTCCGGTCGGCGTCGGCCAGACGTCGCCCGCGAGGAGCTTCAGGAACTGCGTCTTGCCGGCGCCGTTCGCGCCGATCAACGCGTATCGCCGGCCGGCGGGCAACCGCGCCGTCAGGTCGCGCAGCACCCAGCGGTTCGCGCGGCGGACGCCGACCGAGCCGAGCTCGATCGTGATTCCGCGACTCCCGTCACGCTCGCGCGCCGCCGCGCCCGCGGCGACGGTTGCGCGCCGTGATCGAGTCGTTACACTGACGCTCATGTCGGATCGATCACGCCCGCGGCGCTTGGGTGAAACGGGGTTCTGGGGCGACTTCGCGCGGCCGGACGTCGAGCAGTCGCGCCGTTTCCTCGCCGAGTCGCTGTCGTTGCTGCTCGCCGATCTGCTGCGCTCCGTGCTCGCGGACGCGAGCCCCGCGATGCCGGCGGACGAAGCCACGGTCGATCGCTTCCGGCAGCTCGCCGGCGCGCCGGCCGCGACCGCGGTGAGCCGGCCCACCGGGCTCGGCGTCACCCGGGCCGCGCTCGCGAAGCGCTGCGTCGACTGGCTGAAGTCGATCCTCCTCGACGCGCCGGCCGTGCAGGCGACCCCCGCGATGCGCGAGTTCATCGACGCGCTCGCGTTGTTCCCGGCGCTGTTCGATGGCGAACCCTCGGCGCGATCGCGCCGCGCGCGGTTGACCTGGCTGCTCACGCACGATCGGCGGCTCGACGCGAGCACCCGCGAGGCGGCGACCGCGCTGATCGAGGCCTGCGAGCATCTCGGCGCGCTCCTCTGGCCCGACGCCGAGACCGCCTGAGCCGGTCCGCCGCCGCCCGTCAGTAGACGACGACGCTGCGGATCGATTCGCCGGCGTGCATCAAGTCGAACGCCCGGTTGATGTCCGCGAGCGGCAGCTGGTGGGTGATCAGGTCGTCGATGTTGAGCTTGCCGTCCATGTACCAATCGACGATCTTCGGCACGTCGGTGCGGCCGCGCGCACCGCCGAACGCGGTGCCCTTCCACACGCGGCCCGTGACGAGCTGGAACGGCCGCGTGTGGATCTCCTGGCCGGCGCCGGCGACCCCGATGATCACCGAGACACCCCAGCCGCGGTGGCAGCATTCGAGCGCCTGCCGCATCAGCTCGACGTTGCCGACGCATTCGAAGCTGTAGTCCGCGCCGCCGTCGGTCAGCTCGACGAGGTGCGCGACGAGGTCCTTGCCGGTCTCCTTCGGGTTCACGAAGTGCGTCATGCCGAACTTCTCGGCGAGCGCCTTGCGCCGTGGATTCAAGTCGACCCCGATGATCTTGTTCGCGCCGGCCAGACGCGCGCCCTGGATCACGTTCAGCCCGATCCCGCCGAGACCGAACACGACGACGTTCGCGCCGGGTTCGACCTTTGCGGTGTTGATCACCGCGCCGACGCCGGTCGTGACGCCGCAGCCGATGTAGCACACCTTGTCGAACGGGGCGTCCTCGCGGATCTTCGCGACCGCGATTTCCGGCAGTACCGTGTAATTCGAGAACGTGGAGCAGCCCATGTAGTGATGGATCATGTCCTTGCCGATCGAGAATCGGCTGGTCCCGTCCGGCATCACGCCCTTGCCCTGGGTCGCCCGGATCGCGGTGCACAGGTTCGTCTTGCGCGACAGGCAGGACTTGCACTGGCGGCATTCGGGCGTGTACAGCGGGATCACGTGATCGCCCTTTTTCACCGACGTCACGCCGGGGCCGACGTCGACGACGATGCCGGCGCCCTCGTGGCCGAGGATCGCGGGGAACAACCCCTCGGGATCGGCGCCGGAGCGCGTGAACTCGTCGGTATGACAAATGCCGGTCGCCTTGATCTCGACCAGCACCTCGCCGGCTTTCGGACCGTCGAGATCGACGGTGATCACTTCGAGCGGCTTGCCCGCGGCATGGGCCACGGCGGCTTTGGTCTTCATGAGGGGTCCTCGTGGATGGGCTGCCGCTACCCTAAAACAACCGCCGGCGACATGGAAGCCGCCGCCCGCGCCGGCGTCCGCCCCAACGAAAAACGCCCCGGCAGCGGAGCTGCCAGGGCGTCGAGTATCCGTCGAACCGCCGCGTCACGGTAACGCGCGCGGCGTCGATGTCGACGTTACTTCGTCTCCGGCTTCTTCTCGACCTTCTTGGCAGCCTTCTTGGCGGCCTTCTTCATCATCTTCTTGTGATGCCACTTCTTGTGGTGCATCGCCTTCTTCGTCATCTTGTGATGCTTGACGTGATGAACGGCGTGCTTCATTTCCTTCTTGGGCGCAGTCGCGGCCGGAGCGGTGCCCTGGGCCGAGGCGAGCGGCGCGATCGCCAGCGAGCCGGCGGCCAACCCCATCGCCATCACTGCGCTCAACAACATGCTTGTGGACTTCTTCATCTTCAGCTCCAGAGTGTTTGTTGGAAAACCAGGGCCGAGAATACGCGGTCCGCGTCCGGATCCGCGGATATGAAGATCATTTCACCTGTGCGTCAGGATTCACCCGCCCCCTGCCCGGAATATTAAGAGAAGTTCACGTTGCCCTTTTTCCTCGGCGTCTTGGGTTCTTTCTCACGGTCGCGGCGCGCAACTGCCGCACCAGGTACGCGACGATCGCGACGTTGAGCACGGTGACGACCGCCTTGCCGAAACCCGGCGCCGCCACGAGCCGCCACACCTCGAACGGGATCAACGATCCGGTGATCACGATCGTGAGCCATTCCGCCCAGCGGCGCCGCATCCACAGCCCGGTCCCTTCGACCGCGAACACGGCCGCATACGCGAGCGTGACCCAGCCGAGCGCCTGGACGCGCGCGGCACTGAGGCCGCTGAACCACGCGAGCAGCGAGACGACCGCCTTGTGCTCGGGGCCCGACCGCAGCGTCGCTGCCCAGCCGAACAGCCTCGCGAGCACCGACGCGTCGCGCAGCTTCAGCTCCCCGTACGCCGCGGCGAGCAGCAGCGCGACTTTCAGGATCTTGTAGACCGCGATCGCACGCAGGAAGCCGAAGCGCGGGGCCGTGGGAGGAGGTTTCATCGGGCGCCGCGTTCAGGCCGGATTCTCGAGATTGAACACCGCGTGCGCATCGTCGTACGCGAACGCCTCGGCGTAGCGCCCCCAGTGCACGACCGCCCGCAGCGTTTCCTCGGCGTCCGATTCGCTCATGAAGTCTTCGAGCTCGTCGATGAACCGGCTCTTGCGGGCCGAGTGCGATGCCCGTTCGTCGAGCACGCGCCGGATGTGGCCCGCGAGCGGCACATAGGCGAGCAAGTGACGCCGGTACACGCGCTTGCGCTCGTCGATGTCCGAATGCGCGAACGCGATCCCGTCCGGCGTGAGCTTCAGGTCGCCCCCCTCGAGCTCCGCGAACCGCATCATCTGCAGCGTCTCGGCGACCGGGAACAGCTCGTCGATCTCCATCTGCAGATCGGAGGCGATCTTCGGCAGGTCGGCGGTCCCGTTGAACGGCGGTGCGGCGACCGCTTCGATCAGGCCCGCCTGGGAGTTCGAAGAGACCGGCGGCAACACGCTGCCGATCCCGAGTCCGGGGAAGCGCTCCTGCCGGCCGGGCGCCGCGGTCGCCTCGGGGCGCGCGGTCATCGCGACGTAGATCCGCTCGACGAGCTCGCGGAAGCCCGGGTCGAGGCGGTTGCGCGGCTGCGTCAACCCGACCCGGATCTCGGACAGGATCCGCCCCGGATTGCTGCCGAACACCAGGATCCGATCGCACATCAGCACCGCTTCCTCGATGTTGTGCGTGACCAGGACGACCCCTTTGATCGGCATGCGCCCCTCGGACCACAGATCCAGGAAGTCGGTGCGCAGCGTCTCCGCGGTCAGCACGTCGAGCGCGGAGAACGGCTCGTCCATCAACAGGATGTTCGGGTGCACGACCAGCGCGCGCGCGAATCCGACCCGCTGGCGCATCCCGCCCGAGAGCTCGCGGGGATACGCGGACTCGAACCCGTCGAGCCCGATCAGGTCGATCGCGGCCAGGGACCGCTGACGGATCTCGGCCTTCGGCAAGCGCTGCGCCTCGAGGCCGAGGGCGACGTTCTCGAACACGGTGAGCCACGGGAACAGCGCGAAGCTCTGGAAGACCATCGCGATCCCCGGCGGCGGACCGTAGATCGGCCGGCCGAGGTACACGAGGTCTCCCGCGGTCGGCTCGGTCAGCCCGGCGATCAGGCGCAACAACGTCGATTTACCGGATCCGGAGCGGCCCAGCAGGCCGACGATCTCGCCCTCGTCGACCTCGAGGTTCATCCCGTCGAGCACGAGGAGTTCGCCCCCGTCCGGCTTCGGGAACGCCTTGCGAACGCCGGTGCACGTCAGCAGCCGCGGTGTGCCGTTCATCTCGTACGGCCTTCAGCTCAGCCGAAACCGGCGTTCGGCGTAGTAGTACAACGGTCGCCAGAACAGCCGGTTGAGAGCGACCACGAACAAGCTCATCACTGCGACGCCGAGCACGATCCGGTTGAAACGCCCCGCGGCGGTCGCGGTCGCGATGTACGAACCGAGGCCCCGTGCCTCGATCTGCGTGTGACCCCAGTTCACGAACTCGGCGACTTGCGCGGCGTTCCACGATCCGCCCGACGCGGTGATCGCCCCGGTCACGTAGTACGGCAGCACCCCCGGCAGCGCCACCTTGCGCCACCAGAGCCAGCCGCTGACGCCGAGATTCGCGGAGACCTGCCGCAGCTCCGTCGGCAGCGCCGCGGCGCCGGCGATCACGTTGAAGAGGATATACCACTGCGTGCCGAGGATCATCAGCGGACTCAGCCAGATGTCGGGCCGCAGGCGCCATACGACGATCGCGTAGATCACGACCGGGAACAGCAGGTTCGCCGGGAACGCGGCCATGAACTGCGCGATCGGCTGCACGATCTCCGCGACCCGGGGCCGCAGTCCGACCCAGACCCCGATCGGCACCCAGACGACGCTCGCGAGCACGATCAGCACGAACACCCGGGTCATCGTCAGCACCGCGAGCCCGACGACGTGGACGAACTCGGCGAGGTCGGTGTGCGCGACCAGGTCGGTCGCGATCCGCCAGACGCCGATCGTGACCAGCGCCGCGACGATCCCGACCCAGATCCGGTCCTGGCTGCGGCGGCGGCGCACCGGGGCCGCGTCCGGCGGCCGCGGATCCTCCCGCCGCACCGCCCGGCTGGTCCACAGCACCGTCGCGTGGAACGCGAGCTTCGCGGCCTGGATCAGCCGCGACCGGCGCATCATCGTGAGCGCCCAGGAGTGCGGCTCGTGCGCGCCGGGTTCCTGCTCGACGCGAAAGCGGTCGACCCACGCGACCAGCGGGCGGAACATCAGTTGATCGTACGCGAGGATCACCAGGAACATCGTCACGATCGCCCAGCCGATCGCGGCCAGATCGCGGCGCTCGATCGCGAGCGCGATGTACGACCCGACGCCCGGCAGGGTCACGCTGGTACGCCCGACGCTGATCGACTCCGAGGCGACGACGAAGAACCAGCCCCCGGACATCGACATCATCATGTTCCAGATGAGCGCCGGCAGCCCGAACGGAACCTCGAGCTGCCAGAATCGCATCCACGGCGACAGCCGGAACGACTCCGCCGCCTCGATGAGCTCGGTCGGCACGGTGCGCAGCGACTGGTAGAAGCTGAACGCCATGTTCCACGCCTGGCTCGTGAAGATCAGGAAGATCGACGCGAACTCCGCGCCGAGCACCCGCCCGGGCGCGAGCGACATGAAGAACACGTAGGTCACCGACAGGAAGCCGAAGATCGGGACCGACTGCAGGATGTCGAGGATCGGCACGAGGAGCTTCCCGGCGCGCTCGCTCTTCGCGGCCCAGGTCGCGTAGGTCAGCGTGAACGCGAGCGACGCGATCATCGCGAGCAGCATCCGCAGCGTCGTCCGCGCGGCGTACTCCGGCAGGTGGCCCGGGTTCAGCGACATCGGCGACACCGCGAGCTGCGACAGCGGCACGAACATGCCCCGCGCCGCGTTGCCGAGGAACGCGATCAGGCCGAGCACCACCGCGAACGCGGCGAGGTCCCAGCGCGAGGCGATCTCGCGCAGGAAACCGAATGACTCGAGCCGGCCGGCGACCGGCGCTTCGTCGTCTGGGATGGAGTCGCTCATCGCGGCGTCGACCGGTGTTGACCGTCTGCGTGCGCCATTTTCGCAAGACAAGCGGCGCATAAGCTAGTATTGTTTGCGCCTTCAGCCGGACGCGGACCCGCGGCGGCGCCGACACCGACGACTCCCGACGATGACCGAAGGCCTCGCGACCCAACCCACGACGGCCGCGCCCGCGGACGCGACGCGCTTCAAGATCCTCGGCGCGATCAGCTTCTCGCACTTCCTCAACGACATGATCCAGTCGTTGATCGTCGCGATCTACCCGCTGCTGAAGGGCTCGTTCCAGTTGAGCTTCGTGCAGATCGGCCTGATCACGTTCACCTATCAGCTGTGCGCGTCGCTGCTGCAGCCGCTGGTCGGCGCCTACACGGACCGCCATCCGCAGGCGCATTCGCTCAGCTTCGGGATGAGCCTCACGCTGATCGGGATGGTCACGCTCGCGTTCGCGCCGGACTATGCGACGGTGTTGCTCGCCGCGGCGCTGATCGGCTGCGGCTCGGCGATATTCCATCCGGAATCCTCGCGCATCGCGCGGCTCGCCTCCGGCGGGCGGCATGGCCTCGCGCAATCGATCTTCCAGGTCGGCGGCAACACCGGGAGCGCGACCGGACCGTTGCTCGCGGCCTGGATCATCCTGCCGCACGGTCGTTCGAGCGTCGCCTGGTTCGCGGCCGCGGCGCTGCTCGCGGTCCTGGTGCTGTGGAACGTCGGCGCGTGGTATCACCGGGCGCATCTCGCCGCGCCGGCCGGCGACGCGAGGCCTCGGCCGGCGGCGAGCCCGGTGCCGCGCGCGACCGTCGTGCGCACGCTCGCGATCCTGATGGTGCTGCTGTTCTCGAAGTACTTCTACCTCGCGAGCATCGGCAGCTATTACGTGTTCTACCTGATGGCGAAGTTCCGCCTGTCGATGGCCCACGCGCAGATCTGCCTGTTCGTGTTCCTGTTCGCGGTCGCGCTCGGCACGATGTTCGGCGGGCCGGTCGGCGACCGGATCGGGCGCAAGCGGGTGATCTGGGCCTCGATTCTCGGGATCGCGCCGTTCACGCTCGCGCTCCCGTACGTCGGCCTCGGTTGGACGATCGGCTTGAGCTTCCTGGTCGGCCTGATCCTCGCGTCCGCGTTCTCGGCGATCCTCGTGTATGCGCAGGAGCTGCTGCCCGGCAAGGTCGGCACGGTGTCGGGGCTGTTCTTCGGCCTCGCGTTCGGCTTCGGCGGCATCGGCGCGGCGGTGCTCGGTGCGCTCGCGGACTGGCGCGGGATCGAGTTCGTCTATCGGATCTGCGCGTTCCTGCCGTTACTCGGCGCGACCGCGGCCTTCCTGCCGGACATCGAGCGCGGCCGACGCGTCTAGTGCGGCGAGGATCCCGGCGAGCAGCCGGTTGGGGCTCGGCGGGCAACCGGGGACGACGACGTCGACCGGGATCACGTTCGCGACCGCGCCGAGGCTCGGACCGCCGCAGCCGAACACCCCTCCGTCACGACCGCAATCCCCGACCGCGACGACGAGCTTCGGGTCGGGCGTCGCCTCGTAGACGCGCAGCAGCGGATCGCGCATCGCGACGGTCACCGGCCCGCTGACGAGCAGCAGATCCGCATGGCGCGGGCTCGCGACGAAATGCACGCCGAGACCTTCGATGTTGTAGATCGGATTGGTGAGCGCATGCACCTCGAGCTCGCAGCCGTTGCACGATCCGGCGTCGACCATGCGCACCGCGAGCGCCCGCCCCAGGATCCCGAGGATCCGCCGCTCCAGCGTCGCGCGGATCCGCAGCGCGTGATCCGGCGCCGGCAGGGGCTCGGTCACGATGCCGGTCCGTCGGATCTGGCGTAACGTCTTCAGCACCCGGGGCCCTCCTTCGCGGCGCGCCTAGAGGTCGTGGCCGCTGTACGACAAGTTGAACGACTTGTTGATCAGCGGAAAGTCCGGAACGATGTTGTCGATCACCGCATGCTCGAGCGCCGGCCAGTTCTGCCAGGACGGATCGTGCGGATGGCAGCGGCGGATGCGGCCTCCGGCCGCGGTCGCGAGCGCGACCAGGACCGGGCCGCGCCAACCCTCGACCGCGCCGACCCCGAACGCGGCCGACGCCGGCGCGACGATCGGCACCCGCGAATCGCCCACCGGCAATCCCGCGAGGATCCGCCGCCCGAGCCGGCAGGACTCCAGCAATTCGTCGAAGCGCACCGCGACCCGCGCGGCCACGTCCCCGGAGAGCGCGCCGCAGATCGCCGGGCGCAGTTCCTCGTAGGGCGGGTACCGAAGGTCTTTGCGCAGATCCTGGACCTGGCCGCTCGCGCGGCCGGCGAGACCGGTGAGCCCGAGGCGCGCCGCGAGGTCCGGCGCGATCGCACCGGTGCCGGTGAAGCGGTCGCGCACCCCGGCGTGCTCCTCGTAGATCCCGCGCAGCACGAGGCTCTCGGCGGTGACGTCGGCGAGGCATCGATCGAGCGCGGCGGCGGCGGCGGTCGGCAACTCGCGCGCGACCCCGCCCGGCACCACCCAGTCCATCGGATATCGCTGGCCCAGGGCGGACTCGGTCGCCCGGAGCACCTGCTCCTTGAGGCGGGAGAACTGCGTGAGCCCGAACGCGAAGCCGGCGTCGTTGCCGAGCGCGCCGAGGTCGCCGAGATGATTGGCGATGCGTTCGAGCTCGAGCGCGAGCGCGCGCAGCCACTGCGCGCGGCGCGGGATCCGCGCGCGCCATTGCGATTCCAGCGCGATGCAATACGCCCAGGAATACGCGACCGCCGAGTCGCCCGAGACCCGCGCGGCGAGCCGGGACCCGTCGAGCGCGCCGAGCTCGAGAAAGCGCCGCTCGATGCCCTTGTGCGCGTAGCCGAGGCGCGCTTCGAGCCGCAGCACCTTCTCGCCGACGACCGAGAAGCGGAAGTGACCCGGCTCGATGATCCCGGCGTGAACCGGTCCGACCGGGATCTCGTGCACGCCGTCGCCTTCGACGCGGACGAACTCGTAGGCTTCCCCCGGCGGATGCCGCAGCCAGGGCCGCTGATCCGGATCGCTCGATCGAAGCCCGTAAAGATCGCGGATCGCACGCTGCATCCGCCCGGCGAACGGGTAGATGCCCTGCAGCCCGGGGTACGGCTCGCCCGCGGCGTCCGGCGCATCGCACCGCAACTCGCCGACCCACAGACCGGCCGCGGTCTGGTACGCGGCGAACACCGCCGGATCGCCCGCGCTCGCGTCCTGGCCCCAGAGCGCGAGCAATCGCCCGCCGGACGCGGCCACGTCCTCCGCGAGGCGCCGCCAATCCTCCGCGCCGACGCGCAGCCGGCGGACCGCGGCATCGTCCGCGATCGGCTCGGAGGCCGCGAGCCAGGTCTTCAGGGGCATGTCATCCGCCCCCGCCGATCAGCCGCGCCGCCGCGCCGTACCAGGTCGCGAGGAACGGCGGGATGAACAAGCCGAGCATCAACACCAGGCCCAGATGGACGAATACCGGCAGCAGCGCCGGCGAGTGCGGCAGCCGCCGCAGCGTCGTGTCGCCGAACACCATCGACTGGACGCGCGAGAAGATCGCCGCGAACGCGACCGCGAAACTCAGCAGCAGGATCGGCGTCGCCCAGGGATGATCGCGCATCGCCGTCGTCAGGATCAGGAACTCGCTCGCGAACACCCCGAACGGCGGCACGCCGAGGATCGCGAGCGCGCCGATCATCAGCCCCCAGCCGACCGTCGGGCTCACGGTCGCGAGGCCCCGGATGCGCTCGATCGACTGCGAACCGGATTTCTGCGCCGCATGGCCGGCCGCGAAGAAGATCGCGGATTTGGTCAGCGAGTGCACGGTCATGTGCAGCAGCGCCGCGAAGTTCGCGACCGGCCCTCCCATGCCGAACGCGAACGCGACGAGCCCCATGTGCTCGATCGAGGAGAACGCGAACAGTCGCTTGATGTCCCGCTGGCGCCACAGCGAAAACGACGCGACCGTGACCGAGACCAGGCCGAAGCCCATCAACATCCGTCCCGGCCAGGCCGAGTGCAACGAGCCTTCGACCAGCACCTTGCAGCGCACGACCGCGTAGATCGCGACGTTGAGCAGCAGCCCGGAGAGCACCGCCGAGATCGGCGTCGGACCCTCCGCGTGGGCGTCGGGCAGCCAGTTGTGCAGCGGCACCAGCCCGGTCTTCGTGCCGTAACCGACCAGCAGGAACACGAACGCGATGCTGAGCACCCGCGGCTCGAGCTCACCCTTGACCGCGTCGAGATGGGTCCACAGCAGCGCCCCGACGCCCTGCGCGCCGAGCACCCGCTCCGCGGCGATGTACAGCAGGATCGTGCCGAACAGCGCCTGCGCGATGCCGACGCCGCACAGGATGAAGTACTTCCAGCCCGCCTCGAGGGCCGCCGGGGTGCGGTACAAGGCCACCAGCAGCACCGTCGACAGGGTCGCCGCCTCCATCGCGACCCACATCAGGCCGAGGTTGTTCGTCGTGAGCGCGAGCAGCATCGTGCCGATGAACAGCTGATACATCGCGTGATACAGGCGCAGGCCCCCGGGCGTCACCCGGTGGTCCTCCGCCTCGATGCGCATGTAGGGCCGCGAGAACAGCGAGGTCGTCAGGCCGACGAACGCGGTCAGGGCCACCAGGAACGCGTTGAACGGGTCGATGAAGAACTGGTCGTTCGCGAACGTCGCGTCGCCGCCGGTCGCGACGTGCCACGCGAGCGCGCACGCGGCCGCGAACGTCGCCAGGCTGAACGCCGCGTTCACCTCCGGCGCGCGCCGCCCGGCGCCGATCCACGCGAGCACGAACGCCCCCGCCAACGGGGTCACGAGCAGCGCGAGCAGGTCCATTCAGCGGCCTCCCTGGTGGGATTCGAGCCGGTCGAGATCGAGGCTGTCGAACTGCTCGCGGATCTGGAAGAAGAACACGCCGAGCACCAGCATCGCGACCAGCACGTCGAGCGCGACGCCGAGCTCGACGACCATCGGCATCCCGTACGTCGCGCTCATCGCGCCGAAGAACAGCCCGTTCTCCATCGACAGGAACCCGATGACCTGCGACATCGCCTTGCGGCGCGTGATCATCGTGAGGAACGCGAGCAGGATCACCGCGACCGCGATCCCGATCGCGCTGCGCGTCGCGGTGCTCGCGAGCGCGGAGATCGGCTGCGCGAGCCCGAACGAGAACACGACGATCAGCACGCCGACGAGCATCGTGCCCGGGATGTTCAGCAACGGATCCGTGTCCCAGTAGACGCCGAGCCGCCGGATCATCCGCCGCAGCAGCCACGGCAGCGCGAGCACCTTGACCGAGAGCGTGAGCGCGGCCGACAGCAGCAGGTTGTCGTCGCCGGTGCGCCACGCGAGCAGCAAGGTCGCGGCGCACAGCACGCCCCCCTGCAGCGCGAACAGCTCGACCAGCGTGGCGATGCGCCGCTGCGCGAGCATCGCGAACGACAGCAGCAGCAGCAGCGCCGCGAGCGAATCGAGCAGCTGCATCACGAACGGTGTCTGACCCATGGATTCAGGCTCCGAGCAGCAGGTGCACGAGCATGCCGAGCACCGCGAACAGGAATGCCGCCGCGAGGAACTCGGGCGCGCGGAACACCCGCAGCTTCGCCGACGCGGTCTCGATCAGCGCGAGCGCCGCGCCGGCGACCACCAGCTTCGCGGCGAGCGCGGGGATCGCCGCGGCGAGCGCGAACGGTCCCTCGGCGCCGGTCGCGGTGCCCCAGGGCACGAACAGCGCGAAGCCGATGCACGCGTAGTTCATCAGCTTCAGCGCGGACGCGAACTCCATCAGCGCGAGGTGCCGCGCGGAGTACTCGAGCAGCATCGCCTCGTGGATCATCGTCAGCTCGAGATGGGTCGACGGGTTGTCGATCGGCAGGCGGCCGTTCTCGGCGAGCAGCACCATCGTGAACGCGACGCCGGTGAACGCGAGGCTCGGCGACAGCGTGATCGGGCCGGTCGCGAGGCGCTCCGCGATCGCCGGCAGCGCGGTCGTCGACGAGGTCAGCGCGGCGACGAAGATCACCATCAGGAGCGCCGGCTCCGCCAGGAATCCGACCATCATCTCCCGGCGCGCGCCGAGCGTTCCGAACGGCGTGCCGACGTCCATCGCGGCGAGCGCGAGGAACATGCGCGCGGTCGCGAACAGGCCGACCAGCGCGATCGCATCGGCCGCGGGGCTGAACGGCAGGCGCGTCCCCATCGACGGGATCACCGCCGCCGCGGCCAGCATCGTCGCGAACACCACGTAGGGCGCGACCCGGAACAGCGGCGACGCGTTCGTCGCGATCACCGCATCCTTGTGGAAGAGCTTGCGGATGCCGCGGTAGGACTGCCACAGCGGCGGCGCCCGCCGGTTCTGCAGCCACGCCCGGCATTGGCTCACCCAGCCCTGGAACAGCGGCGCGACCGCGAGCGCCGCGACCACCTCGAGGACCTGCGTCAACCAGTCGATCGGTCTCATAACACCAGCGCGAGCAGCAGGCACAGGGTCGCGAGCGCGTACAGCAGGTAGGTCGAGATCCGGCCCCGCTGGAACACCGCGCAGACCTCGGCGCCGCGGTCGACCCAGCCGGCGAGCGGCTCGTACAGCGCGCGCCAGATCCGGTCGCCGATCTCGACCGAGTAGCGCGGCGCGGTGTCGAACGGCGTCGGCAGGCTGCGCCGCATCGCGAACCACGGGGTGAACAGGTGGCGGATCGGCTGCCCGAAGCCCTCGGCGGTGTCCTGCGTCCGCCCGGTCAACGCGTCCCCGCCGCAGGTCCACGGCGGTGCGCGCCGCACCGGCCGGCGATAGGTCAGGCGGACCGCGAACACGGTGAGCAGGACGCCCGCGATCACCGTCCCCGCGAAGATCGGCGGCGCGTACGAGATCGACCGCGGGCCGAGCGGCGCGAGCATCCACCACGACCCGCCGCCCGCCGGCAACGCGCCGACGCCGAGGCTGCTCGCGACCTGGCCGAGCGCCGGCACGATCGTCGCGGGCAGCAAGCCGAGCGCGACGCAGCCGAGCGCGAGCCAGGCCAGCCCCGCGCGTTCCATCCGCCCGGCGTCGTGGGCGGTGGCGAGCGTGGACTCGCGCGGCTGGCCGAGGAACACGACGCCGTAGAATTTCACCATCACGTAGCCGGCGAGCGCCGCGACCAGCGCGACCAGGCCGGCGCCGAGCGGCAACAGCATGTCGACGAACGGGTACGGCACCTCGTGCGCGTGCAGGAAGGCTTGCAGCAGCAGCCACTCGGAGACGAAGCCGTTCAGCGGCGGCAGCCCCGCGATCGCGAGCACGCCGACGAGGGTGAGCCAGGCGACCCAGGGCATCCGGTGGATCAGGCCGCCGAGCCGGCCGAGGTTCCGCTCGCCGGTCGAGTGGAGCACCGAACCGGTCCCGAGGAACAGCAGGCTCTTCATGAACGCGTGGTTCAGCGCGTGGTAGAGGACCGCGATCAACGCGAGCGCCGCGACGGCCGGCATCGCGGCGCCATGGAACACCATCGCGAGACCGATGCCGGTGAACAGGATGCCGACGTTCTCGATCGACGAGTACGCGAGCAGGCGCTTCATGTCGGTCTGGGCCGCCGCGAACACGATGCCGTAGAGCGCGCTGAACAGCCCCAATGCGACCGGCACGAGCCCCCACCATCCCGGCAGCCCGTGCAACAGGTCGAACGCGACCCGGAGCATCCCGTAGATCGCGATCTTCAGCATCACGCCGCTCATCAGCGCCGATACCGGCGAGGGCGCGGCGGGATGGGCCTCGGGCAACCAGACGTGCAGCGGTACGAGCCCGGCCTTCGCGCCGAACCCCGCGAGCGCGAGCAGGAACGCGGCCGCGGCCCAGCCGGCGGAGAGGTGCGCGGCGCGCATCGCGTCGAACGTGAACCGCCAGCTGCCGCCCTGCAGCACGCCGAAGCACAGCAGGATCGCGAGCGCGCCGAGGTGCGCCATCAGCAGGTACAGGAAGCCGGCGCGGCGGATCTCGCCGATCCGGTGCTGCGAGGTGACCAGGAAGTACGACGACAAGGCCATCGTCTCCCACGCGACCATGAACGCGTACGCATCGTCGGCGAGCAGCACGAATCCCATGCTCGCGAGGAACAGGTGGTATTCGAAGCACAGCAGGCCCGGCGCGGTGCCTTGTCCGACGCGAAAGTATCCGGCGCCGAACAGCGAGATGCCGGCGCTCGCGGCGCCGAGCAGCACCAGGAACGTCGCCGACAGCGCGTCGAGCCGCAGGTGCATCGGCAGCGCCGGCAGGCCGATCACGAGTTCCATCCGCTCGGGCGGCTGCGCGAGATGGGCCGCGGCGATCGCCGCGATCGCGACGCCGCAGACCGCGCCGAGCGGGAACAGCGTCCGGCCGGCGATCTTCAGGCTCGCGGGCCGCACCAGGCCGACCGCGCCGATCGCGATCCAGGCGCACAACAGCGCGAGGATCTGCGCGAGCGGGGTTCCCAAGGCGGCGGTCACGGCGGCGATGTCGGGGGATCGGGGGTCGGGGTGTGCATTGGATTCGCATCGCATTATAATCCAATTCCACGTGACCCAGGAAACTCGCACCGCCCGATTGACCGTGCTGATCGACCCGCGCAAGAAGGCCGTGTTCGAGCGGCTCTGCGCGGCGGAGGACGCGGTGCCCTCGCAGGTGGTGCGCCGGCTGCTGCGCCGCTACATCGAGGAGCACCTCGGCAGGCCCTGGTCGCCTGAGGACGTGCCGTTGCCGAAGCGCAAGCCCCCGCGGCGAGCCGGCTCGAAACCCCGCCCGACCCGTGCCCGTTGAAGAGGAACCGCTCGATGCTCCCGAAGAATGCGCGGTATTCGAACACGATGATCGCGATCCACTGGCTCACCGCGGTGCTGGTCCTCGTCGCCTATCTGGTCAGCGAGGGCGGCCGGCGCGTGCGCGTCGACCCGCCGGTGCTGCATTTCGCCTGCGGGTTCGCGGTGCTCGTGCTGGTGTTCGCGCGCCTGTTCGCGCGGGCCGCCGGCGGCGTCCCTGCCCCGCCCGGCTCGGTCGGGCCCACGCTCGCGCGCGCGGCGAAGCTCGGTCACGCGGTCCTGTATCTGCTGCTGGTCGCGGTCCCGTTGACCGGCTGGTACGCCGCCTCGCGGCTCGGCGTGCCGATCGACCTGTGGGGCTTGCGCATCCCGGCGATCGCGGCGGCGGTCAAGGGACGCATCGGGGCGATCGGCGAGATCCACCAGATCGGCGGCAACGCGATCCTGATCCTCGCGGGCCTGCACGCGGCGGCCGGCCTGTGGCATCAGTTCGCGCGGCGCGATCACACGCTCGAGCGGATGAGCCCCTTTTGAAAGAGGACCGGGCGCCTGGCTGCGGCGCCCGGTCCCCCGCCGGCGGCTAGTGGAAGTGCACCACCATCCGGCTCACGCTCATCGTGCCGGTCGAGGCGTCGAAGCCGCCGTCCGCGCTGATGCTCGACACCGTCGCGCTGCCGTTCAACGCCTGGGTCAGCGCGGTCACGAAGTCGTTGAACGTCGCATACGAGGTTTCCTGCTCCGTATCGGCGTTCTCGGTCACGATCAGGTACACCGGGCTCGCGGCGCTCAGGTCGGGCGTCACGGTGATTCCCGAGGTGAGCGACGAGACCGCGACGTTCATGGGTCCGATCGACAGCTCGAACTCGTCGGCGGCGGCGAGGACGCCCGGCGCGATCGACAGTTGCGCGTTGGTGAGCGTCGCGAACGGCGTGGTCTGGCCCGGATCCGGCCACTCGACGTGCAATTGCGCCGCGGTGTTCACGAAGTCGACGATCGTCACCGCATCGAAGTCCGGCGGTGCGGCGCCGAACGGCGCGACCATGCCGACGAAACCGACCGGTGCGCCGGCGGACAGGCCGCCGGTCGACAGCGCCTGCGGGATCGCGACCGTATAGGCGCTCGCGACCGCATCCGGCGAGCCGGACGCGCCCGTGCCGGCGAAGTTGAAGGTCGCCGGATCCTGCCCGTCGATCGCCTGCAGCGCGAGCGTCGCAACCCCGTTGCTCACCGCGCCGGACAGCGTGCCGACGATTCGGGTCGGCAGCAACACCGCGGTGCCTGAGGTCGCGTCGAGCGTCGTATTGCCGGCCGTGTCCGTCGACAGCGTGCCGGAGAGCTCGATGCGCTGGCCGACCGAGATGTCCTGGGACGTGAGCGCGCCGTTCTGGCCGAGCGCGGAGACGCTCGTTCCGGCGCCGATCGTCGCGGTCAGCTGACGCACGTAGTGCACGTCTTCGCCGTCCTGCGCGGACATCGTGTCGCCGTTCGCGATCGTGAGCGTATCGCCGGTGCGCGACAGCACCGAGCCCTGGACCCCGTCCCCGCCGGTGCCCACGACGCTCGTTCCGGCGAGCACGTTGGTCGCGGTGAAGGTCATCGTGGCCTGGTCGAGCGTGCCGAACGCGGCGGTCATCGTGCCCGCCGGCAACGTCGCGAGCTGCGCGAGGCCGGCGGCACCGACGGCGTTCACGCCGTTGATCGTGAAGTTCGTCGACGCGGTGGTCGTGACCGTGGTTTGCCCGCTGTCGGTGCCGTCGCCGTCCTCGAACGGATGCACGTTGATCAGGTAGGTGCCGGCACCCGCGTTCACGCTGACGAGGCCGCCGCGGACCCGGATCTGCTTCGTCGGGTCGGGCACCAGGCTGCCGGTGAGCACCGGATTCACCGTGACGGTCGTCGGACTCGTCGGCGACGGCGTGATCGCGTTGGACGCGGCCAGGTTGAAGTCGAGCGCGAGGTTCGCGACCGTGCCCTGAGTGACCACGAGGGGCTGGCTCGACGGCAGCGCCAGGTTCAAGGTCATCGTCGAATTCGGCGCGACCAGCGGCTGCGAGGTCTGCCCGTCGATGATCTGGTCCGGCGCGATCGTCACGCCGCCGCTGCCGTTGTCGACGACGATCGTCGCGCCGGAATAATCCAGCGTGATCGACGCGGACACGTAGTCGCCCTCCGGGATTTGCGCCGCGCTGACGATCTCCGAGAGGTTCACGAGCTGCGCGAAATCGACCGTCGTCTTCACCGGCAGCGTCTGCACGACGGTGCCGTCCGACCGCGTCAGCTGCAGCGAGTCGACGGTGACGATGTAACTCAGGAAATCGCCCGGTGCGTCGGTCAAGGTCACCAGCGCGCCGCCGCAGGCGCTGGTGCACGCGGTCGGGCTCGCGACGCCGCCGGGCGCCGTGCCGCCGATACCGCCGCCGCCGCCGCACGCGGTGAGCGCCGCGGCGCCGAGCGCGATCACGCCGAGGCGAAGCCGGCGTGCCGCCAGCGTGCGCCACCCGCGAATCCAGTTGATCGAATGCATGCTGAGATCTCCTCGTGAGGAACCGTCGCCGCGGCGGCGCGTCGCTCCGTCGAGCGGACGTCCGCGGGGTCCGAGGCACCATTCTGCGAACGCGCGGCACGCGCACCAATTGTCGGTGCGGGCCGACAGAAAACTTGTGCAAAATGGCGCAAGGTTCGCGCCGCGCTTGACATAACGCGGCGCCCGCGCGGGAGGGGACGGGCCGGTCAGGTCAGGGCAGCGCGGGACGCGGCGCGGTGCCCCGATGAATCGCCCAGTCCATCGCGCGGGTGATCCAGCCGCCGCCGAGGCTCGCGGCGCCGATGCCGCGCAGATCGTATTCACCGCCGCCCAGGATCGCGTCCGCGGCGCGCTGCCCGCTCTGCACGGCCGGCCCGATCCCTTCGCACAGATCGCGCGTCGCGAGTCCCGCCGCGTCGCCGACGAGGAACGCGTTGCCCCGCCGCGCCGCCTCGGTGCGGGCACGCAGGTAATAGCTGTACCCGGTCGGCTCGTCGGGCACGCGCACGCCGAGCTGGTGGTCGAGCTTCTCGGCGAACCGCCGCCAGTGCTGCCGCAGGTCCTCGTCCCGTTCCTTGAGACGCAACGCGATCGCGCCGATCCCGACGTTCAACCAGCCGCGGTCCTTCGGCACGTACCAGCTGTAACCCGGCAGGCCGTGCTCGAAGAACCAGAGGCGGCAGTCCGGATCCCGCCATTCGTACGGGAACTCGATCTCCAGCGTCGCGGTCTGCAGTGCGCGCTCGCGGGGCGCGAGCTCGCGGAACAGCGCGCGGTGCACCGGGCAACGGGTGCCTGCGGCGCCGATCAGGAACCGGCAGCGGAATTCGCCGTCGATCTCGAAGCCGTCCCCGTCCGCCCGCACGTCCCTGACCGCGTGGTGCAGCACTTCGACGCCGGAGCGCTCCAGCAGCCACGCGTCGAACTCGACCCGCCGGATCGAATGCTGCAGGCACGGCACCGGCAGGTGCACGCCCTTCAAGTACCAATGCAGGCGCCGGAAGCTCAGGAAGCGATGCGGGTACGCGCCGACGTCGATCCCGAGATCCGCGACGACCTGCGGGGTGATCCAGCCCGCGCACAGCTTGTGCCGCGGGAAGCGCTCGCGATCGAGCAGCAGCACGTCGGCACCCGCCGCGACCAGGCGCGCGGCCGCGGACGATCCCGCGGGGCCGCCTCCGACGATGATGGTCTCGGCGCTGCGCATCGATGCCCTAGCGGGCGTAGAGGTACTCGCGCGTGAGCGGGACGTCGTTGTTCTCGCGACCGGTGAATATCACCTGGAAGAGCTGCAGCACGCCGGACTCGAACGCCGCGACCGACCCCGCGAGATACAGCCGCCAGGTGCGGACCAGCCGCTCGTCGAACATCTCCCGGACCCGGTCGGCCGAGGCATCGTACCGGCGCAACCAGTGTCGCAGCGTCAGCGCGTAGTGCAGGCGGAGGTTCTCCACGTCCAGCACCGAGAGGTCCGTGGTCTCGAACAGCTGCATCATCTGGCCGATCGACGGCGGGTAGGCGCCCGGGAAGATGCGTTTCTCGATCCACGGATGGAGCGATCCCGGCCGGTTGCGGCCGATCGAGTGGATCAGGCCGCGGCCGCTCGCGCCGATCGACCCGCGCGCGACGCGGCCGAGGGCCGCGTAGTTCTCGACGCCGACGTGCTCGAGCATCCCGACCGAGACGAACGCGTCGTAGCGCCCGCGGATGTTGCGATAGTCGTCTTCGACGAACTCGACGCGTCCGTCGAGTCCGAGCTCGCGGGCACGCCGGCGCGCGAACGCGATCTGTTCCTTGGAGATGTTGAACGCCCTGACCTTCGCGCCGTAGCGGCCCGCGATGTGCAGCGCGAGCCCGCCCCAGCCGCAGCCCGCCTCGACGACCGAGTCGCCCGCCGAAAGCCGCAATTTCCGGCACACGTGGTCCATCTTCGCGACCTGCGCCTCGTCGAGACCGGCATCCGTGCGCGGGAAGTACGCGCAGGTGTACGCCATCGTCTCGCCGAGCCACAGCGCGTAGAAGTCGTTGCCGAGATCGTAGTGATGGTGGATGTTGTCGCGCGAGCCCTCGAGCGTGTTGCGCCGTGGCCGGCGCACCCACCCGGCGATCCGCTGCGGGATCGGCTCCTCGCGCGCGAGGCCGCCGCGATAGACCACGTTCATCAGCTCGATCAGGTCGCCGTCGATCTCGATCCGGCCTTCGCTGTACGCGTCGCCGAATCGGACCTGCGGGTCGGCGAGCAGCCCGGCGAGCGTCGCGCGATCGGCGATCCGCACGGTCGCGACCGCCGGGCCCGGCCGCGCCTCGACGCGTTCACCGGTCCACCCGAACAGGAAGTCGAGCGGCGGCTCGCCGATCCCCGCGAGCAGACGCCGCAACAGCCTCGCTTCCAATGACTCCCGGCCGTTCGCGCGCGAACCGACCGGCTGTGGAGCCGCGTTCATCCTCCGACCCTCCCCGAATCCGCGTCCCTACGATCCCGCGCGTGCGCCGCGGGCCGGTCACCCGGCCGTCAGTCGAGTTGCGCCTGGAGCACCCGCATGCGGCGCCGCTGGAAGCGCAGTTCGTACTCCAGTTCGCGCAGGCGCAGTTGCAGCGTCGAGCGTTCCCAGCGCTCGGCGACCGCGCGCCTCGCATTCGCGAGCTGCTCCCGCACGTCCGTCCACGTCGACACGATCCTGCAGAACGCTTCGTATTCTTCGGCGACCCGTCGCCGCAAATTCTCGATCTGCGCACGGCCCGGGTTGCGCGCGAGCTGGCGCTCGGTGATGCGGAACTGCGCGTCGAGGATCGCGCGCTGGATCTTGAACCACGGCACGCGCTTCAGCCCGTACGCGAGCCCGAGGCCCTGCATCGCGCGGATGAACCACTTCGACGGGTCCCACTGCCACAGGTGCACGCCGTTGCGGTAGTCATGCGCGAACATGTGATGGAAGTTGTGATACCCCTCGCCGTAGGTCAGGAACGCGAGCACGAAATTGTCGCGCGCGGTGTTCTCCTCGGTGTACGGCTGCGAGCCCCACATGTGCGCGAGCGAGTTGATGAAGAACGTGAAGTGGTGGCTCACGACCAGGCGCAGCACGCCGACGAGCAGCAGCATGCCGGCGACGTCGCCGCTCCACCAGCCGATCAGCAGCGGGACGCCGACGTTCATCGCGATCGCGATCGTGAGATAGTGACGTTGCTGCCACATCACCAGCGGGTCGCGCTGCAGGTCCCGGACCGTGTTCAGGTCCGTGTCGCCGCTCGGGTAGTTGCGCAACATCCAGCCGATGTGCGAGAACCAGAAGCCGCGGCGCGCGCAGTACGGGTCCCGATCGGGATCGTCGATGAAGCGATGGTGCGTGCGGTGGTCCGCGCTCCACTTGAGCGCGCTGTTCTGCAACGCCATCGCCCCGAGCAGCAGATACACGAGCCGCAGGACCGGCCGCGCCTCGTAGGTCGAATGCGCGAACAGCCGATGGTAGCCGCAGGTGATCGCGAGTTCGTTCACGCTCAGGAACGCCGCGAACCAGACCCACTCCGAGGCACGGTAGCCGTGCGCGAATCCGTACCATGGCACCAGCACGACGGCCGCCGCCGTCGTCGCCGCGAACATCGCCACCGTCACCCAGTTGACCGGGGCGGCGGGCGTTCGTGTTGCACTCATCGAGTCACTCCTCCGCGAGGGGGCCGCGGACACTGCATTGGGTGTTCACCCGGACCGGACGTCCGGTCGGCGTTCTCGGCTCCGCAGCGTTCCGATGGCGACCGGAGCGATGCGGGTCGTCCGGTTCTCGGGGTTGCGCGCCGACCTCGTTAGTGTAACGGCAGCGGCGCCGGGGCGGAAGGGATCGCGTCCAGCAGCCCGTCGAACTCGCGCAGCAGCACGTCGATATCGACGGGTTTCGGCAGGATCCGGTCGGCGACCGCCCGCGCCTTGCCGATTTGCCGGTCCGAGATGTCGCCGGTCAACACGATCGTCGGCGGTTTGCGGCCGAGCGCCTCGGCGAGCTCGCCGACGACCTGATCGCCGGTCTGCCCTTGCTGCAGATGGAAGTCGCACAGGATCAGATCCGGCCGCACGCCCTCCTCGACGCGCCGCAACGCCTCGGCGCGGGACGCGGCGTGCACGACCGTGTAGCCCTCGAGCGAGAGCAGCAGGCCCATCGAGCGGGCGACCCCGACGTCGTCCTCCACGTGCAGGATCGTGCCTCGACGGCTCCTCGACCCGCCCGGCGCCACCGGCGGCGGCCCGCCCGGCGCCCAGGCATCCGGCGACGCCGGGGCCGGTTCCGGGGCGGCCTCGAGCGCCGCACCGCGCGCCAGGATGACCGTGAACGTCGATCCCCGGCCGACCTCGGACTCGATCCGCATTTCATGGTCGAGCAGATGACACAGGCTCTGCACGATCGACAGGCCGAGACCGACCCCGCGGCGCTGATCGAGCCCGGTCGCATCCACCCGGTAGAACGCATCGAAGATCCGCGGCAGGTGCTCGGGCTCGATCCCGACGCCGGTGTCGATCACGTCGATCGCGAGCCGTGCGCCGTCGCGGCGCACCCGCAAGCGCACCGCGCCGCGCTGGGTGTACTTGATCGCGTTGGCCAGCAGGTTCCGCAGGATCACCGGCAGGAGCGTGGGGTCGCTGTGCACGACCTCCGCACTGTCCTCGATGGTGAGCTCGAGGCCGCGGCCCGACGCGGCGAGGGCGAAGTCCGCACGCAAGCGGTGCAGCATCTCGGTGAGCCCGAAGTCGCGCTGCACCGGGACGATCACCCCCTGCTCGAGCCGGTTCACGTCCATCAGCGCGGCGAGCGTGTCGTCGAGGTACCGCACCGCCTCCTCGAGCAGCGCGAGCGAGGGCTGCAGCGGACCGCCCGCGAGCGAACGGGACAGCACCGTGTGCAGGCTCCAGATCGTCTGCAGCGGCTGGCGCAGGTCATGGCTCGCGGACGCGAGGAACCGCGATTTGAATTCGTTCGCCTGCACCGCGGTGTTGCGCGCGGTCTCGAGCTCGGCCTCCAGGCGCTTGTGCTCCGTGACGTCGCGGCCGGCGGACTGGATCTCATGGAGGCGCCCGTCGCCGTCGAACAGCGCGCGATTGACGAGCTGCACCCAGCGGATCTCGCCGTCCGGGCGCGGGAACCGGCATTCGACGGTGATGATCGGGTTCGCCGGCGTGAGCCGCGCGTTCTGCGCCCGGACCTCGGCGGCGTCCTCGTCGAGCAGGTAGCGCGACCAGAAGGTGCCGAGGATCTCGTCGCGCGTCTTGCCGATCGTTCGGCAGAACGCGCCGTTGACGAACACCAGCGCGCCGTCGGGGCTGTAGCGCTGGATCAGGTCGGTCATGTCCTCGATCACCGCGAGATAGCGCAGCTCGCTTTCATGCGCTTTGGCGGCGGCGACGCGCGAGCGGCCCGCATAGACGTGCATCCGCCAGACGACCCAGACGATCCCGAGCGCGGTCGCGAAGAAGATCGCGGCCGCGGCGGCCGCATCGCGGTCGAAGGCGAGGCTCGGGGACGGCAGCAGCAGCAGGAAGTACGCGGCGAGGGCGCTCGCGACCGATACCGCGACGCCGGCGCCGGCGCCGCAGAAAACCGCGGCGACGGTGAGCGCGGGATAGAAGGTGACGAAGGTCCAGCCGGGCGCCCGCGGCATGATCGCGAGGCGCAGGCCGATTGCGATGCAAAATATCGCCGCCGCGAGCAGATAGCGCTTCGCGACGGACCAACGCTCGCTGATCCTTGCGACCGGTGACATGCAGGCAGGCTCCCTCGACGCAATCCGCGCCGGCGTGCCGTGGGCCAGTCTGCGGCCGTGGCCCCACAGCGAATATACGGGTTTTCACGCTTGACGCGCGGGGGAATCCACAGGATCGGCGCGATCGGATCCGCGCGGCGGCGGGCTCGGCCACGGAACATTCCGCTAGACCGCTAGCGACAACTCCGCATGGCGTCGCCGGGGCGCCGCTCGCAGACTGTGCGCCGAAGGATCGAGCCGGGGGCCAGGGATGGCCCGTCCCAACGTGAAGGAGCGCGCGCCCATGAAATCCGACAACGACATCCGTCGCGACGTACAGAGCGAACTGCAATGGGACCCCAGCGTCGATGATCGCAACATCGGCGTGATCGTCAAGGACGGCGTGGTCACGTTGACCGGCGAGGTCCCGCAATTCTCCGACCGCTGGAACGCCGAGGACATCGCGAAGCGCGTCGGCGGCGTGCGCGCGATCGCGAACGAGCTGCAGGTGCGGATCCCGGTCGCCGGCGCCCGCAACGACACCGAGATCGCGGAGGCGGCGGCCAACGCGCTGCGCTGGCACGTCGCGACCGTCGCGGCCGAGATCAAGCCGGTCGTGAACGACGGGTGGATCACGCTGACCGGCCAGGTGAACTGGGGATTCCAGCGGGTCGCCGCCGAGAACGCGATGCGCAGCCTGATCGGCGTCAAAGGCGTGACCAACAACGTCCGGGTGCTGTCGGCGGTCAAGCCGGCGGACGTGAAGGGCAAGATCGAGGATGCGTTCAAGCGGCATGCGTTGCTCGACGCGAAGGACATCGCGGTCGAAGTGCACGACTCGACGGTCACGCTCGTCGGCCGCGTGCACACCTGGCAGGAGCGCGAGGACGCGGCGCGCGCCGCCTGGGCCGCGCCGGGCGTCGTCGACGTGGAGAATCGCCTGACGATTCATTGAGTCGGGCGAAGGGCGCGGCGGCGGCGGCCGGTGGATGGGTCGCCGCCGCCGCAGCGCGCGGCTGGCGGGACTACAGCGGCGCGAGCCCGGGCAGCGCCGCGACGACGGACGGCGCCGGCACGTAGCCGCGAACGAACGCGTCGGGCCAGCGCGCCGGCCGGCCGCTGGTCAACGCGATGCAGGCGTATTCGATCCCGGCGCGTGCGAGCGTCGCGCCGCCCGCGCGCCGGACCTGGAACCGGCGCCCGATGCGCAGCGGCCCCGTCCCGGGCACGAGCCAGGTCGCGACCTCGATCCGATCCCCGCGCAACGCCGGACGGCGGTAGGCGATCACGCTGCGCACCACGGCCATGCCGCGGTCGAGCGCGAGACACGCGCCGATCGGCAGGCCGAGTTGCGCGGAGTGGTCCCACGCGCAGCGGTCGAACCAGGTCATGTAGACCGCGTTGTTCACGTGCTGGTACTCGTCGATGTCCGCGTCGGCGACGCCGAAAGACACGACGTGCGGACCCGGCAGGTCCCACGACTCAGCGTTCATCCCGCATCCCCGCCCGCCGTCCCATCAGAAGATCCCGAGCGCGATGCCGCTCGCGAGCGTCGCGCCGAGCTCGGCGCAGCGCTCGCGGTCCGGGTCGCCGATCCGCTTCGCGCTCAGGATCCGTTCCGGCGTCTGCGCGGATGTGCAGACGATCAACGGTCCGGCGACCGCCTTCAACCGCCAGCCGGTCGCGATCCGCTCGATCTGCCGTGCGGCGTTGTGCCCGTCGCTGCCGGCGCAGACCATCGCGGCGTAGGGACGGCCGACGATCCGGTCGAGGACCGCGTAGTAGGTCCGGTCGAAGAAGCACTTCACGACGCCGCTGATCGCCGCGAGGTTCTCCGGCGTCGCGAACAGGTAGCCATCGGCGCGCAGCAGATCCTCCGCGCCCGCCTGGTCGGCGTGCCGCACGCACACCTCGACCGCGGCCTCGGCCGCGGCCGCGCCGCGTGCCGCGGCCTCGACCATTTGCGAGGTCCCGCCGGTGTCGCTGTGATAGACGATCAGTATCGAGCGCATGCCGGCGCCGATCGGCCGCTCATCGGCCGGCGCGGCCGTGACCATCGGCCGCGGCCGCCGCGCCGAGCAGTTCGCGCGCAGCCTGCACCGCGTTCGTCGCGATCGGCGCGAGCCGTCGCCAGCCGGCGAGCGCGTCGGGACTCGGCGCCGCATCGGCACCGTCGACCGCGACGAACAGATGCGCGAGCGCGACCTCCGCGAATTGCAAGCTGGCGACCGACGAGGGTGGATACCCGTAGTCGTCGTACGGGTTCGGCAGCGGCACGGCGCCGGCGAGCGCGTCGATCTTCCGGATCAGCGCGTCGATTCCGGGCCTTTCGGCGGCCGTCGCGCGCGCGCGTGCGGCGAGCAGCGCGAGCCGCGACGCCGCCAGTCGCGATCGCGAGCGGGCCACTTCGCCCCGCAAGCGGTCGATCGCGGTGGCGAGCGCGAACTGCCGGCGATACGCCGCGGCATCGACCGACACGCGTGGGTCCGGCACGATCCGGAACGATCGCGTGAGGCGTTGCCCGTCGACGCGGAGCACCGCGGTGTAGCGGCCCGGGGACGCCCATACCGCGTCCTTCCGGCCGAGTCCGGCCGGCGCCGGCCACGTGAAATCCCAGACCAGCCGGTGCGCACCCGGCGCCGCCGACACCTGCGCGCGAGGCCGCGCCCATTCGGGCGCGTAGTCGATCGACGCCGGATCCGCCGCGCGCGGCGCATCGGCGCTCGACCAGCGCCTCACCAGCGCACCGGATGCGTCGCGGATCGCCAGCGTGACCGGCGTGGTCGGCCGTCGATTCAGCGCGTAGTCGATGTACGCGCCATCCGGCGGATTCTCCGCCTTCGGCTCCTCGTCGGGCATCGGCGTGCCGATGAAATCCGGCATCCGGAACCGGACCGCGTCCGCCGGCGCGAACAACCAGGCCTCGGCGGCCGTGACCGCCGGCGTCAATTGCCGGAGCGGCGTCGCGTCGTCGAGGATCCAGAAGCCCCGGCCGTGGGTCGCGATCACGAGATCGTCGCCGTGCACGTCGATGTCGCGGACCGACGTGACCGGCATGTCGAGCCGCAGGCTCTGCCAGTGGTCGCCGTCGTCGAAGGACACGTAGACGCCGCTCTCGGTCCCGGCGTACAGCAGCCCCGCGTGCCGGTCGTCCTCGCGCACGACGTTCACGAAGTCGTCCGGCGGAATCCCGGCGACGATCCGCGTCCAGGTCTTGCCCCCGTCGTGCGTCCGATAGACGTACGGCCGATCGTCGTCCAGGCGATGCCGGTCGACCGCGACGTAGGCGGTGCGGCGGTCGAAATGCGACGCGTCGATCGACGCGATCTTCGACCATGCGGTCACGCCCGGCGGCGTGACGTTGCGCCAATGCGCGCCGTCGTCGTCGCTGCGCCACAGCCAGCCGTCGTCGGTGCCCGCCCAGATCTGCGCGGCGTCCACGCGCGACGGCGCGACGCTGTAGATCACGCCGCGTCGCGGGCCGCGCCCGAGGTTGTCGGCGAGCGTCGGCGGATCGAGATTCGGCGGGACGGCCGGATCCGGCCGGGTGAGATCGGGACTGATCCGCGTCCAGTGCAGACCGCCGTCGCGGGTCTCGTAGAGCCGCTGATTCGCGAAGTACAGCCGCCGCGGATCCTTCGGCGAGAACACGAGCGGCAGGGTCCAGGTCGCCCGGTCGATTCCCGGATGGGCGAGCGTGGGATCCACGGATCGGGTCTGGCCGGTGCGCCTGTCCAGGCGGTCCACGTGCCCGCCGTACACGAGGTCCGGGTCGCGCGGGTCCGGCGCGATCATGCCGTTCTCGCCGCCCGGGACGATCTCCCGGAACTCCGGCATCGCGATCCCGTCGCTCGAGATCGTCCGGCTCGGCAGCATCACCGCGCCCGAGTCCTGCTGCGCGCCGAACACGTCGTACGGGAACGCGTCGTCGGTCGCGACGTGATAGATCTGCGCGGTCGGCTGGTTGTACCAGGAACTCCAGGTCTTGCCGCCGTTCAAGGTGATCACGACGCCCTGGTCGGACGCGAGGATTCGCCGGCGCGGCGCGCCCGGATCGATCCATAGTTGGTGGAAGTCGTCGCCGGTCGGATCGCCCTTCTCCGGCAGGAATACCCGGCCGCCGTCGTCGGAGCGCAATACGATCGTGTTCATCACCCAGACGCGGTCCGCGTTCGTCGGGTCGACCGTGACGCCGCCGAAATACCAGCCGCGTTGCCAGATCCGCGGATCGGCGCTCTCGCGGGCCCAGTGCGCGCCGCCGTCGTCGGAGCGGTACAGGCCTCCGTCGGCCGCATCGACGAGCGCGTAGACGCGCCGGGGATCGGCCGGCGACGTCGCGATGCCGATGCGGCCGGTGCGCGCCGGCAGGCCGTCGCGGAGACGGCGCCAATGCGCGCCGGCGTCGTCGGACACGAACAATCCGCCGCCGGGACCGCTCGACGGCGGGTACACGTTCCACGGCGGCCGCCGGGTCTGCCAGAGTGCCGCATAGACGACCCGGGAATCGCCCGGCTCGAACGCCAGGTCGACCGCGCCGGTGTCGGGTCCCCGGTACAGCACCTTGCGCCAGGTCGCGCCGCCGTCGATCGACTTGAACACGCCCCGTTCGGCGTTCGGACCATAAGGATGGCCGAGCGCCGCGACGTACACGACGTTCGCGTCGTGCGGATCGACGAGGATCGCGGCGATCTGCCGGGTGTCGTCGAGGCCGAGGTGCGTCCAGGTGCGGCCGCCGTCGGTCGACTTGTACACGCCGTCGCCCTGCACGATGTCGGACCGCATGTCCGCCTCGCCGGTGCCGACGTAGATCACGCGGGGGTCGGACGGCGCGACCGCGATCGCCCCGATCGACGCGGCGGGCTCCCGATCGAAGATCGGCCGCCAGGTCCGCCCGGCGTCGCCGGTCTCCCAGACGCCGCCGTCGACCGCGCCGAAATACCAGCGCAGCGGATCGCCGGGCACGCCGGTCGCGGCGAGCGCGCGGCCGCCGCGAAACGGCCCGATCGAGCGCCAGCGCAATCCGCCGAACAGTGCCGGCGGAAATCCGGCCGCGTGCGCGGCGGCCGACACGCAGACGCACAGCAGGATCGACCCAGCCCAAGACCGACGGATGGACAGCGGCATCGCGGCTCCGGATGTCACGGCGCAAAAATCGGGTAACCTTGCGGCCATTATGCGTTGAAACGGTGGTCACGATGCAAACGCCCGCTCCGCCCGCGACTCAAACGAGATCCTTCGCCGTCGTCTACCTGATCGAGATGTGGGAGCGATTCGGCTTCTACGGGATGCAGGCGCTGATCGTGTACTACATGGTGCAGCGACTCGGCTTCCCGGACGACCGGGCGAACCTCGTGTGGAGCGCGGCCGCCGCGCTGATCTACGTCGCGCCGGCGGTCGGCGGCTGGGTCGGTGACCGGTACCTCGGGACCCGGCGCACGATGCTGGTCGGCGCCGTGGTGCTCGCGCTCGGGTATGCGTTGATGTCCATACCAAGCGAGGCCACCTGGACGCTGTTCGGAGCGCTCGGCGTGATCGTCGTCGGCAACGGGCTGTTCAAGCCGAACGCGGCGAACCTCGTCCGCAAGATCTACGAAGGCGACGACGCCAAGATCGACAGCGCGTTCACGATGTACTACATGGCGGTCAACGTCGGTTCGACCGTGTCGATGCTGCTGACGCCGTGGATCAAGGACGAGGTGAACCGCACCTACGGCCACAATCTCGGCTGGCACGCCGCGTTCGCGGTTTGCTTCATCGGGCTCGGCATCGGCTTGACGAACTTCTTCCTGATGCGCAAGGCGATGCAGCACATCGGTTCCGAGCCCGACGCCGCGCCGGCGGTGCCGGGCCGGCTCGCGGCGGTGCTCGCGGGCGCGGTGCTCTGCGTCGCGCTCTCGGCGGTGGTGCTGCAGTACGAATCGGTCGCGCGGGTGTTCGTCTACGCCGCCGGCGCGGTGTTGCTCGGGATCTTCGTCCATCTGATCTCGAACAGCCGCCGCCACGAGCGCGCCGGCCTGGTCGCGGCGCTCGTGCTCGTCGTGCAGACCATCTTCTTCTTCATCTTCTATCAGCAGATGTCGACGTCGCTCGCGCTGTTCGCGTTGCGCAACGTGGACTGGCACCAGGCCCTGTTCGGGGTCAGGCTGTGGACGTGGACGCCGGCGCAGTACCAGGCGCTGAATCCGATCTGGATCATGCTGTTGAGCCCGGTGCTCGCGTGGGCCTATGCGCGCGCCGGCGCGCGCGGCAAGGACCTGTCGATCGCGGCCAAGTTCGCGCTCGGGTTCTCGGTCGTCGCGATCGGTTTCTTCATCTACGGCATCGCCGGGCGCAGCGCCGTGAACGGCATGACCTCGTCCTGGTACATGATCTGGGGCTACGGCTTCTATTCGCTCGGCGAGCTGCTCGTGAGCGGGCTCGGGCTCGCGATGATCGCGCGCTACATCCCGGAACGCATGGGCGGCTTCATGATGGGCGCGTATTTCGTCGCGACCGGCATATCGCAGTACCTCGGCGGCGTCGTCGCGAACTTCGCGAGCCTGCCGAGCCGCGTGGCCGAGATCGTGAAGGCGGTCCCGGTCCGCGGCGCGGGTTGGGTGAGCATGCACTACCCGCAAGCGCTCGCGCTGAAGCTCGACGATTTCCGCGGATGGGTCGGCGCGCTGCCCGTGGACGACGCGTCGCAGCTCGCGAGGACGCTCGCGGCCGCGCACGCCGCGCCGTTCGCGGCGCTCCCGGCCGCGACCCAGCAGCGGCTGGTCGAGTTCAGCGACGCGCTGCACGTCGCGACCCTGCCGGTCTACACCCGCCTGTTCAACGAGCTCGGCTACGCCGCGATCGTTTGCACGCTGATCGCCGCCGCGGCGGTGCCGACCATGAAGCGGCTGTCGGCGACCCACGCCGGCGCGCAGCCGCCGGTCGGGCCCCCGGACGCCGTCGACGAAGGACGCTGAGTCGGCGCGCGGTCGTTCGGCGCGGCCTCAGGCCGCGCCGAACGCGTCGAGCTCGCCGAGCTCGCGCCGATACCACTCCTGGAAGGTCGCGACCCGGCGCTCGTGCTCCGAGTAGCGGCCCGGCCGGTAGCGGCTCGATCGGATGCCCGCCTGATTGTTCTCGGTGATCTCCTTGTCCTGCCGCGTCGTCCGGTCCCATCCCCAGATCATCTTCGGCACGTCCACGTCCGCCGCCTTGCCGTCGACGAGCCAGGTGAGATCGACGTCGGTCTGCATCGGCCCGCGCGGCGTGAACTGGAACAGCACCGCGAAGTCGTTGGTCGCGACCAGATGGGTGAACGGGCTGAACGACGCGTACATCCGGCCCTGGTCGCCGCCGAGGCGCTTGCCCATCAGGCAGGCGGCGAAGCGGCCATCCTCGGTCTCGGTCTCGTAGCCCGGCCGGATCGGACGCTGCAGCAGCAATCGCAGGTGCGAGGACTCCGGCCCGTCGTCGATCGTTCCGATCGGGCGCCCGAGCGCGGCCGCGCGCCGTTCCCAGGCCTCGAGCTGCGGACGATACGCGTCCACCGCCTGCGCCGGGCCCGAGCTCGGGCCCGCGCCGAACGCGATCAACGCGTCCGCCGGGTGCATCGAGCAGAACTCGGGATGCGACGGCGTGCAGTGGTAGCATTCGACGAAGTTCTCGACGACCAGCTTCCAGTTCGCGGTCGTCGGATAGGACGCCCGATGCGCGATCCTCGCGTCCGCGAAGCCGTGGAAATCGAGGTACGGGTCCATCGCGCCGAAGCTCGCATCGAAATCGACGGGCTCGTGCTCGCTCAGGTTCACGAACACGAAGCCGTGGAACACCCGGACGTGGCAGCGATGCAATCCGTGGTCGGCCTTCGAGAAATCGGCCGGCATCAGCCGCGCGGCGAGCAACGCGCCGTCGAGGCCGTACGACCACGCATGGTACGGACAGGTGAGGCGCTGCACGTGGCCGGCGGCTTCGGTGCAGATCAACGAGCCGCGATGCCGGCACACGTTGTAGAACGCGTTGATCGATCCCGCGTCGCCACGCACGACGATGATCGACTCCGGTCCGACCCGGAACAGGAAGTAGTCGCCCTTGCGGCGCAGCGAGTCGACGTGCCCCGCGGCGATCCACTTGCGGTTCACGATGCGCGCGAGATCGCGCTGGTACGCGTCCTCGGCACAGTAGTACTCGCGCTCCAGGCTGAAGAGCGCCGGGGCGGGGGCCCGCTCCGCGGCGCTCGTGCTCGACGTCGTCACTCGATGTCCTCCACCGGGCTCAGGCCCGGATCCGCTGATTCCGCGGGTCGTACAGGGGTTGCAGCGACGCGGTCGTCGCGTAGCGCCGGCCGGCGATCTCGATCTCATGGTCGCGCGCGCCGATCGCGTCGAACGGCGCGCCGTCGGGCAGGCTGACGTAGCCGAGGCCGACCGCGGCGCCGAGCGAATGCGCGAACATTCCCGAGCGCACGTGCCCGACCAGCGCGTCCGCGCGCCATATCGGCTCGTTGTGGTACAGCAGCGGCTCCGGCGAATCGAGCTTGAACTGCACGAGCCGGCGGCGGACGCCGGCGCTGCGCTGCTCGAGCAGCGCGTCCCGGCCGATGAAGCCGCCCGGCTTGTCGAACTTCACCGCGAAACCGAGGCCCGCCTCGAGCGGCGTCTCCTCGTCGGTGATGTCGTGGCCCCAATGCCGGTAGGCCTTCTCGATGCGCAGCGAGTTCAGCGCGTGGTAGCCCGCGTGCACGAGGCCGAATGCGGCGCCCGCGCCGGTCAGCTCCTCGTAGACACCGGTCATGAACTCGGTCGGGACGTAGAGCTCCCAGCCGAGCTCGCCGACGTAGGTGATCCGGGTCGCGCGAACCAGCGCGTAGCCGAGCTCGATCGTGCGGCTGGTCGCGAACGGGAACGCCGCGTTCCCGAGGTCGTCCGGCGTCAGGGACTGCAGGAACTCGCGCGACCGCGGACCCATCACCGAGATCACCCCGAAACCGGACGTCACGTTGGTGAGCACGCAGTTCGCCCCGGGCTCGATGTGCCGCCGGAGCCAGTCGAAGTCGCGCGTCTCGGTCTCGGCCCCGCCGACGATCATGAACGCGTCGTGCGCGAGCCGGGTGATCGTCAGGTCCGCCTCGATGCCGCCGCGCTCGTTGAGCCACTGCGTGTACACGACCCGGCCGGGCGCGACGTCGACGTCGTTCGCCGAGACCCGGTTCAGCACCCGCACCGCGTCGGCCCCTTCCAGCCGGAATTTCGCGAACGAGGACTGGTCGAACAGCCCGACCGCGGAGCGCACCGCGAGGTGCTCGCGGGCGCTGTGCTCGAACCAGTTCTGGCGGCCGTAGCTGTATTCGTACCGGGGTTCGGTGCCCGGCGGCGCGTACCAGTTCGCACGCTCCCACCCGAACGCCTCGCCGAAGCACGCGCCCGCGGCGGCGAGCCGGTCGTGCAGCGCCGAGCGGCGCACCCCGCGCGCGGTCTCGTACTGCCGGAACGGCCAGTGGGTCGCGTACAGCAGCCCGAGGCTCTCGCGAACCCGGGCGCGCAGGTACTTGCGGTTCGCCTGGAACGGCAGGTTCCGCCGGACGTCGACCTCCCACAGGTCGACCGGCGGATGGCCGTCGCGTATCCACTCGGCGACGACCTTGCCGACGCCGCCCGCGGACTGCAGGCCGATCGAGTTCATGCCGGCGGCGACGAAACAATTCGCGAGCTCCGGCGATTCGCCGAGGTGGTAGCGCACGTCCGGCGTGAAGCTCTCCGGCCCGCAGAAGAACTTCTGCAGCCCGGCGCCCTCGAGCGCCGGGATGCGGCGCATCGCGTCGACCAGCACCGGCTCGAAATGCGCGAAGTCGCCGGCGATCTCGCCGAACTCGAAGTCCTCCGGGATCCCGTCCATCCCCCAGGGGCGCGCCTGCGGCTCGAACGCGCCGACGAGGAGCTTGCCCGCGTCCTGCTTGAAATAGCTGCAATGGTCGTAGTCCCGCAGCACCGGCAGATCGGGGTGCAGCCCCGCGACGTCCTTGAACAGCGCGTAGTAGTGCTCGCAGGCCTGCAGCGGCACGGTCACGCCGATGCTCGCGGCGAGATCGCGGGTCCACAGTCCGCCGCAGAGCACGACGGTCTGCGCATCGATGCGCCCCGCCTCCGTCTCGACGCCGGTCACCCGCCGGCCGTCGTGGTGGATCCGGGTGACCTTGACGTTCTGGTGGATCGCGACGCCCCTGTTACGCGCGCCCTTCGCGAGCGCCTGGGTGATGTCGACCGCGTTCGCGTAGCCGTCGCTCGGGATGTGGATGCCGCCGATCACGTCGGAGAGCTCCGCGATCGGGTAGAGCGCGCGGATCTCGTCGCGGCCGACGACGTCGACGCGCAGCCCGAACACCTTCGCCATCGAGGCGTTGCGCCGCAATTCCTCCATGCGCGCAGCGGTCGTCGCGAGCGAGATCGATCCGCACTGCCGGTAGCCGGTCGCCTGGCCGGTCTCGGCCTCGAGACCGCGGTACAGTTCCGACGTGTAGCGCGCGAGCTGCGTCATGTTGATCGACTGGCGCAGCTGCCCGACGAGGCCCGCGGCGTGCCAGGTGGTACCGCTGGTGAGCTGCTTTCGCTCGAGCAGCACGACGTCGCTCCAGCCGAGCTTGCCGAGGTGGTAGGCGATCGAGCAGCCGATCACCCCGCCGCCGACGATCACGACGCGCGCGCGCGCGGGAAGTTCGTTCGCCATCGTTCAGACCCTCATCCGCGCGTTGTCGGGATCGAACGCCGGACGCTCGAGCACGACCGCCGGCCGCCGCTCGCCCTGCAGCAGCAGCTCGAAGCGCGTCCCGGGCGCCGCGAACCGCGGGTCGACGCACGCGAACGCCAGGCTCTTCGCGACGCGGTGCCCGTAGCCGCCCGACGTCGTCAGGCCGATGCAGCGGTCGTCGAGCAACACCGGTTCGGCGCCGCGCGCGTCGGTGTCGCGCGCATCGACCTCGAGGTAGACGATCCGCAGCGGCCGCGGCGCGGCGTCGCGGGTCGCCGCCTTGCCGACGAAGTCCTCCTTGCCGAAGTCGATGAAGCGCGCCATGTCGGCCTCGAGCAGGTTGAGTTCGTTGGTGAGCTCGGTGCTCCAGGCCTTGTAGCCCTTCTCGATCCGCATCGTGTTGACCGCGTACAGGCCGTAGTCGGCGATGCCCGTCCGCTGGCCCGCGTCCCAGAGCGCGTCGTAGATCGTCGTGATCGAATCCATCGGCGCGTGCAGCTCCCAGCCGAGCTCGCCGACGTAACTGACCCGCAGCGCGCGCACCGGCCGGCCGGCGACCGCGATCTCGCGCGCCGACAGCCAGCGGAAGCCGGCGTTCGACAGGTCCGCGTCGGTGAGCGCCGCGAGCAGTTCCCGCGAACGCGGTCCGGACAGCACGAGAACGCCGTAGTCGGCGGTCACGTTCGTGACCGCGACGCGCTCGCCGGGCCGCAGGCTCTGGTTCAGCAGGTCGAGATCGCGCAACTCCGCGGCCGCGGCCGACAGCGCGTAGAAGCGGTCGTCCGCGAGACGGCTCACGGTCATCTCGCCGGCGATCCGTCCGCCGCGCGACAGCGGATGCACGAGCGCGATGCCGCCCGGCTTGCGCGGCATCCGGTTCGCGCACACCCGGTTCAGGAACGCCTCGGCGTCCGGGCCGGTGACCTCGAACTTCGCGAAACCGCTGAGGTCGAGCACCCCGACGCGCTCGTGCACGGCCGCGACCTCGGCGCCGACGACGTCGAACACGTTGTTGCGCGCGTAGCCCGGCTGCTCCACGCGGCCGTCGAGCGAGAACCACTTCGGCCGCTCCCAGCCGAAGGTCTCGGTGTAGACGCAGCCGTGGCTCGCGAGCTTCGCGTACAGGGGGCTGACCTTGCGCGGCCGGCCGTCCGGCTCCTCCTCCCCGGGGAGGCGCGTCGTGAAGGTCGTGCGATAGTCGAGGAACACCTTCGCGCGCACGTAGGCTGCGTCCGCGAACCCGCCGAAGCGGCGCGGATCGAACTCGGTCATGTTGATCTCGGCGTCGCCGTGCACCATCCACTGCGCGAGATACTTGCCGCAGCCGCCGCCCTGCGCGATCCCGAACGAGGTGCCGCAGCAGTCCCAGAAATTCGGCAGTCCGGCGACCGGCCCGAGCAGCGGGGCGCCGTCGGGGGTGTGCGGGATCGCCCCGTTGATCACCCGGCGGATCCCGGCGTCGCCGAAGATCGGCATCCGCTCGATCGCGCGCTCGAGCCACGGTCCGATCCGGTCGAGGTCGTCCGGGAACAGCTCGTTCGAGGCCTCCCAGGCCGGATGGCCCTGCGGCGCCCACGCCTCGCGCAGATCGCTGTGCTCGTACACGCCGATCAGCCCGGATTTCTGTTCCTGCCGGAAGTAGCCGGACGCGTAGGAATCGCGCATCACCGGGATCTCGACGCCGCGCTCCGCGAACGCCTTGATCGGATGGGTCACGACGTAGTGGTGCTGCATGTTCGTGATCGGCGCGTCGGCCCCGACCATCTCGGCGACCTGCCGCGCGTAACAGCCGGCGGCGTTGACGACGACCTCCGCGACGATCGGCCCGTGCTCGGTCGCGACCTCCCACTCCCCGCTCGCGCGCCGGGTGATCCCGGTGACCCGGTTGTGGCGCAGGACCGTGACGCCGAGGTCACGCGCGCCTTTCGCGAGCGCGTTGCAGAGTCCGGCGGGGTCGCCGTGGCCGTCGTCCTGGGTCCACGCCGCCGCGATCACCCCGTCGGTCGTGAGGTACGGATTCAGGCGTTTGATCTCGTCGATCCCGACGATCTCCATCCGGAAGCCGATGTTGCGCGCATACCCGAGCACCCGCTCGAGCCACGCGAGTTCGGCGGCATTGTTCGCGAGCCGCAGCCCGCCGCTGCCGTGCCAGCTCACGTACTGCCCGGTCAACGCCTCGAGGCGCGGATAGAGCTGGTTGCTGTACGCGTGGATCTTCGCGAGGTTGTAGCTGCCGGTGATGCTCGGACACTGGCCCGCGGCGTGCCAGGTGGAGCCGGACGTCAACTCGTGCTTCTCGACGATCACGACGTCGGTCGAACCTTCGAGCGCGAGGTGATAGGCGAGGCTGGCACCCATGATGCCGCCGCCGACGATGACGGTCTGTGCGTGTGTTTTCATGCGATGAGACGGGCTCCCGGGAGCGGTTGACGACGATAAATTGAGCCTTGCTCGACAGACAAACGAATATTTTGATACCTTAGACCCGGTTTTTTTCGGGCGCTCCCCCTTGAATCGGACCAAACCGCTGGTCGGCCTGCCGACCTTGACGTGGCTGCGCGCGTTCGAGGCCGCCGCGCGTACCTCGAGTTTCAGCGCCGCCGCGACCGAGCTGAATCTCACCTCCGGCGCGATCAGCTACCAGATCCGCGCGCTCGAGCGTCACCTCGGGTTCGCGCTGTTCGAGCGGCTCCCGCGCGGGGTGCGCCTGACGCCGATGGGGGTCGCGTACCTGCCGCCGGTGCGCAAGGCGTTCGAGGAGCTCGCGGACTCGACGCTCGGCCTGTTCGGCGGCGACGCGCGGGCCCAGATCACCGTGCACGCGCCGGTGAGCCTCGCCGCATTGTGGCTCGCCCCCCACTTGCCGTCGTTCGCCGCGGCGCATCCCGCGATCGACGTGCGGCTGTGCTCCGTGGTCTGGGACAACGCCGCGCCCGACGAGTCCACCGACCTCGAGATACGCTATGGCGACGGCCGCTGGCTCGGTTATCGCGCGGAGCGCTTCCTGAACCAGGGAATCCTCGCGGTCTGCAGCCCGAAGCTGCGGCGCGGCGCGGCCGACGAGGCCGCCTCGGCCGCGCTCCTCGCGCGCCATCCGATTCACATCATGGGCTACGAGGATCACTGGCTGAGCGCGCGCCGCGAGCTGGGGCTCCGCGACGCCGAGACGCATCGCGGACCGACCGTGGACACCTCGGTCGCCGCGCTCGAACTCGCCGCGAACGGCATGGGTTGCGCGCTCGCGCACCGGATCTTCGCGGCGCCGTACCTGCGTGCCGGCCGGCTGGTCACGGTCATCGACCGGGAATTCCGCGACCGCCGCTCGTATTTCGTCGTCGTGCCCGAGCGGCCGCGCCGGGTACGCCGCGAAGTCGAGTCGTTCCGTGACTGGTTGCTCGAGCTCGCCGCCGCCGAGATCGCCTGAGCCGCGGCGCGCCTCATCCGCCGGTACCGTTCGCGGCGACCGGGGATTCGCCGAGCTCGGCGATCGCGGCGGTCAGCGCGCCGGTGTCCACCGGCTTGCCCAGGAACCGGCAGGAGGGGATCGGCGCCTTGACGACCCGGAGCAGCGAGTCGAGATCGCCGCTCAGCAGGATCGCGGGCATCTCCCAGCCGAGCATTTCGCGCAAGCGGCGCAACAAATCGATCCCGGTCATTTCGGTGCCGAGCCGGTAATCGGCGAGCAGCAGGTCGCCCGCGCGCAGCTGCGGCGCGAGCGCGAGCGCTTCGCCGGGAGAGGCGGCGCACATCACCGAATAGCCCGCGACCGTCAAGTACAGCTCGGTCGCCGCCCGTACCGACGCATTGTCCTCGACCAGCACCAGGCGGCCGGGCGCGGCGAACCCGGCGATCGGCGCGGCGGCGGCGTTCGGGTGGTCCGAGCGCAGCGCCTGGCGCGGTATCCGCACCGCGACGCGCGTCCCCTCGCCGACGGTCGAACGCACGGTCACCGGATAGCCGAGGATCCGGGACACCTCTCGGACGATCGCGAGCCCGAGCCCGACGCCGAGGCGCGGTGCTCCCGCCCGATCGACCTGATAGTACTCGTCGAAGATGCGCTCGAGCTTGTCGGCCGGGATTCCGATCCCGGTGTCCTCGACGCCGATCTCGAGGTACTCCGGATCGAGCCGCGCCGTGACCCGGACGACGCCCCGCTCGGTGTATTTCAGCGCGTTGCCGATCAGGTTCTGCAACAACTGGGTGAACAGCAGCCGGTCCGTCGCCAGCATCGCACCCGGCTCGGCGACCTCGAGCCGCAGTCCCCTCGCGGTCGCGACGGAATCGAATTCGCGCCGCAGGTCGGCGAACACCGAGGCGAGCGGCACGTCGTCGAGCTGCGGCTGGATCGCGCCCGACTCGAGACGGCTCACGTCGAGGAGTCCGTCGAGGAGCCGGGTCGCGGCCTCGATCGCGAGTTCCTCGCGTTGCAACAGATCCTCGATGTCCGGACAACCGGACGCGAGCCGGCGCATCGCGGCGTTCAGCAGCCGGATCGTTTGCATCGGTTGGCGCAGATCGTGGCTCGCGGTCGCGAGGAACCGGCTCTTCGCCGAGTTCGCGCGCTCGGCCTCCGCGCGTGCGACGACCAGCGCGTCGCGAATCGCCCGGCGTTCGGTCGCATCGCGGATCGCGGCCGCGACGTACTGCTCGCCTTGCCATTCGAACGGCGCCAGACGGATCCCCGCCGGGAACTCCGAGCCGTCCGCCCGGCGCGCATACAGATCGGCGACCCGGCTGCCCATCTCCCGGCTGTGGGGGGATCGGTGGAACTCGGCGAGGAGGGTCGCGTGGCGCGCGCGGAACCGTTCCGGCAACAGCACGTCGAGCGGTTGCCCGATCAAGCCGTCGGGTGAATGGCCGAACACCACGCGCACCGTCTCGTTCGCGAATCGGATCAGTCCGCGCGCATCCACGGCGACCAGCGCATCCGGGCTGAAATGCAACAGCTGTTGTGACAGCGCGGCTACGTCACTCATGGGCTCATCGCGTCCGCTGCACGGCCGCCGGGCTTGGGCCCGGATTTCTGGGCCATGCGGGCAGTCTACCCGATCTGCCGCCCGCCCGGGGCTCCTAAGGGCGAGGCGCAGCCGGATGCGGGGAAGCCGCGACTGCGTCTTGCCGGGGTTTTCGGCACTCTGGGATCCGGTGGTTGGCTGAAAGTGAACGCTAGAATCGATCCGAGGGGTGCGGGCGCCGAAATGCCCGGACCTCCAGACTTGCATTGGTCGGCCGCATGGGCCGGCACAGGGTGGAGCGATGAACCATAAATCGGCCGCGGCGGAGCCGGGCGCGATCCTCAATCAGTTGATGGAGATCGCGAGGATCTCGGCGCTCGCCGAAATGGCGAGCGGGATCGCGCATGAGCTCAATCAGCCGCTCGGGGCGATCGCGACCTTTGCGCAGGCCGGCGAGCGGATGCTGAACCGCCCCGACCCGCTGCTGGCGCCCGCGCTCGACGTGTTCCGGCAGATCAGCCAGGAAGCGCTCGGTGCCGGCGAAGGAATCCGGCGGATCCGCAGCCTCTTCGAGTACGAGCCGACCACGCGCGAGACCTGCCGGATGCCGGACGTGATCGAGGAATTGCGGCCGGTGCTCGAGATGCTCGCGCTGCGCGCGCACGGCGCGCTCGAGATCACCGCGACCCAAGCCGGCCTGCCCGAAGTGCCGATCGACCGCCTGAAGGTTCAGCACGTGCTGTTCGCGCTGGTTCAGAACGCGTTCGATGCGTCGGTCGAACGGGCCGCCGAGGCGCAGCCGCGGGTGCGGATCGCGGTGAGCGGCGACCGCTACGCGGTCGAGACCAGCGTGTTCGACAGCGGCGCCGGCATCACCCCGCAGATCCGGGAACAGCTGTTCCGCCCGTTCTTCACGACCAAGGCGCGCGGCACGGGCCTCGGTCTCGCGTCGAGCCGCGCGATCATCGAGGCGCACGAAGGTACGATAGGATTCGAGCTGCAGCCGCAGAGCGGGAGCCGGTTCTGGTTCCGCCTGCCGGCCGCGGCCAACTGACAAGGAGTCGGGATGACGAAACCCAGCGAGCCGCACAACGCGAAGGGCACGATCTACGTGGTCGACGACGACGACGGCATGCGGCGCGCGCTGACGCTGCTGCTCGGCACGGTCGGCTTCGACACGCGCGCCTACGCCCGCCCGAGCGAGTTCCTCGCGAACCTGAAACCCGATGAACCCGGCTGTCTCGTGCTCGACATCCGCATGCCCGAGATGAGCGGTTTGGAGCTGCAGCAGCAGCTGAACCAGACCGGCTGCATGCTGCCGGTGATCTTCATCACCGGCCACGGGGACGTGCCGATGGCGGTGCAGGCGATGAAGGCCGGCGCGTTCGAGTTCATCCAGAAGCCGTTCCGCGAACAGGACCTGCTCGACAAGGTCAACCACGCGTTGCGCCACGACGCGGAGAACCGGCAGGACCTCGCGCGCCGCGCGGAGGTGCTCAAGCGCCTGGAGACCCTGACGCCGCGGGAGCGTCAGGTCATGGATCTGGTGGTCGAGGGCGGCGCGAACAAGGTGATCGCGATCGACCTCGGATTGAGCGAGCGAACGGTCGAGATCCACCGCGCGAAGGTCATGGAGAAGATGGGCGCGCGTTCGGTCGCGCACCTGGTCA
Organism: Pseudomonadota bacterium; assembly: GCA_021779535.1. Classification (GTDB taxonomy): domain Bacteria; phylum Pseudomonadota; class Gammaproteobacteria; order Steroidobacterales; family Steroidobacteraceae; genus Bog-1198. The sequence continues at coordinate 56,365 of JAJYAM010000005.1, forward strand.
AGCTCCACATGATGATCGCCGAGTGATCCCGGCGCCCGCGCGGTCCCCGGCGGGCCGCGCGCACCGGCGCCTCAGCGCGCCTTGCCGGCCCGGCTCGTGGCGTAGACGACGAAACCCACCATCAGCGCGAGCGTGATCGCTCCCCGTACCATCTCGATCATGTCCGACGTTCCTCCGCGGGATACCCGGCGACCCCGCGAATCGTAGACGACCCGGCCGCCCCGGGCCCATACGGGGCGCACCGGAGTCCGGTACGTGGTCTCCCGCAGACGCGCCGGACCGGCGGCCGTACAATACCCGGGTATCCGCGGGGTTCCTCTCGGGAGGCGGCCGGAATGACGACCGACGTGCTGTTCGACGACGACTTGATGCGACGTTACGATCGCGAGGGCCCCCGTTACACCTCGTATCCGACCGCGGTCCAATTTCACGACCGTATCGGGCTGCCCGCCTATCGCGAGGCCGCCGAGACCAGCCCGGGCGCGCTCGCGAAGGCGCCGCTGTCCCTGTACGTGCACATTCCCTTCTGTCAAAGCCCTTGTTTCTATTGCGGCTGCAACAAGATCGTGACCCGCCAGATGGACCAGGCGGACGCCTACCTCGAACGGCTCGCGCGCGAGATCGAGCTCCGCAGCGGCTATTTCGACCGGACGCGCGAAGTCGAGCAGTTGCACTTCGGCGGGGGCACGCCGACGTTCCTGGACCAGGATCGGCTCGCGTCGGTGCTGGACGCGATCGACCGCCACTTTCGTTTGACGCGGTCGCCGACCCGCGACTACTCGATCGAGATCGATCCACGCACGGTCGACCCGCGGCGTCTCGAAGCCCTGGTCGATCTCGGCTTCAACCGCATGAGTCTCGGCGTCCAGGACTACGACCCCGAGGTGCAGCGCGCGATCAACCGTTTCCAGCCGATCGACGTCGTCACGCGGCTGGTCGACACCGCGCGCGGGCTCGGGCTGCAGTCGCTGAACTTCGACCTGATCTACGGCCTGCCGAAACAGACTCCGCGGACCTTCGCGGCGACCCTCGCCGCGGTCGTCGCGCAGCGGCCCGACCGGCTCGCGGTGTACGGCTACGCGCACATGCCGACGACCTTCAAGGCGCAACGCAGGATCGTCGTGGAGGACCTGCCCGGACCGCCGATGCGGCTCGAGCTGCTGAAGCTCGCGATCGACACGCTGACCGCCGCCGGATACCGGTACATCGGCATGGATCATTTCGCGTTGCCCGAGGACTCGCTCGCGCGCGCGCACGCGAACGGCACGATGCATCGCACCTTCCAGGGGTACACCACGCACGCGAGTCGTGATCTCGTGAGCCTCGGGGTCAGCGCGATCGGCCAGGTCGGCCGGCTGTACGTGCAGAACCACAAGACGATGTCGCAGTACTCGGCGATGCTCGACGAAGGACGCCTGCCGTTGCAGCGCGGCGTCTCGATGACCGACGACGACGTCCTGAGACGCGACGTGATCCATCGGATCATGTGCGACAACGCGATCGAGGTCGACGCGGTCGAGCGGCGCTTCGGGATCGACTTCGCCGCCTATTTCGCCGACGAGCTCGATCGGCTCGAAACCCTGGTGCGCGACGGCCTGGTCGAGCGCGCCGGCCGCCGGATCACGCTGACCTCGCGCGGCCGCCTGCTGATGCGCAACGTCGCGATGGTGTTCGACGCGTACAAGAACGCCGGCGCGGGCGCGCCGCGCCTGTCGCGGGTGATCTGAGGGCCGGCGCTTCGCGCGGGCTCAGTCGACCCAGCCGAGCGATCGATCCACGGCCTTCTTCCAGCCCGCGGTCAGGGCCGCCCGGCGCACGCCGGTCATCGCCGGCGCGAACCGCCTCTCGACCGTGAGTTCCGCCGCGAGATCCGCGCCGCTGCGCCAGTAGCCGACCGCGAGCCCCGCGGCGAACGCGGCCCCGAGCGCGGTCGTCTCGACGGTCTTCGGCCGCAGCACGTCGATGCCGAGGATGTCCGCCTGGAACTGCATCAGCGTTTCGTTCACCGCCATGCCGCCGTCGACCTTGAGCTCGGCGATCGCGGTGCCCGCGTCGCTGCGCATCGCCTCGAGCACGTCGCGCGTCTGGTACGCGGTCGCCTCGAGCGCCGCGCGCGCAAGGTGCCCGCGGTTCGCATAACGGGTCAGCCCGGCGATCACGCCGCGGGCGTCCGGCCGCCAATACGGGGCGTACAGCCCGGAGAATGCCGGCACGAAATACACGCCGCCGTTGTCCTCGACCTCGCGCGCGAGCGCCTCGACGTCGGCGCTGCGCTCGATCAGCCCGAGGTTGTCGCGCAGCCATTGCACGAGCGCGCCCGCGATCGCGACCGAGCCCTCGAGCGCGTAATGCGGCGCATCCCGGCCGAACCGGTAGGCGACCGTGGTGATCAGGCCGGCGCGCGAACGCACCGGCTGCGTGCCGGTGTTCGTCAACAGGAAGCAACCGGTCCCGTAGGTGTTCTTGGTCGCACCGGGCTCGAAACAGGCCTGCCCGACCAGCGCGGCCTGCTGGTCCCCGAGGATCCCGGCGAGCGGAACCCCGGCGAGCGGCCCGCCGCTCACCACCCCGTACGACTCGCTGGAGGAGACGATCCGCGGCAGCGCCGCGCGCGGCACGCCGAACGTGCGCAGCAACTCCTCGTCCCAGTCCAGGGTCGCGAGGTTCATCAACTGCGTACGGCTCGCGTTGGTGACGTCGCTCACGTGCACGCCGCCGCGCGGCCCGCCCGTCAAGTGCCACGCCAGCCAGGCGTCGATGGTGCCGACCAGGGCGTCGCCGGCCTGCGCCGCGGCGCGCGCGCCGTCGACTTCGGCGAACAGCCACTCGAGCTTCGGCGCGCTGAAATAGCTCGCGAGCGGCAGGCCGGTCTTCTCGCGGAACCGGTCGTGGCCGCCGTCGGCCGCATGGCGCGCGACCAGGGCGTCGGCGCGCGTGTCCTGCCAGACGAGCGCGTTGTGCAGCGGCCGGCCGCTGTGGCGGTCCCAGACGAGCACCGTCTCGCGTTGGTTCGTGATCCCGACCGCGCCGAGATCCGCCGCGCGCAGTCCCGCGCGCGACAACGCCTCGGCCGCGACCTGCCGGGTGTTGTCGAGGATCTCGACCGGATCGTGCTCCACCCAGCCCGGCCGCGGAAAGATCTGCGCATGCTCGCGCTGCGCCGAGGCCACGGGGTTGCCGCCGCGATCGAACACGATGAACCGGGTGCTCGTGGTCCCCTGGTCGATCGACGCGACGTACTGAGGCATGGGAGCGGGTTCCTCGTCGAGGCCGGTCCGGCGGCGCCCCGATGATCGCACACGCGGCGAGCCCCCGGGATATCCCCGTAGCGATCCGCGCCTGCTCCCGATGGCCGCCGACCGCGCGCCGGCTTAAGGTGCGGGCACGGGCTCGGGGACGATCACTCGCGGAGGACCGACGGCGATGCGGGCGAACAGCGGCACCGATACCGCCGGCGAACCGCCGCCCTCGTGGCGGGTCGCGCAATTGCTCGATCCGGCCGCGTACGCGCATCCGGTCGCGGCACCGCGGGTGATCGAGACCCACATCTCGCTGGTCGTGCTGACCGGTGAGTTCGCGTACAAGATCAAGAAACCGGTGCGGCTCGAGTTCCTCGACGCGAGCACGCTCGAGCGACGGCATTTCCTCTGCGAGGAGGAGCGGCGCTTGAACGCCCGCCTCGCTCCCGAACTCTACCTGGAGGTCGTGCCGATCGTGCGCGCGGCGCAGGGGCTGCGTGTCGGCGGCACCGGCATCGCGGTCGAGTACGCGGTGAAGATGCGCCAGTTCGACGGAACCCAGGAGCTCGGTGCATTGCTCGAGCGTGACGCGGTCGACGCCGCCGAGATCGCCGGCCTCGGCCGCCGCGTCGCACGCTTTCATGCGAACGCGCCGGTCGATCTCGGCCGTCCGGACGGGTTGAACACCGAGAGGATGCGGGCCGCGGTCCTCGGCAATCTCGCGACGCTCCTCGCCCACGTCGGCGAGGCGGGAACCGCGCCCGAGCTCGGCCGGCTGATCGACTGGACGCACGACCGGCTCGAACGCGATGCGCAGCGCTTCCAGGACCGCGAGGCGGCCGGGTTCGTGCGCGAGTGCCACGGCGACCTGCACGCGCGCAACATCGTGCGTTGGGCGGGCGGCCTGGTTCCGTTCGACTGCCTGGAATTCGACCCGGCGCTGCGCTGGATCGACGTGATGAGCGACGCCGCGTTCCTGGTGATGGACCTCGTCGGACGCTCGCGTGGCGACCTCGCGGCGGTTTTCCTCGACGCCTACCTCGGCGAGTCCGGCGACTACGCCGGCGTCGCATCGCTGCCGTTCTACGCGGTGTATCGCGCGCTGGTCCGCGCGATGGTCGATACGCTCGCCGCCGAGACCCAGGCCGGCGGACGCCGGTCGTTCACCGACCGCGCGCGCGCGCGGATCCGAACCGCCGCCGGCTTCGCCACGCCGCGGCCGGCGGTGCTCGTCGCGATGCACGGACCGTCGGGATCCGGGAAGTCCTGGCTGAGCGAACGGCTCGTCGCGACGCTCGGCGCGGTTCGAATCCGCTCCGACGTCGAACGCAAGCGGCTCGCCGGCGGATCGTCCGCCGCCCACGATCCGCGCGCGGACGCGCTCACCTACGAACGGCTGATCGCGTGCGCCGGCGCCTGCCTGGCGGGCGGGGTGCCGGCGATCGTCGATGCGGCCAGCTTGCGCCGTGTCGATCGGGACCGCTACCGCGCGCTCGCCGCCGCGGCCCGGGTGCCGTTGGTCATCCTGTCCTGCCGGGCCGACCGGCCGGTGTTGATGGAGCGGATCGCCGCCCGCCGGCGCCGCGGCACCGATCCGTCGGACGCGGATCTCGACGTGCTGGGCGCGCAGCTCGCGACGCTGGAGCCGTTCGGCGACGACGAGCGCGCCGGCGTGGTCGAAGTCGCGACCACGGATCCCGGCGCCCTCGAGCGCTCGGCGGAGGCGATCGCCCGGATCCGCTCTAGGTAGAATCCACTGCTGCGGGACGCCGGGCGCCGCGCGACGATTTCAACCATGAAACGAGAGCGCGCCGCACGGGATCTGGCCGCCGCCGGAACGGCGCGCGCGGGTCACCCGGTCGCGGAAGTCGCGCGCAGCGTGGAGCTCGAGGAACTCGCGGCGTGGCTCGCGCACCACGTGAACCAGCCGCTCGGCGCGGTGGCCGCGTTCGCGCAGGCCGGCTGCCGGATGCTCTCCGGTGCGAGCCCGCCGGTCGAGCAGGCGGCCGCGATATTTCGCGAGATCGCCCGCCTCGCGCTCGAGGCGGGCGCGGACGTCGGCCGGATTCGCGCCCGCTACACGGCCGAGGTCGTGCCGGCGAGGCGCCACCGGATCGAGGAGTTGATCGAGGCGATCGACACGCCATTGCGCGGGATCGCGGCCGGATACCACGGGCGCCTCGAGATCGACGTCGGACCCGGCCTCCCCGAGATTCGCGTCGACGCACCCCGCATTCAATACGTGGTGATGAGCCTGGTGCGCAGCGGCTTCGCGGCCGCCGATCCTCGCGGCGGCACGCCGCACGTGCGCGTGGAATCCCGCGCGGAGGCCGGCGGCGTGCTCACGAGCGTGATCGACGACGGCACGCATCCCCCGGTGGCGGATCAAGACGCGTTCGAGCCGTCGCTCGCGGCCCCGGCGCCCGCGTTCGGCCTGAGCCTCGCGGCGAGCCGCTCGATCATCGAGGCGCATCGCGGGACGATCGGCTTCGAGAAGCTGCGCGCGGGCGGCCGGACCTGGTTCCGGTTGCCGGCCGCGGACGCGTAGCGGCCCGGCGGCGCCCGGCGGGATCAGGGCGGCGCCCGCCGGAACCAGAGCGCCTTCAATCCCTCGAGCAGCACGAACACGACGACGCCGACCGCGACGCCGATCGCGGCGGCGCGCCAACCGAGCGTCGCGAAGTGGAACAGGCCGGCGGCCGGCTTCCAGCCGACCGCGACCGCGAGCAACACGATCACCGCGCCGAACAGCACCCACAGGGATCGGTTCGGCCGGGCCACGGCGCCGCGCAGCGTCGCGCCGAAGCTGCGATTCACCAGGATCAAGGACAGGTTCGCGACGACCAGCGAGACGAACACGATCGCGCGCAGCCGCTCGGCCGCGACGCCGATGCGCGCGCCGATCACCAGCAGCGCGGCGAGCAGCAGGAACGACACCGTGCCCTGGGCGACCGCCCAGAGCACGCGCCGCGGCCGCAGCAGCGGCTCGCGCGGGTCCCGCGGCGGCCGGCGCATCACGTCCTCCTCTTCCGGTTCCGCTTCGAACACCAGCGAGCAGGCCGGATCGATGATCATCTCGAGGAATGCGATGTGGATCGGCGACAGCACGAGCGGCAGGCCGAGGAGCAACGGCGTGAGCGCGAGTCCCGCGATCGGAATGTGCACCGCGACGATGTACTCGATCGCCTTCACCAGGTTGTCGTAGATCCTGCGACCGAGCCGGATCGTCTGCACGATCGAGCCGAAATCGTCGTCCAGCAGCACGATCGACGAGGCTTCGCGAGCCACGTCGGTGCCGCGGCCGCCCATCGCGATCCCGATGTGCGCCGCCTTGATCGCCGGGGCGTCGTTCACGCCGTCGCCGGTCATCGCGACGACCTCCCCCGCCGTCTTCAGGCTCTGCACGATGCGCAGCTTGTCCGCCGGACGGATCCTCGCGAACACGCTGGTCTGCCCGACCAGCGTCGCGAGCCGCGCATCGTCGGCGGCATCGAGCTGATCGGCCGTCAGCACGTGCGTCGTGTCGATTCCCGCCTCGCGCGCGATCGCGGACGCGGTCGCCGGGTAGTCGCCGGTGATCATCAGGACCCGGATCCCCGCCGAGCGGCACTCGGCGACCGCGGCCGGCACATTGGCGCGCAGCGGATCGGCGAATCCGAGGAGGCCGGCGTACTCGAACGCGAATCCCCGCGGCGAGTCGGGCAGCGCGCCGGCGCCGCGGGTCGGGTCGAGCGCCGCTTCGGCGACCGCGAGCACGCGGATGCCGGATTCGCCGAGCGCGTCGACCGCCGCACCGAGCGCGCGGGCGCGATCCCCGGTCAGCCGGCACAGCGACGCGATCGCCTCGACCGCGCCTTTCGCGTGCACGGTGAGCCGGCCGCCGTCGCCGCGCAGCACGTTCGCGACCGCGAACAGGTCCGGACGCAGCCCATAGGCGCGCACCTGACCGGACGCGGGAGGCACGGTCTCGCCCGCCTCGCGCGCGAGCGCGTGCACCGCGACGTCCATCGGATCGACCGGCTCGCGCGGGGTCGCGCGCAGCGCGGCGCGCAAGGTGCGGCGCACCGGTTCCGGCGGCGGGACCGGATCGCCCGCGCGCCAGCCCGCCTCCGGCGCGACGATCGCGGCGACGCTCATGCGGTTCTGCGTCAAGGTACCGGTCTTGTCGGTGCACAGCACCGTCGTCGCGCCGAGCGTCTCGATCGCGGCGGCGCGCCGCGTGAGCACCCGCGCGCGCGAGATCCGCCAGGCGCCCATCGCCATGAATACCGCGATCACCAGCGGGAATTCCTCCGGCAGCAGCGACATGCCGATCGCGATGCCGGCGAGCAGCGCGTTCAACCACGACCCGCGCAACGATCCGAACAGCACGACGACCAGGCCGCCCGCGATCGCGCCGACGATCGCGAAGTCCCGGACCAGCCAGCGCAGCTGCTGTTGCAGGTGCGCCGGCTCGATCTCGATCCCGCGCAGCGCGTGCCCGATCTGGCCCATTTCGCTGCGCGCGCCGGTCGCGTGCACGCGCGCCCGGCCGGTGCCGCGAACGACCAACGTACCCGCGTACAGCTGCGGCGAATCGTCGCCGCCGGGCGCGTCCCGCCGGACCTGCGCGCCGGCATCGCCGGCGCTCGCGGTCTTGCGGACCGGCACGGATTCGCCGGTCAGCAACGACTCGTCGACCAGCAGGTCCTCCGCGGTGAGCAAGCTCGCGTCGGCCGACACGCGGTCACCCTCGGTGACGATCATCAGATCGCCGGCGACGACCTCCCGTCCCGCGATCTGCACCCGCCGGCCATCGCGAATCACCGTCGCGCGCGGGCTCGCGAGATTGCGCAGCGCGTCGAGCACCCGTTCGGTGCGCGACTCCTGCACGATCGTGATCGACACCGACAGGGAGGCGAAGATCAGCAGGATCAACGCCTCGACGCGGTCGCCGAGCAGCAGGTAGACCACGCCGCCGGCGAGCAGCAGCGCGAACATCGGCTGTCGCAGCACCTCGAGGACGATCCGCACGAGGTTGCGACGGTCCGCCGACGGCAGCTCGTTGTAGCCGTCCTGGCGCAGCCTGGCCGCGGCCACTGCGGCGGTGAGACCGCGCAACTCGTCCGATTCGTCGCTTCCGGTGGGCACGCTCGACCGCTCCATCGCTCGGTCAGGCATCTTCGTGCCGCCGCCGGCGCGGGGCAAGGCCGCGCGCCGGGAAACCCACCCGCGAATCCCCGTAGAGGGCTAGGCGGTTGCCGGCGACGCCGCCCGGGCGATTTTGCGCGACAATGCCGGTGACGCGGCGGAACCCGGACACGGCACGCGAAACGAATGGCTTGGGAATCCAAACGCCTCGCACTCGCTCTGCTGATCGCGGCGCTCGCGCTCGCGTGCGTGGTCGTGTTGCGGCCGTTCCTCGCGCCGATCGCCTGGTCGCTGGTCCTGTGCTACGTGACCTGGCCGGTGTACCGGATCGTGCGCCGGCCGTTCGGACGCTTCCGCGCGCTCGCCGCGCTCGCGATGGTGCTGCTCGTGACCGCGGCGCTCGTGTTGCCGGCGCTGTGGTTGATCAAGGCGGTCACCGACGAGAGCCGGGTCGCGTTCCAGGCGCTCTCGACCGCGGCGGCGAACGGGCGTCCGCTGCCGCAGTCGCTGCGCGCGATCCCGTGGCTCGGCGACGAACTGCAGCGCCAGGTCGCGCACTGGCGGGCGGAACCGGCGACGATCGGCCGCGAGATCGGCAACTGGATGCGGCGCTCGACGTTGCAGCTCACGGCGGTGCTCGGCCGGGTCGGACGCGGCGCCGCGGAACTGCTGGTCACCTTGATGACGGCGTTCTTCGTGTACCGCGATGCCGGCGCGCTCGCGCGCAGCGGCCGGCGGGCGCTCGACCGGTTCGTCGGCACCCGCCTCGATCCGTATCTGCGGGTCGCCGCGACGACCACGCGGGCCGTCGCGTACGGACTCGTCGTGACCACGGTCGCGCAGGGACTGGTCGCGGGATTCGGCTACTGGATGGTCGGTGTCGAGGGCGCGACGTTGCTGGGCGCGCTGACCGGCGTGCTGTCGGTCGTGCCGGTGCTCGGCACCAGCCTCGTCTGGGGCTCGGTCGCGCTGTACTTGATCGCCGCCGGGCACGCGTGGCGCGGGATCGCGCTGCTCGCGTGGGGATTGCTCGCGGTGCATCCGACCGACAACCTGATCCGTCCGCTGCTGATCAGCAACATCGCGAAGATTCCGTTCCTGCCGACGTTCTTCGGCGTGATCGGCGGGATCGCCGCGTTCGGCTTGATCGGCGGGATCATCGGGCCGGTCGTGCTCGCGATCGCGCTGGCGCTGTGGCGCGACTGGGTCGAACGCGATCCGGTCGCGCATTGAGCCCGCCGGCTCAGGCTCCGAACCACGCCCTCACCCGGTCGACCTGCGCCCGGTCGTAGCGCAGGCCGAGCTTGGACCGGCGCCACAGCGCGTCCTCGGCGCTGCGCGCCCATTCGCGGTCCTTCAGGTGCTGCAACTCCGCCTCGTGGAGTTCCGGTGCGATCTCCTCGCCGAGACCGCGCGGGTCGACCGCGCCGCCGATGATCCGCTCGGCGACCGTGCCGTACGCCCGGCAGAGCCGGTCGATCAAGGTCGGCGCCAAGCCGGCGTGGCGCCGGCGCATCGAGCGCACGAATTCGTCGTAGCCGCCCGGCGGGAAGTCCCCACCCGGGAGCGTCGCGGCGCGCGTCCACGGCCCCGGGTGCACGCCGAGCGTCGGCAGCAGTTGCGCGAGCGCGTGCTCCGCGAGCTTGCGATGGGTCGTCAGCTTGCCGCCGAACACCGACAGCATCGGCGCCGCGGCCGGCGGCGCGTCGAGATCGAACACGTAATCACGCGTGATCGTCGAGGCGTTCCGGCCGCCGTCGTCGTGCAGCGGGCGCACGCCCGCGTAACTCCAGCGCAGGTCGTCGGGCGAGACCGGCCGCGGCAGGTAATCGGACACCGACCGGCACAGGTACTCGATCTCCGCGGCATCCGCGCGCAGCGCGACCGGGTCGCCGTCGAACGGCACGTCGGTCGTCCCGATCAACGTGAACGCGCCCTCGTACGGGATCATGAACACGACCCGTCCATCGCTGTTTTGCAGCGTGTACGCCTGCTCGCCGGCGTAGATCCGCGGGACGACGATGTGGCTCCCCTTCACGAGGCGCACGGCGTTGCGCCGGGTCGCGCCGCTGCCGCGCAGGACCTGCTCGACCCACGGTCCCGCGGCGTTCACGAGCGCGCGCGCACCCACCGTGCGGGTGCCGCCGGGGGTCGCGAGCCGGACCTGCCACTCGCGGCCCGCCCGCTGCGCCGATTCGAATGCGGTGCCGACCTCGACGCTCGCGCCGCGCGAGCGCGCGTCGACCGCGTTCGCCACGACCAGTCGCGCGTCGTCGGCCCAGCAGTCGGAGTATTCGAACCCGCGGCGGAACCCGGCGCGCAGCGGATCGAGTTCCGGATCGCGGCCGCGCCGCAGGGTCCGCGTCGGCGGCAGGCGCTTGCGCCCGCCGATGTGATCGTAGAGCAACAGGCCGAGCCGCAGCAGCCAGGCGGGCCGCAGGCCCCGATGCAGCGGCAACACGAACCGCAGCGGCCAGATCAGGTGCCCCGCCGCGGCCAGCAACACCTCCCGCTCCGCGAGACTCTCGCGGACCAGGCGGAACTGGTATTGCTCGAGGTATCGCAGTCCGCCGTGAATGAGCTTCGACGACGCCGACGAGGTCGCATTGCCGAGGTCGCCGCGTTCGACCAGCAACACCGACAGCCCGCGACCGGCGGCGTCGCGGGCGATGCCGGCGCCGTTGATCCCGCCGCCGACGACGACCAGATCGTACGAACAGGACTCGGGCGAATTCGTCATTGCATCACACCAGCGGATGGATCCGGGCGGGCGATAGGTTACCGCAACCGGACGCGCGGGCACGTCGCCGGCCGCGGCCTCGCACGCCATCGCCGCGTCGCGTTCGCGCGGACGACGCTCACTTACAAGGAGCGCAGCGCCGCGAACAGCGCCGCGTAGCGGCTGTCGCTGCGATAGAACACCGGCGGCTGGCCGAGCGGCGCATCGACCTGCGCGTCGCTGCCGCCGGGGTGCTCGACACCGCTCCAGGCGTGGATCCAGCGGGCGCCCGCCGGCAGATACGTGGTCCAGCGCAGCGCACCCGCATCGACCACCGGCGCGACCAGCACGTCCGCGCCGTAGAGATACGCGGTCTGCGTCGCATAGGCCCGCTCGTCGTCCTCGAAATGCAGGAACAGCGGCCGCTGCACCGGCAGTCCGCGGCGCTCGGCCTCCGCGCACAGGTCGGCGAGATAGGGCGAGAGATGCCGGTAGATGCGGGTCATCCGCGCGAAGTGCGCGAGCACCCCGGGGTCCTGGTCGATCTGCAGGTTCTCGGCGGGGCGGTTGCCCTCGTGGGTCCGCATCACCGGGGTGAACGCCGCCATCTCCGCCCAACGCTGGAGCAGTTCGGCGGTGCGCACGTTGCCGAACAGGCTGGTGTAGCCGCCGATGTCGCTGTGATGATACGCATTGCCCAGCAAGCCGGACGACAGCGCCCCGCAGATCACCGTCTGCAGGCCGTCGTGGCGGCTGAAGTCGACCGACTGGTCGCCCGCCCAGAGCAACGGGCAGTGCTTCTGCACGCCGCTGAAGCCCGCGCGCATGAAGAACACGACCTCGCCGGTCTTGCCGCGGCTCGCGACCGCGTCGGCGTTCACCTTCGCCCACACGGTCGGCCAGGCATTGTGCGCGAGCATGCCGTCGAGCCCGCTCGCGAGTCGCACGTCGACCGGCAGGTATTCGCCGAAATCGGCCATCCATCCGGACAGGCCGAAGTCCAGCAGGTTCTGGCCGATCACCCGTTCCTCGAACCAGGACCGGGCGCCGGGATGGGTGAAATCCACGATGCCGCACTCGAATTCACCGAAATCGACGAGGTAGATCTCGTCGCGGTCCGGACGCCGCGCGAGATAGCCCGCGCTCGCGGCCTCGTGGAACAAGCCGCCGTCGGTGCACAGGTACGGATTCACGTAGCCGAGGAAGCGGATCCCGCGCGCCTCGAGCTCGCGGATCTTGCGGTCGAGCGAGGGGTAGCGGTCCGGGTTCCAGCGCCAGTCCCAGAACAAGCGCTTGCCGAACGAGGTCTCGCGGATGCCGACCCAGTCCTCGCACCACAGCCCGCTGACCGCGCTGCCCGCCGCGACGATCCGCTCCAGCCGCTCGAAGCTGCGCGAACCATCCTTCAAGCCGATGATCGCGCCGCGCAGCACCCACTCCGGCAACCGGGGCTGCCGCCCGAAACGCGCCGACAAGGCCTCGACCAGGTCGAGGAAATGCGCCGCGCGCCACACCTCGATTCGCGCCGGCACCTCCCAGACCTCGATCTCGTGGAAATCCGGGTGACGGAAGTCGAACGCCGAATACGCCGTGGTCTCGACGTGCAGCGCGTAGCGGCCCGAGGACAGGTAGGTCGGTTGCGGATAGTTCGTCGTGTAGTAATCGCCGCCGCCGCCGTTGCGGCGATCGGCCTCGAACGTGATCCGGGTCGAATGGTCGCGTCCGACGCCCGGCTCCGAGGTCCACAGCGGGAAGCGGCGTCCGCGCAGATCGAAATACGACAACTGTTCGCCGCCGCCCCAGATCCGTTCGTCCGGGTTCGCGGCGATGCGCAGCCAGAAACGGTTCACGCCCGCCGTCTCGCCGTGCCACGCCAGTGCCATCCCGTGCTCCGACTCCTCGATGCGCAGCACGACCGCCGGCCCCGCGCCACCCGCGGCCGAGAGCACGATCTGCGCGCCACCCGCACGCGAGCGGATCCGCGCATCGACGAGCGGCACCCGCGAGACGACGTAGTCGTCGATCCGGAAGTTGCCGTGATTCATCCGCACGTCCGGCTCGCCGGCGCCGGCGTACGCGCAGGGCGCGTCCCGCCGGTGGCGCAGCAGGGTCATGCCGCCGATCACGACGTCGAACCCGTCCGCCCGTTCGATCAGCGGCATCGCGTCAGCCCGCCCGGGCGCCGGGCCGGCGCCGTTGCGATGGAGTCGTCGTCATGGGTCGATCGCGCCCCTGCGGCCTGGATGGAGTCGGGCCGGCCTGGCCTCGAGACAGATAACCCATATATCTTATATAAGACATGGCCGCCCCCGCAAGCACCCGCGCATCGTCCGGCGGGATGGACAGTACGCCCGCCTTCATCGTAGTGTCCCGCAAACCGCCATGGAGACTCGCGTGCCCCAGACGCCGGGTTATCGCCCGCTGTACCGACAGGTCTATGACATCCTCGTGAACCGGGTCGTCCAGGGCGCGTGGCGGCCCGGCGAGGCCTTGCCGAGCGAGCAGAGCCTGGCGAAGGAGCTCGGCGTGAGCCAGGGCACGGTGCGCAAGGTGCTCGACGCGCTGACCGCGGAGAAATTGCTCGAGCGGCGCCAGGGCAAGGGAACCTACATCGCCGAGCACACGCAGGAGCGCTCGCTGTTCCGCTTCTTCCGGATCGCCCGCCCGGGCGGGGAACGGCTGAAGCCCGCGCGCACCAGCGAGACGGTGAAGGTCCGGGTCGCGCGCTCGGCCGAGCGCGCGAAACTCGATCTCGATCGCGACGCCCGCGTCGTCGAGATCACGCGCACCCGCCTGATCGACGGGCAACCGGCGCTGCACGAGGTGATCGTCGTGCCCGTGCAGCTGTTCCCGGGGATCGAGAAGCGCGCCGGCCTCCCGAACACGCTGTACTCGCTCTACCAGACCGACTACGGGATCAACATCGTCGCGGCGCGCGAAGAGGTCCGCGCGGACCTCGCGACCGCGGTGGACCAGCGGATCCTCGGCGTGCCGGCCGGCAGCCCGATCCTGGTCATCGACCGGGTCGCGCTGTCCCTGCAGCAGCGCAAGGTCGAGTGGCGGGTGAGCCGCGTGAAGTCGGAGGGCGTCGTCTACGCGGTGACCCTGACCTGAGCGTGCCGCGCGCGGCGGGTCAGTTCTGCGTGAGGCCCGCATCGACCATGAAGTTCGCGCCGGTGCACCCCGCGCTCTCGTCGGATCCGAGGAACAGCGCGAGCCGCGCGACGTGGTCCGCGGTCAGGCGGAACTTCAACGCCTGCAGCTCGAGGAATTGCCGGTCGAGGTCCGGCGTGAGCCACAGCGCGCGCTGCCGTTCGGTCAGGATCGCGCCCGGGAGGATGCAGTTCACGCGGACGCCGGTCGCGCCGAGCTCGCGCGCGAGCGTGCGGGTGAGGCCGTTGATCGCCGCTTTCGAGGTCGTATAGGCGGCCATGCCGGGGCGGCCCCGCATCCACGAGACCGAGCCCAGCATCACGATCGAGCCGCCGCCGCGCGCGGCCATGCCCGGCGCGACCGCCTGGCTCGCGAAGAACTGATGGTCGAGGTTGAATGCGAGCAGCCGCCGCCAGTCGGCCGGCTCGATCGTCGCGAACTCCTGCCGGTCGTCCTTGCCGGCGTTGTTCACGAGCACGCCGATCCCGTCCTGCGCGCGCTCGACCGCGGCGACCGCCGCCCGCAGCGCGCCGATGTCGAGCAGATCGCACTCGATGAAGCGGGCGCCGGTGCGGCCCGCGAGCGACTCCCCGGCGGCCGTGTCGACGTCGAGAAAGCTCACGCGCGCGCGCTGCGCGGCGAACGCCTCGACGAACGCGGCGCCGATCCCGGAGGCGCCGCCGGTGATCAGCACCGAGCGGCCTTCGAGCGAGCGGTATTGGACGGACGGGAGACTGGCGTTCATCGCGGCACCTTCGGTGATCGATCGGAGTCGGGGATCGGCTCAGGCATCGGGATCGAATGCCCGCGTCGGCAAGCCGGCGACGCCCGCGTCCAGCGCGAACAGGTCGCCGCCCCGGCCGTCCGGGTCGCGGGCGGTCGTCAGGTACAGCGTCGTGAGCCGCGGCCCGCCGAACGCGGGCATCGTCGGCGAGCGCGCCGGCACCGGGTGGACCGCGATCAGCCGGCCGCCGGGATCGTAGCGGCAGACCCGGCCGCCCTCGTAGAACGCGCTCCAGTAGCATCCTTCCACGTCCACCGCGGCGCCGTCCGGACGGCCGCGATCGGTCGCCGTCGGCTCGATGCGCACGAACACCCGGCGATTGGTCGCGGCACCGGTCGCGACGTCGTAGTCGTACGCGTACACCACGAACCTCGGCGTGTCGGAGTGATACAGCGTCTTGCCGTCGGGCGAGAACGCGAGGCCGTTCGACGTCATCAAGCCGTCGGCGAGGCGCGCGAGCCCGCGGCGATCGAGCCGGTACAGGCCGGCGCGGCCGCCGGCCTTCGGCTCGTCGATCGTCCCGACGAGCAGCCGGCCGGCCGGGTCGACGCGCCCGTCGTTGAAGCGGCTGACCGCGGTGTCCTCGGGATTCGCGGCGAGCAGCTCACGTTTCACGCCCGCCGCGTCGAATCGCCAGATGCCCGAGCGCAGTCCCGCGACGAAACCGCCGCCGACCACCGGCGCGACGCACCCGATCGCCTCGCCCGCGTCGTACTCGACGCGCGTGCCGCGCGCCGGATCGTAGCGAAACCAGCGGCCCGCCGGCACGTCCACGAACAGCAGCTCGGCGGATTCGGGCAGCCACACCGGGGATTCGCCGACCTTGCAGCCGCACTCGAGCACCCGGCGGAACGGCGCGCCATCGGCCGGCCGGGCGCTCATGCGCGGCGCTCCGCGCCGATCGTGACGGCGCCGCCGACGCAGCCGCCGGGAGCCACGATCGGCATCCCCCCGGACCGCAGCGCCGGCCGGTTGATCGCGTCGGCGACGTGACCGACCGGTTCGACGCCGAGGAAATCGCGGCCCGCGGGCACGAACACCCGCAGGACCGAGAACGGCGGGTCCGCGGCGATCCGCACGTCGAGGCCGTCGGGCTCGACGAGCCACGCCTCGCCGCCCCAGCCGAAATGATCGTTGTCCATCGTTCGTTCTCCGACCTCGAGCCCGCGGCCGGCGTCCCAGGGCAACCCTTGCACCGCCTCGTGAGGCAACTCATCGTCCCCGTTGCGCCACCAGCCGTCCGCCGCGAACCGCAACCATTGGCCGTCGCGGCGCGGGAACAGCGGATGCCAGCCGAACCCGAGCGGCACCGCGACGTCCTCGAGGTTCCTCGCCCGCAATTCGATCCGCAGGCCGCGAGGGCCGATCGTGACGGTTTCGACCGCATCGAACGCGAACGGCCAGTCGAGCGCGTCGTCGCCGCGCGGCCGGTGCTCGAGGCGCAGCTCGCAACCGGTCGCGTCGGCCGCCGCGACCCGCCAGGCCCGTTGCCAGCCGACGCCGTGCAGGGGATGCGCCCCGTCGGGAAAATTGCGGCGCAGCCGGTACTCCCGCCCGCCGAACCGGAAGCGGCCGAGCGCGATCCGGTTCGCGTACGGCACGAGCGGGTAACCGCCGGTGCGGCGCACCTCGCGCCGCGCGACGGCCTCGTCCGGCGTCGGCCGCAGGATCGCACGCGCGCCGAGCGACAGGTCGACGATCGCGCCGCCGACCTCCGGCGCGACCGCCGCGCGCCACTCGCCCGAGCACAACGCGATACGCGCGGTCATCGCGGATTCAATAGGCGGCTCCGGACGGCGCCGCTCCCGGGGCTTGCCCCCGGATCGCGCCGATGCAGTCGGCCGCCCGGCTGGTCAGCATCCCGAGATCCGAGGCGATCGCGACCCAGTCGTAGCCATAGCCGAGATACTGCCCGACGATCTCCGGGTTCGCCCCGACGATGCCGATCGGCTTGCCGGCCGCATGCGCATCCCGGGCCGCCTTCGCGATCGACGCCTGCACCTGCGGATGCGCGATCTCGCCGATCCGCCCCATCGCCGCCGACAGGTCGCCCGGCCCGAGGAACAGCGAATCGACGCCCGGCACCGCCGCGATCGCCGGCAGCCGCTCCAGCGCCTCGGGCGTCTCGAGCTGGATCACGACCGCGATCCCGGCGTTCGCGGTGCGCAGGTAATCGCGGGTCTGTCCGTAGCGCGACCCGCGGTGCACCGCCGCGACCCCGCGCACGCCCTGCGGCGGATAGCGGGTGTACGCGACCGCCGCCGCGGCCTCCTCGGCGCTCTGCACGAACGGGAACATCACGTTCCGGGCGCCCGCGTCGAGCACCCGCTTCACGTCGACCTGGTCGTTCCAGGGCACGCGGACGAGCGACTCGGCCGGCGTCCCGGCGATCGCACGCATCAAGCCGGCCGCATCCGCGAGATCGAGCGGACTGTGCTCCATGTCGACCACGAGGAAATCGAATCCGCTGAAGCCGAGCGCCTCCGCGACCACCGGGGCCGCGGACATCAGCCAGGTCCCGAGCATCGGAACGTGCCCGGGCGTCGTGAGCCGCGTCTTGAACGGATTCGTCTGCATCGGGAATCTCCTCGGGATCAGTAGATCGGTGGTTCGGGCGTCGGTGCGCGTCCCTCGAGAAAATCGAAATCGCATCCCTGCGGCGCCTGGCTCACGTGCGCGCGGTAGAGCGCCGCGTAGGAGCGCTGGACCGCGGGCGCCGGCGGGCGCCAGTCGGCGCGCCGGCGCTGCCACTCGCCCGGCTCGACGCAGGCTTCGAGACGGCCCGCGGGCACGTCGAGCCGGATCCGATCGCCGGTGCGCAGCCACGCGAGCGGCCCGCCGATCGCCGCCTCCGGCGCCACGTGCACGATGCAGCAACCGTAATGCGTCCCGCTCATCCGCGCGTCCGAGATGCGGACCATGTCGCGTACGCCGCGCGCGAGCAGCTTCTTCGGGATCGGCAGGTTCCCCCACTCCGGCATCCCCGGCGCGCCGACCGGACCCGCGTTGCGCAACACGAGCACGGTATCCTCGTCCACGTCGAGCGCCGGATCGTCGATCCGCGCCGACAAGCTCGCATGATCGTCGAACACCAGCGCGCGGCCTTCGTGCCGCAGCAGGCGCGGATCGGCCGCGCTCGACTTCAGCACCGCGCCGTCGGGACAGAGATTGCCGCGCAACAGCGCGAGCGTCGACCCGCGCGACAGCGGCACCACCGGATCGTCGACGCCGCGGATCACGTCGTCGTCCCAGCAGTGCGCGCCCGCGAGCGCCTCGCCGAGCGTGCGCCCCTCGACGGTGAGCGCGCTGGTGTCGAGCCGGTCCGTCAGCTTCGCGAGCAGCGCGGGCATGCCGCCGGCGAAGAAGAAGTCCTCCATCAAGCGATCGCCGGAGGGGAACAGGTTCGCGAGCACCGGCGTCTCGCGCGCCGCGGCCGCGAGGTCCTCGAGCGTCAACGCGACGCCGGCCCGGCCCGCCATCGCGATCAGGTGGATCGCGGCGTTGGTCGATCCGCCGAGCGCCATGTACGCGACGGCGCCGTTGCGAAACGCCGCCGCGGTCGCGACGCGGTCGATCGTCAGGCCCTCGCGCACCATCGCGACGATGCGCTCGCCGCAGGCCGAGGCCATCCGCACGTGCCCCGAGTCCGCCGCCGGGATCGACGACGCGCCGCTCAAGGTCAAGCCCATCGCGTCGACGATGGACGTCATCGTCGAGGCGGTGCCCATCGTGTTGCAGGTCCCGATCGACCGCGTCATCCGCGATTCCAGGTCGATCCAGTCGTCGGCGGTGATGTTCCCCGCGCGCAGCTCGTCCCAGTACTTCTTCGTATGGGTTCCCGCGCCCGTCTTGACCCCGCGCCATTGCCCGTTGGACATCGGGCCGGCCGGGCAGAAGATCGCGGGCAGGCCCATGCTGAGCGCGCCCATCAGCAGTCCCGGCGTCGACTTGTCGCATCCGCCGAGCAGCACCGCGCCGTCGATCGGGTGCGACCGCAGCAATTCCTCCGTCTCCATCGCGAGGAAATTCCGGTACAGCATCGTCGTCGGCTTGACCATCACCTCGCCGACCGACAGCGCGGGCAGCTCGACGGGAAAGCCGCCCGCGAGCAGCACGCCCCGCTTGACCGCCTCCGCGCGGTCGCGCAGGTGGACGTGGCACGGGCTCAGGTCGCTCCAGGTGTTCACGATCGCGATCACCGGCCGGCCGAGGAACTCCTCGCGCCGGAAGCCCATTTGCTGGGTGCGCTGACGGTGCGCGAAGCCGCGCATGTCGTCGCGTTCGTACCACCGCGCGCTGCGCAGCGCGGTCCCGGCCGGCCCTTTCGGCGATGGGCTACTTGAATTCGTCATCTTGATCTGTAATCTTATATCTAATACAAGAGTTACTACAGTGGACCCGAGGACCCATGGCCAACATACCTCATCTGCTCATCCACGACCGCCGCGACAACGTCGGCGTGGTCGTGGTCGAGGGACTCACCGCGGGCACCGACATGCTGTGCGTCGTGACCGAGGACGACAGCGAACGGCGCGCGACGTGCAATCAGGACGTCCCGATCGGGCACAAGATCGCGTTGCGCGACCTGGCCGCCGGCGATACCGTGGTCAAGTACGGCGAGGACATCGGCCGCGTGACCGCGCCGATCCGCAAGGGTGACCACGTCCATACCCACAATCTGAAGACCAAGCGCTGGTGACACCCATGGATCTTTCCAACCGAACCGTCTGGGCGTATCGGCGCGAGAATGGCCGCGTCGGCGTCCGCAATCACGTCGCGATCCTGCCGCTCGACGACATCTCGAATGCCGCGTGCGAGGCCGTCGCCGCGCACATCCAGGGCACGATCGCGCTGCCGCATGCGTACGGCCGCCTGCAGTTCGGGGAAGACCTCGAACTGCACTTCCGGACGATGATCGGCACCGGGGCGAACCCGAACGTCGCGGCCTGCATCGTGATCGGCATCGAGCCGGCCTGGACCGAACGGGTCGTCGAGGGGATCGCGAAGACCGGCAAGCCGGTCGCCGGCTTCTGGATCGAGGGCAACGGCGACATCGCGACCGTCGCCGCCGCATCGCGCAAGGCCAAGGAATTCGTGCACCTGGCGTCCGAGCAGGTCCGCGTCGAGTGCCCGCTGACCGACGTCTGGGTCGCCGCGAAGTGCGGCGAGAGCGACACGACCACCGGGCTCGCCTCCTGCCCCACGGTCGGCAACCTGTACGACAAGCTCGTGCCGCTCGGCCTGTACGGCTGCTTCGGCGAGACCTCCGAGCTCACCGGCGCCGAACACCTCGCGGCCGCGCGGGCGGCGACGCCGGAGATCGGCGAGAAGTTCATGCGGACGTGGTCCGCCTACCAGCGCGACGTGATCGAGGCCCACAAGACCTCGGATCTCTCCGACAGTCAGCCGACCAAGGGCAACATCGCCGGCGGACTGACGACGATCGAAGAGAAGGCGCTCGGCAACCTCGAGAAGATCGGCAAGAAGACCCGTTACATCGACGTGCTCGAGCCGGCGGAACCGCCGCTGCGGGGGCGCGGCCTGTACTTCATGGATACCTCGTCGGCGGCGGCCGAGTGCTGCACCCTGCAGGCCGCGGCCGGCTACGTGGTGCACGTGTTTCCGACCGGCCAGGGCAACGTGATCGGCAATCCGATCATGCCGGTGATCAAGCTCAGCGGCAATCCGCGCACGGTGCGCGTGATGAGCGAGCACATCGACGTCGACGTGTCCGGCGTGGTACGGCGCGAGCTGACGATCGACCAGGCGGGCGACCGGTTGATCGACTGCGTCGCGCGCACCGCGAACGGCCGGTTCACCTGCGCCGAGGCGCTGGGCCATCGCGAGTTCGTGATGACCAAGCTCTACCGCAGCGCCTGACCCGGGGCGCGGACCGCGTGCCGATGCGCCGCTTGGATCCGGCCGAAGCCCAGGCGCTCGCGGCGCGCGCGCTCGAGGCGAGCGGTGCGTCGGCCGCGAGTGCGGCATCGACCGCCCGCGCACTCGTCGGCGCCGAGATCGACGGGCAGGCCGGTCACGGTCTCGCGCGCATTCCGGCGTACGCGGCGCAGGTCGAGGCGGGCAAGGTCGACGGGCAGGCGGTGCCGGCCGTCGTCCAGTCCCGATCCGCGAGCCTGTGGATCGACGCCGGCGGCGGTTTCGCGTACCCCGCGCTGGATCTCGCGATCGAACGGATCCGCACGCTGATCGCCGATGCCGGCAGCGTCGCGGTCGGCATCCGCGCCTCGCATCACGTCGGCCAGGCGGGCGCGACCGTCGAGCGGCTCGCCGATTCCGGGCTGATCGCGCTGCTCGCGTCCAACACCCCGGCCGCGATCGCGTTCCACGGCGGCGCGAAGCCGATGATGGGCACGAACCCGATCGCGTTCGCCGCGCCGATCCCCGGACGTCCCGCGCTGGTGATCGACCTGGCGCTGTCGCTGGTCGCGCGGAGCAAGGTCGTCGCGGCCCAGAAGGCGGGACGCAAGATCCCGATCGACTGGGCGATCGACGCGGCCGGCGCGCCGACCGACGATCCGGCGGACGCGCTCGCCGGATCGCTGCTGCCGATCGGCGGCGCGAAGGGAGCGGCGCTCGCGTTGATGGTCGAGATCCTGTGCGCCGCGCTCGTCGGTGCGCGCTTCGGCTGGGAAGCGAGCTCGTTCCTCGACGACCGCGGCGATGCGCCCGGCGTCGGCCAGATGCTGATCGCGCTCGATCCGGCTGCGTTCGCCGGTCCCGGCTACGGCGCCCGCATGCAGGACCTGCTCGCGACGGTCGGCGCGCAACCCGGCGCGCGGCTTCCCGGCGACCGGCGGCTCGAGCGCCGCGCCCGCGCGCGCAGCGCCGGCATCGAGATTCCTGCGGAACTCCACGAACAGATCCTGCGACTGGCGGAGCGGCGCGCATGAGCGACATCGTGATCAGCGAATTCATGGACGCGGCGGCGATCGAGCGTCACTTCGCCGGTCGCACCGTTCTCTACGATCCGAAGCTCGTCGATCAGCCGGAGCGCCTGCTCGCCGCGGTCGCCGACTGCCGCGCGCTGATCGTCCGCAACCGGACGCAGGTGCGCGGCGCGCTGCTCGCCGCCGCGACCCGGCTGCAGGTCGTGGGCCGCCTCGGCGTCGGTCTCGACAACATCGACGTCGATGCCTGCGCGGGGCGCGGGATCGCGGTCCGGCCGGCGACCGGCGCGAACGACCTCGCGGTCGCCGAATACGTCGTGACCGCGGCACTGCTGCTGCTGCGCCGCGCCTGGTTCGCGAGCGACCGGGTGATCGCGGGCGCGTGGCCACGGATGGACTCGATCGGCCGCGAAGCCGACGGCAGGCGGCTCGGGCTGGTCGGGTACGGGGCGATCGCCCGCTTGACCGCGCACAAGGCGCGCGCGCTCGGCTTGCGGATCGCGGCGTACGATCCGTACCTGCCCGCGGACCACGCGGCGTGGGCCCACGCCGAACGCCTCACGCTCGACGCACTGCTCGCGTCGAGCGACGTCGTGAGCCTGCACACCCCGTTGACGCCGGCCACGCGCCGCCTGATCGACGCGACCGCGCTGTCGCGAATGAAGCCCGGCGCGATCCTGATCAATGCGGCGCGCGGCGGCATCGTCGACGAAGCGGCGCTGAGCGACGCGCTGCGGGGCGGCCGCCTCGCCGGCGCCGCGCTCGACGTGTTCGAGACCGAGCCGCTCGACGCGGCGGCCGGCGGCGCGTTCCGCGGCGTTCCGAACCTGATCCTGACGCCGCATATCGCCGGCGTCACCGACGAGTCCAACGTGCGGGTGAGCGACGTGACCGCGCGCGCGGTGAGCGAAGCGCTGCGGTGAGCGCACCGCCCGCGGGCTCGCCGCTCCGCCGGGTCCTGGTCGTGACGCCGCCCCGGGCGCTCCGCGACCTCGAGCGCGCGACGGCCTGGCCCGCGACGGCCGGCCTCGACTGGCAGGTGGTCGCGACCGACGACG
>JAJYAM010000111.1 GCA_021779535.1 Pseudomonadota bacterium
CGCGTGATGCGCGCGGCCGAGCGCGCGTACGCGACGGTGCGCGAGGGGATCCTCGACGGAACCTACGTCGCGGGCTCGCGGCTCACCGAGACCGAGATCGCGCAGGCGGCCGGCGTCAGCCGCACGCCGGTGCGCGAGGCGCTGCGGCGCCTGCACGCGGAGGGCCTGGTCGAGTTCGAGCCGAACCACGGCGCGGTCGTCGCCGCGTTCGAGCTCGAGGACGCCGAGGAGATCTTCGAGCTGCGCGCGCTCCTCGAGCCGGTCTGCGCGCGCCGCGCGGCCGAGCGCGCGACGCCCGCGATCGTCGCGGAGCTGCGCGCGCTGTCGGAGCAGCAGATCGGCGAGTCGATGCGGCGGGCGCCGGGCTACCTCGCGCGCATCGGCGACACCAACGACCGTTTCCACCGCGCGATCCAGCGCGCGGCCGACAGCCCGCGGCTCGCGAAGACCTTGTCCGGGCTCATCGAAGCGCCGCTGATCCTGCGCACCTTCGCGCAGTATGCGCCGGGCGAGCTGCAGCGCAGCGCCGATCAACACCTCGAGCTCGTGCAGGCGATCGAGATGCGCGACGGCGCCTGGGCGCACAGCGTGATGCACGCGCACATCCTCGCCGGGCGCGCGACCTACCTGCGCGGCCGCCACGGCCGCTGAGCCGGCCGGTGCCGGACCGACGGGTGCCGAATCGGCGCGCGCC
Organism: Pseudomonadota bacterium; assembly: GCA_021779535.1. Taxonomy (GTDB): domain Bacteria; phylum Pseudomonadota; class Gammaproteobacteria; order Steroidobacterales; family Steroidobacteraceae; genus Bog-1198. The sequence goes on from JAJYAM010000111.1 coordinate 695, forward strand.
GGCTAGCGGCGCATCAAGGTGCTCTTGCCGAACAACGACGCGCTGAGGTCGACCGCGACCTCGGCCGTGCGGTTGCGCAGGTCGAGCGCGGGATTGAGTTCCATGATCTCGAGCGAGCCCAGCCGTCCGGTGTCCGCGATCATCTCCATGCACAGCTGCGCTTCGCGGTAGGACGGGCCGCCGGGCACGGTGGTGCCGACGCCCGGCGCGATGTCCGGGTCGAGGAAGTCGACGTCGAAGCTCACGTGCACGTGCGCATCGGCGGCGAGTCCCTCGAGCGCGACCTCGAGCGTGCGGCGCATCCCGACCTCGTCGACGTAGCGCATGTCGAACACCTCGAGCCCGACCTCGTGCACGAAGCGCTTCTCGCCTTGGTCGACGCTGCGGATGCCGATCTGGCGGATCTCCGCGGGCGCGAGCGCGGGCCGCGCGCCGCCGAGCTCGACGAGCTCGGCGGGACCGTAGCCGCACAGGCACGCGACCGGCATCCCGTGCAGGTTGCCGCTCGGCGTCAGCGCATTGGTGTTGAAGTCGGCATGCGCGTCCAGCCACAGCACGCGCAGCGGGCGGCCCTGCTCGCGGCAGTGGCGCGCGACCGCGCTGATCGAGCCGACGCTCAACGAGTGATCGCCGCCGAGCAGGATCGGCAGCCGTCCGGCCGCGAGCTCGGCGCGCACCGCGTCGTGGACTCCGCGGCACCAGCGGTGCACCTCGGCCAGGTGCCGGTATCCGCCGACCGGCGGCAGCCCGGGGTTCGCCGGACCCTCGAGGTCGCCGCGGTCGACGACCTCGGCGCCCTGCGCCTCGAGCGTCGCCTGCAGGCCGGCGATTCGCAGCGCCGTCGGACCCATCGACGCGCCGCGGGCGCCCGCGCCGACGTCGGTCGGCGCACCGATCAAGCTCACCCGGGGTTGCGGCGGGGACGTGGTCATCGCGACGCTCAAGCGCTCTTGCGCAGGCGGCGGCGGACCGCGCCCGCGCCGAGCGTGCCGCCGAACAGATCCTTCGGATCGCCGAGCTGCGGGACGAGATCGATCCGGCGGCGCTCGATGTGCCCTTCCTCGAGGAGCGAGTGCAGGAAGCGCAGCGCCGAGTAATCCTCGAGCGCGAATCCGACCGAATCGAAGATCGTGAGGTCGCTCTCGGCCGCGCGGCCCGGCGTGCGGCCCGCGGCGATCGCCGCGAGCTCGATCACCGGATAGTCGGGCGGCATCTGCTGGATCTCGCCTTCGACGCGCGATTGCGGCGCGTACTCGACGACGACCCGCGCGTGCGGGCTGCGCAGCACGTCCGGATGCAGCTCGGTCTTGCCGGGGCAGTCGCCGCCGACCGCGTTCACGTGCATCCCGGGGCGCAGCATCGGCGGGGTCAGGATCACCGCGTTGCGCTTGTCCGCGGTCACGGTCGTCACGATGTCGGCGCCGCGGCACGCGTCCGCGGCGCTCGCCGCGCGCACGCAGGACAGGTCGGCGAGCGCCTCGATCGCGGCGAGGTTGCGCTCGAGTTTCGCGGTCGCGGCACGGTCGACGTCGTAGAGCCGCAGCTCCCGGATCCCGAGCATCCGGTGGAATGCGATCGCCTGGAATTCGCTCTGCGCGCCGTTGCCGATCAAGGCCATCGTGCGCGGCGCCGGGCGGGCGAGCAGCCGCGCGGCGAGCGCCGAGGTCGCCGCGGTGCGCAGCGCGGTGGTCACGGTGAGCTCGGACAGCAGCAGCGGATAGCCGGTGGCGACGTCGGCCAGCACGCCGAACGCGGTCACCGTGAGCAGCCCCGCGGCGGTGTTCTGCGGATGCCCGTTCACATACTTGAACGAGTACAGCTTGCCGTCGGTCGTCGGCATCAGCTCTATGACGCCGACCGCGGAATGGCTCGCGACCCGCGCGGATTTCTCGAATTCGTCCCAGCGGCGATAGTCGGCCAGGATCTCGCCGGCCAGGCGTTCGATGAACTCGCCCGGACCGATCGACCGGATCAAGCGCGCGACGTCGTCGACGCCGATGTAATCGACCATGGATGGCACTCCCCCGGGCGTGGCCCGGGATTCGGATACCATGATCATTCCCGGGTCGTGAGCCAACGGGAAGCCCTGAAAGTGCGCAAATAATGCGCTATATTGAGCGTAATGATCAATACGAATGACATTTTGCATCATTCCGGACGTTCAGGAGCACGGCGATGGACGACCTCGACCGGCGTTTGATCGCGCAGCTGCGGGTCGATGCGCGCGCGCCGATCGCGACGCTCGCGAAGCGGCTCGGGGTGGCGCGCGGGACGGTGCAGAACCGGCTCGCGAGACTCGAGGCCGACGGGACGATCGCCGGCTACACGGTGCGCCTGAAGCCGCAAACCGACGTCGACCAGGTCAGCGGGATCATGACGATCGCGGTCGAGGGGAATCAGCTCGAACGCATCGTGCGCACGCTGCGGGGCGATCCGGCGGTCGCGGCCCTGCATTCGACCAACGGCCGCTGGGACCTCGTCGCGGAGCTGCGCACCGACAGCCTGGAAGCGATCGACGAGGTGATCAACCGGATCCGCTCGATCGAGAACATCACGCGGACCGAGACCAGCTTGCTGCTGTCGAGCTACAAGCTGTGACGGTGTCCGGTGCGCACTGGCGGAATCGGCCGCTGCGCGCGGTGCTGTTCGATCTCGACGGCACGTTGTTCGACACGCTCGCGGACATCGCGCTCGCGCTGAATCGCGCGCTCGCGGCGGAGCAGTGGCCGCCGATCCCCACCGATGCGGTGCGCGCGATGATCGGCCGGGGCTCGTCGAACCTCGTGCGCCGCGCGGCGCAATTCCTCGGGCGCGCGCCCGAGGACGCCCAGCAAGCGCGGATCCTCGACAATTTCTTCGCGCAGTACGGCGCGCTCGACCAGCGGGGCGAGCGCGCCGCCCGCCCGTTCCCCGGTGCCGCCGCCGCGCTCGAGCGGCTGCACGCCGCGGGGCTCAGGATCGCGATCGTCACCAACAAGCAGTTCCGGTTCGCCGATGCGCTGATCCGCGATTTCCGATTCGCGCGGTGGGTCGATCTCGTCGTCGGCGGCGACACCTGTGCGCGGCGCAAGCCCGATCCGGAGCCGCTGCGCTATGCCTGCCGGCGGCTCGAGGTCGCGCCGGCGGCGGCGTTGATGGTCGGGGATTCGGCGAACGACGTCACCGCCGCGCGCGCGGCCTCGATCCCGGTGGTGTGCGTGCCGTACGGTTACGACGAGGGCCGCGACCCGCGCCAGCTCGAGGGTGACGCGCTGATCGACTCGCTCGCCGAACTGCCGGCGCTGCTGCTCGGCGCCGCGCCCGGCGGCTGAACGGCTACTCGATCAGGATCGCGCGGAAGTCGTTCACGTTGGTGAGCGTCGGACCGGTCTCGATCCCGTCGCCGAGCGCGGCGAAGAACGGGTGCGCGTCGTTGCGCGCGAGCGCGTCGGCCGCGTCGATCCCGCGCGCGCCCGCGCGCGCGAGCGTATCCGGCCCGATCAGCGCGCCCGCGACCGGCGCGGCGCCGTCGATCCCGTCGGTGTCGGCCGCGAGCGCGTGCACGCCCGGCAGTGCGTCGAGCGCGAGCGCGAGCGCGAGCAGGAACTCGGCGTTGCGCCCGCCGCGGCCCGGGCCGCGCACGGTCACCGTGGTCTCGCCGCCGGACAGCAGCACGCACCGGCGCGCGAACGGCTGACCGCGCCGCGCGACCTGGCGCGCGAGCGCCGCGAGCACGCGCGCGACCTCGCGCGCCTCGCCTTCGATCGCGTCGCCGAGGATGTGCGCGT
>JAJYAM010000049.1 GCA_021779535.1 Pseudomonadota bacterium
CGGCTTCTCGCCGATCTTCGATGTCCTGTTGGCCGTCCTGGATGCTCACGCCGCATGGTTGGCGACGCTGATCGTATTCTTGGCGTTACCGTGGCGTCGCGCCGAACCGATCCGCGCGCTCGCCGGCTTCATCGGCCGGTATCCCGTCTGGATCGCGACCCTCGCCGTCGCCGCGTTCGCGCTCGGCTCGGTTTTCGTCTACCACGACTACCCACTCGCGATGGACGAGTACGCGGCGGTCTTCCAGGCGAAGATATTCGCGAGCGGCCACCTCGTCGGATATTGGCCGCCGTATCTGGTCAAGTGGCTGGTCGCGCCCGGATTCAACGGCGTGTTCCTGGTCGCCTCGCCGATCACGGGTCGTGTCATCGAGGCGTACTGGCCGGGGTTCGCGCTGCTGCTCGCGCCGTTCGAGCGGCTGGGCGCGCCGTGGCTTTGCAATCCGCTGCTTGCGGGTGTGGGGCTGTATCTTGTCCACCGGATCACCCTCGAGATCACCCGCGATCGGGTCGCGGCGGGCTTCGCGGTCCTGTTCGGGGTTGCGTCGGGCGCGTACGTCGCGAACGCGATCTCGTTCTACTCGATGCAGGCGCACCTGACCGCGAACCTCTTGTACGCGTGGCTCCTGATGGCACCGAACCGCGGGCGCGCGTTCGCGGCGGGACTCGTCGGATCGCTCGCGCTGATCCTGCACAATCCCTTCCCGCACATGCTGTTCGCGTTGCCGTGGTTGCTCGCGTTCCTCGTCGATCGCGACCGGCGCCGGTTCCTCGTGCCCCTGATCGGGGGCTATTTGCCGCTGTCGATCGTCGGCGGGATCGGCTGGTTCTGGCTGCGCGGGCGGATTGGCGCCGATATTCACCGCACCGACGTCGCGAGCGCCATCGCGTTCTTTCGATGGCCGGACGCGGTGATGTGGAATGCGCGGGCGGCCGGCCTCGCGAAGCTCTGGGTCTGGGCCGTGCCGTGCCTGCTGCTGTTCGCGGTGCTGGGATGGGTGCGCTGGCGTCGCGACCGGCACGTGCGCTTGCTGGCGTGGTCGGCGCTCGCGACGTTCCTGGGCTATTTCTTCGTCGTGTTCGATCAGGGTCACGGCTGGGGGAATCGATACTTCCATTCCGCCTGGGGTGTCCTGCCGATCCTCGCGGCGGGTGCGCTCGCGGGCGGCGCGTCAGGCGGGCGTGAGCGGCTCACCGCGTTCGCGGGCGCGGCGGCGGTGTTGAGTCTGTTGTTGCTCGTGCCTTATCAGCTTTACGAGATGGACGGCTTCATCGGGCGTCACCTCGCGCAGATCCCCGCGCCAAAGCGTCCGGGCAATGACGTGTTCTTCGTGAACCCGGAAGGGGGTTTCTACGTCGGTGACATGATCCAGAACGACCCCGAACTGCGCGACCCGGATCTGCGGATGTTCAGCTACGGCCCGCGGCGCGATGCCGCACTCGTCCGGCGGCTCTGGCCGGATGCGGTCGAGGTCGATCGGGGGCCTTACGGCGAGGAGTGGAATCTCGGTCCCCTCGACCGGCGGGTCCGGGTGCCGGGCTCGCGGTCGCCGCGGTTCGTGTTCCCGCCCGCGCTGCCGGCGCGCGTCACTCCGCCTCGATGAACCCGAGCAGGAATCCCCCGAACAGGATCTGCGTGCCGATCGCGAGCGTCGTCACCGACGGGATCGTGATCCGCATCATCTGGCTCGGGATCAGCGGGCCGAACGACTGCTCGCCCCAGCGCACCACCGCGTAGGCGGCGCCCGCGAGACCGGCGAGCACCAGCGCGGCGCCGAGCGCGATCGAGCCTTCGAGCGAGGCGAGGCGCAGCAGCGTCTCCGGCAAGCCGTGGTCGACGCGCAGGTTCAACTTGCGCGCGAGCGCCTCGGCGAACAGGCCGAAAAAGCTCACCTGGACCCCGACGACCGCGGCGATCGCGAAATACAGCAGGCCGTTGATGTCGAGCGTGAACACGCCGGGGATCGGGATCGAGCGGAACGTGAGCACCGACGCGAGGACGAGCCCGACCAGCGTGAGCGCGAGGCCGGGGTACAGGAACAGCCAGCGCGGGCTGCGAAGCAACATGAAGCGCAGATGCCGCCAGCCGTCGCGCCAGGGCCGAAGGTGCGGCGGCCGGCCGCGGCCGTCGGGGCTCAGCGTGGTCGGCACCTCGGAGATCCGCAGTCCCGCGAGCGTCGCCTTCACGACCATCTCGCTCGCGAACTCCATGCCCGCCGCGCGCAGGTCCAGCGCGAGAATCGCGCGCCGGTCGAAGCCGCGGATCCCGCAATGGAAGTCGCCGACCGGCGCCGCGAACAGCCACCGTCCGATGAACGAGAGCACCGGATTGCCGAGATAGCGGTTCAGCGTCGGCATCGCGCCGGGACGGATCCCGCCGGTGAAGCGATTGCCCATCACCAGCGCATCGCCCTCGCGCAGGCGTGCGACGAACCCGTCGAGCTGGGTGAAATCGTACGAGTCGTCCGCGTCGCCCATGATCACGTAGCGGCCGCGGGCGGCCTGGATCCCGCCGGTCAGCGCCGCGCCGTAGCCCTTGCGACCGACCGGGACGACGCGCGCGCCGGCCGCCGCCGCGATCTCGCGCGAGCCGTCGGTCGAGCCGTTGTCGGCGACCAGCACTTCGCCGGCGATCCCGGTGCGCTCGAGGTACGCCCGCGCCTTCGCGACGCAGCGCCCGACGGTCTGCGCTTCGTTCAGGCAGGGCATCAGTACGGTGAGCTCGAGGTCTTCGGTCACGGAGTCCGCGGTCATTCGATGCCGAGCTTCTTGATCCGGTAGCGCAATGCGCGAAACGACATCCCGAGCGCCTTCGCGGCGGCGGTTTTGTTGTAACGCGTCTGTTCGAGGGCCTTCACGATCGCCTCGCGTTCGATCTCCTCGAGGTGGTCGCCGAGCGGCGCCGTGTCGGTGCCGCTCGCGGTGGCGCCGCCCGCCGCGGCGCCGCCGGCGCCGGCCACGCTCGGGCGCAACTGGATGTCCTCGATCCCGATCTCGCCCGCCGTCGACAGCGTGACCGCGCGCTCGAGGATGTTCTCGAGTTCGCGCACGTTCCCGGGGAACGCGTAGGTCTCGAGCGCGCGGCGCGCCGCGTCGTCGAGCCGCGGCGGCTCGATCCGCATGCGTCGACCGAGGCGTCGCAGGATCGCCTCGGCGAGCTCGGGGATGTCCTCGGGCCGCTCGCGCACGCTCGGCACGCGCAGTTCGATCACGTTGACCCGGTAATACAGATCCTCGCGAAACCGGCCTTCCGCGACCGCCTGCGCGAGGTTCTTGTGGGTCGCGGACAGCACGCGCACGTCGACCGGGACCTCGCGCTGCTCGCCGACCGGGCGCACGCTCTTCTCCTGGATCACGCGCAGGAGCTTCACCTGCATGTGCAGCGGCAGGTCCGCGATCTCGTCGAGGAACAGCGTGCCGCCCTCGGCGGACGGGATCAGCCCCTTCTTGTCCGCGACCGCGCCGGTGAAGCTGCCGCGCTTGTGGCCGAACAGCTCGCTCTCCATCAGCTCGGTCGGGATCGCGCCGCAGTTCACCGGGACGAACGGGCCGTCGCGGCGCGGGCCGGACTCGTGGATCAGCTTCGCGACGAGCTCCTTGCCGGTGCCGGATTCCCCGCAGATGTGCACCGGCGCCTGGCTGCGCGCGACGCGGGCGATCAGCTCGCGCAGCGCCTGGATCGAGCGCGACTCCCCGAGGAGCCGCGGACCGAACACGCCGGTGTCGGCATCGCTCCCCGAGAGCTTGAGCGCGCTGCCGACGAGCTTGCGCAGCACCGCGAGATCGACCGGCTTCGACACGAAGTCGAAGGCGCCGAGCTTCAGCGCCTTGACCGCGGTTTCCATGTTGCCGTGCGCGGTGATCACCGCCACCGGGACGTTCGGGGCCTGCGTCTGGATCCACTCGACGAGCTCGAGACCGTCGCCGTCGGGCAGGCGCATGTCGGTCAGGCACAGGCCGAAGCGCTCCGCCGCGAGGAGCTTGCGCGCGGCGGCGAGGTTCGGCGCGGTGCGGGTCGCGAGGCTCATCCGCTGCAGCGTGATCGCGAGCAGCTCGCACAGGTCCGGTTCGTCGTCGACGATCAGGATCGAAGGTGAGGGCATCGGTGCATTGTAGCCGGGGGCGGGGCGTTGTCGCTGGGGCGCGCGGCGCGGCTACTCCTCCCAGCGCTGGGGATCGGCGAACACGATCCGGAAGACGCTACCGCCGCCCGGCCGCGCTTCGTACAGCAGCACGGCGCGGTTCAACTGGCTGAGCTCCCGGGCGATGAACAGCCCGAGCCCGGTGCCGCCCTGGCGGCCGGTGAAGAACGGCTCGAAGATCCGGTCGGCGGCCTGGGGCTCGATCCCGGGGCCGCGATCCGCGACTTCGAGGAACGGGCGGGCGTTCGGCGCGAGCCGGCCGTAGGTGAGCTCGATCCCGTCCACGCCGTATTTCAGCGCGTTGTCGCAGAGGTTCCAGACGACCTGGCGCAGGTGTCCCGGATCGAAGCGCACCTCGAGGGTGGGGCCGTCGGTCGCGGGGTCCGGCACGCCGACCCGCAGCGCGTCGGGCGCGACCTGCATCGTCTCGAGAAATTCACGCAGGAAGTCGTCGATCCAGGCGGCGAGCGGCAACCGCTCCGGCCGAGTCGCCTCGCGGCGCGACAGCTGCAGCACGTTGTTGATGATGGTGCTCACCCGCTCGGCGTTGGTGCGGATGATCGTCGTCAGGCGCCGCTCCTCGGGTCCGAGCTCCGCGCCTTCCGCGAGCAGCTGACCGGCGTGGCTCATCGCGCCGACGGGGTTGCGGATCTCGTGGGCGATGCTCGCGGACAGGCGGCCGAGCGCCGCGAGCTTGCTCTGCTGCACGCGCTCGGCCATCGCGCTCGTGTCCTCGAGGAAGATCAGGGTCGGCCCGCCGGACCCGCTGCCGAGCGGCGCGAAGTGCGGCTGGATCACGCGCGCGCCGTCCGCGGCGACGAAGGTCGGCGGCGGTTCCCCGCCGAGCGCGTGCCGGCGCCAGGTGCTCAGCGCGTACAGCAGCCGCGGCGAGACCTCGCCGAGCAGCTCGTTCGGGCGCGCTCGGGTCTCGCCGAGGATCCGCGCGGCCGATTCGTTGATCAAGCGGATCCGGTCGTCGCCGTCGACGACCAGCAGGCTCTCGCGCAGGTGCTGCACGATGTACTGGGAGAGCTCCGCGAGGTTCGCGAGGTCGATGTCCTTCTGCCGGACGAGGTCTTCACTCTCGCGCATCCGGTTCGCGACGAAACTCGCGGCCGCGGCCGCCAGGAACAGCATCGCGCCGAGCACGCCGGCGGTCGCGTACGCGGACGTGTCCGCGCGGCCGTTCAGCTGCTCCGCGATCGTCGAGATCAGCAGCGCGAGCGCGGCGATCGCCGCGAGGAACAATCCGCGGTTCATCGGCAGCAGGAACGCGAGTGCGCCGACCGGAACCAGGAACAGCGACCCGAGACCGCTCTTGACCCCGTCGCACGCAACCAGGATCAGCAGCAGCACCACGAGGTCGACGCTCGCCTGCAGCACGAGCTGGGTCCGCTCGGTCGCGAGCCGCCGCCGGACCGCGATCCCGTTCAGCAGCCCGAACGCGAGGTACGCGAGCGTCGCACCGTAGAACACCCGCGGCGAGCTGATCGACAGCGTGCGCAACCCCGAGGCCGTCACGACCGCCAGCAGCGCCGCGGGCACCAGTATCCGATACAAATTCAGGAGCCCGAGGATGCGCCACGCGAGCGCGGCGCGGGGGCTGGACGGCCGTTCGATCGCGTTCGCCAAGAGCAACTCCCCGGATATCGGCTTTGCGCAGATGCAGAGCTTAATTCAGAATACCCGGCTTGACGCGTTCCGGTCGACGGGAAGGGCCTTCCATGAATCTGCATGAGTTCCAATCGAAGAAGCTGTTCGCCGAGTACGGCATCCCGGTGCCGAAAGGCGCGATCGCGGATTCGGCGGCGGGGGCGATCGCGGCCGCACGCGGGCTCGGAGGGGGCGTCTGGGTCGTGAAAGCGCAGGTGCACGCCGGCGGCCGCGGCAAGGCGGGCGGGGTCAAGCTCGCGAAGGACCTCGACGCGGTCGGTGCGGCGGCGGCGGGCATGCTCGGGACCCGGCTCGTGACCCACCAGACCGGCCCCGAGGGCTTGCCGGTGGAGCGGGTCTACGTCGAACAGGGCTCGAACATCGCCCGCGAGTACTACTTGAGCGTGGTGCTGAACCGCGACGCCGGGCGGATCGCGTTCGTCGCCTCGGCCGCGGGCGGGATGGAGATCGAGGAAGTCGCCGAGCACGAGCCGGACAAGATCCTGCGGATCGACGTGCACCCGGCCGCGGGGCTGCAGGACTATCAGTGCCGGCAACTCGCGTTCGGGCTCGGGCTCGCGGGGGAGCAGATCGCACAGTTCGGCGGGATCGCCCGCGCGCTCTACCGGCTCTATCTCGAGCGCGACGCGAGTCTCGTCGAGGTCAATCCCTTGATCGTGACCGGCGAGGGCCGGCTCGTCGCGCTGGATGCGAAGATCAACATCGAGGACAACGCGCTGTTTCGGCAGCGCGACCTCGCGGCGCTGCGGGATCCGTCGCAGGAGGATCCGATGGAGCGGCACGCCGCCGAGCACGAGCTCAACTACGTCTCGCTGGACGGCAACATCGCCTGCATGGTGAACGGCGCGGGACTCGCGATGGCGACGATGGATCTCATCCAGTTGCACGGCGGCGCCCCGGCGAACTTCCTCGACGTCGGCGGCGGCGCGACGAAGGAGCGGGTCAGCGCGGCGTTCAAGCTGATCCTGTCGAATCCGAAGGTCTCGGTGATCCTGATCAACATCTTCGGCGGCATCGTCCGCTGCGACATGATCGCCGAGGGCATCATCGCCGCGGTCAAGGAGGTCGGCGTCACGATCCCCGTGGTCGTTCGCCTCGAGGGCACGAACGCGCCGCGCGCGCGCGAGCTGCTCGAGGGGAGCGGGCTCGGCGTGGTCCCGGCGAGCGATTTGACCGACGCCGCCAACAAGGCCGTCCGCATGGCCGGAGCGCACGCATGAGCATTCTCGTCGACAAGCACACGAAGGTGATCTGCCAGGGATTCACCGGCAAGCAGGGCACGTTCCATTCCGAGCAGTGCCTCGCCTACGGCACGAAGCTCGTCGGCGGGGTCACGCCGGGTCGGGGCGGCAGCCAGCATCTGGGGCTCCCGGTGTTCGACACCGCGCGCGACGCGGTCGCGAAGACCGGCGCGACGGTGAGCATGATCTACGTGCCGGCCGCGTACGCGGCCGATGCGATCCTCGAGGCCGCCGATGCCGGGATCGAGTTGATCGTGTGCATCACCGAGGGCATCCCGGTGAACGACATGGTGCGCGTGAAGGCGGCGCTCGCGAGCTACCGGACGCGGCTGATCGGGCCGAACTGCCCCGGCATCATCACCCCGGGCGAGTCCAAGATCGGGATCATGCCGGGATTCATCCACCGGAAGGGCCGGGTCGGCATCGTGTCCCGATCGGGCACGCTCACCTACGAGGCGGTGTTCCAGACGACCAACGAGGGGCTCGGCCAAAGCACCTGCGTCGGCATCGGCGGGGATCCGGTCCGGGGCATGAACTTCATCGACGTGCTCGAGCTGTTCGAACGCGATCCGCAGACCGAGGGCATCGTGATGGTCGGCGAGATCGGCGGCAGCGACGAGGAGGCGGCCGCGCAATTCATCGCCAAGCGCGTGACCAAGCCGGTCGTCGCGTACATCGCCGGTGTCGCCGCGCCGCCGGGCAAGCGGATGGGCCATGCCGGCGCGATCGTCGCGGGCGGGAAGGGCACCGCGGCCGCGAAGTTCGCGGCGCTCGAGGCGGCCGGGATCACCACGGTGCGCTCGCCGGCGGAGCTCGGCGCGGCGATCGCCGCGCGTTTGCGCCGCCCGCTCGCGCAGGCATCGGCGCGGGCGAAGGCAGCGGGGCGAGTAAAGGCACCGGTGCGGACGAAGGCGCCGGCGCGGGCGAAGGCACCGGCGCGAGTGAAAACACCGGTGCGGGCGAAGTCACCGGTGCGGGCGAAGGCGGCGGGCGCCGGACGGACGGCGGGTCGCGCGACGCCGCGGCCGGCCGGGCGCGCGTTGCCTCGCCGGACCGCTCGCCGTCCGAAATAGGAGAGGCGCGTTGGCGGACGTCCGGCGACTCCGCGGTGCGATGGCGCAGCTGAATCTCGTCGTCGGCGACGTCGACGGGAATACCTCGCGCATCATCGCCACGGCCCTCGCGGCGCGGGATCGCGATCGCACCGAGCTGATCCTGTTCCCGGAGCTCGCGGTCTGCGGCTATCCGCCCGAGGATCTGCTGTTCCATTCGGGGATGCGCTTGAAGGTCGCCCGCGCGCTCGAGCGGCTGCGCCGCGAGGTCGCCGGGATCACCCTGATCGTCGGTTACCCGGAGTACGAGGCGGGGCGGATCTACAACGCCGCCGCGGTGATTCGCGACGGCCGCCTGGTCGCGAACCACCGCAAGAGCTGCCTGCCGAATTACCGCGTATTCGACGAGAAGCGCTATTTCACGCCCGGGACGGAAGCGACCGTGATCGATCTCGGCGGCGTCGCCGCGGGCGTGCTGATCTGCGAGGACGTCTGGGAGGAGGAGCCCGCGCGGCGCGCGCGCGCCGCGGGCGCGCAGCTGTTGCTCGTGATCAACGCCTCGCCCTACGAGGTCGGCAAGCAACTGCAGCGCGAGGACACGGTCGTGCGCCGGCGCGCGCTCGAGACGGCGCTGCCGATCGTGTTCCTGAACCTCGTCGGCGGGCAGGACGAGCTGGTCTTCGACGGGCAATCCTTCGTCACCGACGCGCACGGTCGCGTGACCCAGCGCGCGCCCGCGTACGTCGAGGACGTGTACCCGTTCGAACTGTCCAGCGACGCGGCCGGCGCGGTCGCGCCGGTGCCGGGCGTGCTCGCGCCGATCTCGGGCGAGGCGGAGAGCGTCTACGGCGCGCTCGTGCTCGGTACGCGCGATTACGTCGACAAGCACCGTTTCCCGGGCGTCGTGATGGGACTTTCGGGCGGGATCGACTCGGCGCTCACCCTGTGCATCGCGGTGGACGCGCTCGGCGCCGCGCGCGTGCATTCGGTCGCGATGCCGTCGCGCTACACCTCGGCGATGAGCCGCGAGGACGCGGCGCGGCAGGCCGCGTGGTTCGGCGTGCAGCACAGCGAGATCTCGATCGAGGGGATGTTCGAGGCGACGCTCGCGGCGCTGCGTGAGGAGTTCGCGGGGCGCCCGCCGGACACCGCCGAGGAGAACATCCAGTCGCGGTGCCGGGGCGTGCTGTTGATGGGGATCTCGAACAAGACCGGCAAGATGCTGCTCACGACCGGCAACAAGAGCGAGATGTCGGTCGGGTACGCGACCTTGTACGGCGACATGGCGGGTGGCTTCGCGCCGATCAAGGACTGCAGCAAGCTGCTGGTGTACCGGCTCGCGCGCTGGCGGAACGCGGGTTCCGGGGCGATTCCCGATCGGGTGATCGAACGGCCGCCGTCGGCGGAGCTGCGCCCGGACCAGAAGGACACCGACAGCCTGCCGCCGTACGAGATCCTCGACCCGATCCTCGAGGCGTTCATCGAGGAGGATCTGTCGGTCGATCAGATCGCCGCCCGTGGCTTCGATCGGGCGACCGTCGGGCGCATCCTCGATCTCGTGAAGCGCAACGAGTACAAGCGCCGCCAGGCGCCACCGGGGGTGCGCGTCAGCGGCCGGGCGTTCGGGCGCGACTGGCGCTATCCGATCACGAGCGGCTACGAGCCGCGCCGCAACTGACGATTCCGGCCGGCGCCGCCGCCTACCAGAACTTCCACAGGCGCCAGCGCTTCTTCTCCGTGGGCAACGGCTTCAGGGGCTTGCCGGCGTAGTTCAGGTCGTAGACCTTCTGCACGCTCGCCGCGAGGTCCGGCATGTGCAGCTTGCGGTATCCCGCGATCATCACCAGCAGCGCATGCTGCACCGCAGGAGAACCGTCGTAGTGCGACACGCAGTACTTCGCCCGGTCGATCGCGGCGACGTAGGCGCCGCGCCGCATGTAATAGTCCGCGACGTGCATCTCGAAGTCCGCGAGGCGGTTGCGCAGATAGATCATGCGCTGGCGGGCGTCGGGCGCGTAGGGACTGCGCGGGAACTTCTGTAGCAGCAGCGCGAACGCTTCGAAGGACTTCTGCGAGTTCTCCGGCGGCCGTGCCGACAGGTCGACCTTGAAATAGCGCTCGATGAAGTTGCGCTGCCGCGAAAAGTAGATCAAGCCCTTCATGTAATACGCGTAGTCGACCCGCACGTTGGTCGGATTCTCGCGAATGAAGGTGTTCGCGGCGTCGATCGCCGCGTGGGTCTGCCGGTTCTCGTAGTTCGCGTAGATCAGGTCGATCTGCGCCTGCCGCGCCTGCGCGCTGAACGGGAAGCGTGCCTCGATCGCGTCGAGCTGCTTGATCGCGTTGGCGAAGTCGCCGTCGTGCATGCTCTTCTGGGCCTGCCGGTAGATGATCTCCGGACCGGCCTTGAAGTTCTCGCCGCGGTGATGGCAGCCGGTCGCGAACACGACGGCGGCGGCGGCCAGGGCGAGCGCCCGGGCGGAAAATCTCCAATCGCGCGATCTCACATGCGATTCCTTACAATTCCTTACAATGGTCTCGAGCCGGCGGGACGCGGCAGTATACCCGAAGCCCCCGAGTACCCTTCGAACATCCCGATGAGCTCCGAGTTCCAGACGCTGACCCTCGAGATCCCGCCGGAGATGGCCGGCGAACGCCTCGATCGGGCGCTGGCGCGACTGCTCCCGCAACACTCCCGCAGCCGGATCCGGGGTTGGATCGATGCGGGCGACGTCGAGCGCGGCGGACGCCGCTGCCGGCCGAGCGAGACCGTCGATGCCGGCGAGCGGATCCGGGTGCGGCTCGCGGCGCCGAGCCCGCCGCTTGGCGCGGCGGAGCCCGAGCCGATCGCGCTGGTCGTCGTGCATCGCGACCGGGACTGCTTCGTGATCGACAAGCCGGCGGGGCTCGTCGTCCATCCGGGCGCGGGCAACCCGCGGCATACCCTGCAGAATGCGCTGCTGGCGCTCGATCCGGCGCTCGCGCAGCTGCCCCGGGCCGGGATCGTGCATCGGCTCGACAAGGACACCAGCGGGCTGCTCGTCATCGCCCGCACGCCCGCGGCCCATACCGCGCTCACCCGGCAGATCGCCGAGCGCAGCGTCACGCGCGAATACCTCGCGATCTGCCGCGGGGTGCCGACCGCGGGTGGCACGATCGATCGTCCGATCGGCCGCGACCGCGTCGACCGGGTGCGGATGGCGGTGCGCGCCGACGGCCGCCCCGCGGTCACTCACTTCCGGGTGCTCGAGCGGTTCCGTGCCCACGCGCTGCTCGGGGTGCGGCTCGAGACCGGGCGGACCCACCAGATCCGCCTGCACCTCGCGCACGCGCACCACCCGATCGTCGGCGACCCGCTGTATGGCGGTCGGTTCCAGCGTCCGCGCGGCGCGAGCGACGCGCTCGCCGCGGCGCTGCACGGCTTCGGCCGGCAGGCCTTGCACGCGACGCGCTTGAGCTTCGCGCAACCGCGCAGCGGGCGGACGCTGCGTCTCGAGAGCGCGCCGCCGGCGGACTTCGCGCAGCTGCTGGACGCGCTGCGACGGGACGGCGAAACGTGAGCGTCGAATGGATCACGCCGGATTGGCCCGCGCCGCCCGGCGTGCGCGCGCTCTCGACCTGGCGTGGCGGCGGCGTGAGCGGGGGTCCGTTCGCGAGCCTGAATCTCGGTGATCACGTCGGCGACGACCCGCAAGCGGTCGCGAGCAACCGGCGCGCGCTCGGCATCGCGGCCCGGGTGCCGGCGGAGCCCGCCTGGCTGCGCCAGGTGCACGGGACGCGCGTCGCCGACCTCGATGCCGGCGCGCCGGATGCGCCGGCCGACGCGGCGATCGCGCGCCGCCGCGGCCGGGTCGCGGCGATCCTGACCGCGGACTGTCTGCCGGTGCTGCTCGCGGCCGAGGACGGCGGAGCGGTCGCGGCCGCGCACGCGGGGTGGCGCGGGCTCGCCGCCGGCGTGCTCGAGGCGACGGTGCACGTGCTCGGGGTGCCGCCCGCGCGGCTGGTCGCGTGGATCGGCCCGGGGATCGGCCGCAAGCATTACGAGGTCGGCCCCGAGGTCCGGGCGGCGTTCGAGCGCGAGGGGCCGGCGGTCGAGCAGGCGTTTCGAGCCAATGCTCGCGGACGCTTCCTCGCGGACCTGCCGCTGCTCGCCCGCGTCCGGCTCGAGGCGCTCGGGATCGAGCGGGTCGGCGCGACCGCGGATTGCACCTTCAGCGACGCCAATCGTTACTTTTCGCATCGGCGCGACGGCCACTGCGGACGCCAGGCGACGCTGATCTGGATCGACTGAGCGGGTCGCCGGCGCCGGCCGGAGCCAGGGCCTCGGTGGTTGAATTGAGGCGGCTTCGACCCCAGCTACGGGGCATCTCGACGGTTTTCGACACGGTGCCCCATGCGTATGGACAAGCTGACGACGAAGTTCCAATCCGCGATCGCCGATGCGCAGTCGCTCGCGGTCGGGCGCGACCATCAGTACATCGAACCGGTGCATTTGCTGGCGGCGCTGCTCGACCAGCAGGGGGGCACCGCGCGGCCGCTGCTGCAGAAGGCGGGCGCGAACGTCGCGAAGCTGCGCTCGGAGCTCGCCGGCGCGCTCGATCGGATCGCGAAGGTCGAGGGTGCGGGCGGCGAGGTGTTGATCGGCAACGAGCTCAACAAGCTCCTGAACCTCACCGACAAGCTCGCCCAGCAGCGCGGCGACCAGTTCATCTCGAGCGAGCTCTACGTGCTCGCGGCCTGCGAGGATCGCGGTGAACTCGGGCGGATCCTGAAGGCGTGCGGCGTCGAGCGCGGCGCGGTCGACCAGGCGATCGCGGAGGTGCGCGGCGGCGCCAAGGTCGAGGACGCGAGCGCCGAGGAGAACCGCCAGGCGCTCGAGAAATACACGATCGACCTGACCGAGCGCGCGACCCAGGGCAAGCTCGACCCGGTGATCGGCCGCGACGACGAGATCCGGCGCACGATCCAGGTGCTGCAACGGCGCACCAAGAACAATCCGGTGCTGATCGGCGAGCCGGGCGTCGGCAAGACCGCGATCGTCGAGGGGCTCGCGCTGCGGATCGTCAATGGCGAGGTGCCCGAGAGCCTGCGCAGCAAGCGGATCCTCGCGCTCGACATGGGCGCGCTGATCGCCGGCGCGAAGTTCCGTGGCGAGTTCGAGGAGCGGCTGAAGGCCGTGCTCAACGATCTCGCGAAGCAGGAAGGACAGGTGATCCTGTTCATCGACGAGCTGCACACGATGGTCGGCGCCGGCAAGGCGGAAGGCGCGATGGATGCGGGCAACATGCTGAAGCCCGCCCTCGCGCGCGGCGAGCTGCACTGCGTCGGCGCGACCACGCTCGACGAGTATCGCAAGTACATCGAGAAGGACGCGGCGCTCGAACGGCGGTTCCAGAAGGTGCTGGTCGACGAGCCCTCGGTCGAGGACACGATCGCGATCCTGCGGGGCCTCAAGGAACGTTACGAGGTGCACCACGGCGTCGAGATCACGGATCCGGCGATCGTCGCCGCGGCGACCCTCTCGCACCGGTACATCTCCGGCCGGCAGCTCCCGGACAAGGCGATCGACCTGATCGACGAGGCCGCGGCGCTGATCCGGATGGAGATCGATTCGAAGCCCGAGGCGCTCGACAAGCTCGATCGGCGGATCATCCAGTTGAAGATCGAGCGCGAGGCGCTCAAGAAGGAGGACGACGAGGCTTCGCGCAAGCGCCTCGCGACGCTCGAGGACACGTTGCGCGGGCTCGAGAAGGAGTACTCCGACCTCGAGGAGGTGTGGAAGGCCGAGAAGGCGTCGGTCCAGGGGGCCGCGCACATCAAGGAAGAGCTCGAGCGCGCGCGCACCGATCTCGACGCCGCGCGCCGCGCCCAGGACCTGGCGCGGATGTCGGAGCTGCAGTACGGGCGCATCCCCGAGCTCGAGCAACGCCTCGCGAAGGCGCTGGAGGCGGAACAGAAGCCGACCCAGCTGCTGCGCAGCGAGGTCACCGACACCGAGATCGCGGAGATCGTCTCCAAGTGGACCGGGATCCCGGTCTCGCGAATGCTCGAAGGCGAACGCGAGAAGCTGCTGCGCATGGAGCAGGTGCTCGGCGCGCGCGTGGTCGGCCAGCAGGAGGCGGTCAAGGCGGTCTCGGACGCGATCCGCCGCTCGCGTGCGGGGCTCGCCGATCCGAACCGTCCGACCGGCTCGTTCATGTTCCTGGGACCGACCGGCGTCGGCAAGACCGAGCTGTGCAAGGCGCTCGCCGAGTTCCTGTTCGACACGGAAGAGGCGATGGTCCGGATCGACATGTCGGAGTTCATGGAGAAGCACTCGGTCGCGCGGCTGATCGGCGCGCCGCCGGGCTACGTCGGCTACGAGGAGGGTGGCTACCTGACCGAGGCGGTGCGCCGGCGGCCGTACGCGGTGATCCTGCTCGACGAGATCGAGAAGGCGCATCCGGACGTGTTCAACGTGCTGCTGCAGGTGCTCGACGACGGCCGGCTCACCGACGGCCAGGGCCGAACCGTGGACTTCCGCAATACGGTCGTGATCATGACCTCGAACCTCGGCAGCCAGGTGATCCAGGAGCTCTCCGGCGAGGCGAACTATTCGAAGATGAAGGCGGCGGTGCTGCAGGTCGTCGGACAGCACTTCCGGCCCGAGTTCATCAACCGGGTCGACGAGATCGTCGTGTTCCATCCGCTCGGCCGCAGCGAGATTCGTGCGATCGTCGACATCCAGCTCGGCCGTCTGCGCCAGCGCCTGGCGGAGCGCGACATCCAGCTGCGCCTCGAGGACGATGCGCGCGACAAGATCGGCGAGGCCGGCTTCGACACGGTCTACGGCGCGCGACCGCTCAAAAGGGCGATCCAGTCGCAGATCGAGAACCCGCTGGCGCAGGCGATCCTGCGCGGGGACTTCGCGGCCGGCGACCTCGTGATCGCGAAGCTCAAGCGCTCGGAGCTGGTGTTCGAGAAGGAGCGCTTGCACTGACGGGCGCTCCATTGGAGGATGCCGCCGCGCCCGGTGCGCCGTCTCGGACGGCGCGCGCGGGCGCGACGGCGCAGTTCATCGATCGGGAAGAGGACGTTCATGCCTTTCTACGAATATCAATGCAAGCGATGCGGCCACACCCTCGAGGCGATGCAGAAGATCCACGACGCGCCGCTGAAGAAATGTCCGGTGTGCGGGAAGAGTGCGCTCGAGCGGCTGATGTCCGCGCCGGTGTTCCGGCTCAAGGGCGGCGGCTGGTACGAGACCGACTTCAAGTCGGATCAAGAGGGTAAGCGCAACCTCGCCGACCAGCCGGAGGCCGCCGCGAAGCCCGCCGACGGCGCCGACAAGCCGGCGGAGAAACCGGCGGAAAAGCCGGCGGAAAAGCCCGTGGAATCGAAGACGCCCGCCGCCGCGGCCCCGGCGAAGCGCACGGCGACGAAGGCCCGGCCGTCCGTGAAGGCGCCGCCCGTGAAGGCGCCGGCCGCGAAGTCGCCGCCGCGGCACGCCGCCGCGAAGCGACCGGCGAAGAAGCCGGCGACCCGCAAAACCGCGCGCCGCCGCTGACCCGACCGGCCGGCAAGACGAGCGACGGGACGGTGGTCTTCCCGGTCCGCGTCTCAGCGTGCGCCGAGCAGGCCGTAGCCGTAGATCGGGTCCCAGCCGTGCGCGCCGAGATCGACCGCTCGTCCGATCAACGCGTCCCGAGCGGCGGCGGCGGCGTTGGGATTCGGCACGCCGAGCAACGCGGCGAACATCGCGGCGACCGTCGGCGCCGCGAACGACGTGCCGCGAGCGACGCTCGTGCCACCCCCAACCGTGGCGACCGTGACGCCCGCCCCCAACGCGGCGAAGGTCACCTGCGGACCGCGCTCGGCTTCGAACAGCACCCGGCCATGGTCGTCGACGGCGGTGACGCCGACGACTTGCGGATAGGCGGCCGGATACAACGGCGGCGCCGCCGGGCCGTCGTTGCCGACCGCCGCGACGATCACGGTTCCCTTCGCGATCAGCGCCGCGATCACCTGCGCCAGCAACAGATTCTGCGGGCCGACGAGGCTCACGTTGATCACCGGGACGCGGTGTCGCGCGAGCCAGGAGAACGCCGCGATGAGCGCGTCCGCCGAACCGCCGGTCGGTGCGCCGCAATAAACGTTTGCCGCGTACAGGTCGGCCGGCGCGCGACGGACCAGCAAGGACGCTACCGCGGTGCCGTGCGCGCCGGCGCGTGCCGCGCCACCGCAACCCCAGGTGTGCACGGTCGAATTCCGGAATTGCGGATCGGACGTATCGACCCCGGTGTCGATCAGACCGATCTTCGGCAAGGGACGCGCGGATCGGGGCCCCGCGCCGGCGCCGGTCGGTGCGCTCGCGCCGGCTTGCACGCCGCTCGCAAAATAGATCTGATCGTAGTCGTAGGTGCCTTCCGGCACCGCGTGTCGCAGCGTTCGCAAGGATTCTCGCAGCGACCAGTGCGCCGGCACCGCGAGCGCCACGATGTGCAAACCCAGCTCGGCCATCGCGTGGTCGCGGATCACCTTGAATCCGAGCGCCACGGCCCGCGACGACGCATCGCCCATCGGGAATGCCGCGAGGATCTCGTTGCGTACCACGGGGTCGCCGGCGGGGTCGGCCTCGATGAGGTCGCCGTGTTCGCGCAGCAGCCGGCGGATCGCGGATTCGCGCCGGCCGGTCAGCTGTCGTAGCGAGTCCCGACCGAGCTCATCGGGTCTGCCGGTTGCGCGGGCGCCGAATTCCTGCCCCGCGTGATCGATGCCGAGTCCGAACCCCGAGCCCATGCCGAGGCCCCCTCCCGGGCCCATGCCGAAGCCGGCGCCGGGCATGCGCGCCGCCAGGCGAATTTGCGCATGCGCCGGCACGATCAACGCCGACGTGAGCAACAAAGCCGCCGCACGCAGCCGGTTCATCGGTGCCATGACTCCGCTTCGGACGGGTACCGCCGATGAGCCGATGATAGACCGCCCGCTCGGCGCGATTCGTCTGCCGCGTCACAATCCGGTTGCCCCCCGCGACGGCGGTGTGGGTAAATCGGGCACTTGCGGATGGGAATGGAAGAAAAGCCCCGGTGCGAACGTCTACATCCATGATGACGAATGCGACCGCGGACGACGTCCAGGGGGAGATCGCGTCGTTGTTACCGCGGTTGCGGCGGTTCGCGCGGTCGTTGACGCGCAACGTGCACGATGCAGACGACGTCGTGCAGGTCGCCGTGGAGCGGGCGCTGACGCGACTCGGGCAGCGGCGGCCGGACATGCGCCTGGATGGCTGGATGTTCAAGATCGTGAGGAACGCCTGGATCGACGAAATTCGTTTTCGCAAGCGGCGCGACGAGGTGTTCCTCGCCGGCGACACCCGGTCCGCGGAGGCCGCCGGCGGCTTGGACGATGCGCTGTCGATTCGTTCGGCGATGGCGCGACTTCCCGAGGAGCAGCGGCTCGCGGTGAGCTTGGTGCTCGTCGAAGGGCTGTCTTATCAAGAGGCCGCCGACGTCCTGGACGTACCGATCGGCACGCTGACGAGCCGTCTTGCACGCGGACGGCAGGCGTTGCAGGCCGCACTTCAAGCTTAGGGGACCCGCATGGAGATCAGCGCCGACCTCTTGATGGCCTATGCCGACGGCGAACTCGACGCGGCGACCGCGGCGCAAGTCGAAGCGGCGCTCCGCGACGATGCCGAACTCGCCGCGCGCGTCGCCGCGCATCGCGCGCTGCGTGAACGCCTGCGGGCCGCGTTCGCCGCCGATCTGCAGGAGCCGGTGCCGCAGCGTCTCGTCGATGCGGTGCAGCGTACGGCGCCGGTCGCCGGCGGCGCGCTCGCGGGCGCAGCGCCCGGCACCCGCCGCGCGCGCGCGAGCCGCCGCTGGTGGCGCTCGCCGCTGCCCCTCGCGGTCGCAGCGGGCTTCCTCGGGCTCGGCATCGGCATCGCTGTGCTCATGCAGCATTTGAGCGGTGACCGGCTGTATCGCGGCGTTCCGGGAGC
>JAJYAM010000050.1 GCA_021779535.1 Pseudomonadota bacterium
CGCGATCGCGGCGGGCCTGCTCGCCGGCGTCGTCGCGCCGGGCGCCGGGGCGCACCCGTTCTACGAGTTCCCGACCCCGGTCACGCCGATCGCGAAGGAGACGTTGTTCATCCACAACTTGTTCCTCGCGATCATGCTGGCGCTGTTCATCCCGTCCGCCGCGATCGTGCTGTACTCGCTGTACGCGCACCGCAAGAGCCGCGGCCACGTCGCCGCGAAATTCACCCGGCCGACGACCCGCAAGCAGTGGGTGTTCGTGGTGCTGCCGTTCGTCGGGCTCGTGTTCATCGACTACGTGGTCCTCGGGATCCCGGCGTTCCATTCGATCCTCGCGATCGCCGACACCCGCGACCCCGCGCTCACGGTGAAGGTCACCGCGAGCCAGTGGAAGTGGCAGTACGACTATCCGAGCTACGGGATCGAGTTCACGAGCTCGCTGTCGACGCCGCAGGACGAGATCGACGGCAAGGCGCCGCCCGACAAGCACTTCCTGCGCGAGGTCGACCACCCGCTGGTGCTGCCGACGAACGAGAAGGTGGACCTGGTGATCGCCTCCGACGACGTGATCCACAGCTTCTGGGTCCCGGCGTTCGGGATCAAGCAGGACGCGGTCCCGGGGTCGCTGCGCGAGACCTGGGTCAAGATCGACAAGCCGGGCGTCTACCGCGGCCAATGCGCCGAGCTCTGCGGCGTCGGGCACGCGTTCATGCCGATCGTCGTCGTCGCGAAGACCCCGGCGGACTTCGCGCACTGGGTCGCCGCGGAGCAGGCCCGGGCCGCGGCGACCGCGGCCGCCGCGTCGCGGACATTCACGATGGCGCAGCTGATGAGCCGGGGCCAGGGCGTGTACGACAAAGTCTGCGCGGCCTGCCACCAGCCGACCGGCCTCGGGATCCCGGGCACGTTCCCGCCGATCGCCGGCGGTCACCCGTTCTCGGCCTCGCCGGCGCTCATCGCGAACCTCGTGCAGCGCGGCTTCTACCAGCACGACCAGGTCGTGATGGGCCCGGTCGCGCAGCACATCGACATCGTGCTGCACGGGATCCCCGGCTCGCCGATGCCCGCGTTCGAGTCGCAGCTGAGCGCGGTCGACATCGCCGCGGTGATCACCTTCGAGCGCAACTCGTTCGGCAACCACTCGGGTGAGGCCGTGCAGCCGGCCGACGTCGAGAGCGCCGAACATGGCCGGAAGCTGGCCGCACTGCACCCGTAACCGTATGACTCGTCATTCCCTCGGAGGTCGACCATGAGCGCCGTCGCCACGCACGATCCGCACGCCGAAGACGCCCCGCGCGGCATCACCCGCTGGCTCTACGCCACGAACCACAAGGACATCGGCACGATGTACCTGGTGTTCGGGCTGGTGATGTTCATGGTCGGCGGACTGCTCGCGATGCTGATCCGGATCGAGCTGGTCGAGCCCGGCATGCGGCTCATGCAGCCGGAGCTGTACAACCAGGTGATCACGATCCACGGCCTGGTGATGGTGTTCGCGGCGCTGATGCCGATGACCGCCGGTCTCGCGAACTACCTGATCCCGATGATGATCGGCGCGCCGGACATGGCCTTGCCGCGGCTCAACAACTGGGGCTTCTGGCTCCTGCCGCCGGCCGCGATCATATTGGTCGCGCCGTGGTTCCTGCAGCTCGCGGGCATCGGCAACGGCACGATCGACACCGGCTGGACGATGTACGCGCCGCTCACCGAGCAGGGTGGGATGGGGGTCGACTTCGCGATCTTCGCGGTGTTCATCCTCGGACTGTCCTCGACGATGGCTTCGATCAACATCGTGGTCACGATCCTGAACCTGCGCGCGCCGGGGATGACGATGATGAAGGTGCCGTTGTTCGCGTGGGCGTGGCTGATCACCGCATTCCTGCTGATCGCGGTGTTTCCGGCGTTGATGGCCGCGGCGTTCATGCTGCTCGCCGATCGGCACCTCGGCACGCACTTCTTCATCGCGGCCGGCGGCGGCGACCCGATCCTGTGGGAGCACATGTTCTGGTTCTTCGGCCACCCGGAGGTGTACATCCTCCTGCTGCCGACCGCGGGGATCCTGCCGCACATCCTGTCGACGTTCGCGCGCAAGCCGGTCTACGGCTACAAGGCGCAGGTGTATGCGTTCATCGTGATCGGCTTCCTGTCGGTGATCGTGTGGGCGCACCACATGTACACCTCCGGAATGCCGGCGGCCGCGAACATCTACTTCATGCTGAGCACGATGGCGATCTCGGTGCCGGTCGCGGTGCTGTTCTTCTGCTGGATCGCGACGATCTGGCGCGGCTCGATGACCTTCGAGGCGCCGATGCTGTTCGCGATCGGCTACATCTTCCTGTTCGGGATCGGCGGGCTCACCGGGCTCGTGCTCTCCGACGCGGGCGCCGACCAGCAGTACCACAACAGCTACTTCCTCGTCGCCCACTTCCACTACGCGCTGTTCGGCGGGCCGGTGATGGGCGTGATCGCGGCGACGTACTACTACCTGCCGAAGATCACCGGACGGATGTACAGCGAAGGGCTCGCGCGCTGGCATTTCTGGCAGACGATGGTCGGTTTCAACATCACGTTCATGGCGCAGTTCTTCCTCGGGATCGCCGGGATGCCGCGCCGGATCCCGGACTACGCGATCCAGTTCAGCCAGCTGAACACCCTGTCGACGATCGGCGCGCTGATCCTCGGGTCCGCGCAGCTGGTGTTCGTCTACAACCTGCTGAAGACCCGCACCGGCGCGGGCGCGAAGGCGAGCGCCCGGGTCTGGGAGGGCGCGCGCGGGCTCGAGTTCACCGTGCCCTCGCCGCCGCCGTTCCACACGTTCACCACGCCGCCGGCGATCGACTGAAGGAGGCATCACGATGGCGACGACTTCACACGGCCACGGCGGCTATTACGTCCCGCAGCCGAGCCGCTACCCGATCCTGCTGTCCGCCGCGATCCTGTTCCTCGCGCTCGGCGCGGTGCTGCGGATCAACGGGTTCGAAGCCGGCGACGTCTCGCTCGCGATCGGCGGCGCGCTCGCGTCGTACGCACTCTTCGGCTGGTTCGGCAGCGTGATCGGCGAGACCCGGGCGGGCGTCTACCACGAGAAGGAGGAACGCGCGTTCCGCCGCGGGATGTTGTGGTTCATCACCTCCGAGGTCGTGTTCTTCGCGAGCCTGTTCGGGGTGCTGTTCTACGAGCGGGAGATCTCCTTACCCTGGCTCGCCTCGCTCCCGAGCCACTACACGCCCTGGCCCGGGTTCAGCGCGACCTGGCCGTCCGCCGGTCCCGCGGGCAAGGGGTTCACGCCGATGACGCCCTGGGGGATCCCGGCGCTCAACACCGTGATCCTGTTGACCTCGGGGGCGACGATCACCTGGGCGCACTGGGCGCTTCGGCGCGGAAAGCCCCGCCTCACGAGCCTCGGCCTGTTCCTCACGGTCGCGCTCGGCGTGCTGTTCCTGGGGCTCCAGGCGCACGAGTACCACGAGGCCTACACGCACCTCGGCCTCACGCTCGGCTCGGGGGTGTACGGCGCGACCTTCTTCGTGCTCACCGGCTTCCACGGCTTCCACGTGTTCCTCGGTGCGACGATGCTGACCGTGATCCTGATCCGCTCGATCAAGGGCCACTTCGATCCGAAGCACCATTTCGCGTTCGAAGCGGTGAGCTGGTACTGGCACTTCGTCGACGTCGTGTGGTTGATGCTGTTCGTGTTCGTCTACTGGCTCTGAAGCGGCGCGGCCGGCGATGAGCGTGCTCGCGGCGCTGCGATTCCTGCTCCCCTGGGAGTTCTCGCCGGTCGCGCTCGCCGCGTGCGCGCTGCCCGCCGCCGCGTACCTCGCGGGACTGCGCGCGCGCCGCGCGAGCGGCCGCCCGGAGGGCGGGCTGCGCACGCTCGCGTTCCTGGTCGGCGTCGGCTCGATCTACGCGGTGATGCAGACCCACGTCGACTTCCTCGCCCAGCACATGTTCTGGATCCACCGGGTCCAGCACCTGGTGCTGCATCACCTGGGGCCGTTCCTGATCGCGCTGAGCGCGCCCACGGAGACGCTCGTCGCGGGCACCCCGCGCGCGCTCGCGCGCCGGCTCGCCCCGGTCGTCTCGAACCGCGCGCTCCGGGCGCTGTACCGCACGCTGCAGCAGCCGGTGATCGCCTGCACGCTGTTCGTCGGCTTGATCTTCTTCTGGCTCACGCCGGCGGTGCACTTCTATGCGATGCTGATCAAGCCGATCTACCTCACGATGAACTGGAGCATGCTGATCGACGGGCTGCTGTTCTGGTGGCTGATCCTCGGCCCCGAGCGCGCCGGTGCGCCGCGCCTCGCGACGCGGATGGCGATGCTGGTCGCGATCGCGATCCCGCAGGCGATCCTCGGTGCCTACCTCACGTTTCGCGCCGCCCCGCTCTACGACGTGTACGGCCTGTGTGGGCGCGCGTTCGCGATCTCGCCGCAGCTCGACCAGCAGCTCGGCGGACTCAACACCTGGATCCCGCCCGGAATGATGAGCGCGCTCGGTCTCGTCGTGCTCGCCTCACGCTGGATGCGCGCGGACGAGCGCGCGCCGTTGCGCGCGTCGGGCCAGCTCGGTCGAGCCGGATGAGCACCGCGACGGACCGAGGCCGCGCCGCGCCGATCCGAGTCCGCGCCGCGGCTCTCGCGGGTTTCGCGCTGCTCGCGTCGGGGTGCGCGCGGACGCCGCGGACCGGGGCGAGCCTGCACCCGCTCTATGGCCTCGCGCCACGGCTCGCGTTCACGCTGCAGGATGCGGCGTCGGGAGCCGCCGTGACCGCGGCCGCGTTCCGCGGCCGCGTCGTGATGCTTTACTTCGGCTACACCCACTGTCCGGACGTGTGCCCCACGACGCTCACGAAGCTCGCGGCGGCGGTCCGCGCGCTCCCGCCCGAAGAACGGCGCCGGGTGCGGATCCTGTTCGTGACGGTCGACCCGGCGCGCGACACGCTCGCGGTGCTGCGCGCGTACGCGGCCGCGTTCGGGCCCGAGGTGGTGGGTTTGCGGGGCACGAAGGCCGAGATCGACCGGCTGGCCGCGCGCTATCGGGTGACCTATTCTTTCGGGAAACCCAACGCCCGGGGGAACTACGACGTGACTCACAGCAGTGCGGTGTTCATCTTCGGTCGCGACGGCGGCTCCGCGGCGGTCGTCGAACCCGCCGACGGTGTCCCCGCGATCCGTGCGACGCTGCGCACGCTCGCGAGCCGCGCTTGAACGGCCCCGCGGACGCCCTGGTCACGATCGAGATCGATCTCGCGGACCTGCGCGGCGGGGAGATGATCACGCGCGAGGCCGGCGGCCGCGAGATACTGGTCTGCCGCACGCGCGACGGCGTGTTCGCGGTCGACGGTCAGTGTTCGCACGCCGAGGCGCGCCTGTGCGAAGGCCGCTTGCGCGGCACGCGCGTGATCTGCCCGCTGCACGGCGCGGCGTTCGACGTGCGCAGCGGCGCGGTGCTGCGGGGACCGGCGAGGCAACCGATCCGCGCCTACCCGGTGCGCTGCGACGGCGCGCGCGCGTGGGTCACGGTGCCGGTGGTCGATACGCCGGACACGAGCATGGCGGGTCAGCGCCGTGTGATAGATTAGTCCGTCATCCCGGACAGCAGCGGAGCGAGCCCACGATGCAACTGAAGGATATTCGCGCGATCGTCACCGGCGGCGCCTCGGGATTGGGATTCGCGACCGCGGAGCGCATCGTGCGCGCGGGCGGCAAGGCGGTGCTTCTCGACGTGAACGACACGCAAGGCGCGGCGTCCGCCGGTTCGCTCGGCTCGAACGCGATGTTCCTGCGCACCGACGTCACCGACGAGACGGCGGTCGACGCCGCGGTCGCGCGCGCGGCCGACTGGCTGGGCGCTTTGAACGCCGCGGTCAACTGCGCCGGCGTCGGGACCCCCGCCCGACTCGTCGGCAAGCAAGGCCCGATGCCGGGCGCGTTCTTCCGCAAGGTCATCGAGATCAACCTGGTCGGCACCGTGCTGGTGTCGAAGGCCGCGGTGGTCGCGATGCAGCGCAATGCCCCGAACGCCGAGGGCGAGCGCGGCGTGGTGGTGATGACCGCGTCGGTCGCGGCGTTCGACGGCCAGATCGGCCAGGTCGCGTACTCGGCCTCCAAGGGAGGCATCGTCGGAATGACGCTGCCGATGGCGCGCGAGCTCGCCTCTTCGGGCATCCGAGTCGTCACGGTCGCGCCGGGCTTGTTTCTCACGCCGATGATGCAGGGATTGCCGCAAGAGGCGCAGGACTCGCTCGGCAAGCAGACGCCGTTCCCGCCGCGGCTCGGCCGCCCGGAGGAATATGCGGCGCTGGTCGCGCAGATCTTCGAGAACACGATGCTCAACGGCGAGACGATCAGGCTCGATGGCGCGATCCGAATGGCCCCGCGCTGAGCGCGCCCGGGCCAACCCAATAGCGCTCGCCGCGGGCGCGCTATTGCCCGTCGCCGCCGCGGCGCTCCTCGGCCAGCGCGCGACGCTCCCCAATCTCGCGCCGTGGTACGCCGCGCTCGCGAAGCCGTCGTTCAATCCGCCGAACGCGCTCTTCGGGCCCGTCTGGGGCGTGCTGTACGCGTCGATGGTGTACGCCGCGTGGCGGATCCTGCGCCACGCGCCGGCCGGCCTCGAGCGACGCATCGCGCTCACGCTGTTCTTCGCGCAGCTCGCACTGAACGCGGCCTGGTCGTGGTGCTTCTTCGGGCTGCACCGTCCGCTCCTCGGCCTCGTCGACATCGTCCCGCAGTGGCTGCTGATTCTCGCGACGATCGCCCGTTTCCGGCGCCTGGACCGCCGGGCAGGCGCGAGCCTGGTGCCACTCGCGCTCTGGGTCGCGTTCGCCGGGTTCTTGAACTTCGCGATCTGGCGGCTGAATCCTTGACCGCGTACCGCATCGGCCCCGCATGGAACGACTGAAGCTGATCCTCGGCAAGCTGATCCTGCCGCCGGGCGCGCCGATACTCCTGGTGATCATGGGTCTGATCGCGTGGCGGCGGGCGCCACGGCTCGGTCGCGCGCTCGCCGGGATGGGCGCGGTTGCGCTCTGGCTCCTGTCGACGGGGTTCGTCGCGGATCGGCTCGAACGGCTCGCGGAACGCGTCCCGGCGCTGCCACCCGCCCAGGTCGCCTCGACCGGCGCGCAGGCGATCGTGATCCTCGGCGGCCCGAGCCATCGCGCGTTCGCGCCGGAGTACGGCGGGCCGGCGGCCTACGCCGAGCTCCTCGAACGGCTTGCCTACGGCGCGTGGCTCGCGCACCGGACCGGCTTGCCGGTGCTCGTCACCGGCTACCACGACGAAGCGAACGCGATGCGCGACACGCTGATCCGGAATTTTCAGGTCACGCCGCGCTGGTTCGACGATCGGGCGTACGACACCTACGAAAATGCCAGCGACGCGGCGAGACTCCTGCGCGCGGCACGCGTGACCCGGATCCTGCTGGTCTCGAGCGCCGCGCACCTGTGGCGTGCGGAGCATGAATTCGCGGCAACCGGGCTCGCGGTCGTCGCGGCGCCGGTGGGTACGGAGACACCCGCGCCGTTGAGCTGGCGCGATTTCCTCACGAGCGCTCAGGCCCTATCGATGTCCACCAGCGCCTTGCACGAGCTCGTCGGTGAGTTCGCCCGGGTCACGTTTGCATGGAGCGGCATCCGCCGGCACCGCGACGGCGGTCAGCACGTAACGCCCGTCCCAGCGAAACCGGGCCGTCAGGGCGGGTAACGGCGGCGCGGCACCACAACCGCGCACCTCGAGCGTTCCCGCGCTCTCGCCGTCGAATCGCACCTCGAGCGCCACGTCCTGAAACCCCAGGCGGAGCCCCAGCCAGGGGTACACGCACTTGTAGATCGCTTCCTTCGCCGAGAACAGCAACGTCGCGGCGGACACCCGCTCGCCCACCGGGAGCGTCCCGATCCAGTCGAGCTCGAGCGGTACCGCGATCCGTCGCCACAGGTGCTCGCCGACCGCCTCGCGCCGCTCGACGTCCATCCCCAGCGACGCGAAGTCGTTGCGGTGGGCGACCGCGGCCGCCGCGTATTCGGCGGTGTGCGCGATGCTCCCGACGAACGGTGCCGGCCACAGCGGACGGCGGTCCGCGCCCCGGCCGATCACCGCGCCCTCGACACCGCAGCGCGCCAGCGCGCGGCGCGCACACTCGCGGCCCGCGGCGAACTCCCGCCGCCGCTGCGGCGCGGCGCGCCCGAGCGATTCGGACTCGGCCTCCGACAGCGCCTCGGGCTCCAAGTCCCCGCGCCGCTCGACCGCGATCACGCCCGGCGGGAACAGCGCCGCGAATGCGCCCGGTGTGTTTCGGTGATCTTGACCTTGCGGTGGATGCTCGCTGCCCATCGTAACAGTGTAAACGCAAAGCGAGCGCGATTGATGGCATCTATCGCGGCTATCGGTTTTTCCGACTTCTCCCTGCAACGCAACGCGAGTAGGCTTGGCGCTCCCGATCCGAGCCAGGACTCACGATCGATATCACCGGTGCATTTTCCAAGGAGAAACCTATGCATCTGAAGGGCAGCAAGACCGAGAAGAACCTGAAGGACGCGTTCGCGGGCGAGTCGCAAGCGAATCGCCGGTACCTCTATTTCGCGGCCAAGGCGGATGTCGAAGGCTTCAACGACGTCTCGGCGGTGTTCCGCTCGACCGCGGAAGGGGAAACCGGGCATGCGCACGGGCATCTCGAGTACCTCGAGGCGGTCGGCGATCCGGCGACGGGACTGCCGATCGGACCCACCAAGGACAACCTGAAGGCGGCGATCGCCGGCGAAACCCACGAGTACACCGACATGTACCCGGGAATGGCCAAGGCCGCCCGCGAAGAGGGCTTCAACGACATCGCGGACTGGTTCGAGACGCTCGCCAAGGCTGAGCGTTCACACGCGAACCGCTTCACCAAGGCGCTGGAGTCGCTGTAACTCACGCGATCGCACCGGCGTGCCGGCGCTGCGAAAGCGGCGTCGGCGCGCGGGTGCCGGCGCGTTAGAACGGAGTCCACGAGATGAGCAGCGACCAGCCCGCCGGCGGTGCGCGAGAAGGCGGCCTCGAGGCCCCGACCCGCCATCCGATCGACTGGAAGAACCCCGCGTTCCACGACGAAACCGCGCTCTTCAAAGAGCTCGAGCGGGTGTTCGACATCTGCCACGGGTGCCGGCGCTGCTTCAGCCTGTGCAACTCGTTCCCGACGCTGTTCGACGCAATCGACGAGTCGCCGAGCGGCGAGCTCGACGGCGTGCCGAAAGAAGCCTACGGGAAGGTCGTCGACCACTGTTACCTCTGCGACATGTGCTACATGACGAAGTGCCCGTACGTGCCGCCGCACCCCTGGGCGATCGACTTCCCGCACTTGATGCTGCGCGCGAAAGCACAGAAGTTCGAGCGTGGCGAGACGCGCTTGCGCGACAAGTTGCTGTCCGCGACCGACCGGGTCGGCGCGATCGCCGGAATCCCGGTCGTCGCGTCGGTCGTGAACGCCGCAAACCGTTCCACGACCGGACGGCGTCTTCTCGAGGCGACCCTCGGCGTGCATCGCAACGCCCCGGTCCCCGAATACCACTCCGACACGTTCCGCCGCCGCGAAGGCCGGCGCACGAAGCCCGCACTCACGCCCGTGGCGACACCGCAGACCCGCGGACGGGTTGCGATCTTCGCGACCTGCTACTGCAACCGGAACGAGCCGCAGATCGACGTGGATCTCGCCGCGGTGCTCGAGCACAACGGCATCGAGGTCAGGCTCGTGCCCGCGGAGAAGTGCTGCGGGATGCCCAAGCTCGAGCTCGGTGACTTGAAGTCGGTCGAGCGGCTAAAAGACGAGAACGTCCCGGCGATGCTGCGCGTGATCGAGGAAGGCTACGACATCGTCGCCGCGATCCCTTCGTGCGTGCTGATGTTCAAGCAGGAACTCCCGCTGCTCTTCCCCGCCGACCCGGACGTGCTCAAGGTCCGAAAACACGTCTTCGATCCCTTCGAATACCTGATGTTGCGCCACCAGGCGGGGCTCCTTCGCACCGATTTCCAGCGCGAGCTCGGCAAGGTCGCCTACCACGTGCCCTGCCACCTCAGGGTGCAGAACCTGGGGTTGAAGACCCGCGACCTGCTCAAGCTCATCCCCGGGACGACGCTCGAGGTGATCGAGCGCTGCTCGGGGCACGACGGCACCTACGCGGTCAAGAAGGAATTCCACGACATCTCGATGAAGATCGGACGGCCGGTGATGCAGAGGGTCGAGCAGTCCGGCGCCGAGTGGTATGCGAGCGACTGCCCGATGGCCGGACACCAGATCGAGAATGGCCTCGGCGGCGAGCGGGCGCCGACGCATCCGCTCAGCTTGCTGCGCGTCGCGTACGGCATCTAGGAGAACCGAACCCATGCAAACCAACCAACCGCTCGCGCCGACTCCCGCCGCCGTCTCCGGTGGTCATCCGCCGCACCGCCTCACGCGCGCCGACCTGATGACGCTCGAGACTTACGCGCGCGAGCGCGATGCGTTCCGCGCGCGCGTGCTCGCGCACAAGCGGCTGCGCAACCTCTCCGTCGGGCCGCACACCACCTGGTGCTTCGAGGACCGTCTCACCGTGCAGTACCAGATCCAGGAGATGCTGCGCGCCGAGCGGATCTTCGAGGGCGACGCGATCCAGGAAGAGCTCGACAGCTACAACCCGCTGATCCCGGACGGTTCGAACTGGAAGGCGACGTTGCTGATCGAATATACGGACGTGGACGACCGACGGGTCGCCCTCGGGAAGCTCCGGGGCATCGAGCGGCGTTGCTGGGTCGGTGTCGCCGGCGAGCGCGCCTTCGCGATCGCCGACGAGGACCTGGAACGAGAGAACGAGGAGAAGACCTCCGCGGTGCACTTCCTGCGCTTCGAGCTTTCGTCGAGCGCCCGTGCCGCCGCGAAAGCCGGCGCTGCGATCGAGCTCGGGATCGATCACCCGGAGTACCGGTACTCGGTCACGGTCGGAGCGGAATCGGCACGGTTGCTCGCGGCGGATCTCGATTAAGCCGGCACGGACGCGGCGGCCGCGCGCAATTCCTCCGTCGTTGCGCGACTGCCATCATGGCTCCAGCCCGGCGGACCGAAGAAGTACCCGATTCGATGCCAGAGCGTGAGATCGCTCCGCTGGAGATCCCGCGCGATCGCGTAATACTCGTGCAAGGCGATACGGATCGGATTGAAGGTGCCGAGGTTCTTCACGATCCCGTAACGCGGCGGTTCGTCGGCACGCTCGGCGACGAACGAGCCGAATAGTCGGTCCCAGATCATGAACACGCCGGCGTAGTTCGCATCGAGATATCGGGGATTGCTCGCGTGGTGCACGCGATGATGCGAAGGCGTGTTCAGCAGCCACTCGAACCAGCGCGGCATCTTGTCGACGGACTCGGTGTGGATCCAGAACTGATAGATCAGGTTCAAGGTGAACGCGAACGCGACCAGCGCCGGATTGAACCCGAGGTAGGCGAGCGGCATCCCGAGCAAGGTCAAGCCGCTGAACTGCGAGGTCCAGCTCTGCCGCAGGTTGGTCGAGAGGTTGTAGTGCTGGCTCGAGTGATGCACGACGTGCGAGGCCCAGAACCAGCGCGAGCGATGGCTGATCCGATGGAACCAGTAGTACCGCAAGTCCTCGAGCACGAACACGATCGCGAACGACCACCCGGTGAAGGGAATGTGGTACAGCCGATGATGGTAGGCGTAGAGAACGGCGCCAAAGTACAGCCAACTCAACGTCCCCCAGAAGAACAGGCTCCCCACGCTCACGCCGATGTTCGCGAGCGTGTCGCGCAGTTCGTACTCGCCCTTGATCTTGCCGGCCGCCGCGAGCGCCGCCTCGAGCGGGATGAGCAGCAAGAGGAGCAGCTGCACGAGCAGCGCGATCTTCATGTAGATCGGATCAGGCATCGTGCACCTCCCGTCGAACCCGCGACCCGGCGACCGCGCGCAGTGCCTCGAGCCGATCGAGCCAGTGACCTCGTACCTCGGGTTCGGCAACCCGCAGCTGGGCGCGAGGCCAGCCGAAATCCGCGAAGCGCAAGGTAATCGCCCCATCGGCCGTCGCATCGAGCCCGACGAGTTCGCCCGCATCGAGTGACCGGGCCGCCCATCGGCGCCCTCGCCGTTCGACCAAGCCCAGGCCCCCGCCGTCGAGCTCGATCAGCGCCGCCCGGCCGTCCGAGGCGAGGGTCGCGCTCCCCCGGGCCGCCGGGTCGAACGCGCGATAATGCATCAGCGCTTCGTCCGGGTCGGCGAGCCGCGCCTCATCGGGGCCCCTGCGCCGGTACAGCACCGCGAGCAGCACGATCCCGAGCACGACGTTCGATCCGATCGAGATCACCAGCGCGTTCATGGAGTCTACGTAGCACGCACGGCGCCCGTTGACAAGCGCCCGCCCGCGGCGCCGCCGGATCAACCCTTCGCGGCCGCTCGGTCGAACAGCTGATCGGCGACGAACGGGTTGTCCCGGCGTTCGCGCCCGAAGGTCGACATCGGACCGTGGCCCGGGACGAAACGCACGTCGTCGCCGAGCGCAAAGAGCTTCTCCCGGATCGAACGGATCAGCGCCGCGTGGTCCCCGCCCGGAAAGTCGGTCCGTCCGATGGACCCCGCGAACAGCACGTCGCCGACGATCGCGAGCCGCTCGCCCGCGTGGTAATACACCACGTGCCCCGGAGTGTGCCCGGGGCAATGCAGCACCGCGAAGGTCTCCCCACCCACCGTGACCGTGTCCCCATCGACGAGCCATCGGTCGGGCACGAACGTGCGCGCGGGCGGGAAGCCGTAGTTACGCGCCTGCTCCGGCAACGCATCGATCCAGAATGCATCGCCGACGTGCGGGCCGTAGATCGGCAGTTTCAGCCTTTCCGCCAGCTCGGCGGTGCCCGACGCGTGGTCGAGATGCGCGTGCGTCAGCAGGATCGCCTGCAATTTCAAGTGGTGTTCATCGACCGCCGCGAGGATCCGATCGAGGTCTCCGCCCGGATCGACCACCGCGGCCTCGTTCGTCCGTTCGTCCCAGACGAGCGAGCAGTTCTGTTCGAACGGGGTGACCGGAACGACGAGCACGCGCATCGAACGACCTCATGGGCGAAAGGATAAAGGGCAGGATACCGGAAAAACTTCGTTGGAGCCGTTCGCCCATCCGGTCGTTCCAGCACAAAAACCTTTCGACAATTCGCCGCGGCGCATTATATAAGGGCTCAATGCGGGCACAGCCCTGTCCACGACGCGGGCGGATTCGGCGATGAGCGAGATCGCGAACGATAGCCACGACCCCGCGCCCGATCGACGCGGCGCCGCCGATTGCAGTTGGCGGCGCACCTTTGGTGACGTCGACGAACAGGCGGTCTGCCTCGACTCGCTGTACCCGCAACGCTATCAGCAGCTCGGTCCCGGTCGCTTTCGCGGTGAGATGATCCGCATCGATCTCGACGGCGTGATCGTGGTGCGCGAGCGGGTGAATCGCCGGCTGTTGCAGACAGGCTCGATGCGCACCCCGTCGATCGGCTGGCTGGTCGAGAGCGAAGGTCGGTTTAGATTCAATCGTCAGGAGCTCGAGCCACAAACCGCGATCTTCTATCGGCAAGGAAGCGAGTTCGAGATCCAGGCCGCGCCGTCCGATTTGATCGGCATCGCGGTGATCCCGGAGCGGCTTGCGGGCGGTGCATCGCTGCCGGAATCGCTCTGCAACGAGTCGCTCAGCGAAGGCGTGCGTCGGCTGCCGCTTGGACTGTTCGTGCGCCTGCAGAACGC
This sequence comes from Pseudomonadota bacterium, assembly GCA_021779535.1. Classification (GTDB taxonomy): domain Bacteria; phylum Pseudomonadota; class Gammaproteobacteria; order Steroidobacterales; family Steroidobacteraceae; genus Bog-1198. The sequence continues at coordinate 13,738 of JAJYAM010000050.1, forward strand.
CGCGCAGCGGGCGCTTGCGCTGTTCGGCGCCGACGCGCCGGTCGTCGACGCGGCGCGCTGCGAGGCGCTGCAGTTCGAGTTGATCGACTTGATGGGCCGAGTCGCCGCACTGCCGCGAGCCGGCGAACCGCACCGGCACGGACGCGCCCGCACTTTCGAACGGGCGGTCCGGGTGGCACAGCAGGAAATCGCGGCCGACCTGGCAGGTGCCGTATCGATCGACGGACTATGCCGGCGGATAGGCGTGTCGCGCCGCAACCTGTTCTATGCATTCGACGAACTGCTCGGCTTGTCACCGCATCGCTATCGACACGCGCTGCGACTGAATGCGGTACGACGTGCGATCAAGGCCGAGCCACGCGGTGAAGCGGCGATTGCCGATCTCGCATGGCGGGCCGGCTTCGCCCACCCGAGCCGCTTCGCGGCCGACTACCGGCGGCTGTTCGGTGAGCGCCCTTCCGAAACGCTGCGTCGCACTCGCAGCCTGGATCCGCGACGCATCGCAGCGGTCTGACGTTCCTTCCACTCGCGCGCGCGACGGTCGCGAGTTCTGCACTATCCGGCTAGTCTCTTCGAGGATCGAACGCCTACGCTCTCACCGGGCTCGACCGTTCAACGCCCCAACCCTGAGGACCGCGCCATGTTAGAAGGCTATGTCATCGAACCGTTGCCGAAGCACGGCACCGCCACCGATGAGGTCAAAGAGGCGCTCGAGAAGATCGAGGTCCCGGACCCGTACGGGCACTTCGCCCGTGCGTTCCGCGGCCCGCCCGAACTACAGGCGCTCGGGAAATGGGCGTTCACCGAATTCATGTCGGACAACGGCTTCTTCTCGTTGTACGCCCCGTACATGCAGCAGATCGAACAACAGGTCATCGCGATGGGCGTGAGCCTCCTGCACCCGGCGGCGGACTCGACCGGGAACTTCACCAGCGGCGGCACCGAGAGCAACTTCTCGGCGCTGCACGCCGCGAAGCAATGGGCGCGGATCCACAAGCCGAAGGTCAGGAAGCCGAACGTGGTGGCCCCTTTCACGATCCATCCGAGCTTCCAGAAGGGCGCTCATTACCTGGACCTCGAGATCATCACGACGCCGCTCGACGCCGACGGCCGCGGCGTCCCGGAGAACATCGCCCGCGCGATTAACGACGACACGATCATGGTCGCGGCGTCGGCGCCGTCCTGGCACTACGCGAACATCGATCCGATCGCACCGATCGCGAAGATCGCGGCGGACGCGGGAGCTTGGATGCACGTCGACGCGTGCGTCGGGGGGTATCTCTCGCCGTTCCTCGAGAAGCTCGGGGAGCCGATCCCTCCATGGGACTTCCGCGTTCCCGGCGTGATGTCGATCTCCGCGGATTTGCACAAGTACGGCTATTGCCCGAAGCCCGCCTCGACGATTTACTGGCGGCACGCCGACTATCAGCGGTATCACCATGTCCAGGTGGACGATCCCTTCCTCGGTCCTTACAAGATGGCGGGGTTCTCCGGGTCCCGGTCCGCAGGTTCGATCTTCGCCGCCTGGGCGGTGCTGCGCCATCTCGGCGAGGACGGTTATTTACGTTTGACCCGCCGACTGCTCGACTTGAAAGCGCGCTGTGTGCGCGCGATCGAGGCGCTCGAGGGACTGAAGCCCTGGCAAGTCGACGTGATGCCGTTGCACTTTCATTCCGAGAAGGCACCGACCGCGGCGATCTATCAAGGACTCCTCGATGCGGGCTGGATGATGCTCGGCCTCGTCGAGCCCGCGGCGATCACCGTCCCGCTCGATCCCGGACTCTCGGACGAGGCGCTCGAGCACTTCTTGCGCGACCTGCGCGAGGTGCACGGCCGGGTGATGCACGAACGCGATCCGAAGACGGGCGACATTCGTTACGGTTAGCGGACGCGGGCGCGCACCGAACCGCGTCGTTCGGTGCGCACCCCTGCCGCGTTCCCCTCAGTCGCTACGGGAGATTGGCGATCGTCGCCTGGTCGGCCGCCACGGCGAGGCCGCTCTTGATCGGCGCGAATTGCACGCCAGGATCGCTCTGTGCCGGATTATCGAGATTCGCCTGGCAGGTGAATGCGACCGTATAGGTGCCCGGTGACAGGGCGGTGAACCCATAATCGTACGGCGCGGCGGCGCCCGACGGCCAACCCAAGGACGCCACCGGCTGATTGACGTCGGTCGACGGCGCGCTCGTGTTCCAGTCTTCAGGCGTGGTCACGTCGCCGGCGTAGAGATAGACGGCCGCATCCGCGACCGTGCAACCCGACGGCATCGTCACTTGCCCCTGCAGACTCCCGAGCGCGACGTTCACCGTCTGCGTCTGGGTCGCCGCGACCGTCGTCGTCGCGACCGGTAGCAGCGTCACGACCGTCGCGTCGGACTGATCGGGATTGTCGAGCGCCGCCTGGCACGTGAATGCGACCGTATACGGGCCCGGGGGCAAGAACGTGAATTGGTAATAGTAGGGTGGTGTCGAATTCGCGACCGGCACGGTCGATCCGATGGGCTGGTTCGTATCGGTACTCGCCGCGCCGCTGTTCATGTCCTCGGGCCGCGCAACGGCGCCGTCGTACAAATAAACGCCGGGCGTGCAACCCGACGGCAGCGCACTCGTGATTTGACCCTGGATGTTGCCGACGCTGGTATCGGCCACCAGTCTTTCAGCCGGTTTCAGCAGGCACGCGGGTCCCTGGCCGGGCGGGCAGGTGATCGCTTGCCGCAGATTGAAATCGATCGTGTAGTCGACGACGCCGCTCGCCGGCACCGTGAAGCCCGACACCAGCTTCAAGCCCGTCTGCGCTCCGCTCGGGACGATGAGTCCGTGCATCGTGCCATCGGAGAGCTGGATATAGGAATTGTTCCCGGTGCCGTCCGCGCTCACCAGCAAGCGCACCTGGCCATAGGTACCCGCCGGGATCGGTTGATCGAACAGCACCGCCGACGCCGTACCGCTTTGCGTCAGCAGGTCGATGCGCTTGGGCTGTGCGAATGTGATCGTGATCGGATTGCCCGAATTCGGCAAGAGCTCGACCCCCGTGAACACGACGACCACGTGGCTGGCGCCGTCGATCGGCGCGTCCGCGACCGACAGCTGCATTTGACTCATTGCCGCGGCGGTGCCGTTCGGCGTACTGCTTCCGCCACCGCCACCGCACGCGGTGACCCCGAGTGCAGCCGCCGCCAGCAGGACCGAGATGCCCGAGTGTCTGATCCATCGATTCATGGTGGTTCCTCCCGCTATCGGCCATGCACGGCTCGCGGGAGCCGTGCGTCGAACACCGTCAACGGGAAGTATCGCGCGTGCCGCGCCCCTGCTCGGAATGTCGTCGATGCGCGACATCCGCGCCGGCGTCGATCGCGCTCCAAAGATCTTCGGCGAGCCCGCGGACCGCGAGCCGCTTGTAGGGCCAGGACGGCCGATCGGGAATCCGTTCGTCGACCAGCCGAATGCATCGGCGCAGGAATTCCTGCGGGCATGCAGCGCCGATCCTCGCCCCACGCAACGCCGCAGCAACCTCGCCGGCGACGAACGCGGCGGATGCGATCGAGCCGACCGCGAGACGCGCCGAACCGATCGTCGCTTCATCCGGCTCGAGATCCACGATCAGCGCCGCATTCAGGCGCGAGACCGCAACCGAGGAACGTACGCCCAGCTTCGCGAATCCGCTGCGTCGATGGCGATGCGCGTCGGCGAACGAGAACTCGACGATCGCCTCCCCGGGACGCAGCGCGCTGCCGCCGGTTGCGGCAAAGAGGTCCCCGATCGGGCGTTCGCTCGGTCGGCCCAAACCGTCGATCACGGTCGCGGACGCATCGAGCGCGACGAGCGCGGTGACGAGGTCGGCGCAGGGCGACGCGTTCGCGACGTTGCCGCCGAGGGTCGCGACGTTGCGGATCTGCACCGAGCCCACGCGAGACGCCGCCTGCGCGAGACAGCGGGCGTGCCCGGCGAGCACGGGGTCGCGGTGCAGCTGCGCACAGGTCGACAACGCGCCCACTC
>JAJYAM010000051.1 GCA_021779535.1 Pseudomonadota bacterium
CCCGCACCGCCGCCGGGCGGCGCCGGACGATTCCTGGCCGCGTCAATCGAGCCCGAACCGGCGGTGAAACCAGGTCTTCATCAGGTGGGTCAGCACCAGGTACGCCGCGAGCATCGCGGCGAGCAGCGGCCAGTACCCGGACGGCAGGTGGCGAAATCCCAGCGCCTGCCGAAACGGCGAGTACGGGAGCCAGATACCGACCGCGCACGCGGCCAATCCCGTCAGCATCAACGGCACGCTCGCGCGGCTCTCCACGAACGCCAGCCGGCGGGTGCGGATCACGTGAATGATCAGCGTCTGCGACAGCAACGACTCGACGAACCAGCCGGTCTGGAACAGCGCGGCCTGGCCGGGCGTCCTCGCGCCGAACAGGTAGTACATCGTGAAATACGTCGCGTAGTCGAACAGGGAGCTGATCGGTCCGATGAACAGCATGTAACGGCCGATGTTGCCGATCTCCCAGCGGCGCGGCTTCGCGAGATATTCCTCGTCGACGTTGTCGGTCGGGATCGCGGTCTGGGAGAAGTCGTACAGCAGATTGTTGGTGAGCACCTGCACGGGCGCCATCGGCAGGAACGGCAGCCATGCGCTCGCCCCGATCACGCTGAACATGTTCCCGAAATTCGAGCTCGCGCCCATCCGGATGTACTTCACGACGTTGCCGAACACCTTGCGGCCTTCGATGACGCCCTGATCGAGCGCCTGCAGGCTCTTCTCCAGCAGGATGATGTCGGCCGACTCCTTCGCGATGTCGACCGCGGAGTCGACCGAGATCCCGACGTCCGCCGCCTTCAGAGCCGGACCGTCGTTGATTCCGTCGCCGAGAAACCCGACCACGTGCCCCTGCGCCTGCAGCGTCTCGATCACGGCCGCCTTTTGCATCGGCGTGAGCTTCGCGAACACCTGCGCTTCGCGCACCAGGGCCGCCCGCTCGTCCGGCGCCGCCGCTTCGAACTCGGACCCGACGACGGTTCGGGTCACGCCGAGCCCCACCTCCCGGCATATCTTGCGGGTCACGACGTCGTTGTCGCCGGTGAGCACCTTGACCTCGATCCCGTGCGCCGCGAGTTCCGCGATCGCCCGCGCCGCGCTCTCCTTCGGTGGGTCGAGGAACGCGACGTAGCCCATCAGCGTGAGGTCGCGTTCGTCCGCGACGCCGCAAACCTGCTGCTCCGGCGGCAGCTCCTTGGTCGCGACCGCGACCACGCGGAACCCCTCGGCGTTCAGGGCCTCGACCGTTTGCATCAGCAGGTCCCGATGGCTCGCGTCGAGCGGCACCGTCTCGCCGCCCGCGCGGCCCCAGGCCGAGACCGCGAACACCTCTTCGACCGCGCCCTTGCAGATCAACCGGTGTTGGCCGTTCAGGTCGACCGCGACCGACATCCGGCGCCGCTCGAAGTCGAACGGCACCTCGTCGATCTTGCGGCTCCCGCGGGTTCGCGCCGCCAGTGCCTCGGCGTCGCCGCGCTCGAGCACGGCGACGTCGAGGAGATTGCGCAGCCCGGACTGATAAGCGCTGTTGAGATAGGCGTCGAGGAGCACCTCGTCGCTGTCGTGCCCGAACAGATCGACGTGCCGCTCCAGGATCACGCGGTCCTGGGTCAGCGTGCCGGTCTTGTCCGTGCACAGCACGTCCATCGCTCCGAAGTCCTGGATCGCGTTCAACCGCTTCACGATCACTTTGCGGCGGGACATCGCGATCGCCCCCTTCGCGAGGTTCACGGTCACGATCATCGGCAGCATCTCGGGGGTCAGTCCGACCGCGACGGCGGTCGCGAACAGCAGCGCCTCGACCCAGTCGCCCTTGGTCAGCCCGTTGATCACGAACACCAGCGGCGCCATGACCAGGATGAAGCGGATCATCAGCCAGGCGAAACGGTCGACGCCCTTGTCGAAGCTGCTCGGCGCGCGCGCGGCGGCGACGACGTGCGCGACGCCCCCGAAATAGGCACGCTCGCCGGTGAGCGCGATCACCCCGGTCGCGCTGCCGCTCACGACCGTGGTTCCCATGAAGCAGACGTTCGCGAGCGCGGCGATCTCGGGTGCCGCCGGAGTCGAGGGTTCCGCCTGTTTCTCGACCGGCAAGGACTCGCCGGTCAGAGGCGCCTGGTTCACGAACAGGTCCTTCGCCGCGATCAAGCGCAGGTCCGCCGGAATCATGTCGCCCGCGGACAGGTGCACGATGTCGCCCGGCACCAATCGATCGATCGGCAGTTCGACGGGCGGCCCCGGTGGCGATTCGCCGGCGGCCGCCCGCGCCGGGCGCAGCACCATCGCGGTCGTGCGCACCATCGCGCGCAAGCGCCCCGCGGCCGCGCTCGACCGGCGCTCTTGAACGAGCGCGAGCGTGACGCTCAAGAACACCATCGCGACGATCATCGCCGCCGCCTCGTGGTCCCGCATCGCGACCGAGACCCCGGCCAGACCGAGCAGCAGCACGTTCAACGGGTTCAGGAGCCGCCGCACGAGCTGCATCGGCAGCGCTTCATGCTGCTCGTGGGCGACCTGGTTCGGCCCGAACCGCGCGCGGCGCGCCTCGACCTCGGCCGGGTCGAGGCCGGTCGCCCGGCTCTGCAGGCGCTCGAGCGCGGTCGGCGCGGCCAGCGGCGCGAGCTCGAGCAGCAACGGCGGCAACGCGCCGCGAGGCTCGCCTGGCGGCGGGCGTTCGCGGTCCTTGCGGAACGGGCTCTGGAAGACCGGTGAGCGGATGGCCCTGCCCTCTGAGGCGCTTCCCGCGCCTGGTATCCCGATCGGAATCTTCGCAGGCGGCGCGGATCGGTAGCAGTAGGGACTAACCCCTAGCCGCCCGGGGTCGGGCCCTCAGCCCGCGGCGCCGGTCGCCCGCGGCGTCTCGACCCGGCTGGCCCACAGCGCACCGAAGGTGCCGAGCGCGCCCGAGAGCAGGTACAGCCCGACGTACCCGACCCCGAGGGTCTCCGCGAGCGCGAGCGCGACCAGCGGCGCGAAGGCCGCGCCGATCAGCCAGCTCAGGTCCGACGTGATCAGCGCGCCGGTGTAGCGGAAGTAGCTGCGGAAGGTCGAGTTGATCGTGCCGGCGGCCTGCGCGTGCGAGAACCCGAGCAACGCGAACCCGAGGATGATGAACACGTACCCTTGCGCCGTGCCTCCCGACAGCAGCACGGGCGTCCAGCCGCTGTAGATCGCGATCATCACCGCGAACAGACCGAGCGTGCGCGGTCGCCCGATCCGGTCGGCGATGATCCCGGAGGCGATCATGCACGGCACCGCGACCGCCGCCCCGATGATCTGCACGATCAGGAACGTGCTGGTCGACTGCTTGGTGAACAGCAGCGCCCAGGACAGCGCGAAGATCGTCACGAGATGGAACAGCGCGTAGCTCGCGAGCGGCGCGAACGCGCCGAGCATGATGTTGCGCCCCTGGGTGCGCAGCAGCTCACCGACCGGCGACGGCTCGAGTTCGCGGCTCTTCAACAGATCGGCGAACTCCGGCGCGATCACCAGCCGCAGCCGCGCGAACAGCGCGACCACGTTCACCGAGAGTGCGACGAAGAACGGGTAGCGCCAGCCCCAGTCGATGAACTCGGCGGGCGACAGGTTCATCTGCAGGTACGCGAACAGCGCCGCCGCGAGGATGAAACCGACGGGCGCGCCGAGCTGCGGGATCATCGCGTACCATCCGCGCCGCTCCTCGGGTGCGTTCAACGCGAGCAGCGAGGGCAGCCCGTCCCAGCTGCCGCCGACCGCGAACCCCTGGCCGAGGCGGAACAATACCAGCGACACGATCGACCATTCGCCGTGCACCGCGTAACCCGGCACGAACGCGATTCCGGCGGTGGTGCTGCCGAGCAGGAACAGTGCGACCGTGAGCTTGCTGCCGGGACCGTAGCGCAAGTGCAGCCACTTGAAGAACAACGACCCGAACGGACGGGCGACGAACGCGAGCGCGAACACCGCGAACGCGTCGTACATTCCCTGCAGGGGACTCGCGAACGGGAAGAACACCTTCGGGAACACGAGCACGCAGGCGATCCCGAACACGAAGAAGTCGAAGAACTCGGAGATTCGTCCGATCACCACGCCGATCGCGATGTCCCGCGGCGCCACTTCGTGGCGATGCGCCGATGCGCCGCCGGCGCGCTCGAGATCGGCGTGGTCGGCGACGGACGTGGCGTGCTGGGGCGACATGATCGTGCGGTACTCGGGCATTCGACCGGTGGTGCGGGCGTCAGCGCGCGATTCTAGGCTGAACGCGCGATTCGCGCACTAGCACGATGCGACGCGCCGCAGCGCCGTCGCGCCCCGTCGTCAGCAACGGCAGCTGTTTCGCCGAGCGCCGCGCGCGCGCGAAGGCGGCGTGATCGCCGCCGAACCATCGCCACGGAAGCCGGCGGCCGGTATGATACGCGCTCCTCGATTTCGGCCAAGCTCGGACCCGATGCGTTCCAAATTCCTGCGCAACCTGCTCGCCGCGCCGCTCGCGCTGGGCTTGAGCGGCTGTCATCTCGTGTTGCTGCACTCCGCCGGCGCGGTCGCGGCGCGCCAGAGCGGTTTGATGGTCGCTTCGGTGTTCCTGATGCTGCTGATCATCGTGCCGGTGCTGGTCGCGATCGCGGTGATCGCCTGGCGTTACCGGGCCTCGGCGAACCCGCCGGACTACGACCCGGACTGGGAGCATTCCTCGACGCTCGAGCTCGTCGTCTGGGCCGCGCCGCTGATGATCATCATCGCGCTCGGCGCGATGACCTGGATCGGCACGCATCAGCTCGACCCGTATCGTCCGGTCGACCACGCCGACTATCCGCACTCGGTGGCGCCGGGCGTGAAGCCGCTGCGGATCGAGGTCGTCTCGCTGGAGTGGAAATGGCTCTTCCTGTACCCGGACTACCATATCGCGACGGTGAACCAGGTCGCGGCACCGGTCGGCGTGCCGATCCAGTTCCACCTGACCGCGGCGACGATGATGGACTCGTTCTTCGTGCCGGCGATCGCCGGCCAGATCTACACGATGCCGGGCATGCAGACCGTCCTGCACGCGGTCGTCGACCGGCCCGGAAGCTACCGGGGCTTCTCGGCGAATTTCAGCGGATCCGGATTCACCGACATGCGGTTTCGCTTCCTCGGGATGAGCGCCGGCGATTTCGCCCGCTGGGTCGCGCGGGTGAAGGCCGGCGGCGGCGATCTGAATCGCACCGCCTATCTGCGGCTCGCGGCGCCGAGCCGCGCCGAGCCGGTCCACACCTACGCGACGTTCTCGCCGGACCTGTATTCCCGGATCCTCGATCGCTGCGTCGAGCCCGGCGCGATGTGCATGAGTGGAATGATCGCGCGCGACGCCGGACCTGCGCGGCCCGCGGGCCGGCGCCCGTGAGCGGCGACGCCGCGACCGGCGCGCGGGACGGCCGCGCCGCGTCCCGCCGTACTCGTTGGAGATTGGAATCGCCAGCATGACCCCGCACCGCTCCGCATTGCTCCACTTCCTGCTCGGGCGCCTGACTGCGAGCGCGATCCCGTACGACAACCCGATCATCCTGTGGACGTTCGTCGTGGTCGCGACGCTCGGCGCGGCGGTGCTTGCCGCGATCACCCGGTACCGGCTCTGGGGTTACCTCTGGCGGGAGTGGTTCACCAGCATCGACCACAAGCGCATCGGGGTCATGTACCTGGTGCTCGCGATCGTGATGCTGCTGCGCGGATTCGCGGACGCGATCATGATGCGGGTGCAGCAGGCGATCGCGTTCGGCGCCAATCTCGGCTATCTGCCGCCGCACCACTACGACCAGATCTTCACCGCGCACGGTTCGATCATGATCTTCTTCGTCGCGATGCCGCTGATCGTCGGCCTGATGAACTACGTGATGCCGATGCAGATCGGCGCACGCGACGTCGCGTTCCCGTTTCTCAACAACTTCAGCTTCTGGATGACGGTCGCCGGCGCGGTGCTGTTCATGCTGTCGCTGTTCATCGGCGACTTTGCGCGAACCGGCTGGCTGGGTTATCCGCCGATCTCCGAGCTGCGGCAGAGTCCCGGGGTCGGCGTCGACTACTACATCTGGGGCCTGCAGATCGCGGGCGTGGGCACGCTGCTGTCCGGCATCAACATGGTCGTCACGATCCTGAAGATGCGCGCGCCGGGAATGACCTTGATGCGGATGCCGATCTTCACCTGGACGGCGCTGTGCTCCAACGCGTTGATCGTCGCCGCGTTCCCGATCCTGACCGCCGCGCTCGCGTTGCTGGCGATGGACCGTTACGTGGGGACGCACTTCTTCACGAGCAGTCTCGGCGGCAACGTGATGATGTACATCAACCTGATCTGGATCTGGGGTCACCCCGAGGTCTACATCCTGATCCTGCCGATGTTCGGGGTCTATTCCGAGGTCGTCGCGACGTTCTCCGGGAAACGCCTGTTCGGTTATTCGTCGATGGTGTACGCGACCGTCGCGATCATGATCCTGTCGTACCTCGTGTGGCTGCACCATTTCTTCACGATGGGTTCCGGCGCCGACGTCAACTCGTTCTTCGCGCTGACGACGATGATCATCTCGATCCCGACCGGCGTGAAGATCTTCAACTGGTTGTTCACGATGTATCGCGGCCGCATCCGTTACGAAGTACCGATGTTGTGGACGATCGGTTTCCTGTTCACGTTCACGATCGGCGGGATGACCGGCGTGATGCTCTCGGTCGCGCCGGCGGACTTCATGCTGCACAACAGCCTGTTCCTGGTCGCCCACTTCCACAACGTGATCATCGGCGGCGTCGTGTTCGGCGCGTTCGCGGCGATCAATTACTGGTTCCCGAAGGCCTTCGGTTTCCGGCTGGATCCGTTCTGGGGCAAGGTCTCGTTCTGGTGCTGGCTGGTCGGCTATTGGGTCGCGTTCACCCCGCTGTACGTGCTGGGCCTGATGGGCGTGACCCGGCGGCTGAGCCACTTCACCGATCCACGCCTGCAGATCTGGTTCGAGATCGCCGCCGCGGGCTCGGTGCTGATCTTCCTCGGGATCCTCGCGTTTCTCGCGCAGGTGTACGTCAGCATCCGGCATCGGGACGCCCTTCGCGACGCGACCGGGGATCCCTGGGACGGCCGCACGCTCGAGTGGTCGACGTCGTCGCCGCCGCCGGCGTACAACTTCGCGTTCACGCCGCTCGTGCACGATCGCGACGCCTGGACCGACATGAAGCGCCGCGGCTTCGTCCGTCCGGCGGGCGGGTTCAAGCCGATCCACCTGCCGAACAACACCAGCGCCGGCGTCATTCTCGGCGCGCTGTCGCTCGGCTGCGGATTCGCGCTCGTGTGGCACATCGGGTGGCTCGCGGCCACGACCTTCGCCGGGATCGTCGGCGTCGTGATCGCGAACAGCTTCGATCGCCACCGCGACCATCACCTGCCGGCCGAGGAGGTGGATCGAGTCGAACGGGAGTACCGCGATCGGCTGGCGGCACGGGGGTCCGCGCGATGAGCACCGCGGCTCACGACCCCGTGCACGCGGACGCTCCGCAGTTCTACTGCACCGAGGAGCCCCATCCGGAGAACGGGACGCTGCTCGGGTTCTGGATCTACTTGATGAGCGATTGCTTCATCTTCGCGTCGCTGTTCGCGTGCTACGCCGTGCTCGGCACCCGTTACGCGGCGGGCCCCTCGCCGCGCGAGGTGTTCGACCTGCCGATGCTCGCGGTCAACACCGCGCTGCTGCTGCTGTCGTCGGTGACCTTCGGCTTCGCGATGCTCGAGATGGCGAAGAACCGCCGTGGACCGACCCTCGCCTGGCTCGCGGTCGCCGGCGCGTTGGCGGCCGGCTTCGTCGCGCTCGAGATCCGCGAGTTCGCGCACCTGATCGCCGCCGGGGCGGGTCCCGATCGCAGCGCGTTCCTGTCGTCCTTCTTCACGCTCGTCGGAACCCACGGATTGCACGTGACCGTCGGGATCGTCTGGCTCGCGACGCTGATGGCGCAGATCGCCCGCAACGGCCTCGACGAGACCAACCGACGCCGCCTGAACTGCCTCAGCCTGTTCTGGCATTTCCTCGACCTGATCTGGGTCGGCGTGTTCAGCTTCGTCTATCTGGTAGGAGTCCTGCGATGAGCGCTCCCGGCGACGAGATCGATGCGCATGTCGGCGACCCCCGCGTCGCCCACGGACATCACGGTGATGGCCAGCCGTCCCACGCGTCGCTCAAGGGCTATTTGACGGGATTCGCGCTCGCCGCGATCCTGACCGTGATCCCATTCTGGCTGGTCATGGGTCACGTGATCGGCGACGCCACGGTCGCGAGCGCGGTGATCCTCGGGCTCGCGGCGGTGCAGATCGTCGTTCACGTGGTGTTCTTCCTGCACATGGACACGACCTCGGAGCACGGCTGGAACATGCTCGCGCTGATCTTCACCGCGGTGCTCGTCACGATCGTGCTCGGCGCCTCGATCTGGGTGATGTACACCGAGAACGCGAACATGATGCCGGTGGCGGCGCAGTCGCTGCACCACGCGATGGGTCGTTGAGCCGGCGGCGCGCCGCCGCCTCTCGCTCGTGCGCGCACCCACCTCGCCGCAAGCCCGCGGTCAATGCGGCGGGAAGTTCGCGAGCACCGCGTCGACGGCTTCGCGGATCGGCCCCCCGGGGTTCTCGAAGTCCGCCCGCGTCAACTCCTTCTTCGCCCAGCCGTGCCAGACGGGCTGGCGGGTCCGGGCGTCGAACACGTCGATCGCGAGCGTCCCGTCGCGGTAGCGGCGCACGCTGACCTCGCGTCCGAAGTAGGGATATCCCCACCCCCAGGGTCCCCGGTAGGGCACCGGATACGATTGCACGTCGATGCGCTCGCGCGAACCGATCGTGAAATCGACCACGAAGTCGGCCGCCGCCGGGTCATCGACCCGTTCGTACCCCTTGCGCGCGAGCGCCTGATCGACCGCTTCGCGAACGCGCCGCGGCACCAGCGGATTCATCACGCCGGCGCGCGGATCCTCGAGCGTGAGCCAGGCGAACCGATGGTAGGCGGAGAAATCCGCCCGATGGTCGTAATCGCTTCCGACCCGCATCGTCTCGCACCCCGCGATCGCGACGACCACGGCGATCAGTGCGATCCCGGCCGCGCGCCGCGCGGACTTCGCCCACTCGGTTCTCATTGCGAACTCCTCGTGCTCCAGTGCCCCGGATCCCTGGCTCGAACCGGCGGGGCGCGCCGCCCCGATCCCGCGTGCAGCATGCACGCCGCCGCGGGATCGGCGCCATACGCGGTTCTACCGATCGGCGCCGGGCTCCGCCGAAGCGGACGCGGATTTTCCATGACCCCCGGGGCCGGTCGCGGTACCCTGAGGCGATCGACCGACGATTGAGGGAAGCACTCGATGCCGGAAACTGGTTCCGATCCTCTCGGCGCGCCGGTCGCGAATTCGCCGAATGCATTCGATCTGCGCCGCGTCGGCGCGCACCCCGACTACTGGTACCCGCTCGCCTGGTCGCACGAATTGAAAGCCGGCCGCACGCTGGCGCGGCGCTTCGCCGATCGACCGATCGTGCTGTATCGGGGGCGCGAGGGCCGCGTGTTCGCACTCGAGAATCGCTGCGCCCACCGGCAGGTCCCGTTGCATCTGGGTGTCGTCTGCGGCAATCAGCTCAAGTGCCACTACCACGGCTGGACCTACGACGCGACCGGCCGGTGCGTCGAAATCCCCTATCTCGGCAAGACGCGCCTGCCGAACGGCGTACGCAGCTATCCGGCCCGCGAGGTCGACGGGCTGATCCTGGTATTCCCGGGCGACCCGGCGCTCGCCGAGGATCGGCTGCCCGCGGCGCTCGGCCTGTCCCGGCGCAAGGACTACAAGACCCGCCGGCTCAATCGCGAGGTCGCCTGCCACTACACCTTCATGCACGAAAACCTGTTCGACATGAACCATCAGTTCATGCACCGCCGGCTCATGGGCTCGATACGCGCCCAGTGTCTCGGCCGGCAGCACGGTGAGAAATGGGCGCAGGTCGAGTACAGCTTCGCGCGCACCGCGGGCAAGCCGTCGATCGGCGAACGGGTGATCGTCGACCTGGTCCGCGATCGCAACCGCGCGCGCGGGGATTTTTCCGACCACATGCGCATCCGCACCGACTACCCGCATCAATCGCTGCGGGTCTGGGTCGGCCGCGACATCGATCCCGATGACGATCCGGTGCTCGACGTCTGGCTCGGCTACACCCCGCTCGACGCCGAGCAGCGGACCAACCGCACCTTTGGATACCTGTCGGTGAAGAAGCCGCCGGTGCCCGGCCTGATCCATGCCGTCTGGCCGTTCGTCACCTGGTTCACGGAGGGCATCTTTCGCGAGGACAAGGACATCGTCGAGCACGAGCAGCTCGCCCATGACGCCCAGGGTGGCGACTGGAACAACGAGGTCTTTCCGGCGCTTCGCGATCTGCGCTCGGTGCTCGCGCGCTGTGGCATGGCCATGGACGCCGTTCCCGGCTGAGGCTCTGAGGGGGGCGCCGGCGACGAGGCGTGCCGGCTGGCCAGGTCAACGATCGATCGAGGGTGATGCCATGTTCGACCTTTTTCGTGATGCCGGCTCGGGTCATTCCGGGGCCGAATTCGGCAAGAAGACGCTCGACGCCGCGAAGGCCGCCACCGATGCGAGCGCCCGCATCGTCAAGCTGGAGCAACGCTACGAGCAATTGCGGCTGATCAGCATGGCGATGTGGAACCTCTTGAAGGACCGGCTGCAACTCACCGACGCGGACCTGGCGAAGTACGTCGATGCGCTGCGCAACCAGGCCGCCGAGGCCGCGCACGATCGAAGTCCCGAGCTGATCGAATGCTCGAAGTGCAAGCGCAAGATCCCCGCGAAAGCCGCGACCTGCCTCTATTGCGGCGCGACCACGGTGAGCGCGGGAACCTTCAAGGCGACCTGACCGGCCGATTCGACCGGCCGCGGCTCAGGCACGCCGGGAAATCAACCGGGTCTGCACCCAGTAGATGAGCACGCTCGCGCCGATCAGCGCGAACAGGCCGAGTATCTCGGCGCGCGAGGCGAGCGCGATCAACGCGATCATGCTGCCGATGCCGATCAGCGTCGCGGTTCCGAGCCAGCGGAAATTGAGCGGCGCCCCGGCGCGCGCGACCCCCCGGCGGGCGAGCCGCCAGGTCGCGGCGCAGCCGGCGATGTAGAACCCGGCACTGGCGAGCGCCGACAGCACGGCCAGTTCGGCGAACGTTCCGGTGAGCGCGAGAAGGATCGCGAACAGCGCGTAGCAGCCGATCGCGACGTGCGGCGCATGGCTGCGCGGATGCACCCGCCCGAGCGCACCGGGCAGCAGCCCGTCGCGGGCGAACGCAAACAGGATCCGGGGGCTGCCGAGGATGTCGCTGCTCAGGTAGCCGAACATCGACAGGCTCGTGCCCGCCAGCATCAGCAATCGCAGCGTGGGATCGACCCGCGCCATCGCGTCGGCGAGCGGCGCGGTCGACGAGGCCAGCGCGGGCCCGAGCATTCCTTGCGCGACGACCTGGATCGCGACGTACAACAAGGTCACCGAACCCATCGCGATCGCGAGCGCCCGCGGTATGGTGCGCTCGGGGCGGGTCACCTCACCGCTCGCGCACAGCGAGGTTTCCATGCCCATGAACGCGAACACGGCGAGGATCATCGCGCGCCCCATGCCGCCGCCGCTCAGCGGCGCCGACTCGTGGAAGTTCGCGCCGTGGAGCGAGACGGCGCCCACGATCAGGAACACCGCGAGCGGCAGCAGTTTCACGAGCGTGGTGGCGTTGACCAGCCGCATGCCGCGGTCGACGCCGGTCATGTTGACGACCGCGATGCCGCCGATCGTCGCGACGACGATCGGCGCATGCGCGGGTCCCGCGAACTGCGGCGGCAGCAGGGCCACCACCACGTCGGCGAGCGCGGCGGCGATGCCCCCGCAGGCCAGCGCATCGCCGAACCACAGCAAGGTCCCCGCGGCGTACCCGGTCATCGGCCCGAACGCCGCTTCGATGTAGCCGTAGGCGCCGCCGCTGCTCGGAATCCGGCTGCCGCCCTCGGCAAAGCAGATGGCCACGGCCCCGACCGCAATCGCACAGACGACGATGGCCAACGGTGCGTACAGGCCGACGTTGGCGGCGAGCGGCGCCGGGACCACGAAGATCGACGCGCCCACCACCATGTTGATCGTGCTGGCGGCGAGTCCCCAGGCTCCGACCGACCGGATCAATCCCGCATCGCGCGCGCTTTCGTTCATCGGGGCCGACCGGTCATGGCGCGCGGGATCGTTCTCACCGTTTGGTCCCGTCGCCCTGCGCGTCGACGTGCCAATGCACGCCGTCCTTGGACGATTCGAGCGCGACGTGCACGCGACCGGGCGGACCCCATCGATACACGATGCGCTCGCCGCTGCGTTTGCCGGGAACCGCGTTTCGGCCGTATTCGATCCACGTCGCGCCGCGTATCGTCATGCGCGAGACGAACGGGTGCGCTCCCGGTTCTCCGCTCGAATAAAGCTCGTAGTGCCAGTACTCGTGATCCTTGGTGTCGTAGGTATCGACGACCAGCGATTCGACCGCCCTGCCGGCCCACACGTTGCTGAAGGTGCATTCGAGATACAGGGAATTCGGCGACCAGCGGCAATCCTCGTTCCAGGTGAAGTCGCCGACCCGGCCGCTCTTCGCATCGCGGGTCGTGCCGTGGAACACCCACCGCCCCAAGGACACGTCGAGCTTTTGCAGTTCCGGCGAAAGGCGCGCCGCGCCGGCGGCGTGCGCCGACCCGCCCAAGATCACCGCGCAGACCAAGCCTTCGATCGCTCGCTTCATCACGCATCCCCCGTTCACCGCGTACCCGCCCTGCGCCCCGCCCGAAGGACGAACCCTACGCGTTCCGACATCGGCACGCAAAAGGACGGGGACTGATGGCGGCGCCGGCGGGGCGCGCGGGTGTGCCTCACGCCCGCTTCGTCACGGCCGGTTCCGATGCCCGTTCATGTACCGCAGGTAGGCGATCAGATCCGCGAGCTCGGGATCGGGAATCGCCGCGGCGGAAAATCCGTGCATGGTCATGCGCGGCCAGTGGCGCACGCTCGAGGGATCCCGAATGAATCGCACGAGCGCCGCCGGAGCGAAGTACCGGGTCGGGTTCATCGGCAGATTCAGGTCCGGCCCGACCGATCCGCCCCCCTCGCCGTTCATCGTGTGGCAGGCGGAACAATTCTTTTGAAACGACCGGAACCCCCGCTGCACGTTCCTCGGCGCATCCGCGGCCGGATAGATCTTCGGAAACACGCTGCGCGCGTCGGGCAGGACGTGGAACGAGGCGATCTTGTACGGCCATTCCTCGCTCCCGATGGCGGATGCCCGCGGATTCGTCCAGACGAGATAGAACGGTCCCGCGGACGTCGTCCCGCCGGCGAGATGCGGCCAGGGGTGCTTCGGATCCTCGATCGCGAGAAACGCCTGCGACGCCGCGGGGTCCGTGCCGAACAGGCGTGCCCTGCCCAGAATCGCCGAGAAACCATCCGTGCCGTTGCATTGAATCACCGCCGATCGCGGGATGCTCAGCCCCTTGAACAAATCGGCGATGGGGATCGCCTCGAACCGCGTGAATCGCCGCTGATAGACGCTGTCGGCGATCGACAGCGTGCGCACGTCGGAGCGGGACAGCAACTGCGACTGGGAAAACGTCCGTCGCTGGTCGCCGGCGACGATCGTCAGCGTGGCCGCCGCGGCCAGCGCGTTCCAGGCGCACAACGCGAACGCCGCCGCGAACGCCGCGAAGATCCGTGTTTGCGTCATGATCACCCGCCTTCGTGCGCTGGGAGGCCCCGAGGTCCCCGGGGGTCGGCTTCGCCGGCGAACGCCGCGGCGGCGTCCGCCGTGACGTGCCCATTGCAACTCAGGTGAGGATAAACCACCCGTCGGCCCGGTGCTCGCGACACGGCATCGCCGGCGGCGCGGCGCCTGCCGGCCGAGTCCCGGGATCGCACCGTCGCTCTTCGATCGCGCCGGGATCCTCGGCGGCCCACCGCCTGTGCTACCGTGCGGCGATGGCCGGTCTACCCGCGATATCGAGCAACCTCGTCTTCCTCGGTCTGCTCTTCGCGCTGATCGTGATCCCGCGGGCCCTGCAACGGTTCCGCCTGCCGGCGCCGCTGGCGAGCTTCGGTCTGGGCATGCTGGCCGCACGGCTGCTCGGCGGCGCGATCCACGATCCGACGCTCGCGCTGCTCTCGACGCTCGGCATCTCCTCGTTGTTCCTGTTCGCCGGCCTCGACGTCGAGGTGCACGAGCTGTGGCGCGGCCGGCGTCCGCTGCTGAGCCATCTGCTGCTGCAGTCGCTGCTGGTCGCGGGCGCCGTGTGGTTCGCGATGGATTCGCTCGGGCAGCCATGGAACACCGCGCTGCTCGCTGCGCTCGCGCTGCTCACGCCGTCGGTCGGCTTCATCCTCGAGGCCCTGCCGGCATTGGGGCTCGATGCGGACGAGCGGTTCTGGGTCTCGGTCAAGGCGGTCGGGGGCGAGATTCTGGCGCTCGGCATCGCCTTCGTCGTCCTGCAATCCGGCTCCACGGCCACGCTGACCGTGTCCTCGCTCGCGATCGTGTCCATGGCTATCGGCATCCCGCTGCTGTTGCGGCTGCTGGTGCGCCTCGTCGTGCCGTATGCACCGGGCGCCGAGTTCTCGCTGCTCGTGATGGTGGGCCTGGTCGCCGCCTACCTGACCGAGCGGCTCGGGGTCAATTACCTGTTCGGCGCGTTTCTCGCCGGCTTCATCGCACGGCGGCTGCGCAGCCGGCTGCCGAAGCTCGCCTCCGATGAAAATCTGCGCGCGGTGCAACTGTTCGCATCGTTCTTCATTCCGTTCTACTTCTTCGCCGCGGGCATGGACGTGCCGGCCACGGCGCTGACCTGGCAGTCGCTGCAGATCGGCCTGCTGCTCACCGGGGTGGTGCTGCCGGTGCGCATCGCGCTCGTGTGGTTGCAGCGGCGCTTCATCAAGGGTGAGACCGCGGTCGGCAGCCTGAAGGTCGCGACCGCGTTGACGCCGACGTTGATCTTCACCCTGGTGCTGGCGACGATCCTGCACGACCGGTTTCACATCGCGGATTCCCTGTACGGAGCGTTGCTGATCTACGCGGGAACCTCGACGCTCCTGCCCTCGCTCGCACTCACGCGCCGGACCGATGCGGTCGCGTCATCGATCATGTGACCCGGCTCGCCGCGGTGGTCGTCGCGACGCGGGCAGCGCGGCCGGGAGCCTGGCGCCGCGCGCCTTTACAATTCGATATGCATAATGGAATATAACGTTTTTGCCGTCGGAGACCGCCATGCCCGATCACCTCGTCCGCCCCCGGTGGGTCGTGCTGCTCGCGCTGGCCGTGCTTCACCCCGCGTTCGCCGGCACCCCCGTGAACGTGCTGTACGCCGGCTCGCTGGTCGAGGTGATGGAGCACGGGATCGGTCCGGCGTTCGACGCGGCGAGCGGTGATCGATTTCGCGGTTATGCCGGCGGCTCGAAGCTGCTCGCGAATCAGATCCGCAGCGGCCTGCGCGCCGCCGACGTGTTCATCAGCGCCGTGCCGGGCGTGAACCGCCGGTTGATGGGGCCGGGCGCCGCGGAGTCGGTGCGCTGGTACGCGGGCTTCGCACGGTCGCCGCTCGTGATCGGGTACGACGCCTCGAGCCGCTACGCGCATGCGTTCGCGACCGAGCCCTGGGTCCAGGCGTTGCAAGCGCCGGGCATACGCATCGGCCGCACCGATCCGAGGCTCGACCCGAAGGGCGCGCTCACGCTGCGCCTGATGCAGCGTGCGGAGGCGGTCTACCGCCTGCCCGGACTCGCGCATCGCGTGCTCGGCGACCCGGAGAACCCCGCCCAGGTGCTCCCCGAGGAGGTGCTGGTCGGGCGGCTCCAGTCGGGTCAGATCGATGCCGGATTCTTCTTCTCCACGGAGACCGAGGCCGCCCACATACCGACCGTGCGGCTGCCCGCCTCGGTTGCGCCGGCCGCGCGGTACACCGTGACGATCCTTCACGGCGCCCCGCACCCGGCGGCGGCGCGCGCGTTCGTCCGCTTCCTGCTCGGACCGGACGGCCGGCGGATCCTCGAGCGCAACGGCCTCAAGCCGGGTCAGCCCGTGCTCGCCGGCGATCCGCGCGCGGTGCCCGCCGACCTGCGCCGGCTCCTCGGCGCCCCCGAGTGAGACGGCGGGTCCCGGGCCCGCTCGCGCTGCTCGGCGGCCTGCTCGCGCTGTACCTGCTCGCGCCGCTCGTCGCCGGCGTGCGCCAGGCGGCGCGGTCGCACTGGCGGGCGCTCGGTTCGCCGGCGCTTTGGCATGCGTGCGCGGTCTCGATCGCGAGCGCGACGACGTCGACGCTGATCCTCGCAGTCACCGGCATCCCGCTCGCGTATTACCTCGCGAGACGCCGCGGGCGCTTCACCGCGTCGCTCGGCTTCGTCGTGCAACTCCCGCTCGCGTTGCCGCCGCTCGCGAGCGGCATCCTGCTGTTGTTCCTGGTCGGGCCGCGCGGCGCGCTCGGCCACGTGATCGGCGATGCGTTCACGGACACCTTCGCGGGCATCGTGCTCGCCGAGACGTTCGTCGCCGCCCCGTTCGTCGTGATCGCGGCCCGCACCGCGTTCGCGAGCATGGATCCGGATCTCGAGGCCGTCGCGGCGACCCTCGGGCACCGCCCCTTCGGCACGTTCCTCCGGGTCAGCCTCCCGAGCGTGCGATACGGCCTGCTCGCGGGACTGTTGCTCGCCTGGCTCCGCGCGTTCGGCGAATTCGGTGCGACCATGATGGTCGCGTACCATCCGTACTCGCTGCCCGTCTACAGCTACGTCGCGTTCGGCGCGCGCGGACTGCCGGCGATGTTGCCGATCCTGCTGCCGACCCTGGCGATCGCATTGACGGTGATGGTCGTCGCCGGCCTCGCCGGTGCGCCATCCCGCGCGCCCGCGCGCCACCCGCGGCGCGCGCGTCGGGATCGCGACCCCGACACGGCGGCCGCGCCTCCGCGGCCCGCCCGGCCGGTTGCGCACGACGCCACGGATGCGCTCTCGATCGACCTCGCGAGAACGCTGGGCGAGTTCCGGCTTCGGCTCGCCTGGGCGCCGACGTCGCGGCGGCTGGCGATCCTGGGACCGTCCGGCTCGGGGAAGTCCCTGAGCTTGAAGATGATCGCGGGGATCGAACCCGGGAACCCCGCGACGGTCCGGCTCGGCGCCCGCGATCTCACCGGGCTCGACCCGGCCGACCGCGGCATCGCCTACGTCCCGCAGAGCTATGGCTTGATGCCGCACTTGCGCGTCGCCGAGCAGCTGC
>JAJYAM010000052.1 GCA_021779535.1 Pseudomonadota bacterium
CGCAGACGCCGCTGCCGGCCGGGCCCCCCGTGCCGGCGCCGGTGCCCGTGCCGGCGCCCGTAGCAGCGCCAGCGCCCGCACCCTCGGCCGGGTCTCACACCGCGGCGGCGCAGGCGCCCGCACCCTCGGCCGGGAATCACACCGAGGCGGCGCCGCAGGCGCGGCGCGCACCCCCGGCGTCGGCGGTACCGAAACCCCCGCCGGCGGCCGAGGCACGCCGCACGATCGGCGCGCGCCGCGGCGCCGAACCGACCGCGGCCCCGGCAGCGGCCGTCGCCGCGCCTCGCACTTCCGTGGCCCCGCCCGCTCGCGTTGCAGCGGCGGCCGCACCTCCGACCGCCCCGACGCTCGACCTGAATTCACTCGAGCAGCGATTGCGCGACACGCATTCGATCGGCTTGTTCACGAAGCTGTCGCTGAAGAACCAGGTCGACGATCTTCTCGCGCAGTTCCGCGCGGTCTACAGCGGGCGCAGCAGGACGCCGATGGCTGACCTCCGACAGCGCTACGATCTGCTGCTGATGAAGGTGCTTTCACTGCTGCAGAACTCGGACCCGCCGCTCGCGAAGGACATCGCGGCCTCGCGCGGGGCGATCTGGAACATCCTGTCGGACCCGAAGAAATTCTCGAAGTTGTAGCAAGGATCCCCGGAGGGACGACCATGACACGATATCTGGCTCTCACGGCCGCGGTGGCCGCAATCACGATCGGCACCGCCGGCTCCGCGCGTGCGGAAGACTCCTCGTTCGGCAAGGATCTGATGGCGACGATCGCGCTGCAGGGCAAGCCCTGCGACAAGCTGATCTCGATCAAGCGCAATGGCGACAGCGACTACAGCGTCAAGTGCAAGGACGGCAACCGCTATCACGTCTACGTGAACTCCAAGGGTCGCGTCGTCGTGGACAAGCAGTGATCCGGGGGCGGGGGAGCCGGTTCACGCAACGGTAAGCCGACCCGCACGCAATGCGCACCGGGGCTGCCGTGCTGGTCATCACTCTGATTGCCGCGACACCGTGCGCCATCGCCGCCGATCGCGGGCACGTGCTCGACGTCGTTAATCGCGTCCCCCGGTTCGAGAAATTCTACGCGGATGCACAGGGGCTCACCGAAACCGCACGATGAACGCTGTGGAAGAAAGAGTACGGCATCGCGGCAGTGCCCCCGACACCGCAAGGCGAGGCCCTGGCGCACAAGCAACTCGACGCGGCGTGGCGACGCTATCCCGCGCTGGTTTCCAAATTGCAGATCCTGGAGTCGCGCGCAGAGCAGCACGCGCGCGTGCTGTTCGCGGCGACGAATAGACTGTACGCGACCGCCGGCACTCCCATTCATGTCAAGGTGGTGCTCTTCGTTGGTCAGTTCGACGGCAACGAGTTCACCGTTCCGGCGATGAACGGTCAGCCACCCACTGTCGTCATGCCGGTCGAGAACCCGATGCTCAAGGTCCAGCTGGCGCACGAGATGTCCCATGCGGTGAATTTCCAACTGGCCGACGAACCGGGCTGGTTCAAGCGGTGTACGGCGAAGCGCGTCGCGGTCACGAAGGGCATCCTGCCCTATCTCACCCAGTCGAGAGCGACGGTCGCGACGAAATTCACCTTCGGCCTAGGTACGACCGGGATGGACCGGGAGCTCTACTGCGCCGGTTGGTATGTCGTCGGAAGCATGCTGGCTTCCGGTGAGACGTTCCCTCAGCTCGCGCGGGTTCCGGAAAGCAGAATGGTCGAGAAGGTCGCGGTGGCGATGCAAAGACAGCTCGCCCTCTGGTCAGCGCCGGACGTCGGTACCGGTGTTTTCCACGGGTGGTGAGTTCCCGGGCGGGCGCCGGTGTGCTTTGGCCAGGAGCGGGCCAGGCGCGGCGGCCGGACGTTCGAACACCTCGATCTTCGTAACATGCGCGGATCGATCCCGAGTCCGAGGGCGCGGCCCGACGGGCTCACGAGGACGATCCCCATATCATCCGCGTCGGCTCAGCCGCCGAAGACTTTCTTCAGCAGATCGGTGCTGCGCGCGGCGGGGTTGTCCCGGATCGACTGCTCCTCCTCGCCGATCACCGTGAACAGTCCGTCCAGTGTCTTACGGGTCACGTAATCGTCGAGATTGAGCGGGCTGTCGTGGTGGTTCGCGGGCTTGCCGCCGAACGATTGCAGCGCGCCGAGCGCGCCGCCGATCTCGCCGCCGACGCCGCTCGACGTGAACGCCTTGTACTTCCGGGTCACGCCCACGTCGTCGGTGGCGGCGGCGACGATCGGGTGAATTCGGGCCGTCAGCGCCTTGCCTGCGACGCGCCGGAAGTAGTCGGTCGCGGCGTGATTGCCGCCGGTGAGAATGCGCCGCGCGTCGCTCAGGGTCATTTTCCGAATCGCGTCGCCGAATATCTGCGCCACCTGGGGAACCGCCTTCTCCGCGGCGCGATTCATGCTGAGCTCGAACGCATCGACCTTGGCGCCCTGGCCCAGTTTGCGCGCGAGGTTTGCCGCCTGCTCGAGCCTGCCCGGCAGCGGTATGCGGACCTTGGGATTGTTCCAGAACCCGTTCTTGCGGCCGAGGCTGCGGATCGCGTTCGTGGTGCCCTTCGCCAGGGCTTCCTTGAGACCGGCCGCGATCTCGGTGGTGGGCAGGCTCCTGCCCAGCTGAGCGGAATTGCGCGGCCCAGTGACCTGTTGCAACAGCTCCTGGAGCGGATTGCCGCCGGCATGCGCCGCCGGGAGACCGGCCGCGATCAGGGCGGATGCGAACAGTGCATATCGTACGATGATGCGCATGACGGACTCCCTGAGTGTCGCAGGATCACCGTATAGTCTATCCGTCGCGTCGGCGCGGGGCACGCTAAACTCGCGAGTGGCGCGGTGGTTCCCTGGCGGATCGAGACGATGGGAGTAACATTCGCCAATTGTCGACGCTGGACGTTGTTTTTCGAGGTTTTGAAATGCTAGAGACGAGGACCGGCTTGCCCGATGCCACGCCGGCGGCGATGCAGGCGACCGATACGACCGATCCACGGTACTACCACCGGGTGGTCGACTGCCAGTGGGCCTGCCCTGCCCACACCGATGTGCCGGAGTACATCCGGCTGATCGCGCAGGGTCGGTTCGCCGACGCCTATCTGTTGAACCGCGAGTCGAACGTATTCCCGGCGATACTCGGGCGGGTCTGCGATCGACCTTGCGAGCCGGCCTGCCGGCGCGGGCGCGTCGAGGACAAGCCCGTGGCGATCTGCCGCCTGAAGCGGGTCGCGGCCGATCTGAAGGGACCGGACATCGCGGCGCGGCTGCCGAAGGCGCCGGCCAGCAAGAACGGCAAGCGGATCGCGTGCATCGGCGCCGGTCCCGCGTCATTGACGGTCGCGAACGACCTGGCGCCGCTGGGTTACGCCGTGACGATCTTCGAGCGGCACAGCGCGCCGGGCGGGCTGATGCGAACCAACATCCCCTCGTTCCGGCTGCCGCAGTCCGTGCTCGACGAAGAGATCGGCGTGATACTCGATCTCGGCGTGTCGCTGAAACTCGGTTCACCGATCGACAGCCTGAGCGGATTGCTCGCGAATGGGCGGTACGATGCGGTTTTCGTCGGCTCGGGCGCGCCGAAGGGCAAGGATCTGCCGCTGCCGGGCCGTGAAGCCGACAACGTCCACATCGGCATCGACTGGCTCGAATCGGTCGCGTTCGGTCACACCGGTTCGATCGGCGAGCGGGTGCTGATCATCGGCGTCGGCAACACCGCGATGGATTGCTGCCGCACGTCGATGCGTCTCGGCGCGAAGAGCGTGAAGGTCATGGCGCGCAAGCCGCGCAGCTTCTTCAAGGCGTCCGACTGGGAACTGGAGGATGCCGAGGAAGAACGCGTCGAGATCGTCGTGAACCACGCGCCGACGGCCTTCGTTCTCGACTCGGGCCGCGTGGTCGGCATGCGCTTCAATCGGATGGAATACGACCTCGACGGCACCCGGATCGTCGCGGAGCGCGTCGTCGACGAAGTGACGATTCCCTGCGACGCGGTGATCCTCGCGATCGGCCAGGAGAACGCGTTCCCGTGGATCGAGCGCGACGCGGGCATCGAGTTCGACCGCTGGGACCGGCCGGTCGTCGATCCGCTCACCTTCCAGTCGACCCGCCCGGAGGTGTTCTTCGGCGGCGACGCCGCGCAGGGACCGAAGAACATCATCTGGGCGGTCGAGCAGGGTCATCAGGCCGCGCTCTCGATCCACGCCTACGTGAACGGTCTGTCGCCCGCGGACCGCCCGCGGGAGACCGTCCGGCTCGCCAGCCGGAAGATGGGTCTGCACGAATGGGCCTACAAGAACGACTACGCACCGCTCGAGCGGCGGCTGATGCCGCACGTCTCGCTCAAGGAGCGGTTCAAGAAGATCAGCATCGAGGTTGAGCTCGGCTTCACCCCGGAGCAGGCCGCGCAGGAAGCGCAGCGCTGCCTGAACTGCGACGTGCAGACCGTGTTCGAGGCGCGGCTGTGCATCGAATGCGACGCCTGCATCGACATCTGCCCGGTGGACTGCCTGACGATCGCCGCGAACGGGTCCGAAGCCGA
Source organism: Pseudomonadota bacterium (assembly GCA_021779535.1). Taxonomy (GTDB): domain Bacteria; phylum Pseudomonadota; class Gammaproteobacteria; order Steroidobacterales; family Steroidobacteraceae; genus Bog-1198. Next base: position 4,546 of record JAJYAM010000052.1, read on the forward strand.
GGTCCGCGCCCGGCTGCGGGTCCCCGCGCTCGAGCCGTCGCAGCCGCTGTACGTGTCCGCGCCGTTGAAACAGACGGGTCGCATCATGGTCAAGGACGAGAACCTTTGCCTGCATTGCGGCCTGTGCGCGGAGCGCTGTCCGACCGCCGCCTGGGACATGCAGAAGTCCACCCTTCACTGGCCTCACGCCGATAACGGAAGTTCGAAATGCCAAGCACACGAGCGAAAGACCGCGTAAACGACTTCGTCATCAAGATCGCCACCGTCAACGGCACCGGCTCGGCCAGCGCCAACGGGCTGCTGTTGAAGTCGATCTTTCGCAGCGGAGTGCCGGTCGTCGGCAAGAATTACTTTCCGTCGAACATCCAGGGTCTGCCGACCTGGTACGAGATCCGCGTCACGCGCGACGCACACCGCGCGCGCTCCGGCCGCGTCGATTTGATGGTGGCGTTGAACCCCGAGACCTACGCGCGCGACCTGAAAGACGTCATATCCGGCGGTTTCTTCCTGTACGACTCGACCTGGCCGCGGCCGGCGCTCGAGAAGCGCGACGACGTGACGGTGCTGGGCGTGCCGTTGGCGCGGCTCTGCAACGAGAACTTCGACGGCGTGCGCACGCGGATATTGATGAAGAACATCTGCTATGCGGGGGTGCTCGCGGCGCTTTGCTCGATCGATTTGGAGATCATGCGCGGCTTGCTCGGCGAGACCTACGCGAAGAAACCGAAGCTCGTCGACGCCAACATGGCTGCGATCCAGTTGGGCTACGATTACGCGCGCGCGAATTTCGAATGCCCGCTCGGCCTGCGCGTGGAAAAGATGGACGCGACCCGCGGCCACGTGATGATCGACGGCAACACGGCCGCGGCGCTCGGCTGCGTGTACGCGGGCGCGACCATCGGCGCGTGGTATCCGATCACACCATCGACCTCGTTGATGGACGCGTACAAGGGATTCTGCGAGAAGCTGCGGGTCGATCCGGCCACGGGCCGCAAGAATTACCTGATGATCCAAGCCGAGGACGAGCTCGCCTCGATCGGCATGGTCATCGGCGCCTCATGGAACGGCGCCCGGGCGTTCACGGCGACCTCGGGGCCCGGCATCTCGCTGATGCAGGAGTTCCTGGGACTCGCCTATTACGCCGAGATTCCGGCCGTGGTATTCGACGTGCAGCGCGTGGGACCGTCCACCGGCATGCCGACGCGCACGCAGCAGTGCGACATTCATTCCGCGGCCTACGCTTCGCACGGCGACACGCGGCAGGTATGCCTTTATCCGTCGAGCCCTGAGGAGTGCTTCGAATTCGCCGTGACCGCGTTCGACCTGGCCGAGCGGCTGCAGACTCCGGTGCTCGTGCTGTCGGATCTGGACATCGGCATGAACGACTGGATGTGCCCGCAGTTTCACTGGGATGACGGGTATCGCCCCGATCGCGGCAAAGTGCTGGACGCCGAGCAACTGGCGAAGATCGACCGCTTCTGGCGATATTACGATCACGACGCGGACGGCATCCCGTACCGCACGCTGCCGGGCGTCACGACCAAAGGCGCCTACTTCGCGCGCGGCTCGGGCCACAACCAATACGGCGGCTACACGGAGGACTCCACCGAATACCAGATCGTCGTCGACCGTCTGCGCAAGAAGTGGATGACGGCCGCGCATCTGGTGCCGAAGGCCGTGATCGAGCCGGCCGAGCAGGCGACGGACATCGCGGTCGTCAGCCTGGGCAGCGGCGACGCCGCGGTGCGCGAGGCGCTTGTCCGGCTGCGCCGGAGCGGCTTCCACGTCGATTACATGCGCGTGCGCTCCTTTCCGTTCGGCGAGGAAGTGCAGCGCTTCCTCGCCGGTCACCGCTTGAATTTCGTGGTGGAGCAGAATCGGGACGCGCAGTTGCGCACCCTTCTGATGATGGAGACGGCGGTCGAGCGGTCGCGGCTGCGGTCCATCCTGCATTACAACGGCATGCCGATGCCGGCGAGCTACGTGGCCGAGGGGATCCTCGGCGTGATCGCACCGGACCGTCCGGCGGCCCGGTTGGTCGGCTGAACACGCGGGAGTCCACGATGACCTTCATGAGCAAACCCAAAGTCGCCCATCCGGATTTGCCGCGCAATGCGCTCGGCCTCACGCGCCGCGACTACGAAGGCGCGAATTCCACGCTCTGCGCCGGCTGTGGCCACGATTCGATCACCGCGGCCGTGATCGAAGCGTGTTGGGCCAATGCGGTCGAGCCGCACACGGTCGTGAAACTCTCGGGAATCGGCTGCTCGTCGAAGACGACCGCCTACTTCCTGAGCGGTGCGCATGGCTTCAATTCAGTTCACGGCCGGATGCCCTCGATCGCGACCGGGGCCAATGCGGCCAATCGCAAACTGACCTACATCGGCGTCTCCGGCGACGGCGATACCCTGTCGATCGGGCTCGGCCAGTTCTGCCACGCCATCCGGCGCAATCTGAACATGGTCTACATCATCGAGAACAACGGCGTGTACGGCCTGACCAAAGGCCAGTTCTCGGCCTCCGCCGACCTCGGCACCAAGGCGAAGCGCGGTGCGGTGAATCGCCAGCCGCCGATCGATCCGGTGCAACTCGCGATCACGCTCGGCGCCTCGTTCGTCGCGCGCAGCTTCTCCGGCGACAAGGCGCAGCTCGTGCCGCTGCTTCGGGCGGCGATGCGCCACGACGGATTCGCGCTGATCGACGTGATCTCGCCCTGCGTGACGTTCAACGATCACGAGGGCTCGACGCGCAGTTATGCCTACACCCGGGAGCATTACGAAGAAGCCGTGCACGCGGACTTCGTGCCGTTCGCCGCCGAAATCGCGGTCGATTACGCCGACGGCGCGGCGCAGACCGTGGCCCTGCACGACGGCAGCAGGATCGTATTGCGCAAGGTGGAGGCGGACTACGACCCGTCCAATCCGGGGGTCGCGCTCAACGCGATCCAACAACGCATGCGCCGCGGCGAGTATCTGACCGGTTTGTTGCACATAGCCCAGGATGCCCCGGATATCCACGCGCTCGATTCGACCCCCGATACGCCGTTGAACGCGATTCCGTTCGAGTCGCTGAGTCCCGGCGGCGACGCGCTGCGACGGGTCTTGGAGGCCTTTCGCTGAATCGCGGCGGCGCGACGATCGGCCGCGCCCGGCGGCCTACTTGCTCGACGCCTCCAACCGGTCCAGGTCGCGCTGGGCGGGCTGGTACCCCTGCGCAGCGGCCTTGCGGAACCACGCCACCGCCCGCTGCCTATCCTTGGGTACGCCGGCGCCGTCGGCACGCGCGATTCCCAGGTCGTACTCGGCGTCCGGATACCCTTGTGCCGCGGCCTTGCGAAACCAGAACACCGCCTTCGCATAGTCTTTGGGGACTTCGGTCCCTTGTGCGTACATGGCACCAAGCGCGGCCTGCGCCCGATCATATCCCTGAGACGCCGACTTGCCGTACCACATGACCGCCGCCCGCGGGTCTTTTGCCACACCATCACCCATTTCATAGGCGACCGCGAGGTAATACTGCGCATAGCGGTTCCCCTGCTCGGCCGCGAGTTTGCACAACGTCGCCGCCTTGACCGGATCCTTGGCTACGCCATTACCCTCTTTGTACAGCAAGCCCAGGTTGTACTGCGCCTGCGCGTAGCCGAGGTCAGCGGCCTTCTCGAACCATCCCGCGGCCTGCGCCGCGTCCTGCGGCACGCCAATTCCCTTGGCATACATCACACCGATGTCGTACAACGCATCCGGATAGTGCTGGTCCGCAGCCTTGTGGAACCACGCCGACGCCTGCCGCAGATCCTGCTTGGTACCGTTTCCCGTGACATACATCATGGCGAGGTTGGTCTGGGCAACCGGCTGACCCAGCTGCGCGGCCTTGGTGTACCAGAAGACGGCTTGCTGCGAGTTCCGGGGGACGCCCCGGCCTGTCGCGTACTGGATGCCCAGCTGACCCTCCGCATTGGCGTAGCCTAGGTCCGCTGCCTTGTGGAACCATGCGACCGCCTGGGCGAGGTCCTGGCCCGGGCCGTCATGCAAGAGCATCATGCCGAGAAAGTACTCGCCGTCCGGCAATCCCTGGTCGGCAACCCTGCGATACCAGGCCGCCGCCTTCACATAATCCACCGGCACACCCTCGCCACGGGAGTACATGACGCCGAGGTTGAATTCGGCATCCGAGTTGCCTTGCGCGGCGGCCTTGCGAAACCATGCGAGGGCCTGCTGGTAGTCCTTCGTAATGCCCTCTCCCTGTTCGTACGCGACTCCCAACTCGAGTTGCGATTTCGCGTTCCCCTGTTCGGCGGCTGCGCGCAGATCGTTGAGCGTGGTCTGGGCTCGCACACTCGGCGTCATGCCCGCGAACAGCAGGAACGCCGCCGTCGAGACGAACAAAACCGCGGCGCCATGAGCGCACGGCACGGGCAGCGATTTGCGCATGTGACAGGTCCTCACGTGAATATCAATGACCCGGGACGTCGATGCGTCGTCGTTCAATTGCGGACGCGACATCGCTGGCCAAACCGCCTCACGGCACGACTTGCGCCTGCTTCGGAAGTTCTCGTATCGCCGGGTCGGTCCGCACCGGCTTGACGGGCGGTCCGTTCGACCGGCATCTCGGTCTGCCCGATCGTTTGGGCAGCGGAGCACCCATTCGCCCGGTTCCAGGCGATGAGTCGTTTTGGCGTCGCATGACGCGATCCTGACTTGGTAGCATCAGATCGCAAGGCAATTCGCCGATGAAACACCGCCGACTCCCCCTTGCACCCCTCTTCGGCGTGCTTGTCCTCGCACTGACTGCCTGCAGCAGCAGTGGCGGCGGCGCGGCGCCGCCGCCGAAGCCGACGCCCCTGAGCGGTTACGTGGCCGAGCAAGCAGCCGTGGTCTCGGGATATCAAACCTTTCAGGGCGGTCTCTCCTATCCGCTGCTTCAGGTCGAGGCGACCCTACCGGCGTCGAGCCCGCTGAAACCAGCACTCGCAGCCGGTCTCGCGCGCATGCTCGTCCAGTCGGTACGCAGAACCGCCAGCGCGGTGGCGGCAACGCCGGCGCTCACCTATGACGGCACGCTCGGTCTATACGAGTCGGGATTCACGATCTCGGGTGCCGTCATCACCGACCACTTCTACTCAGACTCCGCCGGCACGCAGTCCGCCGGCACCCTGAGCGTGACCTACCCGTCCGGCACGACGATACCGGCACTCGGCCAAGCGTCGGCGACGCCGCCCTACACGATGACGATTGCCGCGAACATCACCGCCGGCAATCTGCCGATCAGCGGCAGCGGCACGATCGCATTGCAGGACAGCACCGGCGCCGGCGAGATCAAGGGCACCTTCACCCTGACGAAGGCGCAGGAGGCGGTGACCGCGGATCTCTCACTCAGCGACACGGGCGCGGTGACCGGCACCGCGCAGATCGCCCAGAGCGGCGAGACGATCTCGGTCACCGGCTTATCCGGTCCGTTCAACGGCACCATCAACGGCAACGTCGCGGTCGCCCCGCAGGGCTACACCGGCACCGTGGCGATGTCGATCTTCACGGCGAGTTTCACGATCACGCTGAATACCGGCAAGGGCACGGCCTCGGGGACGGTGACCCCGCAGGGCGCGCTCGCGATCACGTTCGACGACGGCACGACCGAAACGCTCCTCAACCCCGTGACGACCTCACCCACGGCAACGCCGAACCCGACCCCGCCACCGCCCGCGACCTATACCATTGGCGGCACGGTCTCGGGCCTCGCCGCCGGCACCCAGATGGTCTTGCAGGACAACGGGGGTGACAACCTCGCAGTCACCACCAATGGCGCGTTCACGTTCGCGACCGCGCTCGGCACCGGGGTCAACTACGCGGTCACGGTGAACACCCAGCCCACCGGGCAAACCTGCACCGTATCGCAAGGCACCGGCACCACCGGATCGGCCAATGTCGCCAATGTGGCGGTAACCTGCTCCGCCAACGCCGCCAGCACCTATTCGATCGGCGGCACGCTCTCCGGCTTGACCCCGGGGTCCGGCATTGCCGTCGTGCTGCAGGACAATGGGGGCGATAACCTCACGCTCACAGCCAATGGGGCGTTCACCTTCGCCACGAAGTTGCTCGCCGGCGCAAGCTACGCGGTCACGGTGAACACCCAGCCCACCGGGCAGACCTGTACGGTATCGAACTTTGGCGCAGGGACGGTCGGTGCGGCGAATGTCACCACGGTGAGCGTGACCTGCACGACGGGAACCCCGACCGCGACCGAAACGGTCCTGCACTCCTTCGGAGCGACAGCAACGGATGGGGCCACTCCCAGCGCCGGTCTGATCATGGACAGCAGTGGCAACTTCTACGGCACGACTGAAACGGGCGGACCGAATAACGTGGGCACGGTCTTCAAGATCACCCCGACCGGCACGGAATCCGTCCTTCATTCCTTCGGCGCGACGGCAACCGATGGTACCCTGCCTTCCGCCGGCCTGGTCATGGATAGCAGCGGCAACCTCTATGGCACAACCACAGGCGGCGGGGTGCCCACAGGCGTCGGGGCGCATAGCCAGGGCACGGTCTTCAAGATCACTCCCGCCGGCACCGAAACCATTCTCTACTCCTTCACGGGCGGCAGTGATGGAGGCAATCCCGAAGCCGGCCTGCTCATGGACAGCGGTGGCAACCTCTACGGAACAACCCAACAGGGTGGTTCGAGCAACGACGGCACGGTCTTCAAGCTCACGCCCGCGGGCAATAAAACCATCCTCCACTCCTTCGCAGGAGGTGCCGATGGGTCCGGGCCTCTAGCCGCTCTGATCATGGACGGCGGTGGCAACCTCTACGGAACCACCACCGTGGGTGGTTCGAGCAACAACGGCACGGTCTTCAAGCTCACGCCCGCGGGCAATGAAACCATCCTCCACTCCTTCGCAGGAGGTGCCGATGGGTCCGGGCCTCGAGCCGGCCTGATCATGGACAGCAGTGGCAACCTCTACGGAACCACCTACCAGGGTGGTTCGAGCAACAACGGCACGGTCTTCAAGATCACCCCGTCAGGCGCCGAATCCGTCCTTCATGACTTCGGTGCGACGGCAACGGATGGGACCCTGCCGTTGGCCGGCTTGATCATGGACGGCAACGGCAACCTCTATGGCACCACCTCCCTCGGTGTCGGGAGCGAAGGCACCGTATTCAAGATCACTCCCGCCGGCACCGAAACCATTCTCTACACTTTCACGGGCGGTAGTGACGGAGGCAGCCCCGAAGCCGGTCTCGTCATGGGCAGCAACGGCAACCTTTACGGAACCACTTACGCAGGCGGCGCCGGCAGCCTTGGTACGGTCTTCGAGATCACCCCGTGACTTTGACCCGCCGGGGCCGATACTCTCGGGGCCGGTTACGCGCTGGGTGGTCAGGTCGTCGGTCGATGCGTTCACGCAGCGGCGGCGGCAATCGCCAATAAAGGCTGCGCAGGGATGTTGGAGAACGGGTCGGACCGGGAATGACGCTGTGGTATCGCCGATGTCTCGGTCGGGATGTCATCCGCCGCGTCGCCCGCGCTTGCGGCGGCGGCAGACGGCGAGGAACCAGATGAAGTTTATGGCGGCGAGGATCCAAGCGGCGGTCCACACGGCCGTGAAATAACGGTTGCCGGCCATGCCGAGCCGCAGCGGCAGGAGCAGGATGAGGATTTCGAACACCATGAAGCCCAGGGCGAACGCAAACAGGGACCAGCTCCAGGTGCCGTCATGTTCGTGTTGACGGATGCCGCTGATGAGAATGAACACTTGCAGCCCGATGAAGAAGAGCCAGATCATGGGCGCCTGTTAACGCAGCTCAGCGGTTATTGCGACGCCGAGTCCGGTTCCTTGCTGGCTGCCGTCGCCCGCAGGTACCGGCGGGCGCCGAAAAACATGACGAGACCGAAGACGACGGCGTCGACGCAGAGCGTGGCGATGAACAGCCACTCGTAGCGCGGGTTGCGTTGGTATAAAAGCAAGGCCGGCAGCGCGGTCCCGTAGAGGAAAATGACGAAGCCGAAGCCGGTGAGCATGACCTTCCAATCGAGGAGTCCCTTGCGGGCCGAGTCGCGCAGTACCAGACCGTCCATGAGAAGCTTCAATAGTTCGAACATGGGCGGGCTTCCTTGCAGAGGCATTGGCAGTTGCGACGTCCGGTCCCTCAAGGTGGTAGGCGCCGAGACCGGGAGAAATGACTCACGACACCGCCCGCGATCCGCCGTACTACCTCGCACCGAAGTGAGGCGCAGGTTCGTGTAGCGCGAGCCATGCCCCTGATTCTTTGACATAAGTCTCCGCCAAGTGGCTGTCCGTCACGGTTACCGGCCGCGCCAGGACGCCGCCATGCGCTGTCGATTTCGACACGCGTTTGGAACCCTTAGCTGTTAGTATTTTGGACGATGTCACGGTCGCTGGTCATTGCATTGCTTGCCGCCGCGAGATCGGGCAACGGCGCTCGGTGCACGGTTTTGTGAGTTCAGACGGCGATGTCACCTTGTTGCTGCGGCGCTGGAGTGATGGTGACGCGGCCGCCCTCGACCCGCTTTTCAGTCTCGTCTATCCGCGTTTGCGGCAGATCGCCGGAGCGCTATTCCGCGGCGAGTCGGCCGCCAATCTGCTGCAGCCCACCGGCGTCGTCAATGAATTGTTCCTGAAGCTCGCGGAGCAGCGACGACTGCAGTTCACCGATCGCGAGCATTTCTTCAGTCTGGGGTCGCTGCTGATGCGTCGCATCCTCGTCGACGCCGCCCGCGCCGAGCGGCGCGACAAACGTGACGGCGGCATTCGCATTCCACTCGATCTGGATCTCGTCGGCACGACCGCCGGCCCGTCCGCGGACGTGCTGGATATCGACCGGGCGCTGGAAGAGCTCGAACTCATCGACGCGCGCAAGACCCGCATGGTGGAACTGCGGCTCTTCCTCGGCGCGACCGCGGAGGAGACCGCGGATCTGCTCAAGATGTCCAAGGCAACCGTGGACCGCGATTTGCGATTCGCGCGCGCCTGGCTGATCGAACGATTGGCGGGCGGGGCGTCGGCCAGTTGAGGCGTCGCGCGGGCGGTTGACGGATTCCCATGGACAATCGCGCTTCGGACGATGCCGGGCACTGGGCCGAGCTGCAGCGGCTCTTCCATCGCTGCGACCGACTGGACGCCACGGCGATCGAAGCGTTGCTTGCGCGCGAGGTGGCGGATCCCGCTCTGCGCGAACGGGTGCGCGCGTTGCTGCGATCGGCACAGAGCGTGGGCTCCGATCCGTCGATCGCGGCATCGGTCGCTCCGACCGACGGGCCCCCAGGCTACCTGCCTGCCGCGATCGGCCCTTACCGATTGATCGAGAAGCTCGGCTCAGGCGGCGTCGGCACCGTGTATCTGGCCGAACGCACCGTGGCCGACACCAAGGTCCGCGCGGCGCTCAAGGTGCTGGCGCCGCACGCGGTCGATGCATCCTTCGTCGAGCGTTTCCACCGCGAACAGCGGCTGCTCGCATCGCTCGATCACCCGAACATCACCCGCTTGTTCGACACCGGGACGACCGAGGACGGGCAGCCATATATCGTCATGGAGTACGTCGACGGCGTGCCGATCGATCGCTATTGCGACGAACGCAAACTCGACATCGAATCGCGTGTGCGCCTATTTTTGACCGTCTGCGATGCGGTGAGCGCCGCGCATCGGGGCCTGATCGTGCATCTCGATCTGAAGCCGTCCAATGTGTTGGTCTCCAAGACCGGCATCGTCAAGCTCCTCGACTTCGGCACCTCCAAGTGGACGCAGGCGAACGGGGAGTCCACGGCCACCGTGGTTGCGACGCCCGCGTTTGCGAGCCCGGAACAGCTGTTGAACCGCCCGGTGAGCACCGCGAGCGACGTCTACGGGCTTGGCGCGACCTTGTACAAGATCCTCTGCGGGCAGGCGCCGTTCGGCAACACATCCGGCGTCGTGCGCATGGAGAAAGCCCTGCGTGGCCTCGAACCGGAATCGCTTGCGCGCGCGGCGGCGGACGCCCGCCCGCGAGGAGATCGCGCCGCGCGGCGCGCTCAGCAGGAACTGCGGGGCGATCTGTCGACGATCCTCGATACCTGCCTGAGGAACGATCCGCGGGAGCGATACGGCTCCGCCGAGGCACTGCGGGACGATCTCGAACGTTACCTGTCGCGACAACCGATCAAGGCGCGCCCGCAGACCGCCGTCTATCGCCTGCGCAAGTTCATCGACCGCCATCGATTGGCACTGGTGGTTGCGGTGCTGGTCGCGGCCGTGTCCGGTGCGAGCCTCGCGGACGCATGGGTCGGACAGGCGCGGGCGCTGCGCGAGGCCGAGCGCGCGGTGCGTATGCAGCACTTCATGCATCGCTTGTTCCGCATGGCGAATCCCGATTACACGGCGAAACCGGTCGCGACGGTGGCGGAATTCCTGCGCGCCGGGGTGCGCAACCTGCCGGCCTACATTCAAAATCCCGCCGACCTTCGTGCGGCGATGCTTGGACTGGCGGAATCCATGTACGAGAGCGGCGACACGGACGATGCCCGCGCGACGTTGCGCCGCGTGCTGGCGTTGTCCCAGGGCAGTGCGGCGATCGGGAATCGGGTGGAGGCGGAAATCTATCTCGCGGTCATCGATTTCGATCGCAATGAGGTGCCGGCCGGACGCGCCCTCTCGGCGGAGGCATTCCGCCTCGCCCACGCATACCCGGTCTCGGCGCGGGTGCGCATCCTGACGGATGTCTATTATGCGTTCAACGAGGATAACAACGGCTTCATCAAGCCCGGGAACCTCGCATTGTTGCGAAAGAGCGCACACGAGGCCATCGCCGATCACCTGCCGCGGAATGATCAAGACCTGGCGCTGCATGATTACGCCTCTGATGCCAATATGCAGGGACATGTCGCCACCGCGACGCGCATCTTTTCGCTGTTGCGGCAGCGTTATCGAGGCGATCCGTTGGCGCTCTGCGATCGCGCCAACGTGGATGGTTGGCTTGCCTGGATCGACAACCAGAACGGACGCGTCACCGAGAGTCTGCCGTTGTTTCGCGAAGCCTACGACGGTTATGTGCAATGCCAGGGGCCGGCGAGCGCAGAGGCCTTGAACGAAGTTCCCTATTGGGGGGACGCGTTGGTCCGCGCCGGACGGGCGGTCGACGCGGTCAAGCTGCTCGAGGGGGCATTGCCGACCTGGCGTCGCGCGCTGGGGGACAAGTCCGACCAGGTTGAGATTCTCTACTACCTGTCACGCGCCTATTCGGCGGTCGGACGCTATCGCGACGCGCAGCCGTTGGCGGAGGAATTTCTGCGCAGTCTGCGCAGTCGGCTCGCACCCGGGTCGCGGATGTTCGGGCTCGGCCAAATGGCGCTCGCCGAGGCCTTGGTCGGCGAGAAATGTTATGCCGCTGCGCGCCCGCATGCCGTGGAAGCCGTGCGCATCCTCGCGAAGCCGGTCAGGACCGCCTACGGGCTGCACGTGGAGCATGAGGCGCAAGCGATACTGCGCGGGGCCGCGACGGCCGCCGCGGCTTCGCCTCGCTGTCCGTCCTAATCCAGCGGCTACTGCGGCGGGCCTTCGGGCAATGACACGATGGGCAATGACACGATCCTTACGGTCCACCGGCCGGGGAACACGCCGTTCGGATTCGCGTCACGATAGCCGGTTTTATACCGCCTTCCATCGGAGCTGCGCCAGGTGCTGAGGGTGGTGGCAACGTACGGCTTCCCATCCGGGCCCCGGGTGGACCTGGAATCGAGTGCGAAGTCGGCCCAATCCCGGGTCCTCAAGTAGTTTGCGAGCAGGAATGACGTGAGCACGCGTTCTGCACCCGGGTATTCTCCGTCGAAGCATGCGAGGAACCTTTGGCACGGCAGCCGGTGAACCAGGCCGAAGTCACCGGCCTGGCGATACAGCATGGCGACCGCGTCAGGGTTGGTACGGTAGCGATCGCCGGACACATACTTGCGCCGCCGCCTGAACTGGCCGATCCATTGGTGTAGCCAGGCTTGGTCACTCTTTGCGGTCGTCAAGTTGTGACGGTCGACCAGGTTCACGAGCGAATCGAACTCGCCCGTCGGCGCCCGCAGAACGTCCAGGCGCGCGGCACAGAAGCCCCGTTGGCCACCGATCGTCTTGGCCCAGAATGTGCAGACCACACGTGCCCGCAGCCGCTCTCGGATCGTGAATGTCCCGTTGGTGGTCTCGATGCGCACCGCCGCAGCGTCTCCCGTGGTCCGTGAGCGGGCTTCGGCGCCGATGGGCGGGAGTGCATTCATGCGGCTGAGGAGTCGATCGAGCTGCTCACGATACCCCGCGGCGATGTTCATCGGGCCGAGAACGCGCGGAGAATCGAGCGTCCGCAGGTAGCGATCGAGAAACTGTGCAGCCGTCATCGGGCCATTCAGATCGATACAAAGCCGGCCTGGGTTCAACCGCTCCGGCCGGGCCGCGCCCTTCGCCCGAATGATCCAGTTGAACGACGGAAGGAGCCGGATCTCGCTCAGGCCATCGGGCGAATAGGCGCGAAATACCGGTGAAGGAGGGTTGCACCCCACGTCGGCAATCACGACTCCTTGAAAATGCCACGTGGATGGAATGTTGACGGTGAAGGCCTCGATGCCTCCGAACCCGGGATCGTTGATGATCGCCGCCCGCAGATGGTGGTCCAGCCGCGGCTCCTGCGGGACGCTCGCACAGGCGGAGGCCAGCAGAGCGC